>JAETQI010000013.1 GCA_021770755.1 Lachnospiraceae bacterium
GAAATATGAAGATGAAAAATGTTACAAAATAACAATAAAAATAGAGGTGAAACTAAAATCTTGGAAATTGCGGAGACCTTGTAAAATAAGGACTTCGAGTTTCCGAGAGCACACTGAAAGAGTAGGAGGTGATCTAATGAGGATAGCAGTCTGTGATGACGATCCGAATGCAGTAGAAGTATTTGGGAGATATGCTGCAGCGCTTATTGAATATGCATTTGAGTATAAGTTTTATCAAAATCCAGAGGAGATGCTTGCGGCATATTCTGGACAGGAGCGAGAGCCAGATATGTATATTCTTGATATTGAGATGCCGGGAATGGATGGACTCGCTGTTGCGCGCGAAATCCGGAACCGAAAGTCTAAAGCATTAATTGTGTTCCTGACCAGCTATACCAAATACATGCCAGATGTGTTTGAGACAGTTACTTTCGATTTTATTCAGAAACCAATCACGGTGGAGCGGCTGCGGCTCCTGTTGGAAAAGGCAGAAAATTATCTTGGAATGACAAATCAGAGCTTTTCTCAGGAACTGCTCAGCAATAACTGTACAGTCTGCGTAGAATGGTTTTGAGCAGTTCCTTGGTTATGGCAAAAGCCGCTACAGTCTTAAATATGACGAAATCCTTTATTTTGAGAAAAAAGGGCGTCAGGCACTTATCCATACAACAGATACCCTGTACAAAACAAACATGACGACAAAAGAAATATGGCAATGCCTTGATGAGAGGATGTTTGCTACCATACATGGCTCTTTTATTGTGAACCTCAAACATGTAAAGACCGTTTCCGGCGGAGTCGTCCGAATGTCCAACGGACAGGAGCTGGCAGTCACCAGAGGATACCGGAAGGAGCTAACGGAAAAACATATGGATTTTGTGCAGGGAGGAATGTAACATGGCACTATATGGAATCCGTCTGCTGATAAACATATTTGACCTGTGTATCTTCTGGCGTTTTCTGGAGGTGTTTATTGGAAAAAGAAAAACCCCTGTGGAAATTTCCATCGTGATTCTTCTGGTATGTGAGGCAGCAGGGAGCATCATCAACCTGAAAGGGGTAAACTGGCTGAACCTTATCACATTAGCGGTCATTTTAGGAATATTTATATCACAGTATGAGCGGAATATATCAACAAAAATGGTTGCGGTAATGATGTATATGGGGCTGGTAGTAGTCGCAGAACCGGCAGGATATATCATTTACAGGATATTCGTGGGAAAGCTGGTAACAAACGGCTGTGTATTATATTACAGTGTTTGTAATGGAGCTTTTTCGTGCCGTTTTGGTTGAGGTATTTTGTCGTATCAAGAAGGGAAAGGTTCTTCGCATTTCCGCGATGCCCAGAGAGGTATTTTACATACTGGCACTGATTCCTCTTGCAAGTCTGGTAGGGTGTTTTTTGTTGATTGAGGTGGTGCAGGAACAGTTATCGGCACGGACAGGGGTTTTGTGCATCTGCATTATCTTTACAATCATCTTAACGGATTACATGGTGTTTCTTATGATGGAAAATTATACAGACATGGCAGAAAAGCGGCATGAGGAAGAAATGCTTCTGAGTGAGATTTCCTACCAGGACGAATATTATAAGGATATGGAGCGCTATCAGGAGGAGATTCAGAATATCAAGCATGACATGAAGAACCGACTGAGTACGCTTTATGATGCGGCAGGAGAGGGAGACAGCAGTATGATGATGGCAGCGCTGGAAGAGATGCTGGACGAGATCAGTCTGGCGGAGGATATCATCTATTCTGCCAATCCTGTCTTAAATTCCATACTGAAAATCAAGGTGGCAAAGGCAAAAGAGAATGGAATTGATATCAGGGTTCATGTGTTTATTCCCCAAAAGGTTTCCGTTGAAATCGGGGATATGGGTGTACTGTATGGAAACCTGCTGGACAATGCAATTGAAGCCTGCTGTCAAGTGGTGCAGGAAAAGCGGTTTATTGAGTTTGAGACGAAGTATCAGGAGGGCAATCTGTTCGTTTTAATAAAGAACAGCAAAACAGGGAAAGAAAATAAGGAAATGACTACAACAAAAAAAGATAAGCGAAAGCACGGCAGGGGAGTCAGGGCAGTACAAAGGGTGGCGGAAAAATATGGCGGGAATTTAATTTTGAAAGACCGGGGTGATATGTTTGAGGCAAAGCTCCTTCTGACAGGGATAGGACGTCTGGAATGACGAAAAGTGCAACTTATTACAGCTAACGTAAGACTTATTACAGATAGCTTGATTTTTTTACATCAGATGATAAAGTGGAAGCAGTCAAATATTAGGAGGTGTTTTCATGAAGAAATATTAAGATCTGATGTATGGGGTAAGTAACGGTGTACTGAAATTTATTGCAGCCGTAGCACTCGGAGTGGCTACACTGTCGGTAAACCAGTGCTGTATGTGGTTTCTGGGACAGGACGAGATACCGGAGAATGCCAAAAAACTGAGGAGGTTTTAACCATGTCCGGGTGGTTAAGCCGCTGGATGCAGGAACGGGGGATCATAGAGGGAGATGACAGGGAGATTTATCAGTATGGAATCAGGAACGGGGTTATCATACTGATGAATGTTGCTACGGCATTCCTGATAGGACTGTTCACGGAACAGCTTCTGGTGGTATGTGTGTTTACATTTTCTTTTATGACACTCAGGAGCTTTACTGGCGGTTTTCACTGTGACGACAGACTGTTTTGCTACATTAGTTCAAGTGTTGTACTGTTTATACCAGTATATACGGGTGGACTGCTTGTTTGGATGTCCGTCCCTGCAGTACTGCTTACGCTTGCAGCGGCGGCAGGGATTATACTTATTTTCAGCCCGATGAACAGCAGAAATAGAAAACTTGACCAGAAAGAGAAAAGACACTTTGGCAGATGTGCGAGAATCATAGTTATTCTGCAGATAATAGTGTTCTTCATCTTATGGCATCTGGGATATCTGGGTTGTGCCTATGCTGTCTATTCAAGTATCTGTATCACGGCAGTTTTTATGCTGGCGGGCAGGGTAAAACTTTTTATACAACTTCATATGGAAAAATAGGAATCCCTTCCGGGAAAAGAAAAAACCGGAAGGGATTTTTTTGTGTGATTACAGCCGAGAACTTATTCACCTGTTATTTTGCCATGGTTTTTCTCGAATTCAGCAATCCGTTTTTTCATGAGGAATTCTACTTCCCTGTTGGTAGAACGTGCATTATATTCTGCAACATAACCAAATTTTCTCAACAGGTCTTCTCCTACACGGACTGTAAATTTTAATTTTTTCTCTTTCATTGAAACTGCTCCCTTCGTGTTTTTGTGAACTTATTATAGCGTTATCGTGATGGTAAACAGGGCCTATTTTATGGAATCCTTTTGACCGCCCGGTATATCAAATAAGAATCAACACTATGGAATAACATTGATAAAACAGAGATAAACAGAAAAGAGTTATCTCTGTTTTTTTGTGGATTTTAGGAATATTGAAAACCTTACAAACTTATTAAAGTATGAACTTTCAAAAGGGCGGGGTGTTCATTTCTGGCATGAGATATCGGCATAAAATTGCAACTTTTTACAGCCAGCGTAAGACTTATTACACATTTATTGAAACGGTTTTATCTTACGGGTATAGTACCACGAGGAAAAGAACTGCTGATAATACGCTATGAATCTGACCTGTCTGATGCATTAAAATCTTAACACGACCTTTCGTGTGTCTGTGATTTTTCCCGTTCATGTGAGTCCGAAGGAAAGGAACATTGATCCTCCCGTCAGTTTTACTGGTTATTTCTGGACAGTTCTTAAAGAATGTACAGGAGTAATAGATTGACGGGACTGGCAAAGGGATATTCTGCAGCTGGGGCAGACACAAAAAAGAAATTTTATAAAGTAAACGGGCAGGTGCATTGGATACAGCAGTCTTTATATGCACAGTTTCATACAGAGGCATTCTGTTGGAAGATAGGTATCTGGTATACAGGCGGAGGAAGAGATATTCCCGACCGCTTGTTACACCTATATGGCAGTGGTACAAGGGGACCGCCTGTGTCCTTCATTTCAAAAAAACAAGAAATGGAGGACACAGAGATGTCAGAATGGATCAGAATCAGAATAAAGGATTTTTATAAAGATGCTGTCGGTGAGACAGAGTATACCTATGTTTCCCATGAAGTGTATGAGGCGCTGGCAGATCTATTTCGCAGGGAGGCACACGCAGAAGAAATGCGGGACCTGCGCCACCTTACAGCAGGCGGTTACATAGAAGGTGAGACGGAAGAACAGATGGCAGGGGAGGCAGAAACACTCGAGGATATGGTTATTCGCCGGATGGAGCTGGAAATCCTGCAAAAAGCGGTGCAGTCACTCACACAAGTCCAGAGGGAGCGGCTGCACCTTTATTTTTTTGAAGGGCTGACTTTCCGCCAGATTGCAGAAAGAACAGGTGTTAGTGACATGTCAGTTAGGGAGAGCGTGGAGATGTCTCTGAAAAAAATTAAAAAATTTTTCAATTAGTACCCTCTCAAAACGCGTTTGAGTGTGAGTACCTTATGAGGGGGTAAATTTCCGACAGACAACTACCTGTCAGAAAGTCCGCTCAGGAACCTTGACAAATGCCGGAGGTATTCGCTTTCGAGAGCACATGTAGATGACAGTATGTGCCAGCCATATCCAGCAGTCCAGATACATTAGCCATTTAAAGAGCCGTAACCGGGGCGCAGAGACACTCCTGCACATTTTAAGAATGTGTAAAAAAGATCGCATCTAAGGAGCCGAGCGGGAAAGCCGGGGTACAGCCTGTCCGTGGTGGACAGGTGCGAAGAGGGAAATGGCCTATAATGATACTCCTTGAGATTAGCCAGCACGCAGTGGTGGAGGTGAGATTCCTGTGATGTCTGCAGAACCGGCAGACGGTCTGGATTGCTGCCCATGGAATACCAGGGGACAGGGAATGTTTTTTTCATTCGTCTGTCTTTGCGGTGTTCTGCCCCGGGGAGTAGTGTCGAATAGGGGCAGGTCACTTTGATAAAAAGTGAATTGATTATGACAGTAAGACTTAATCACAGAAACCATGCGGCGGAGGGAAGTATTCCGCCGCATTCTTGTGTGGTTAAGCACAGAAGGGAGTTAGGAGCTGTAAACAAATGAAAAAAGAAGAGAAAGAAATGCTGGAAAGAATTTTTGATATGGAGACAATCGGATATGCCTGTCTGTATCCGGCTGGCGGGGCATGAGGCAGGAAAGCATGGTTGCGGCCACACCGAAAAATCTGGCAAATTACATTGGGAGTCATTTTTTTGATGCGGAGAAGATCGTGGTCACGGATATGTGCGACCGCTTGATACTGGATACATATGGTGGATTTATCAATGAGTGTCCAGACCAGAACCTGCGCAGGGAGATTAACAGCCACCTTGTGCCAGTCCAGATGGGAGAAAAGAGTGCGGGGGAAGTTTTAAGCGTGGATAGGAAGGCGGCGGAGGAATACTTTGCGCTGGAAAATGAGGCGGTAACAATGGCAAGGTATGGCATGATGTAAATATAGAAATTCCCTGACTTGGTTAACTGGAAATAGATTTTGAAAAAGTAATAAGTTAAAAATATTGCATAGGAGGTAACAGGTATATGAAGTGGATTATTATAACAGCGGCTATATTGGCATCACTTGGTATTTTTACCATATTTACAGTAGGTGTTGCGGTCACCATCGCAGCAAAATATCAGACAGACTAAATAGCCGAAATTATAATGATTGAGATATAAAAGGAGTATAGCAGGAATGAAGAAGGAAGCCAACGAGGTCATGTACAAGATGGCTGAGTACCTCTTAAAAAAGATGCAGGAAAACGGGCTGATCAGCGGGGAAGAACGGGAAAAAATCAGGACTTTGAATATTGAGACTTTCTCCCCTGAACTGGCAGAAGTATATCTGTAAAAACACTAGCTATATCTGAAATTGTGTGGTAGTGTATGTTGCTAACAGGGACATAAGAACCCCTGAAAATACAGGGAAGGGAGAAAAAATATGGCAAAAAAAGTCACAGTCATAAACGCAGTGCCAGCAAAAACCAGCCAGCCTGGGAGACCGAAACTGAGGGTGTGCGGGTATGCCAGAGTCAGCACGGGCAGTAAGGCACAGGCAGAATCCTACGCCACACAGGTAGCTTATTTTACAGAGAAGATAGGGAACAACCCATTATGGGAATTTGCCGGAATGTATGCGGATGAAGCCGCCACCGGCACAAAGGTAAAGGGCAGGGAGGAATTTCAGGCAATGATTGAAGCCTGCGAGAATGGGGAAATCGACCTGATCCTCACAAAGTCTGTCACAAGGTTCGCCCGCAATACCGTGGAATGCATCCAGACCATAAGGAAGCTAAAGGCGCTCGGAGTCGGCATTCTTTTCGAGAAAGAGAATATCAATACACTGACCGAAAAGAGCGAGCTGATGCTGTCCATCCTGTCCTCCATCGCACAGGGCGAATCGGAGGATTTTTCAGGAAATAACAGGTGGGCAGTAGAAAAGCGGTTTCAGGAGGGGACATTTATCATCGGTACACCTGCCTATGGATACAAAAATGATGAGAACGGCGAGCTAGTGATCGCAGAGGAGGAAGCAGAGACCGTGCGGTGGATATTTGATACATATTTGAACGGCCTTGGCACCTATCTGATTGCAAAAGAACTAAACAAAAAAGGAATCCCGACTATACGGTCAGGAGAAAAGTGGTGTGACAGTACCATTAAAGATATCCTGTCCAATCCGGTTTATGAGGGCAACCGTCTGCAGCAGCGGACATACACCGAATCACAGTTCCCGTTCGTGCGGAGGGTGAATACCGGACAACGGAACCAGTACCTGATAGAGGATGACCATGAACCGGTTATCACCCATGAGGAAGCAGAGGCTGTGAGAAAAATCATGGAGTACAGGAGCCGGTCGCTGAAAATGGGCGGCGATAAATACGGGAACAGGTATTTACTTTCAGGGCGCATCATCTGCGTGGAATGCGGCAGCCATTTCCGCAGGCAGAAAGTCTGCATAGGACAGCCGAATGAAAGGGTTATCTGGAGCTGCCACAGACATATCCATGATAAAGACGCCTGCCCCATAAAGGCAGTGCGTGAAGATGCCATACAGCAGGCTTTCATGGTGATGTGGAACAGGCTCTACACCAACCAGGGAGTTATTTTAGAGCCATTATTAGATGAATTAATGGAGCTGTCCGCAGGCATGGCGGATACAGACGAGATTGGACAGCTGGACAATGAAATACAGAATCTAAGCGAGCAGAGCCGAATCCTGAACCAGGTAATGAAGAAAGGATATATGGACTCTGCCCTTTTTATGGAGAGCAACAGCCAGCTCACCCGCCAGCTGACCGAATGCAGGAGGAAGAGGACGCTGCTTGCGGGGAGACAGCGGCGGACAAGGGAGATTGTGCAGACACAGCAGCTAATCGGGCTGCTGGCGGGACAGGAGGAACCGCTGGGGGAGTTCGATGAAAACCTGTTTGACCTGACGGTAAAGGAGATACGGATATCGAAGGAACACGACATCACATTCTGCCTGCACAACGGACTTGAACTGACAGAGAAAGAACAGGATGCCACGTCATACCCATACAGCAATATGAAAGGGAAAGGGGGCGATGCGGATGCAGTGGCACATGCCAATCGGATATAAGGTTATAAACGGGAAAATAACCATCCATGAGGAGCATAGAAAGATTGTGGAGGAGATTTTTCATGATTATGATAACGGGATATCAACGCTAAGGATTGCCCAAGATTTGAAAACGAGGGGAATATGTAACGCTCATGACAGGGTGGCATGGACACATGCCTCGATAGGAAAAATCCTTGAAAACCACAACTACCTCGGAACAGAATATTACCCGCAGCTTATCGACAAGGAGCTGTTTGACAGGGTACAGAAGCGCAGGGAACAGATACGCATAGAAAAAAGCAGGGGCAGCCACAGGCCAGACAGGGATGAGAGAATCCTGTTCGGTGGAGTTATCATCTGCGGCGAATGTGGGGAGACATGCAGCCATATCCAGCCAAGGAGCAGGGAAAAGAACAGGGGCGGTACGGCAAAGTGGAAATGTAAGAATTATATATATCAGAACCGAGTATCCTGTACGGGTGGATTTATCACAGATGAGCAGGTAAAAGCAGTCTGTGTCAGCGCTATTAACCGGATCATACAGGACAGAAAGCGGATGCGCCCTCCCACCACAGCAAAAGGAACAGTCAGCGCAGAATACAGGAAAATAGAGCGCAGGCTGGAGCTGGCGAAAAACAGGCGGAAAACGGAAGATACAGTGCAGGAAATGCAGCGCCTAGAGAGTGGCCATCAAAACGCGGTTTTAAATGAAACTGCGCAGGAATCTGAACATATGGAGCATAGCCATATCAATGTGGATTCAGGACAGGAAAACGGACATGTGGATATCATGACACTTATATACGAAAGGGCACAGGAGAGATACCGAACCCTGGAAATAAATGATACAGATTTCCGCACGGAAAAGATGCAGAAAGTCCTTTCAGACAGGGAGATGCTGACAGAGTTTGATGAAGGGCTGTACCGAAAGCTGGTCACAAGGATTGTGGTTTATAAAAACAATACAGCCGAGGTCGTGTTTCTGAACGGGTGTAGCATAAAAATAGAATATTAGTCAGACAACCCATAAGAGCGTATGCTGCCTATGATATTTTTCAAATATGCAGGCGGGATGTCATATCTGGAATAATAACTATGACAGCTCTCCAAGCAGTGAACAGATGCCACGTCGGATTTAAAGAATGACATGGTCTACGAGCTGGCAAAGATCGAAGCAATAAACAGATGCCACGCAGGATTTAGCAGATACATATATAAAAATAAAATATAGGAAAAGGAGCAGAAATGGCAAGCACAGCAGAAAAGAAAAAAATATCCATGATACCCGCAAAACCGCAGTATGACCGCAGTGTGAAGCTTGCGGAGAAACGGCTGAAGGTAGCCGCATACTGCCGCGTCAGCACAGAGCTGGAGCAGCAGGAAAGCAGCTACGAGGCGCAGGTAGAATATTATACAAACAAGATAGAGGAAAACCAGAACTGGAAAAACGCCGGTATTTACGCCGACGACGGCAAGAGCGCGACGAACACCAAAAAGAGGGACGATTTCAATACCATGATAAAGGATGCGCTCGACGGCAAAATCGACATGATCCTGACCAAGTCCGTGAGCCGCTTCGCAAGAAACACAGTGGACGCGCTCACTATCATCCGCCAGCTGAAGGAAAAGAATGTGGCGGTGGTATTCGAGAAGGAGGGCGTCAACACCTTGGACGGCACAGGTGAAATCTTACTGACGATCCTGAGCAGTCTTGCACAGGAGGAAAGCCGGAATATTAGCGAGAACACAAGATGGGGCGTGGTGAGGCGGTTTGAAAAGGGACAGGTCATTGTCAACCATAACAAATTCATGGGTTACACCAAAAACGATAAGGGCGAGCTGGTCATTGTACCAGAGGAGGCAGAGGTGGTGCGCCTGATTTTCAGGCTTTACCTTGAAGGCTACAGTACCGCTAAAATCAGCGAATATCTGGAAGAAAAGGGAATCAAGACGGCGACCGGAAAAGACAAGTGGAATGCGACCGTGATAGCAAAAATGATCAGAAATGAGAAATATATGGGCGATGCATTACTGCAGAAAACATACACGGTAGATTTCATGACCAAGAAGAAAATCGTCAACAACGGCATTGTGCCACAGTACTATGTGGAAGATGACCACGAGGCCATCATACCCAAGGAATTATTTTTCCGGGTGCAGGAGGAGATCATGCGGCGGTCAGCCATGTGCAAGTCCGCGGTCACAAGAAAGAAAAACCAGAAGAGCAAATATTCATCGGGATACGCGCTGACCGGAATCCTGCTGTGCGGCAAATGCGGACAGGAATACCGCAGGGTGACATGGGCAAGAAACGGCAAAAAGAAGATCGTGTGGAGATGCTCAAACCGCCTGACAAACGGTGTAGAGCAATGCAGTGATTCCGAGACCTTGGAAGAAGGCGCACTGAACAGGGCAGTCATGGACGCCATCCACCGCATCACCAGAAATGAGGGGGATTTCGTCGGAGCCTTCCGCCAGAATGTCATCCGGGTAATCGGCAGCTACGGCAGGGAACAGCAGTCTGACGAATACAATGATCAGATAAAGGCAAAGCAGGAAGAGATGGTCGCGCTGATCGCAGAGAACGCGAAAGTGGGAGACTACACACAGGAATTTGATGAACAGTACCGTAAAATCGCGGAGGAAATCAGTGCCCTCAAAGAAGAGCAGGCGGAATCGGCAAGAAGGAAAAAACTCGCAGAAAACTACGAACAGCGTGTGAAGGACATGGATGCCTTCATCAGCGCAAGCACCTGCCAGATCCCGGAGTTTGACAACGACCTTGTGAGAAGGCTGATTGCAGGCATCAGGGTAATCTCCGCGGACAAAATAGAGATACAGTTTCAGTCAGGAATCGTGATGGAGCAGGAGATTATAAATGAGTAAGATGGAGCAGGAATAACAGCAGAATATGGATATGTTATTCCTGCCGGTTTGCGGTAAGAATAAAATGCCCGACTGCATCGGGTGTTTTATTGTTGGCGCAAGCGGTAATGTAGAAGTGCATTGAAAGCATACCGGATAGCGGCCTGCCGCAAAAAAAATAAAATGAAGCAGAGGAGAGAAGAGAAAGTGAAAGCAGAAGAAACGTTACAATTTATGATGGATTTTTATCCGGAGCTGTATCCGACAAGAAAACACTGCCTGAATCACCTATTCTGTTCCATCGGGAACGGATATGACTGGAGGAAGGGCGAGCTGGTTGACAGGGAGTGTGAATTCAGCAAAAGATACAGGCTTAATCAAAATATCGACAGGGCAAAACCAAGAAATGAGGAATACTATCAGATGCGTCTGGAGCTCGAAAAAGAGCTCAGGGAACAAAGGGGAGACAGCTACCAGATTACGCCACAGAATATCAAATATAATTTTGAATGGAGCACACCCAGTAAAAACTACTCGTATATTTACCATTATCCAAAGAATATCAGGGAGGACTGGCTTGCACTGTTAAAGGAATGTGAGCAGATGCTGATTGAGGATGGGATTATTCTGGGCGATGGTCAAAAGGAAGGGACGGAGGAGGCACAGGAAGAGCAGAGCGGCGGGATGCAGATGGTATAACGTGTATGCTGATTCGTATCAATATGACGTATATGAAGAGATTTTGTTATGCAGAATAAGAGAGGAATGAGATTATGAATTTTTTGATAGTGCTGGTACTAAAATACATACTTTTAACTGCCATGCTGTTTCTGACGGGAATGTTTATGAACTGTTTATTTGATAAGGAATGTCTGGAATAGCTGAATACAGAGTATTGCCCAAACAGAATGAAGCGGGTGAGAAAAGAACTAATCTGTGCTGTTGGAAGAGGTATTGACAGACCAGAATCAGGATTCTGTATAGAAACATGTTATGGACAAAACATAATAGACAACAACTGGCAAAAAGGTAATATTGGTGAGGAGAATAAACAAAAATAGAGATAGAAAATTTCAGATTGGAAAAGTCCAAATAATTTATTGAAATACGTAAAGAATTACAGTATGATAAAAACATCAAGAAGGGAGTGGTTGGATGACACAGCTCAAGGAAAGGGCAGTCGAAATGATTCAGCGTATGCCAGAGGAAAAGATGTTTTATGTGATAAATATCCTTCAAAATCTGGAAGGAATGGCGGCTGATAAAAATACTGATAAAGAGCAGGCGATTGCTGCATTTGAGGATATTATGAGATACAGGGGGCGGCTTCCTGCAGATTTTGATGCTGACAGGGAACTGGCAGAGGCAAGGGAGGAAAAGTATGGTCATATTGGTTGATACAAATATTCTTATGGATGTTATTGCTGACCGTAAACCTTATGCCGAATATGGGAAAGAGATACTGGAAATGTGTGCAAAGCGACAAGTCACAGGAATTATGGCGGCACATAGTATCCCCAATTTATTTTATATACTCAGAAAAGATTTCAGCCAGGAAGAAAGGCGGGCCTTATTAAGAAATTTATGCAGGATATTCCGCATCTCAGATCTGAATGCGAAGAAAATATTGGCTGCACTGGACAATGATGAATTTTTGGATTTTGAAGATTGTCTACAGGAGGAATGCGCAGTGGAAGAATCAGCGGATTTTATTGTGACAAGAAATCCTGATGATTTTATGAAATCCAGAGTGAAAGTGCTTCAGCCAGACGAATTTTTAAAGATTGCGAAATCTACAGACGTGTAATGTTTTTTAATTAGCGAAATCCTTCATCAGTAATAACGCGTGTGAACTTTAATATAGATAATAATAAAACCCGTTATGGTGAAATGAAAAAGGACATAGTGTATTTACTTTTGATGATATGTACAGCAATATTGCTCACAGAAATGAGTGGCACAAAGAGGGGACAGAGCATACCAACGTTCAATATCAATGCACAGACAGAACAGGAGATTAAGGATGAGATAATTATTGCAGCATTTATACGGGATATTGAAAAAGCAGTTCAACATTTTTATACACAGAATTTGTCAAAAAATGTAACAGTTTATGATTATGAAACGTCGATTATCAGTGTAGAAAAGTTAGATGGCGGATTGATCCAGATTAAATTTGGTGTTGTACCACAGGAAGGAGCGCATGATCCAGTAGGATTTGACGTTATGACTTATACGATTGATTCAGGCGGAACGAAGCAAATGATAGGCTACCAGCATGTAAAAACTTATCATGAAAATGAATAGTTTTACATGGTTGGAAATAGAATTTTTAAGTCAAATAGAGGCATAGGACTCTGCCAGAACTGTTGAATGAAAAACTGCCTGTCTGTTGATACTACATTGCAGGAAGTATGGATGGTACAAACTGAAAAAAGGTATGTATCACGGTATATTAAATACAATAGAAGTATCCAGAAAAGCGGTATTAAGGGGATTTTGCGATGAGCCTGATTCATGGAAATGAGAACAACTGTGTGCGGCAGATATCATGTAGATGAGGAAACGGCAAAAGAGATTGAAAAGATTATCCGGCTGACGGATGAGAATGTAAGGAAAAAAGCTTCCATAAATTTCCAGGTGCAGGCAAGAGATCTTCACCCGACAGAAACAGCGCTGGTTTTGACGGCATCAGATTCAGGGCTGGAATGCAGCCTGAAACGGTGGGGGCTTCCGGGTTTTCAGGGAAAACAAGTCCTATTTAATGCCAGAAGTGAATCCGCATTGAAGAAAAAATCTTTCAGGGAAGGCATGGAACACAGGCGTATCGTGATACCAGCAGCATGGTTCTACGAATGGAGCCGCAATAAGGAAAAGAATATTTTTTATCGAAAAAGAGAGCCAGTACTTTTTATGGCAGGAATCTATAATCATTATGAAGCTGGAGACTGTTTCACAATTCTGACGACACAGGCGAATGCTTCCGTGAAACCCATACATGACCGAATGTCGCTTGTATTAGAAGAGAACGAAATTATTCCATGGATATTTGACAGGCAGAAGGCCATAGAATATCTTCGGAAAGTACCATGCCTGCTGGAGAGGAAGGCAGAGTATGAACAGATGAGTCTGCTGTGATGGGAGAAACGGTGATGCATATTTGTCAGAAACAAAATTGAAGCAAGTGAAGAAGTTGGTACAAAAAACTGGGCGTTTGATCATGAAGATAAATAAAAGTTTGATGTTTTTACGAATGTGAAAGTCAGGTTAGATGCTCCTTGGAGCGTCCAGCCGTCCAGGTGGAAAGAATTTGTATAAATCCGATTGCTTTAGAAGTGCTTCTAAGATATAATTTAAATAAGTCATATGTCTGTTGGAAGATGGCTATGTCTAGTACAAAAGGGAGGAAGGTCTGTGGATACAGAACTTAAAAATGCAGTCAGAGCAACAGATACGAAAGCACAGTACGATACAAGTGCAAAGTGTCTGTTAGGACAAAAAAGCATATTGGCACATATACTGGTAAAGACAGTGGATGAGTTTAAGGGAATGAATCCCAAAGATGTTGTTTCATATATTGAAGGAACACCATATATAAGCGCAGTACCCGTAGAACCGGGACTTACGAATACTGCCACTGAAAAGAGTGGCCAGAGAGTTGTCAGCTTCAATACAGAAAATGCAGAAGTGAATGAAGGTCTGGTAAGATTTGATATTATCTTTTATGTGCGAATGAAAGACGGACTTGCGCAGATCATCGTAAATGTTGAAGCACAGAAAGATGAGCCGACAGAATACCAAATCTTAAACAGAGCAATCTTTTATGTGAGTCGGTTAATTTCTTCGCAGAAAGAACGTGACTTTGAAAATTCCAGTTACGATGATATTAAACGCGTATACTCTATATGGGTATGTATGAATATGACAGAGAATACCATGAGTTATATTCATCTTACCAAGGAAGATGTAGTTGGTTCATATGAGTGGAAAGGTAAGCTGGATTTATTGAATATTATTATGATAAGTTTGGCGAAAGAACTTCCAAAACATGGTGAACTGTACGAACTACATCGCTTGTTGGGTGCGTTGCTGTCACAGGATCTTACTATTGATCAAAAATTAGATATAATTGGTAATGAATACGATATTCCTATTGAGGATAACCTGAGAAAGGATGTGAGTGATATGTGTAATTTGAGTCAGGGCATTGAGGATAAGGGCATTGCAATTGGTGAGGCAAAAACAGAGACAAGAATCATTATTAATATGTATAATAAGGGATTCACAGTAGATCAGATTGCGGCAGCGACCGATAAGGAGATAAAAGATGTGAAAGCGATTATTGCAGGAGCAGAACCTGTGCTCGTTTAGATTTTAAAGAAGAAGGAGAGCCTTTGAGTTTTGTAACTTGGAGGCTCCTGTTTCTATTTGACAATATTCCAAGTTCGGTAATGAGTACGATATTCCTGTTGAAGAAAATCTTAGAAAGGATGTGGGTGTCATGTGTAATTTGAGTCAGGGAATTAAGGAAGATGGAATTGCAATTGGGGAAGCGAGAATTATTATTAGTATGTATAATAATGGCTTTACAACAGAGCAGATAGCAGCAGCTACAGATAAGGATATAAAAGATATCGAAATTATTATTAGAGGGAAGGAATTAGCAACAGTATAATTAGAGAACAAATATTAAAGAAATCTTTCAAACAAAAGAAGTTTGAGAGGATTCTTTTATTTGGAAAGTGGTTGCTGAATAGGTTTTTCTAATCAGAAAGTGGTGTGTCTATAGAGATTAATGGAAACAGAATAAAGTTATAGAGTTTTGCAAAAATGATTTTGCATTGGTAATTAAGAATTCAAATTAATTTGATTGTAAAGATAGGAGAGATTTCAAGTGGAGGAAGAAGAGCTGACAAAGGAACTATTTCCATTTAAAAAGCCATTGACATCACGTTATAGGAAAAAGTATGTAGAGTTCCTTGCATTAGGTATTTTACAATATTGCTATGATGGAACATATGAAGGTTTTGATGTATATGATGTCCCAGATATCAGAGATAAAGCTAAAACAGTTGGAATAGAAGTTACAGAGGCTATTAATATTGAACAGGCACAAATAGAGAGTGAATTTGTGAAATATCGTTTGGAAAATAATGAAGAAAAGAAAGTGCGTAGGAAACAGATTATAGAAGAAAACGGTGCAAAAGTTGATGAGCTGGGATTAACATATCCTGTGAAAAATAGTGATGATGAAAAATTGATATTTCAAAATGCTATTAAAAAGAAGATGGAAAAGCTGGCATCATATAGAAAACAGGGTTTTAAGAAAATAGGATTATTTGTATTTTATGATGAACCACCAATTCCCATTAAACTTGAAGAATTAAAAGAATGTTTTGATGATGTTCTAAAAGAGTATAATGATAAGTATGATGTTATTTATTTTGGATTTACATGTGGACTGATAGAATATAACATTTTATCGGATGAGATAAATGTAAGACCAATTGATAGAAATATGTATTATAGATTACTTTATGAAACAAGGCTAAAGGTAGAAGCGAAAGAGTGAAAATACTAACAATGACATTTGGTTAAAATATTGAAAAAATGGCTGGAAAAATGCCTCCAAATCAAACGGGATTTGGGGGTTTTCTTCTGCCCATTTTTATTTCAGAGAAGTCTATCCGAAAATGAAATTCTATGGTATATTTAAATGAAACAATATATGCTATAGAAAAAGCAGATTTCAAATCACGACAAGACCGATCAAGGGCTTGTCTAAAAAAGCAGTTCTTAATTTTTATGGGGAAACATAGAGATAGATATGCCGTCCGTTATAGGTTTAGTGAGGAATTAAAGCATTATTTTATGGCTCATATTTACCGAACCAGACAAGACAAGTGCATCTTTATTCCCCACTCACGGCACGTAGAGACAGTAGTAAAACTTTGCTTGAAAAATCAATAATTGTGGGTGTTGAATAGGGCGAAAAAGTTCACTTTGCCTGCGTCATGCCTACGCCGGATTCAAATGTTGGCAAAATAAAAGGGACGCGTAAGCGTCCTTTTCATTTTGTAGCCTCTCCACCAAGTAAAGTTACACTATCGTGTTCGCGTCTGTTTCCTGTACTCTAATGGTGTTATATGATACTGTTTTTTAAACAGACTCTGAAAATGTGGTTGACTGGAAAAGCAGAGATAGCTGCTAATCTCTGCGAGGGTTCTATCACTGTAGGTCAAAAGACTTTTTGCTTCTTCCAGTTTGCAGCGTGTAATAAATGCGCCGACAGTAAAACCTAATTCCTCTTTAAACTTTTTCATGACATAAGAACTGCTTCGCTGTATATTCCATGCAACATCATCTATTGAAACTGGGGAGTTAGTGTGGGTGCGAATATAATTCATGCATTCATAGACTTCTTGGGATATTCCTTTTGGAATTTTTGTTTCACCGGCTCTCTGGCAAAAATCCAATAACATAGAGTACTGTAAGGCTTTAATTTTATCAATGGTCTGCAGTTTTTCACATTCCTGAATATAGAGATCGATCAACTGGTATGTTATTTCAATATCGACGCCGCCTGGAATTGCACCAAGCATTCCTATTTTTGCAGTTGTTTCGATAAACAAATTTTTTGCATGGCGCAAAGGTGTCTGGGCAAGCTGGCCCTCTTTTAGCGTCAGGTTACTGGAAGTGAGAAAGTCCTGTAGTGCACGTACATTTCCGTTCCGTATATACTGAAAAAGTTCCTGTTCAAAATAATATGTATTATGTAGCTGCTCATTTTCCATATTTTCTGTGATAGATTTGAGATGCTGTTCTTTTTGCATCTGCATTTTGGGTGCTCTCTGCTGGATCAATTCCAAAGCTGTAATCTCTTTATTGTTCAGACATTGATGCAAAAATACCAGATGCTGACAAAACTGTGCATGTGTCAGGCGCGGGATTGAAGCGAGGGTTTCCATAAGCGCTTCCTTATATTTCAACGGTGTAGCCTGCTCCTTCATATAGCGGCGCACAAGGTCGTCAGTAATGGGAACGGAAAAAATTGGACCGAGCATCACATAGTCGCCAGTGCTTTCAATCTGGACAGATCCATATACAATGTCTGAGGACAGGCAGCGAAATTCCGGGTTGTAATCCGCTGGCCATATGGTCACGGGATTTGTTGCAGGAATATGGAGTAAATCTGACAGGGCAGAGTATAAAATCTCATGATTGTTTACCAGATTGATAGGAAGTCCGGTAATAGCAAAATAGTTTTGGCAAAAAGCAATATTATCCATAGAGAAAACCCTTTCCAAAATAGTATTTCAGTACGTAGCGAAATAAGAAACTATAAAGAACTATAATAAAAAGTATAAAGCAGTTAAAAATAAAAAACAATATTAAAATATGTAATTTTGTATGCTATTATATAATATTTTTCAATTCGGTTCTGTTAAAGTAGGGTTTATAAAGTTCCTAAGTCAAAGTAAATACGATGGAAAGGAAGACATGGACAATGAGACAACATATCAAGATTCATAAGACACATCCAAACAAGGGAGTTTTGGATTATTCACATCTGCTGGATGCTCCGGCAGGAAAACATGGCTTTGTGAAAACGAGAGAAGGACATTTTTATTTTGAGGACGGCACGAGAGCCCGGTTTTTGGGATTTAACGTGGCAGCGAGATCAAATACGCCCGATCATGAGACCGCGGAAAAGCTGGCGGAGCGTTTTGCAAGCATGGGAGTCAATATCATCCGCCTCCATGCCGCTGATGCACCGATTGGTGATGAACCTGGGAGTTGGGCAAGCTGCAGGGAGACACCGCTCTTGGATTATGAGAAAGGCAGCGGACGGGAATTTCATCCGGAAGGGCTGGACCGTTTTGACTATTTTGCGGCACAGTTAAAAAAACGGGGGATTTATCTCCATATTGATCTGATCGTGGCAAGGGATTTTGTAGAGGGCGATGGTCTGGATTATCCGGGAAATGCCGGCTCCTGTGTCAAGCGTTTTCCCATGTATAACAGGCGGATGATTGAGCTTCAGAAGGAGTACGCGAAAAACTTTTTGTGTCATATAAATCCCTATACAGGTTTGGCTCTGATCGATGATCCGGCGGTTGTGACGATTCAAATTAACAATGAAGAGTCTGCGATCAAGGGTACCATGGAGACAGATGCCAGAGAAGATATGCAGCCATACCGTGACGAGGTACAGAAACGGTTTAATCATTTTCTTTTAATGAAATATGAGACACGGGAACGGCTGAAAGAGGCATGGACATTTGAGGGCGTCTGTGCACTTGGCGAGGAGGAGGATCCAGTACAGGGAACGGTGCTGGGAGTGGACGGGAATTTTTATCAGCCGGTCAATGAACCGACGGGTGACTGGAAGGGGGCAGTGAGTCCTGCGAGGTATGCTGATTTCATGGAATTCGGCATCGCCATGAATCGGAATTTTTATCAGGATATGAAAGACTACATTCGTTGTCTCGGCGCAAAAGTACCGATTGTGACAAGCAATCTTGTCGCGGGGGCGGCAGATGTCTACGGACATACAGACGGGGATCTGATGGAAAATAACAGTTATTTTAATCACCCTCTGCTTCCGGTTCAGGAAAACAATACATACCTTGTCGCAGGACCAACAGAATATGTATCTACAAATCCGCTGACGATGCAGACGGGTGTCGGTGCTATGGCGACGACGCTGTTAAGCCTTGGTTCTGTGGCGGTTGTAAAAGGAAAGCCGTTCATGCTCAGTGAATGGAATGAATATGGAGAGCATCCCTTTCACTCTACAGCGTTTGTACATACAGTTGCCTATGCCTGCCTAAATGATTGGGATGGGCTGATCCTGTACAATCACCATACATCCGAGAAGGGCGATGACCAGCCGGCGGATGAGATCCTGAATGTTTTTGATGTTTATAATGACCCGGCGGTAATCTGTCAGTGGGGATTTATGGCATCTGTGTTTTTAAAAGGATTGGTGGCATCAGCTAAAAATCATGTAGACATTGTCTATACACAGAATGATCTGAAAACCTTGCCCAATATGCATGCCATGCCGATGACGTTTCTGCCGTATGTGACGTCCATGCGAAACGTATTTCTGGATGGAGGGGACACTTATCAGGGAGATGCGCAGGTGGCGGTAAATGCCGGTTTTTTAAACGGAGCCGATTTATCAGAGGCAAAGCATGGCGTGTATTATGCATGGTCTCCTTACCGGGATGCGATGAGAAAATACAAGGAGGAGAACCGCCTTGTGGCTGCGGCGAAGAATACCACAGAAATACAGGAAGGTGTTCATCTGGGGGAGCAGGCGCTGGTATTTGATGAGATTGCAAAAATTGCAGGAAGCGGTAACTATCAGGAGTTTGCATCTCTTCTGGACAGGGCAATGAAACAGTGGGGCGTTATGCCAAAAGGAGCTGGTCTGGTGGATGGAAAATTGATTTCGGACACTGGGGAGCTGGTTTTCGATCCGGAGCATGCAAAATTTCAGATTCAAACGCCATACTGCGGATACTTTAGCGGGACGCCAGATGAAAAGATAGCACTCTCCGAGAAAGTGGAAGTGCATTCGGATAATGAGAGAATTACGCTTTCGTTGGTTTCCGTCAAAGAAAAGGCATTGGGAGAGGCTCAGGAATTTGTGCTGACAGCCATGGGAACAACAGGCATGGATGAGACAACCTGCAGCGAAGGGCCTGAAATGATGGGAATACCATTCACGGCGGTGCAGTTTAAAGGAAAACTGTATGCGGAGACGCTGGAAGGAAAAATTGTCGTCAAGGCGGAAGAAGCAATACTGAAAGTGTTCGATCCGGTAGGAGAAGAGATTGGGGAGATTACAGGAGAGAAAACGTCTGGGGGCATTCAATTTACTATGACAGGCGAACTTCCAGGTATTCAGTACCATTTGATCATACAAAAGTGAATGATAGGAGGAAAAGACGATGGGTAGAGGAAAAGACGAGGTCCGTTATGATGCGGACGGTGCAAGGCGTGTAATGAGAAAACGGGATTATATGGCTGATTTTGGCGGTCAGTTGGGTTTGGGGCTGATGGCAAATCTGGTTGGACAGCTTACATATTTCTATACGGACAAAGTGGGGATGGCAGTAGGCGGTGTAGGCGTTGTCATGATGATCGCAAAAATTCTGGATGCGTTTACAGACGTGATAGTGGGGAACATGGTGGATCACTCCAAAGGCGGAAACAAAAAGTACTATTCCTGGATGTTCCGTATGGCAATTCCGGCAGCTATCGTGATTATCCTGATGTTTACAGTTCCGATTCAGGCGGGGCAGACGGCTGCATTAATCTATGTGCTGGTTACGAATTTATTGCTGACAGCAGTTATTTATACTATGATTGCAACGCCTTTTGGGGCAGTGATGATTGTACGTACAAACAGTTTAAGTGAGCGGAGCAGTATAGGACTGTTTCGTGCAGTAGGGAATTATGGTGCTGGGATGATTGTTGCGATCGCAACAATTCCGGTTACTAATATTCTTGGCGGCACACAGAATGCATGGATTAAATATGGGGTTATTATTGGGGCAGTAACCTTATTGCTTTTCCTGATCTGTTACAATAATGGAAGAAAGGCTAAATTTGCATCTGATTATGAACAGGAAGAAAGCGTTGAAGCACCAGAAGAGGAAGAGAATGTACCATTTACGGAAGCAATGGGTATGCTGTTGCACAATAAATACTGGGTTATTGTCCTTTTGTTTAACCTTATTACGAGCATTTCTTCCGCAGTTGCTGCATCATCCGGAACTTATTATGCAAAATGGATTTTTGGGAATGACAATCTGGTTGCGATTACAGGAACAGCAGGAATGCTGGCGACAGTTATTGGATTTATTCTTTCTAAGCCGATCATAGCAAAACTGGGTGTAACTAAGACTGTCCAATTAGGGTTGCTCGGAGCGGCAGTTCCGGCATTGATCCGCTGCCTGTTTCCGACCAATTTTATAGTGAATGTGACATGTAGTCTCTTCGCAAGTTTTATTCAGATCCCGCTAATGTGTCTGTATGGTGTCCTGACAGCCATGGCTGTAGACTACAATGAGTGGAAATATGATAAGAAGCTGGTAGCGATGTCAGGTGGAGCGATTGGATTTGGAAGCAAAGTGGGTAATGGATTAGGCTCTGTGATTTTGACTGCGTTTCTTTCAATCGGTGCCTATGATGCGACTCTGGAGGTGGCGTCTACTTCCATGAGATATGCAATTTACGGGTTTTCTAACTACCTTCCGCTGATTATTAATGTTGTGATGTTCCTCATTTTCACAAGATTTGACTTGGAAAAGAAACTGCCGCAGATGCGTGAGGAAGTGGCGGCGAGAAAAGCAGCAAAATAAAAGGAGATAAATCGTATGAATATTTGTGATCTTCGAATAGAGTACAGAAAAAATCCAAAGGGGCTTTCTGTAAAAATTCCCCGTTTTTCGTGGAAAATTGCGGCTGAAAAAGAGAATACCGTACAGGCAGCATACACAATTAGAGTGTGTTGTGAGGGGAAAATTGTGTGGGACAGCGGCAGGATAGTTTCTGATCAGTCTGTGCTGGTTCCATATGCAGGAGAGCAGTTGGACACGGAAAAACGGTATGACGTGAAGCTGACAGTGGAGGATAACTATGGGGAGATTCAACAGAAAGACACCTGGTTTGAAACAGGTATTTTTGATACAGATTTGTTCAAAGCGCAGATGATCACCCATAATTTCCCAGACGACGAGACAGCATGTCCGGTGTTTTATCGGAGATTTAGAATAGGGAAAGTGGTTAAAAAAGCAAGTCTTTTTGCAACTGCCCAGGGTGTCTATGAAATGGCGCTGAACGGCCGTCGCATCGGGAAGGATTACATGGCGCCAGGATGGACCAGTTATCATCACCGCCTTCAGTATCAGTACTACGATATTACGGAAGCTTTACAAAAAGAAAATGCAACAGAAAATGTAATCGAGATGATGGTAGGTAACGGCTGGTACAAGGGGATTTTAGGCTTTGACTGCAAGCCCAACCGATACGGCGACAGGGTGGGAGCTTTTGCGGAAATCCATGTCTGGTACACAGATGAAACCATGGAAGTGATTGCGACAGACGAGAGCTGGGGCGTGCGGACAGGAAGCATTCGTTACAGTGAGATTTATATGGGTGAAACGATTGATACAGATAATCCTGATATACGCGAAGGAAAAGTGTCCGCCATCCCGTTTGAGAAGTCGCTTCTGACGCCGCAGGAGTGCGAGCCTGTGAGAGTGACAGAGCGGATTGCGGCAAAGAGCGTGTTCAGAGATCCCAAAGGAAATGTCCTGGTGGATTTTGGGCAGAATATCACGGGACTGGTGGAAGTAAAGGTGAAAGGAGACAAAGGACAAAAGATCAGAATCCGTCATGCGGAAGTATTGGATAGGGACGGCGTGTTTTACCCGGACACACTGCGCACGGCTATCTCCCACGACACTTATATTCTCAACGGTGAGGAGCAGGTGCTGATGCCGCATTTCACATTTCATGGGTTCCGCTATATTGCGGTGGATGGCATCGCGGAAGTGAAGCCGGAGATGTGCACGGCCTGTGCGATGCACTCTGACATGGAGAAGATCGGAAGCTTTCACTGCTCCAACGAGAAAGTGAACCGGCTCCAAAGCAACATCAGTTGGGGATTGCGCGATAATTTTTTTGATATCCCGACAGACTGTCCGCAGAGGGACGAACGGCTCGGCTGGATGGGGGATGCACAGGTCTTTTCATGGACAGCCGCATTTAATCGGAATACGGCGCTGTTTTTCACGAAGTGGATGCGGGATATCGCCGCAGAATCGTCGCTTGAAAAAGGCATTCCGCATGTGGTTCCTGATATTGTGGGAAGCTGCAGCTCCGCGGCTTGGAGCGATGCTGCGGTAATCATTCCATGGGTGGTTTATCAGACTTATGGCGATACCAGGATTTTGGAGGAATCATGGAAGTGCATGCATGAGTGGGTTGACTATATTCAGGACAAGACCAATGAGGACGGTTTGTGGATGACCAACTACCAGTTTGGCGACTGGCTGGCGCTTGACAGGGAACAGGGTGACGGGAGCGTGGGGGCAACGGATGTCTACCTCGTTGCGAATGCTTACTATCTCTACGTGACCGATTTGGTAAGGCAGACGGCGGAAGTGCTTGGCAGGAAGCAGGAGGCTGATTATTATCAGAAGCTGTATGGGAAGACTCTGGAATCATTCCGAAAGGAGTATTTCACGGAACGGGGGCGTATTGTCAGCGAGACGCAGACGGGATGTGTGCTGTCACTGTATTTCGACCTGGCAAGGGAGAAGGACCGTGAGAAAATCCTTCATGCCCTGACCACAAATATAGAAAACCATAAAAACCATCTGACAACGGGATTTGTGGGAACGCCGTATCTGTGCCATGCGTTATCGGAAAATGGCGCGCATGATATTGCAGCCATGCTGTTTATGAGAGAAGATTATCCGTCATGGCTTTATGCTGTCAGCAAAGGTGCCACCACCATATGGGAGAAGTGGAACGGAATCTATCCGGATGGAACCATGCCGCACCCTGGACTGAACTCCATGAACCATTATGCCAACGGTGCAGTCGGTGACTGGATGTACCGCAAGATCGGCGGAATTAGTCAGTTGGAGCCGGGCTATCACAGATTCTGTGTAAAGCCTATGTTTGTCCGCGGCATTGAGGAGGCACAGACAGAGCTGGAGACACCCTATGGTAAGATTATTTCGTACTGGAGCTGCAGAAATGGAAAGATTCAGATAAAGGTCACGGTGCCGGGAAATACAACTGCACTCTTATATCTTCCGGAAAAAGAGGGGGTGCTGACTGTGGGATCAGGTTCCTATATCTATGAATATGAGACAAAAACCAGTTTAAAAGAGCTGAAATACAGTCTGGATAGTACGCTTGGAGAGATTCTGGAAGAGCCGCTCGGATTGCAGATGATGGAACAGATGGTGCCGGAGCTGATGGCAAATCCAATGATTGATTATGCGAAACAGATGACACTTTCCGAGGGGATCAGCTCTGCGCCCGAGATCAGACCAGTTTACGAGGCAGTGATCAATGCATTGAACGAACAGTAGAACGAAAAGGAGACAGGATGGAAAAAAAGAGTATTTTTAGGGAACTGGTGGAAGAGTCCATCGTGTTGTTAAAGAATGAAAACCATATATTGCCGCTCAGGGAGAATCAGAAAGCCGCTTTTTTCGGCAGGGCGCAGATTGAGACTTTTTTCTCGGGTAACGGGTCGGGTGCAGCGCAGGCAATGGAGGCGAAAAGCCTGATCAGCGAATGCGTTAGAAGCGGAGTGTATCCCGTTTCGGAGCTGAAAGATTTTTATAAGGCGCAGCGTGGAAAGGAGCCGGAAAAATTTGCGGTGGATGGTGTTGATATCACGAATGTCGGAGAATTGACCAGCGGGTTTATGTATGAGATTTTCGGACGTTACCAGGCGCAGTGTGAGGAGTATGAAGTTCCTGACGAGCTGATCAGACAGGCAAAAGAGCAGACGGACACGGCAGTTTTTGTATTGGGAAGAAATTCCGGGGGTGAGGAGTGTGACCGCCATCTTGAGTCGGATTATTATCTGACTTCTTCGGAAATAAAGCTGCTTGACAGGGTGAGCGCTGTCTTTGAGAAAATGATCCTGATTTTAAATATTAACGGTCTGATTGATCTTAGCTGGCTGGAGAGGTATCCGATGATACAGGGTGTGCTGTTCGTGGGGATACCAGGGGAAGAGGGCTGCGGGGCAGTGGCGGACGTCCTGACAGGAAAAATCAATCCATCCGGAAAGCTCTCTGTGTCGATTGCTCCCCAATATGAGGATTATCCTGCGTCGGCGTATTTTACGTGGGATAAAGAGAACCCAGAGCACATTCTGACTTATGAAAGCTATGGTTTGAGTGCCAGGGAAAATGAAAGCGTCGGCTATGAGAAAAGTCCTGTGACATTTTATCACGAGGATATCTATGTGGGATACCGTTATTTTGACACCTTTCATAAGAAAGTGTTGTTTCCGTTTGGATATGGACTTTCCTATTCTGATTTTGATGTTCATCCGTTGCAGCTTTTGCAGTGCAATGACGGGATTGAGCTGATTGCGGAGGTTACAAATACAGGATCATGTGCAGGAAAGGAAACGGTACAGGTGTATCTGTCCTGCGAGGGGACGGTAAGCGAAAGACCATTGCGGGAGTTAAAAGGATTTGAAAAGACAAAGTTATTAGAGCCAGGTGAAAAAGAGGAAGTACATATCTGGATACCATTCAGGGAACTGGCATGTTACGTGGAGGATCAGGCTGCTTATGTGATCGAAAAAGGAAATTATCAGTTTTTTGTGGGAAATTCATCGAGAAATACGCGTTTTGCAGATGAAGTCCGTATGGAGGAAGATATCCTGATGGAGCAGTGTACAAACCGGCTTCAGGTGAAAGCATGCAATCGGGAAAAACTGGATTTTTTATCAAGAGGTGCAGCAGGAAGGAACGCAGCGGATGATGAAGTACGGAAAATCTCAGTAGAAGAATCAGCCAGAGTGTGTCGTGAAGATACGGTTGCGACAAATGTACAGGAATTATCTGACCGGCAGCTTGCGGCGCTCTGTGTCGGGTATGGGCCGGGAACACCTTTTGCGGCTTTCAGTGACGGCAGTGAGCCGGAAACAATCTGTGATGAGGAAGGAAAGCCTCTGACGACAAACAGCCACCCAGTCGGAACAAACGGATATGTGTCCCCTGCCATAGAAGAGAAAGGCATCCATTCGATTTTTTATAAAGACGGACCTGCCGGGATCGGCACAGGTGCATGGCCGACAGAGATGTTAATTTCCTGTGCATTTAACAAAGAGCTGTGGCGCAGGTTTGGTGATGCTGTTGGGAAGGACTGTGAAGAAAAACAGGTGGACGTGTGGCTTGCTCCGGCTGTCAATATACATCGGCATCCGCTGTGCGGGAGAAATTTCGAGTATTTTTCCGAAGACCCGTATCTGACAGGAATCTGTGCGGGACAGATCACGAAAGGTGTGCAGGAAAATCACAAAGTCTGTGTATGTCCGAAACATTTTGCAGTCAATGAGCAGGAAACATACCGCCGGGGGAGCGCAAAAAAGAATTATGATGCAGTGGATTCCCTGATCACAGAGCGCGCGGCGAGGGAAATCTATCTTAAGCCTTTTGAAATGCTGGTCAGGGATGTGGGAATCTCTTTTCTAATGACATCGTTTAATAAAATCAACGGGACATTCGCGGGTGGAAACAAAGACCTGTGTACCCATATACTGCGTGAGGAATGGGGATTTGAAGGTGTCGTGGTGACGGACTGGGGCGATATGGATATGGTGGTGGACGGAGGCGATGCGCTTGCGGCCGGAAATGATATCGTGATGCCGGGAGGTCCTCCCGTGATCAGACAGATTCTAAAGGCATGCCAGGAAGGGCAAATTGGGCGCAGGGAGCTGGAAAGGACAGAGGACCGGCTGATAAAAGCAATCAGAAAGTGCAGATAAAGGAGAACGTGAAGCATATTGTAATAGAAAACAGTATTTTATAATACGAAATCGGTTTGTACTGATAAAATAAAGCGTGTTTGGATATGAATTTCAGACACGCTTTCATATTCCGAACAGGAAAGGAGCAGGGTTATAAATATGGAAAAGAATAAAATATACGAATTTACACAGGACGGTAATGCATGTGTCATAAAGGAGCCGCGCACGCCCAGATACTGGTATAATTATCTGTGGAACGAGAACAGGTACTGCGCACAGGTCTCACAGATCGGACACGGACGAAGTTATTATCTCAGTGAACAGGCGGATATGTGCATGATAAACCGCGATGATGCGCGCTATGTATATCTACGGGACGAGGATACGCAGTCCTGCTGGAATATTGGACTGGGACCTCTGAACACAGCGGTAGAGAATTATCAGTGCATACACAGTATCGGCTTTTCGCGGATGCAGTCAGATTATAAAGGTATACGGAGCGCATGGCGGATCTTTGTGCCGCAGGAAGGCTTTCATGAGATCTGGAGTCTGACGATTCAGAATACAGGGGACAGAGCGAGAACATTAAGCATCTTTTCAGCGGTAAGCTTCTCGCTGGAAGGATTTTCCTACCCAAGATATTATGAGATGTATCGGTGCATGAAGACTGATTTTGACAGGGAATTAAATGGAATCTACTGTGATTCGTCACATCCTTTTGCGCCGCATGACCGATACCATGGTTTTCTTGCATCTTCCGAACCGGTCTATGCGTATGACGGGGATCTGTACAAATTTTGTGGTCCGACAAGCACCATCACGCAGCCAGATGCTTCTGCCTGTGCACTCTTCCAGCGCCCGGATGTGGTGATGGAGGGGAGAGATTGTACCAATTCCGAGGCGGCACTTTTTATTCTGGGCGGCGTGCTGCAGCATAAGATTATTCTGCAGCCGGGGGAGACAAAGGAAATTCATCTGATGTTTGGCATCAGCAACTCCCGCAAGGAGGCGAGAGATACTGTATCTGCAATATTGGACAGTGATGCTGTCGAGGCGGCGTTTGATCGGGCACAGAACTATTATTATCAGAAATATAGTTCTTTGTCCATACAGACGCCGGACGAAAAGATCAATCATATCATGAACAATTGGGTAAAGAAACAGGTGGATTTCTGCATTGTCGGGAAAAAAGGTGTCAGGGACAATTTGCAGATTGCAGCGGCACTGTTAAATTACAGGCAGGACAAGGCAAAGGAGGAGATTCTGGAATGTCTGCGGCATCAGTTTCAGGATGGCCATGCAGTCCTGACATGGTATCCTTATGATGATACGCGTTATTCAGACCAGCCGTTCTGGATCATCTGGGCTGTCTGCCGGCTGATTAAGGAGACAGGCGACTTTGGGCTGCTAGATGAGCGTATCACATGGCAGGACGGCGGGGATGCAACGGTATTTGAGCATGTTAAGGCTGCGGTGGAAAGGCTGATCGCTGACAAGGGCAGAAACGGGCTGGTGCGCATTTACTTTGCGGATTGGAACGATGCCCTGAATATCACCACGGACCCAGAGGCGGAATCGGTGATGCTCTCGCATCAGTTCTGTCTGGCGTTAAAGGAACTGGAACAGTTGATGAAAAAGTACGGAGACAGCGCGTATGCCCGGAAACTTGCCACGGAATATGAGATATTAAAGAAGAGCATCAATGAAAAGGCATGGGACGGGAAATGGTACATGCGTGCGCTGAGTTCAGCGGAAAATATCGGCTCTAAAGAAAGCCGCGGAAGCAGGATCTATCTGAATGCCCAGACGTGGGCGGTGCTTGGCGATGTGGCGGATGAGTCAAAGCTGCCTTTGGTGCTGCAGGCAGTGGACAGCATGGAGCATGACTTCGGATTTCCTTTAAATATGCCGCCCTATCCTGAATACTCACCAAATGTTGGAAGAATGTCAGGCATGCTTCCGGGGCTGTTTGAGAACGGAGGTGTGTACTGCCATGCGACAGGGTTCAAGATTCTGATGGATTGTAAGACAGGGCGCGGCGGCAAGGCTGTGGAGACGTTAAAAAAGATCATGCCCGACAGTGACAAAAATTCTTCTATGCAGTCAGGGGCAGAGCCGTATGTGTTCACCAACTGCTATTCCACACATCCAGGGTATTACGGGAAATCTTATCAGTCCTGGACGACTGGGACTTCGGCGTGGTGTCTGATGGGACTTTACGAGGGTATTATGGGCGTAAAGCATGATTACGACGGGCTCTGGATCGAACCATGCTTTCCGGCAGCATGGGAATGTGCGCAGATGAAACGACATTTCCGGAATGCGGATTATCATGTGGTTGTCAGAAATCCCGATCATCTGGAAAAAGCTGCGGTACGGATTACAGTGGATGGAACATTGATATCCGGAAATATTCTGCCGGATTTTCGAGATGGTAAAATGCATGAGATAGAAGTATTGCTGATACCGTCATAAAGAGAGTATCAGGAAAGGAAGAGGTAGAAGGATGGAAAAACAGTATTTAGATAGTACAAAAACCCCGGAAGAACGCGCAAAATTATTGCTGGCAGAACTGAGTCTTGATGAGAAGATGGCGCAGGTTGGCTGTATCTTTCCTTTTGGGGAAAACTATACAGATATGGGGAAAATATCGGCGGACACGCCTTTTGGGATCGGCGAAGTGAGCACGCTGGAAATGCGCCGGATCACGAGTCTGGAAGAGGCGGCCAGATGGCAGAGGAATGTGCAGAATATCGTGATGGAGAACAGTCCGCACCATATTCCGGCAATCTTTCATATGGAGGGGTTATGTGGAGCCTTTATTCAGGATACCACCAGTTTTCCGGCAGGGATCGGCAGGGGTTCGAGTTTTAATCCGGATCTGGAAGAACGGATTGCGGAGATTGTGAGCAGACAGGAAGCGGCGTGCGGTATCACACATATATTAGCGCCCGTGTTGGATATTTCAAGAGATTCCCGCATGGGGCGTCAGGGGGAAACTTACGGGGAGGACCCTGCGCTGGCATCAGCTATGGGAGCGGCTTACACCAGAGGTATCCAGAAAGGGGAGACAGCAGGGAGAAAGACCGAAAGTGTGGCGAAACATTTTCTGGCGTTCCACAATTCACAGGGCGGAATCCATGGAACGCACAGCGACACGCCACCGCGCCTTTTGCGTGAGATTTATGCAAAACCCTTTCAGGCTGCTATCGCGGAGTCTGGTCTGAAAGGAATCATGCCCAGCTACAATTCCATTGACGGAGAGCCGATGTCAGCATCGCATGAGTTGCTGTGCGGACTTCTGCGCGATGAGTTGGGATTTGAGGGTGTATGCATTAGTGATTACGGTGCTGTTGGCAATGTCCACCATGTGCAGCATATCGGGGAGACGGCAGCAGATGCAGGGCTGCGCTGTATGCAGGCGGGAATGGATATTGAAATGCCCAGCGTGACGGGATATAATGAGGAACTGAAAAAACGGTTTGTGCGCGGCGAGGCTGATATAGCCCTGCTGGATGCGGCTGTGCTGCGCATTCTTGCCGCAAAGTTCCGAATGGGACTCTTTGAGCAGCCCTGCGCATTGGAGGGGGATATACTGCGGGATACTGTCTGCCATGAGTCGGATCGGAAAATTTCTCTGCAGTCAGCGAAAGAGTCACTGGTTTTATTGAAAAATAATGGAGTATTGCCGTTAAAGGGAATATCTAAAAAAATTGCCTTGATTGGTCCTCATGCGGATTGTGCCAGGAAATTTTTTGGCGGCTATACCCATATGTGTATGATGGAGTCCACATACGCGGTCGCCAATTCCATTGCCGGGGTGAGCGGTGTGGTGCAGGCAGACACTGCTCAGATCAGGACAATTCCGGGAACCAATATCCAGTCGGATGAGACGGAGGAGTTTGATGCCATACTGCGCCGTCAGAAACCATACTGCAGGAGTTTGCTGGAAGAGATGAGGGACAGAATGCCGGAGAAGGAGATTCTCTATGCATACGGCTATCCTGTCGCGGGGGCGGATGAATCTCATTTTGCAGAGGCACTGCAGGCAGCGAAAGAGGCGGATCTTGTCATCATGACACTCGGCGGAAAACATGGAACCTGTTCCATGGCGTCCATGGGGGAAGGCGTGGACGCGAGCAATATCAATCTGCCGCCATGCCAGGAGGCATTTATCAGAAAAGCAGCTAAACTTGGAAAAACATTGATCGGCGTTCACTTTGACGGGAGGCCAATCTCAAGTGATGCTGCAGATTGCTGTCTGGATGCCATACTGGAAGCGTGGAGTCCGGCGGAGACCGGAGCGGAGGCAGTTGTCGGTGCGCTTCTTGGCGAGTATAGTCCAGGTGGAAAACTGCCAGTATCAGTGGCTCATCATGCAGGACAGATACCGGTTTATTACAACCATCCTTATGGTTCTGCATGGCATCAGGGCGAGAGTATCGGTTTTGTAAACTATGTGGATTTGCCGCACACACCGCGGTATTATTTTGGGCACGGTCTTTCCTACACGACATTTGCTTATTCTGATCTGCGGATTTCCGAAAAGGAAGTCGACGCGCAGGGAAGTATTATAATTGAAGTGTCAGTGTTCAACACTGGGGCGTATGAAGGCGATGAGGTGGTGCAGCTCTATCTCTCTGACAGATATGCGGACATGACAAGACCGGTGAAGGAACTGGCTGGATTTAAGCGTGTATCGCTGAAACCGGGGCAGAAAGAGACAGTTGTGTTTGAGGTTATGGCAAACCAGATGGCGTTTCTTGACAGGGATATGCGCTGGAAGGTGGAGAAAGGTGTTATCGGAGTGGAGGTAGGAAGCTCCTCTGCGGACATCCGACTGACAGGTGAATACAGTGTGATAAATGACAGTTGGATCGAAGGCAGAAAAAGGGCTTTTTATGCTAAAGCATATGTGAAAGAGTAGATTTGGTATAGGAGATAAAGTGATGGATAACAAAATACCTGCAATAAAAGATTTAAACGGGATCCCTACGCTGTATGTGAATGGTGCGCCATTCTTTGCTTATGCCGGGGAGGTACACAATTCTTCGGCATGCAGTCTGGAATATATGGAAAGGCATGTCTGGGATAAAATAGACGGGCTGCAACTGAACACGCTTGTAGTTCCGGTGTATTGGGAGCAGCTCGAACCGGAGGAGGGTGTATTTCAATATGAGATTGTTGAAGGTCTGCTCAAACAGGCAAAACAGCGGGACATGCACCTTGTCCTGCTGTGGTTCGGGCTGTGGAAAAATGCGGAATCCATGTATGTGCCGGGGTGGATGAAAAAAGACAGCCGGAAATATTTCAGGGCTGAAAAGGGAAGCCATGAGAAATTGAACACAATCTCGCCGTTTTGTGAGGCGGCCGTGGAAAGGGACGCCGCCGCGTTTGCGAAACTGATGGAACATATTAAAACGCAGGATGAGAATCATTCCACGGTCATTGCCGTACAGGTGGAGAATGAGGTGGGGCTGCTTGGAACCGGGCGGGATCACTGTGCCGTGGCGGAGGAAAGATTTGCGCGGCAGATACCGGAGCAGCTCGCGGCGGAGTATCAGGCTAGCGGAACATGGGCAGAAGCATTCGGGGCGGATGCCAGTGAATATTTTATGGCGTACTATTTTGCCAGCGCACTGGAACGGATCGCATCCGGAGGGCGTGCTGTGTATCCGCTCCCATGCTATACCAATGCCTGGTTAAAGCAGCACCCGTGGTACGCCGGTTCGTATCCCTCCGGCGGCCCAGTTAAGGATGTGCACCGGATCTGGAAGAGAACCGCGCCATCCCTGTTTACGCTGGCGCCCGATATCTATGTGCCGTATACAGCCGAAGTGACGGAGGAGTACGGATATGAGGGAAATCCCCTGTTTATCCCGGAAGTGAGAAAGGATGCTGTGACGTCGTCCTACTGCCTGTATGCCTTTTTGAAGTGTCATGCGATCTGTTATTCGCCTTTTGGCATTGAGGATCTGGGGCTTCTGCCTGAGGAAGTGGAGAAGCCTTCGCCGGAGGTGATGGCAGCACTGAATATCAATCCGGCAGTGTTTGCGACAGATGGCGGCAGCAAATATCTGGGAAAGACATACCGCCTGCTGTGGAACCTGGAGCCGCTGTATCTGAAATACCGTGGAACAGATGCCATGCAATGTTATATAAAAAAGTCGGAGACAGATACGGGCACTTATTTGCGCTTTCAGAAGTATCAGGTTATCATTGACTATATGCCGACAGCTCCGGCAAAACCGGTGGCGGCAGGTGCAGTTATTGCGCTGGGTGAAAATCAGTTTTTGATCGCGGGAATGATGAGCAGACTGACCTTTCTGGCAGAAGATAATGATACTGGAAAGGTTGCGATATTAAAGCTGCAGGAGGGCAGGATTGAGAGGGGAGAGTGGATTCCGACAAGGACTTTAAACGGGGATGAACAGATCATGCTCAGTCTGGGAGAAATGCCGTCGTGTCTTTATGTGGAGTTGTATCAATATTAGATTTAGGAATCGTCGCAAAACAACTTGTGTAGATGACAAGTCAGATGCACAAGTTATTTCAAGACGATTCCTTACTTACAAAGGGGTTAGGTAAATTCCTTTTTCAGATTATTGATGTATTTATACATTGATAGCGGCCATGATCGGAGGAAAACTTTTTGGTATCATAGGTATAATATTCTTCCTCCCGCTCATGGCAGTGGTGGTTGAACTTGTCAGGCCGCCTTTAGGCGGAACCGCAATATGCCCCTGGAGGGGGCAATCCAGACCACCAGCAGGGCTGGCGGTTGAGCCGGACGGGCCGTGATTTCATGCGTTTATGCTGCCTTAGACAGTTGCATGTCTTTCAAAATGTGTGTATACTTTATATGGAAGATGGCAGGAATTTATCTCTGACAGTGCCTGCATGATGAGGGTCAAAAGGTCTTTTTTGGCTGTGATGAGTAGATCAGATGTGTGAGGGGAATGAGAACATTGAAAACGATATTGTTGATCGAGGATGACAGGGATTTGAATGCGGGGCTGGCGTGCGATCTGGAGATGGAGCGGTACGAGGTGCTGTCCGCATTCACGCTCGCGGAGGGGCAGCGGATTCTGGACGAGGGTGCACCGGATCTGATCCTGCTGGACGGAAATCTGCCGGATGGGGACGGCTTTGATTTTTGCAGGAAAGTCAGATCCGAATATGACATTCCCGTCATTTTTCTGACGGCGAGGGATATGGAGCAGGAGGAACTGCAGGGCTTTGACTGCGGGGCGGATGACTATATCACAAAGCCGTTCAGAATGCCGGTACTCCACAGACGGATACAGGCGGCGCTCCGCAGGACGGGTACGCGGGAGGAGCGCCGCCTGTACGACGACGGATGTCTGCGCATCGATTTTGACCAGATGACCGCGGCGCGGGAGGATGAGCCGCTTACAATGACACCGACTGAATTCAGGATCCTGCGGCTGTTGATAGCAAACGCGGACAAGGTCATGACGAAGCGCCTGCTGCTGGAAAAGATATGGGACGTCAGCGGAAATTTCGTGGATGAGCACGCGGTGGCGGTGAACATCAACCGTTTGCGGAAGAAGCTCGAAACGCAGGATCACGAGTATATCAGGACGCTGTACGGCGTGGGATATCAGTGGCAGAGCAGGGAAAAAGGATTAAAAGATGGAGGAAACGGGATAAGATGAACTGGATCGTGCTTGGAAGCGCCGCGCTTTTGTTTGCGGCGTCTGTAGCTATTTTGCTGTATGTCAGAAAAGGGCTTGTGCAGTATACAACGCAGTTGGTGTACAGTCTTGACGCCGTACTCGCGGGGGAGGCATGGGTCGATCTGCGGGAAGACAGGGAGACATTGAACGGAAAGCTGCAGGCGAAGCTGTGTCAGCTCAATGAGGTGCTGGAACAGAGGTCAGAGGAGAACCTCCGACAGCGAAAACAATTGGAGGCGATCATTTCCGATATCTCGCATCAGGTCAAAGCGCCGATCGCAGGCATACGGATGTACCATGATCTGCTGAGCCGCCAGGGACTCAGTGAGGACAGGAGGGCAGCGTTTCTGGCGGCGGTGGAGCATCAGGTGGACAAGCTGGAATTTTTTATGAAGAGCATGATCCGCATGTCCCGGCTCGAGACAGGGATCGTGCAGGTGCAGCCCAAAAGAAATTCGATATCTGAGTTGATCGCACAGGCGGTCTGTGACGTGGCGCTGAAAGCTGAAAAGAAAATGATCGATATCGTCATTGACGGAAGCATCGAAGACACGGGATCCGGCAGCGAGGAAATGACCGCGTATTTTGATGCCCGGTGGACAGCCGAGGCAGTGTTCAACATTCTGGACAACAGCGTGAAATATACGCAGAGCGGCGGAAAGATCATTATTTCAGCCAGAAAGACGGATTTTTTCGTGCGGATCGGTATCAAAGACAATGGAAAGGGCATTGCGGAGGCGAGGATCCCGCTGATCTTTAAGCGGTTCTACAGGGAGCCGGAGTCTGCCGGTGTCGAGGGCGTCGGCATCGGTCTGTATCTGGCGCGCGAGATCGTGATGAACCAGAGAGGATTTATCGAAGTGCACTCCAAAGAGGGGGAGGGCACGGAGGTCTTTGTGAGCCTTCCGGCAGCGAGATCTTAACAGTTCCTTATGATTCCTGTGAATATAAGATTATCTCAAAACTGTTACTTTTTTGAGAACAGTTTGTGATAATCTTTTTCTATTCTTATTTTAGAATTTTTTAGAATTTTTGATCAGGAGGGGAAACCATGAACTACATTTTGGAGACAAAGGATCTGAAAAAATATTACGGCAGGGAGCCCAATATCACAAGGGCGCTGGACGGTGTCAGCGTGGCGGTGGAGCAGGGGGAGTTTGTGTCGATCATCGGAACGAGCGGCAGCGGGAAGTCGACGCTGCTCAACATGCTCGGCGGGCTGGATATACCGACCTCGGGCAGTGTGAAGATCCGCGGCAGGGAGATCGGGCAGATGAACGATGAGCAACTGACGGTATTTCGCAGGCGGAATATCGGGTTTGTGTTTCAGAATTACAACCTGGTTCCGATCTTAAATGTCTATCAGAATATCGTGCTGCCGATCGAGCTTGACGGCAACAAAGTGGATAAAGCGTATGTGAACAGGATCATTCAGACACTGCATCTGGAGGGAAAACTTGACAATCTGCCAAACAATCTCTCAGGCGGGCAGCAGCAGCGCGTGGCGATCGCACGTGCGCTGGCGGGCAAACCGGCGATCATGCTTGCCGACGAACCGACTGGAAATCTGGACTCGAAGACTTCGCTGGAAGTGATGCAGCTGCTGCGGATGACCAGCACGGAATTTGGGCAGACACTCCTCATGATCACACACAATCCCGAGATCGCGCAGATCGCAGACCGGATGATCCATATCGAGGATGGAAAGATCAGGAAGCAGGGGGATGAAGCGAGATGAAATTATTGGAGAACAATAACCGGAAATTTATCCGTGCATTGTCTGACAGCTGTTTAAAGGCCAACAGGGGCAGAAATGCGATCGCGATATTGGCAGTAACGCTGACAGCAGTCCTGTTCATGGCGCTGACGACTGTACTCGAGGGAACACAGATCTCAATGAAAAGCCGGATGTTCCAGGAGGCGGGCAGTCAGTTTATGGTATCGGTCAAAAACCTGACGAAGGAGGAGGCGGAGGAGCTGGTTTCAGATCCGGATTTTACGGCTGCGGGGATCGAGCAGTACGTGTCCATGGCTGTAAATCCTGCGCTGGGCAATATCAATGCGGTCGTTGGCTGGGTGGATACAGTCATAATGGAGAATAGTTTTATGCAGCTGCAGGCAGGGCATTATCCTGAAAAGGCAGATGAGATCGCCTGTGACACGGAGGTCTTAAGATTGCTGGGACTGCCGGAGGACACCCTCGGAAGCACCTTCGTGCTGGAATACACGGCAGGCGATGTGTTCATGGAGAAGAAGATGACAGTCTGCGGTATCTGGGCGGGCAGGAAGTACGAGCAGTCTGCCTCCCTGCTGGTATCGAAGCCTTTTGTGGAGGAGGTACTGGCAAACTATACGGGAGAATACGAGCCGCTCCGTGAGACGTGCTATGATGTCCGCGGCAGCTTTGCAAGCGACAGGAACATATCGATGCAGCTTGACCAAATGGTTGAAAAACTGGGGTATGATCCCCTGGCGGAGCGCGGGGAGGAAGGCTTTCTCATACATCATGTGAGTCCGGCGTACATGAGCGGGATCACAGGAAATACAGCGGCGGCGTACATTGCGGAAGGGGTTGGCGCAGCGCTGATCCTGTTTGCGGGATATCTGATCATCTATAACATATTTAAAATTTCGATCGAAAAGGATATCCGTCTCTATGGCCAGCTCAAGACCATCGGGGCTTCACCGCGGCAGATCCGCTATATGGTGATCCGGCAGGGAAATGTGTTGTCGGCGGTGGGGATTCCGGCAGGGCTGCTGTCCGGCTGGTTGCTGGGCAACCTGCTGCTCCCGCTCGTGATGGCAAATACGATCATAGGCGAGGCAGCATTCGTCGTTCCGCCTGTCTGGGTCTGGTTCATATCGGGATCGTTTACGTGGATCACGGTGCGCATCAGCTGCGGCAGACCGGGCAGGATCGCGGGAAGGATCTCTCCGGTTGAGGCGTTGAAATACCATGGTGTATCGGATACTGCAAAGACGCACAAACGCGGCATGGACTCCAGCCATCGGATCATGTCGATGGCGCTTGGGAATCTGGGCAGGAACAGGGGAAAGACGGTGCTGGTGGTGCTGTCGATCTCGTTCAGCGCGGTGCTGCTCAACAGCGTCCTCAATTACGCCGGAAGCATGGATGAAGAGACGTATATCCGAAGGGACAGCATCACGGACTTTGACGTGCGGAGTGCGGATTTTTATAAATATATGATCGATCATTACACGAAGGTCGTGCCAGAGCAGGTCGTGGATATACTCAGAAATATGGAAGGTGTGGAGGATCTTGGGCTGGTTTACTGCAACATGCTGCCGGGTGAGCAGATCACTGCCGCGCGGGAGGATCTGGCGAAAATAAAGCACGCCAATGAAAAAGAAGTGCAGGGCAGCATGATCTATGGATTTGACGCCTGCGCACTGTCGCTTGGGCGGGTGATCGAAGGCAGTGTGGACTATGAAAAAATGTGCGGCGGAAATGATATCGTGATGGTGGGATTTCTTGATGACCGCGGAGAATATATCTATGAAGCGCAGCAGTATCACGCGGGCGACGTGATCGCTGCTGAGATTGACGGGAACGTGCAGGAGTATACGGTTCTGGCGGTTGTGGGAATGCCAAACGCCGCCCTGCAGTGCTACAGCGCCGGGAGTTATGAGGCGATCGGCTTTGCGGAGCCGGTCTTTCGGGAGAAGTTTCCGGGGATGCAGCAGCCGATCCACTGTCTGTTCAACGCGGCGGAGGGAACGTTTGACCAGATCAACGAGCAGGCCGGAGAGATCGCACTGTACAACGGATTGTCAGTCCAGACGAGACTGACCGTGGAGGAGGATTTTAAAGTTTTCCAGAATATGTATGAAATGGTTGGTCTGGTGAGCTCACTGATCCTGGGCGGCATCGGCATTCTGAATCTGGTCAATATGATCCTGACTGGCGTGATCGCGAGACAGAAGGAGTTTGCGTCCATGCGCAGCATCGGCATGACGCGGCGGCAGCTTCGCAGGCTGGTCGTCTATGAGGGAATCTGTTACGCGGTTCTTGCAGGTATCGTCGGAATCGTGCTCAGCGCCGTGCTGTCGCTCACACTGGTGCAGTCGGTGGCAGAAGGTATGTGGTATATGAAGTATTCATTCACGATCGTTCCGGCGGTGCTGGTCTCTGCCATCTGTCTGCTGCTGGCAGTGTGCATCTCTGCGATGACGGACCGGGTATGGAATCAGGGCAGCATTGTGGAGCAGCTCTCACAATAACCGTCCCCGGTAGTCTGTGGATTACTGATCACCTGATAGCCGTCAGATCTGAGACGCTGATGTCTCATACTCCTTTGGATATTCAGCATTATTCATCATCTGGCTGCTGCCCATTGTGCGCTTTCCACAGGCACTCTGTGATCATCATGTTAGTGAAGACGGCGGTAAAGCTGGAATCTTCCGGGCTGCATGCATAGATTCCGAAGCGGATCGTTCCTGCGCCTTCCCACATATGGCAGATGCGCATCTGGGAAAAGTGCACGCCGTCCTGTGAGCACTCGATGCAGTAATCGTCCTGTCTGCGGCTGAGACGATACCACATTGTACGGATATCGGCGGAGATGGCGGTAGTTGCCCAGTCAGAATAGCCGTGATTCGTCACAACTGAGCCGAGGTGCTGGAAGTCTTCATTCTCATACTCGACAGATCCCTTCAGCCAGTTCTCGGAGTCGAGATACAGGACGATGCCGCACTGGTCAAAACGGTGCTGGCTTGTGCTGAAATCTGACCTGACAGTAAACGAAAAAAACGGTTCGTCCGTCTCCATCTGAAGCACCGGTGCATTGTCATTGCGGAAGTGGTAGTAAGTCCGCTGCCACAGATCCGTGTGCGGTTCCGTGGTGATCTCAATCCGTTTTTCTGTTATGCTGTAGACGGCAGGCTCCCTGATCCACTGAAAATCTTTGGTGTTCATCGTTAGCGCATTATGCATGATCGTTACCTCCATAAAATGATATAGGGTGTTTCTTTCTGCTGAGTATATCATAAAACGGCGGGAGATGAAAGCGTTAAAATGCAGAACAGTTCTGATTGATATTGTCCCAAAAAAGTAGTATAATATTTTGATAATCGAGTTGTGGACTGATTCTTGGTGGGAAAGGAAGATCAATATGGCTGAGAAAATCAAAGGAAAATGTAAATTTTGTGCAAAGGAATACGCGTACAGCTATATGGGCAGGCATCTGGATGCCTGCAAGGAGCGTCAGCGCCAGCTTATGGCGGAGACGGGGAGAAAGTGCGGATATTTTGAACTGGTTATTTACCCGCGCTATCACAAGGAGCACTGGCTGTTTATCGAGATCAAGGAGAGTGCAACATTGCGGGATCTTGATACATTTCTGCGGGATATCTGGCTGGAATGCTGTGGGCATCTGAGTGCATTTTACATTGACGGCGTCACATATGATGTGGCTCCGGACGACGATGATTTCTGGGGAGAACCCTCGGAGAGCATGAACCACAAGCTGGGAAAGGTACTGCGCAAGGGCATGACATTTCGCTATGAATATGATTTCGGCGATACGACCGAGCTGGAGATAACTGTGCGCGACCATACTAAGAAGGCGATCAGGAAGGAAGATTTGATCCTTCTGTCAAGGAACAATCCACACGAATATATCTGCAGCGAATGTGGTAAAAAGCCTGCAACAATGATCTGTCAGGAATGTTATTATGAAAGCGGGGAAGGTTTTCTGTGTGAGGACTGCAGCAAGACGCACGAATGCGGCGAGGACATGCAGTTGAATGTGTGCAATTCCCCGCGGATGGGCGTGTGCGGCTATGAAGGAAGCAATCGTTATCCGGATCAGTTTGTGCCGGATGTGCCGGCGAAATAGGGATCGTTTTTATTGACCGGTGCATTTTGCGACGCAGGCAGAGCGACCGAATGGGTGATTCGCGAAGGGAGTACAGGATGAACATCATTGAAAATGAGATTGTGGTAAAAGATCTGGTTACAAGATCAAACCTTCCGGCAAGCGATTATGTGATTAATCCATATGTAGGCTGTCCGCATAGCTGCAGGTACTGTTATGCCTGTTTTATGAAGCGGTTTACGAACCACAGTGAAGAATGGGGGCGTTTTATCGACATTAAGCGGTGTGACAGACCGATCAGCAGAAAGAAGCTGCAAGGGAAGTCCGTCTTTTTGTCATCTGTGACAGACTGCTATAATCCGTATGAGGAAAAGTACAAGAATACGCGGAAGATACTGGAACAGTTGATTTCCATCGATTGTGAGCTGAGTATCTCAACGAAATCTCATCTGATCTTACGGGACATCGATCTGCTGAGACAGTGCAAAGATCTGAAAGTTTCAATATCGATCAATACATTGGACGAACAGTTTAAAGATGATATGGATCATGCCAGCAGTATCGGAAAACGGCTCGAAGCATTGGAAACATTGCATAGGAACGGCATATACACGGTGCTGTTTATGTCGCCCATCTTTCCGGGAATAACGGATTTTAAGAAAATAATAGAAAAAACGTGTGGATATGTGGATGAATACTGGTTTGAAAATCTGAACCTGCGCGGACAATATAAAAAAGATATCCTCAGCTACATCAACAACACCCGCCCGCAGTTAGCAGGACTGTATGATGATATTTATATAAATGGGGACATGCGCTTCTGGAAGGATCTTTCTGTCGAAATAGAGAAGTATTGTGCCTTACATGCAGTAAAATATATCAACTATTTTTACCATAAGGAGCTGGTAGAAGCCAAATCAGGTCGAAAATAATCGGTACTATTGTTGACAATTCCCGGCGTGAATGTTATCATATTAGACAGATCAGCATAAGAAAAAGCGATGACGGAAACAAGTAGCATATTGGTCGCAGACAGAGAGAGCATCATTTGGTGGAAGATGTTTATGTGGATCGTATGTGAAAACCATTCCCAAGCTGTAATACTGAAAGTAGATGTAAGTATTACCGTACACCTGCGTTAAAGGTTAGGATTTGATAGAATCTGAAGTGAAAAATTGAGGTGGAACCGTGCAATGAGCACCCTTAAAGATACCATACAGGTATTTTTGAGAGTGCTTTTCTTATGTTGGTTCAAATTTTATTCAGGAAAGGACATGATAAAATGAAGATCAAGATGAACGACGGTTCCATTCAGGAGGCAGGCTTTGAGGAAGAACTGGGAAAAAATGCATTCAGACACACAACGGCGCATATTCTGGCACAGGCAGTAAAGAGACTGTATCCAACAACAAAATGTGCGATCGGTCCGTCGATCACAGAGGGTTTCTATTATGATTTTGACTTTGATTTCCGCTTTTCAGAAGAAAACTTTGCCGAGATAGAAGCGGAGATGAAGAAGATCGTGAAAGAAAACCTGCAGCTCAGGCACTTTACAGCAGACCGCAGAAAAGCGGTGCAGCTCATGGAAGAAAGAGATGAGACATACAAGCTTGAAATCTTAAAGGATCTGCCGGAGGACGAGACGATCAGCTTTTACCAGCAGGGAGAATACCTGGAAATGTGTGCAGGACCCCATGCGGCATATACCAGTGCGATCAAGGCGTTTAAACTGCTGTCCGTTGCGGGCGCATACTGGCGCGGCGATGAAAAGAATAAAATGCTTACCAGGATCTACGGCACATCTTTTCCAGACGAGGGTATGCTGGCGGAATATCTGAACCGGTTGGAGGAGGCAAAAAAGAGGGATCATAGAAAATTAGGAAGGGAATTAGGCTTATTTGCGCTGTTTGAGGAGGGACCGGGTTTTCCGTTTTTTCTTCCAAAGGGACAGATCTTAAAAAATCTGCTGATCGATTACTGGAGAAAGCTGCACACAAGAGAAGGGTATGTGGAGATCTCCACGCCGGTCATGCTGAACCGGCAGCTTTGGGAGACATCCGGGCACTGGGAGCATTACAGGGATAAGATGTATACGACTTCGATTGACGGGGCAGATTTTGCGATAAAACCCATGAGCTGTCCGGGCGGAATGCTCGTATACAAAATGGAACCCCGTTCCTACCGTGAATTCCCGATGCGCATCAGTGAGCTGGGACTGATACACAGAAATGAAAAGTCCGGTACGCTGCATGGCCTGATGCGTGTCCGCTGCTGTACACAGGACGACGCCCACATCTTTATGACGCCGGATCAGATCCAGGACGAGATCAAGGGCGTTGCCCGCCTGATCGACGAGGTATATTCTGATTTTGGGTTCCGGTATCATGTAGAGCTGTCCACGAGACCTGAAGGCTCCATCGGGAGTGATGAGGACTGGGAAATGGCGACAGACGGGCTGAAAAACGCGTTGGACGATCTGAAACTGCCATATATCGTGAACGAGGGGGACGGGGCGTTTTATGGCCCAAAGATCGATTTTCACCTGGAGGATTCCATCGGAAGGACATGGCAGTGCGGGACGATCCAACTGGATTTTCAGTTACCGCAGCGTTTTGAGGCAGAGTATATCGGGGAAGACGGGAACAGGCACCGCCCGATCATGATACACAGGGTCGTGTTTGGCTCGATCGAGCGGTTTATAGGGATTCTGATCGAACATTTTGCTGGAAAATTTCCCTTGTGGCTTTCGCCGGTACAGGTCAGGATCCTGACGATCTCGGACAAATACGCTGATTATGCGAAAGAGATCGAAAAGATTTTCAAACGAGAAGGCCTGCGCTGTGAAATAGATGAAAGGTCTGAAAAAATAGGTTACAAAATAAGAACGGCACAACTGGAAAGAATACCCTACATGCTTGTGATCGGTGAGAAGGAAGTCCAGACGAACAGTGTCTCTGTCCGCGGGAGGGACAACGGCGACATGGGAAGTATGCCGGTGGAACGATTGCTGAAAGTTCTTCGTGAGGAAGGGATCTGAGGAGGACCGTTTATTGATGGAGGGGCAGTTATTTTGCCCCTCTGTTTGGAAATATGTAAAAAGAAAAAATGAACGATACCATATTGACAAATGGATCAAATGCGCATATACTGTACTTATCGAATATGTACGCATATAACGGAAGATACGCGCGGAGGTGATTTATTGGAGATAATCATTAGCAACAGCAGCGATAAGCCAATTTATGAACAGATCTGCATGCAGGTCAAGAATCTGATCATGAACGGGACTTTGTCTGCCGGCGAGGCACTGCCGTCTATGAGGGTATTGGCGAAGGATCTGCATATCAGTGTGATTACGGTTCAAAGGGCTTATGAAGATCTGACCCGCGATGGATTTATAGAAACGGTATCCGGGAAGGGCAGTTTTGTTGCGGCTCAAAATAAGGAATTTATCCGGGAGGAGCAGTTGCGTGTGGCGGAGGAGTTGCTGCAGAAGGCTGCAGAGATAGGCAGGGCGCATGGGATCAGTTATGAGCAAATGACAGATATCCTGAAATTGTTTTATGAAGAGTGAGGAGGTACACGGATGGAGCAAAACAATATTTTGGTGCGGGATCTATGCAAAAAGTTTGACAGCTTTTCGTTGGACCATGTATCGTTTCAGGTTCCGAAGGGCAGGATCGTCGGCTTTATCGGTGAAAATGGGGCGGGGAAGAGTACGACCATGAATCTGATACTCGATGAACTGAAAAAGGACAGCGGGCAGATACAGATTTTCGGCAGGGAAAATACGATTTCTTCTGTCAGGGAAAATATCGGGGTTGTTTTTGACGAATGCAGCTTTCATGATGTATTCAACACGGAGGACATCGAAAGGATATTATCGGGCGTATATCAGTGTTGGGACAGCAGTCTGTACAGGCAGTATCTGAACCGGTTTAACATTCCTGGAAAGAAACCGATCGGTTCTTTTTCAAAGGGAATGAAGATGAAGTTATCTATTATCTGCGCTATGGCACACAAACCGAAGCTGCTGCTCCTGGATGAGGCGACGACGGGACTCGATCCGGTTGTGCGCGACGAGATGCTGGATCTGTTTTTGGAGTTTATACAGGATGAGGAGTGTTCGATCTTCTTTTCTTCCCATATCACGTCGGATATACAGAAGATTGCGGATTATGTGATTCTGATCCATCAGGGCAGGATCGTGTTTGAGGAACAGAAGGACGATCTGATTTACAACTGGGGCGTGGTAAGATGCGGGAAGGAGAGATTCGCTGATATTGTTCCGGAGGATTACATCATTCACAGGACCACGAATCTGAGTGTGGAGTGTCTTGTGCGGGACAGGGAAATGATAAAGCGCAAATACAAAAATGTTGTCGTTGACAAGGCATCGCTGGAGGATATCATGCTTTTTTATGTCAGAGGAGGTGCAGCATGAAAGGATTGATCTATAAGGATATTGCTATTTTCTTTAAGTGTATTGACAGAAAAATGATCCTGATCGCGGTTGGCGCGATCATACTGCTCATGTGCAATACGGGTGTTTATGCAGGGCTGGTTGCCTCAGTCATGCTCGCAATGACGATCGGGATGCAGAATGTGATGAGCTTTGCCAGTGATGAAAAAGCGGGATGGAATCAATATCAGATGGCACTGCCTGTGAGGGCAGTGTATGTGGTGGCAAGCAGGTATCTTGCCGTTGTCTGTACACTGGCAGTCAGTCTTGCGGGGAGTGTGACACTGAATCTTATTTCCAGCGTTGTTTTCCGCCATTTTGACAGCAGGGTCTGGGGCGTTTCGGCGGCGGTTTCTGTTATGATCCCGCTGTTATGGACGGGGATCTGTCTGCCGCTGACGTATTGGTTTGGTTTTCGCTCCGCGCAGACGATGGGGATGATCGCGGTGATTCCGATGTTCTATTTTGTCCGGTATTTTGAAGATGGTGCCGGGTTTTCAGCCATGACAGATTCCATAGGTATGTATGCCGCAGTAATGGGGGCGGCCGTCTCGCTTCTTTTCATGGTTTCTATGATGATCAGCGTCGCGGGCTACAGGAGAAGACGATAATGTGATCATACTGGGCACTGGACTGCTCAGGTTATTTCTTTAAGGGTCCGTATCAGGCGGAAAGGGGTCAGTCCGTGGATCTGCTGAAAGACTGAGGAAAAATAATTGGTGTCATTATAGCCGCAGGATCTTGCAGCTTCCGCCACGGATATGCCGCCCTTTTTCAGGAGCTTTTCTGCATTTGACATTCGCACATAAGTGATGTACCGGTTGATTCCGATTCCTGTAACGGCCTTAAACTTTCTGGAAAGATAGCTTTCACTGATGGCAAATCTCTGGCTGATTCCATGCAGTGAGATATCCTGCCTATAATTCTGCTCGATATAGGCCGTGATCTCATATATGATACGGTCCGATTCCTGGATCGTACGTTTTCCGGGTCGTTGATAGCGGCAGAGAAGAGAGAGCAGTTCCGTGATATAACTGTGCATCAGGATCTCTCCATATGCTTTGGACTCTTTGTATTCCCTCTCTATCTTTCTGAAAAGTTCTTCCAATTCCGGTATGTTAGTTTCCGGTATGGTATAGACAGTCTGTCTGCAAAGCGCCTGGTATAACTCCTGGGATCTCCCCTCAAAGACTTTATCTGAAAAATTCAGCAGGATTCTGGTATTTTTCCTGCATTCCCCGCTGTCTGTCCGATGGAGTATTCCTTTGGGGATAAAAACAAAATCGCCTTTCTCCACACTGAGGATTTCGTTGTCAATGAAGTAGGTTGTTCTGCCGTCCTGCATATAATACAGCTCATGCGCATCGTGATAGTGCACTCCGCAGCTTTTTCTCCGGTTTACGATCTTATCCCTCGAGATCAACGAATCCGAGACTTTGACAGCTTCCATAGCAGATCTCCTCTTTTCTCTTTTGCACATCATGATAACACGGAAAGAGAAAAAGATCAAATTTTTCCTGTTTTACCTGTAAATAGTCAAATAAATTGAGGATTCCTGTAAAAATTTGCTATATAATGGATGTGATCGGAACAAAAAATATTTTATTTCAACGGAGGACAGAACTATGCAGTATACACAAAACAGAGTAGAGGGAATCAGGATCGCCTATATCGGCGGAGGGTCCAGAGGCTGGGCGTGGGGGCTTATGAGTGATCTGGCTGCCTGCGAGGATATCAGTGGTCAGGTCATTCTCTACGATATCGATCTTCAGGCCGCAAAGGATAACGTGGTCATCGGGAATATGTTTGATGGTGTGGAGGGAGCCAGATCCCACTGGCATTATGACGCGTCAGCGTCCCTCGAGGAGGCACTGGAGGGAGCTGATTTTGTGGTCATCTCTATCCTTCCCGGGACTTTTGATGAGATGGAGTCCGATGTACATGCGCCGGAGCAATACGGGATCTATCAGTCGGTAGGGGATACGGCAGGACCTGGCGGTATCATTCGTGCCATGCGGACGGTCCCGATGTTTGAAAAGATCGCTGAAGGAATAAAAAACTGCTGTCCGGATGCATGGGTCATCAACTATACGAATCCCATGACCTTATGCGTGAAGACGCTCTATCATGTTTTTCCGAAGATCAGGGCTTTCGGATGCTGCCATGAGGTCTTTGGCACCCAGAAATTTCTGGTGCGCATGGTGGAGGAGGTCTTTGGCGTAAAAGGGGTAGACCGCCGTGATATCAAAGTCAATCCTGTGGGCGTCAATCACTTTACATGGCTTACCAGCGCCTGCTGGCAGAACCAGGATCTGTTTCCTTATTATCGGGATTTTTGCCGTAAGTATCAGAATGGCTATGATTCCGCTGAGGGAAACGTTGACTCCAACTGGATGAACAACAGTTTTATCAGCACAGAGAAGGTTAAAATGGATCTTTTTCTCCGATATGGTTTTATCGCTGCCGCGGGCGACCGTCATCTGGCGGAATTCTGTGAGGGAAAATGGTATCTGGAAAGTCCTGAGAGAGTTCAGGAAATGCAGTTTGGGCTGACCAGTGTCGCATGGAGAAAAAAGGATCTGGAGGAGCGCAGGATGCGAAGCAGAAAGCTGCGGTCCGGTGAGGAGCCCGTGCAGATCAACGGGACTGGGGAGGAGGGCGTCTCGCAGATCCGTGCGCTCCTTGGGCTCTGTGACCTAGTGACGAACGTCAATATTCCCAATCATGGACAGATCCCGAATCTGCCTGCCGGCGCTGTGGTGGAGACAAATGCAGTCTTTCGTGCAGGCAGTCTGGTTCCTGTCCTGGCAGGACCGGTTCCTCTGGAGATCTATCCGCTTGTTTCCAGAGTCTGCGGGGAACAGGAACTGGCGTTTGAAGGGATCATATCCAGAGACGTTCAGAAGATCTTTGCGGCTTTTGCAAACGATCCTCTTGTGACATGCAGTCTTTCCGATGCCCGCAGCCTGTTTCGGGAAATGTGCGGGAATACCCGAGAATATCTATCCATGTATGATCTTTCATGGCTTGATCTGGATCGGTGAGAAAATCCGAATAGGCGTTGCCGCCGATTGCGGATTGTACCATAAAAAGTGCAAATGATACCAAAAGCCTATTTGTTTGGAAGATATCTGCTAAACTTTTAGCTAGACAACTTTTTATGCGCAGACCCGTGCAGAGGAAAAATGCCGCCAAGGCGGCGCACGGGTCGCGCACGAGTAATGGAAGAGGGCTGACAACAGTTCCTCATCGTCAGGCAAAGGAGGACATGGCAATGGATTTTCCAACTAATTTTTTGGACAGGTTTGAGCAGATCGTGGATCGGTATCCGGACAAGACTGCGATCGTGGATATGGACGGGGCGAGGTGCACGACGTATCGCGAACTCCGCGATCTGAGCCGGAGGGTTGCGGCAGGGCTCTGCGGGCAGGTCGGACCGGGTGCAGCCGACGGTATCGATGGGAGCGCTGTTCTGGTCTGCATGGACAGACGGATGGAGTATGTGGCGGCGGAGATTGGCGTCATGATGGCCGGGGCGGCGTATGTGCCGCTGATCCCGGAGTACCCGCAGGACAGGGTGGACTATATCAGGAAGGACTGCGGAGCGGTGTGCTGTATCGATGCTGCGTGGATGGAAGCGTTAGGGGAGGCGGTAGCTGATAAAGACAGTTTTGGGAAGAGAGAGGATAACAAAAGGGCGCTGATCATCTACACGTCGGGCTCCACAGGCGTGCCGAAGGGGATCGTGCACAGCCATGCGAGCCTGTTTGACGGTGTTATGTGTATTGTGGGGGCGCTTGGCTTTGATGAACGGACTTGTCTGGCGGCGTCCGCTCCGCTGTCCTTTGTGGCATCGCTGATGGAGTATCATGCGGTGCTGGGCAGCGGCGGCTGTGTCCACATGCTCTCTGAAGAGGTCCGCAGGGATGTGCGCCTGCTGGAGGACTATTATGCGGAAAAGGAGATCACCTGCGGTTTCATCAGTCCCCAGATGCTGCGCTATTTCAGGAACCGGGGGAAGGCGCTGAAGATGGTTATGACCGGAAGCGAGCGGGTATCCATGTTGAGTGGTGACGGCTATGTGCTATACAATCTTTATGGCTGCAGTGAGGTAGGGCTTCTGGCGTCTGCTTTCCGGGTGGAGAGACCGATGGAAAATACGCCCATCGGGAAGCCTGTGCAGGGGGTGGAGATGTTCCTGCTGGACGAGCAGGGCATGGAGGTACCGGACGGTGAAGAGGGGGAAATCTGTGTTCTCGGCGTGCTGGGTGAGTGTTATCTGAATCTGGAAGAACAGAGCGCCCGGACGTTCCAGCGCCAGGAGGACGGAAGGATCCTGCTGCATACTGGCGATATAGGGAGAAAACTGCCGGATGGAAATTATGTGTATGTCAACCGCCGGGACTGGATGGTAAAAGTCAATGGACAGCGCGTGGAAGCGGGGGAGATCGAGCTGCGTATGGCGGCGGTACCGGGTGTGGAAAACGCTGTGGTGAAAGCTTTTGAGGATGAAAACGGGCAGAATTATCTGTGCGGATATTTTGTGGCAGGGGCGGAAGTCGGGGCGGAGGAGCTCCGTGCGCAGTTGAAGAAGACACTGCCGGATTACATGATCCCGCGCTTTTTCAAGAGACTTGACGCGCTTCCGAAAAATGTAAATGGAAAACTGGACAGGACTATGCTGCAGGCGCCGGGCGTATCGGAATACAAAGCGGATTACCGGGCGCCGGAGAATGAGCTGCAGCGCCGGATCTGTGATGCCTTTGAGACGGTTCTGGAGTGCGGGACGGTGGGGCTTGACGACGACTTTTTCCGGCTGGGCGGTGATTCCATCAATGTCCTGAAGCTGGCGGAGTGTCTGGCAGATATCGCCCTGACGCCCCAGCTTGTGCTCCGCGGCAGGACACCGGAGCAGATCGCGGTTCTGATACAGGCACAGCAGGGGACAGCGGTGCAGGAAGGCTTGCGGCATCAGGCAGATCTCCGTGCAGAGTATCCGCTCACGGATTCGCAGATGGGAGTCTATCTGGAGTGCGCGAATGAGCCGGACACCACGATGTACAACATACCGATGTACTGCGAACTGCCGCGGGATGTGGACCTGGACCGGTTCTGTGAGGCGGTGGGGACGGTTGTTTCCATGCATGCGGCGTTTGGCGTTACGATCGTGCAGCGTGAGGGCGTTCCTGTCATGCGCGTGTGTCCGGAATATGCGGCTGCGTCGGTAGAGCTGTGTGAGACAGAGGACATGGAGGCGGCGAGATCAGCGTTTGTCCGTCCGTTCTGTATCGGGGAGGAGCCGCTCTACCGCATGGCGGTGTACAGGCAGCAGGACAGAAGCTGCTTCCTGTTTGACGTGCACCATCTGATCTTTGACGGCACGTCGGTGAAGGTATTTCTGGAGGAGATATCCCTGATCTATGAGAACCGTGTAAACGGTAAAAAGTGGGATATCAGACCGGAAACGTGCTCTCTGCTGGATATGGCGGCGAGGGAGGAATCCCTGAGAACGACACCGCAGTATCAGGCGGCGAGGGAATATTTTCAGGAGAAACTGGCGGACGTGGAGGCAGGGGATCATCTGATCAGGGATCACAGGCCAAAGACTGTCACTGCCGCGTGTGCCTCTGTGCGGGTATCTCTGGGAGAGACGTTGTCTGTCATGGCGGTCGAGCAGTTCGTGCGCCAGAACGGGATCTCTGAGAACACGCTGTTTCTGGGGGCGTTTGCCTATGCGCTGGGCAAATATACGGGCGAGAACAGGAGCCTGTTCTGTACGGTGAACAACGGGCGGCACGCGCCGGAGCTTGCCAATTCTGTCGGCATGTTCGTCAGAACGCTGCCGATGGCGCATTCGTGGGATGAGGATTCCTCTGTGCGCGCGTATCTGCAGGAATTCCAGCGGAATTTTTATGAGACGATGGAGCACGACTGCATTTCGTTTGGGGAGCTTGCGCGGGCGTACGGGATCGCCTCGGATATTCTGTTTGTCTATCAGGGCGGGATGCTGAGCGGATTGTCGATCGACAAAAAGCAGTATCCGGCGTGTCCGGTTCCGCCAAAGGAGGTGCAGGCGGATCTCTCGGTCATGGTGATGAAGGGACAGGGAGGCTATGAGATCACGCTGGATTACCGCACGGATCTGTACCGCGTGGAGACCGCGCGCGGACTGCAGAGAATGTTCGTGCAGGTGCTGGAGGGCATGCTGACCTGTGCCGCACTCAGGGAAATGACACTGGTGTCAGAATCGGATCTGCGTCTGCTCGAGCGTTTTCACGGGGAGGAGCTTCGGTATGACAAGTCCCGGACGGTGGTCGACCTGTTCCGGGAGCAGGTCAGGCGGGCGCCGGAGCACACAGCAGTGATCTATACGGAACGCACATACACCTATGCGCAGCTGGACGATCTTACGGATCGGCTTGCCGCATATATCGCCGGTCTTGGTATTGGCAGGGAGCAGGTGGTGTCCGTGCTGATTCCCCGGTGCGAGTATATGGCGATCGCCTCACTGGGCGTCCTGAAAGCGGGCGCTGCCTATCAGCCGCTCGATCCGACTTACCCCGGGGAGCGTCTGGCGTTCATGATCGCGGATGCAAAGGCGCAGCTTTTGATCGCGGATGAATCTCTATTATCCCTTGTGCCGGATTACCATGGCGATGTTCTTCTGACAAAGGATATTCCTGGTCTGCCGCAGGCATCACAGCAGCCAAAGCAGCCGGAACCGAAGGATCTGTTTATCCTGCTGTACACGTCCGGCTCCACCGGAATGCCGAAAGGGTGTATGCTCGAGCATGGAAATATTGTGGCATTCTGCCATTGGTACCGGTCGTATTATGATCTGCAGCCGGAGAGCTGTGTCGCGGCGTATGCAAGTTACGGTTTTGACGCGCATATGATGGATCTGTATCCGGCGCTGACGACGGGGGCTTCGGTCTGCATCATTGAAGAGGCGCTCCGTCTGGATCTGGATGAGCTGAACCGGTATATGGAATCGCAGAACGTCACGCACGCGTTTATGACGACGCAGATCGGCAGGGCTTTTGCGACCTCAGTGCGCAGCCGGACACTGAAGCATCTGGCCATGGGCGGGGAGGCGCTCACACCGTTTGCGCCGGATGGCAGCACGGTGTACCACAATATTTACGGACCCACCGAATGCACCGTGAATGCCACAGCCTATGAAATGGAGGCATTTGAGGAGAATGTGCCGATCGGCAGGGCGATCGCCAATGTGAAGGTGTACGTGCTCGACGCGTGCGGCAGGCGTGTTCCTGCAGGCGTGCCGGGTGAGCTGTGCATTGCAGGTGTGCAGGTTTCGCGCGGGTATCTGAACCGGCCGGAAAAGACGGCGGAGGTGTATGCCGAAAATCCGTTCTGCGCACACGAGGATTACCGCAGGATGTACCGCACGGGGGATATCGTGCGCTTTCTGCCGGATGGGAACATACAGTTTATCGGACGGCGCGACGGACAGGTCAAGATCAGGGGATTCCGTATCGAGCTGACCGAGGTGGAGGAAGTGATCCGCAGATTTCCGGGTATCAGGGACGCGGCGGTAGCGGCGTTTGACGAGCCGGCCGGCGGAAAATATATCGCCGCCTATATCGTGTCGGATGAGACGGTGGACATTGCAGCGATGAATGCGTTCATCGAGGCGAGCAAGCCGCCGTACATGGTTCCTGCTGTGACAATGCAGATCGACCGGATACCGCTGAACCAGAATCAGAAGGTGGACAAACGCGCGCTGCCCAGACCGGAGCGGAGACAGGAGGCGCTGTCAGCGCCGAAAAATGACGTACAGCAGAAAATATTTGACTGTGTGGCGGATGTGATTGGGCACAGGGAGTTTGGCGTCAACACGGATCTCTACCGGGCGGGCCTGACTTCGATCGGCGCCGTGAAGCTCACAGTGACGCTCTCTGCGGCATTTGATGGGGCGGTCGTGCGCAATAAGGAGCTGAAGGAAAACAATACGGTTGAGAAGCTGGAGCGGTTTTTCGGACAGGATACGGCAGAGGAAGTGTTCGAACAGCAGGAGGCGTACCCGCTGACACAGACGCAGAGCGGTATCTTTGTGGAGTGCGCGGCGAATCCGGGGAGTACGATCTACAATATTCCGTTCCTGTTCCGCATGGACGACGCGGTCGATCTGCAGCGGCTGAAAAAGGCGGTTGAGACGGCGGTCGAGGCGCACCCGTACATGAAGACGACGCTGTATATGGACGAGAACGGTGATATCTGGCAGAAGCGCAATGATGATGCGCTGTTCGAGGCAGCGGTCAGGGATCATCTGGACAGGGAGACACTGGTCCGGCCTTATGAGCTGCTGGGCGGCAGGTTGTTCCGCATGGAGCTGTATGATACGCCGGACGGGAAATACCTGTTTGTGGAGTTTCATCATATTATCAGCGACGGGACTTCGTGCGGCATTTTTATCAGGGATATCAACCGCGCTTATGCGGGAGAGCAGCCGGCGCGCGAGGCGTTTTCCGGCTTTGAGGCGGCTCTTGTGGAGCAGAGGGCGCTGCAGGGGGAGGAGTATGCGCGTGCAAAGGCGTATTACGATTCTGTTTTCAGGAACTGTGACACGGATTTCCTGCCGGCGAAGGACAATGTGCAGGGGGAGGAAGAAAAGGCTGCCGTCGGTGTCTACAGCCGTCGTGAGCCGGCGGATCTAAAGGCGCTCCAGGCGTTCTGCGCAGAGAACAGGATCACCATGAACGCGCTGTTTACCGCGGCGTTTGGCTTTGTGACGGGGCGCTATGTCTACAAGGATGACGCGGTGTTTACGACGATCTACAATGGAAGGAACGACTCACGCTTGGCGTCTGCGGTCGGCATGTTTGTCAAGACGCTTCCGGTGTACTGCAACATTGACGGGGAGCGCGGGATCGGGGACTATCTGCGGGAAGTGGGCGCACAGCTGGTGGACAGCATGAATGCCGACATCTATTCCTTTGCGGAGATCAGCAGGGCGTACGGGATCAGGGCGGATATCCTGTTTGCCTTCCAGGGCGACCAGTTCCGCTTTATGGAGGTCGCGGGAAAACCCGCGGTGATGGAGGAACTGCGGCTTGACACGGCAAAAGCGCCGCTCTCGGTGGATGTCGCCGTGGAGGACGGCGCGGTCTGCTATCAGGCGGAGTACCGCAGTGACTTATATGAGGAGTGCACGATTGCCGGACTGATCGACAGTCTTGCCGTTGTCGTCAATGAGATGCAGGAGAGGAAGTACATCAAGGAGATCTGTATGGTGAGCGGCGCGGCGCGCAGGGAGCTCGACAGTTACAATGTGACGGACTGCCCGGTGGAACAGACGACGGCAAATGTTTTATTTGAACGTCAGGTGGCGCTCTGCCCGGACAGGACTGCCGTGATCGCGAACGGGGTCCGGCGCACTTTTTCGGAGCTGAACGCAGATGCCAACAGGATCGCAAACCGTCTGCTGGAGATGGGGCTGACGACGGAGCAGATGGTGGGCGTGATGATGCCGCGCACAGTGGATGTGTACGCGGTGCGGCAGGGGATCATGAAGGCGGGCGGCGCGTTTCTGCCGATCGATCCGGAGTATCCCGACGAGCGCGTTTCCTATATTCTCGAGGATTCGGGGGCGAAGTTCGTCATTATGCCGCAGGCGCTCGTTAAAGAACGCAGTCTGTTTGGCGGGACGCTGCCGGTCAGGACACTTGTGCTGGAGGAGCTTCTCTCGGACGGCGGCGACACGCGGAATCCGCAGGTGGACATCAGACCGGAGAATCTGTGCTATTGTATCTACACTTCGGGATCCACGGGAAAACCGAAGGGTGTGATGATCGAGCACCGCAATCTGGTGAATTATGTGGATGACAATCCGTTCAATGTGGAAGCGCGGTCCTATGTGCAGAATGCTTCCGTATCGCTGGCTTTCGCGGCGATCACGTTCGATGTCTCGATCCTGGAGGAGTGCATACCGCTGTATCACGGCATCACGGTCTGCATGGCGAACGAGGAGGAGATCCACAATCCGCTTGCGCTCTCGAAACTGATCCTGGCGCACGGGGTGGATATGATGACGTGCACGCCGTCCTATCTGATCAACATTATCGATATGCCGCAGATGCGGGAGGCGCTGTCGCGGATCAAGGTGTTCAACATCGGCGCGGAGGCGTTTCCGGATGCGCTCTATCATAAGATCATGGCGCTCGGGACGGACGCAAAGGTGTATAACGGATATGGACCGACCGAGACGACGATCGGCTGCGCGTTTGAGCTGGTCACGGGCGGTGCGGTCACGATCGGAAAGCCGATGGCAAATATCCAGATGATGATGCTTGACAAATACCGCAACCTGCTTCCCGCAGGCGCGCCGGGCGAGCTGCTGATCATCGGAAACGGCGTGGGCAGGGGCTACGTTGGCAAGCCGGAGATGACGGCGGACAAGTTTATCGGATTTGAGGGAAAGAAGGCGTACCGCAGCGGTGATCTCGCGCGGTGGAACCACCATGGCAAGATTGAGTTTATGGGGCGCATGGACAATCAGGTCAAGCTGCGCGGGCTGCGTGTGGAGCTCGATGAGATCGAGAATGTGATCAACCGCTACCCGACAGTGAAGTCCAGCGTTGTCCTGGTGAAAGAGAAGGATTCCATTCAGTTTCTGTGCGGTTACTTTGTGGCGCAGGAGCAGATCGAAAAGCAGAATCTGACCTGTTTCCTGCAGAAGTATCTGACGCCGTACATGGTTCCGAGCGTGCTGATACAGCTCCCGGAACTGCCGCTCACCAACAATGGCAAGGTGGACAGGCGGGCGCTGCCGGAGCCGGAATATGCGGCGGAGAGTCAGAATTATGTGGAGCCGCGCACGGAGCTGCAGCGCAGGCTGTGCGAGATCTTTGCGATGGCGCTCGGCGTGAAGCGGATCGGCATCGAGGATGATTTCTTTGAAAATGGCGGGACGTCGCTCTCCGCGTCCAAGGTGGCGATGAAGTGTATGAGTGCCGGGATCGAGGTGGCTTACGCGGACCTGTTTACATACAAGACGCCGCTTGCGCTCGAGCAGTTTATCCTCGGGAAAAAGGGTGAGAAGAGAGCGGAGGAGAGCAGACCGGATATCCCTGATGACATACTGGGCCGGAACACGGTGGAGCGCGTCGATGAGATCAGGGCTGCCGCGGTGGGCGATGTCCTGCTGACGGGGGCGACTGGTTTCCTCGGTGCGCATATCCTGAAGACGATGATCGAGCAGTGTGACAACCGCATATACTGTCTGCTGCGGAAGGGGAATGCGCCGTCGCTTGAGAAACGGCTAAAGAGCATGCTGGTCTACTATTTCAGCAATCCTTATGAGGAGCTTTTCGGCGACAGGATCTTTGTCATCGAGGGGGACATCACGGACGCGGACAGCGTGGCGGCGCTGCAGGCGTATGATTTTGCGCAGGTCATCAACTGCGCGGCGTGCGTCAAGCATTTTGCGGCGGACGATATCCTGGAGCGGGTGAACTACCAGGGGGTATTGAACCTGATCGATCTGTGTACCGAAACCGGAAGGGAGCTGATCCAGATCTCGACGGTGAGCGTCGCGGGGGAGAATGTCGGAGGCAGATTCCCCGCGGAGAAGCGGCTGCATGAAAGTGAACTGTCGTTCGGGCAGAGCATTTCCAACAAGTATATCGACACGAAGTTCCGCGCGGAGGCGGCGGTCCTTGCGGCAGTTACGAAGGGCATGAAGGGCAGGATCATTCGTGTCGGCAACCTGATGAGCCGCGTCAGTGACGGGGAGTTTCAGATCAACTCTGTCACAAACGGATTTATGCGTACCTTGAGGGGGTATGTGGCGCTCGGAAAGTTCCCGGTTTCCCTGCTGGATGCGCCGGCGGAATTTTCGCCGATCGACGCGACAGCGGAGGCGATCGTGAAACTTGCTTCGTCGGAAGGGGACTTTAGTGTATTTCACGCGTACAGCAGCTACGTGATCCAGATGGCGGATGTCATCGAGCAGATGAACGCGCTGGGGATCTGGGTGGATATCGTCAGTGATGAGGCGTTTCAGACGGCACTTAAGAGTGCGCTTGACAATGAAGAGAAGAATGAGCTGATATCCGGGCTGATCGCGTACCTGTCGAGCGATGCGGAGGCGGGAAGCGTCTATATCGACGCGGACAATAGCTTCACGACAAAGGCGTTGTACCGGCTTGGTTTCAAGTGGCAGATGCCCGACGGAAATTATCTGCGCAATGCGCTGAAGGCGCTGGACACGCTGGGATTCTTCGATGGTAAAATAGGGTGAGTTAGGATAAGGTTATGGAGAGAAATGCATTTTTGATCAACAAAAAGATTCATCAGTATATCCTGCCGGGGGTGTTGATGACGGTTGCGATGCAGCTGGGAAATGTGGTCGACGGCATGATCGTGGGAAACCTGCTGGGACCGGAGGCGATGGCGGCGATCGAGCTGTCCATGCCGGTCCTGCTGCTCCTGCAGATGCCGGCGATGATGCTGGCGATGGGCGGCGCTGCCGAGGCGGCAGTGCTGCTCGGCAGGCGGGAGACCGGACAGGCGGGCGGTATTTTTACCGCCTCGCTCGCGGCCGGCGTCGGTCTGGCGCTTGTTTTTGCGCTGATGACGCCGGTGCTGCCGGGGATCCTCTCGCAGGCGCTCGCCGGAAATGAGCAGATGGCTGCGCTGGTGAAGCCTTATATCGCGGTGAACTTCGGCGGGATCCCGATCCTGACGGCGGCGATCATCTGCTGCTATTTTATGAATACGGACAATCACCCGCAGCTAGGAAGTGCGCTGTTCATCATTGCAAATGTAGTCAATCTGGTGTTGGACTTTGTGTTTTTGGAGGTGTTCGGGCTCGGGATGGCGGGGAGTGCGCTCTCGACCGTGATCGGTTATCTGACAGGCATGGTGACGGTTCTGTTTTATGCGCGCTCCGAACACAGAATGCTGCGGCTCACAAAACTGGACAGGAATCTTGCAAAGTATGTCAGAACGGCGGCGGTGGCAGGGATACCGAGCGCTGCTTTTACATTGATGTCGGCGCTCAAGTCGGTCATCATCAACTCGGCGATCGTGCGTTTCCTGGGCAATGATCCGATGGCGGTGTACTCTGTCTGCGCCAACGCGGTGCTGATCGCGGAGCTGTGCGTGGGCGGTATCATCGGGCTCGTGCCGAACATCGCGGGGATCCTCTATGGGGAGCGGGATTATTACGGGATCCGCGCGCTCTGCAGGCGGGTGCTCTCCTACAGTTACCTCGCGATCGCAGTGCTGCTGGCTGTCTTTCTCGTGTTTCCGCAGGCGATCGCGGGGCTGTTCGGCATCGCGGAGGGGGAGATGCTGGCACTGTGCAGGACGGCACTGCGTATCTTCGCGTGCTCGTTTCCGTTTTATGTGTACAACAAGTTTTTGATGTCCTATTACCAGACGATCCTGCAGCCGGGACTTTCCACGGTGATCACGGTTCTGCAGGGATTCGTGCTGATCGTGCCGCTCACGCTGGCGGGAATGTTCTGGGTCGGGTTCTCCGGTGTCTGTATGGCGGCAGTGGCGGGGGAGATCCTGACTATTCTGTGCGGCACATTGTACCGCGTGCGCGGACAGCAGACAGGGCGCTTTCCGTCAGGCGGGCGGTACATGCTCCCGCAGGTCACGAACGAGGTCAGTCTGGATCTTTCCATGAAGAACCAGCTCGAGGATGTGGCAACACTGCGGGATCAGCTATTGGATTTCTGCGCGGACAACGGCATCGGGGAGAAGGACGCGAACCATCTGGCGCTTGCGCTGGAGGAGATGACTGCCAACATTGTCCGGTACGGTTACCGGAGCGGGCAGAAGAACTATATCGACATCAGCTTTACGATCCAGGACGGCAGCTATATCCTGCGGATCCGCGACGACGGCGTGCCGTTCAACCCGCTGGAGCACAAGGTGTCCGCGGAGGGGCCGGTGGTCGGCGGGATCGCGCTGATCCGCAGGATCATGTCGGATTTCCAGTACACGCGGGTGCTGAATATGAACAATACGGTTATCGGGCTTGCGATCAGTGATGGCAGGCAGAGAGAGTTGGAGCGCAGAGGGTGAGAAGAATGAAAAAAAGGATGAATACGATTTTTTCACAGAAAGAAGTCAACACGGGAAGGCAGCAGGAGTTTGATTATCTGAAAGGGATTTTCATGCTGTTCATTTATCTGATCCATGCGTTCCAGGCAACCTTGTCCCCGGAGGATCTGGTCACCCGATGGCTCTATATGTTTGCGACAATGTCCGGTGCGGCTATTTTTATCTTTGTCATGGGGATCGGAACGGTTTACAGCAGAAATACGGCGCCGGCGGCGTTTGTAAAGAGCGGCCTGCGCATGGTGGTCTATCAATATCTGGACAATATTGCCTACGTGGCCGCACTGCTGATACCGTATCCTTTTGTTGCCGGGGGATTGTCTCAAAATGAGCTGGAGCGCTGCTGGTTCATGGCGAGGGTGTACATTCAATATACGAATATCTTCTTTATCACAGGGATCATTTATCTGGTGCTGGCACTGCTGAAAAAACTGGATGTGAAGACCATATGGTATGTGGTCATCGGTGTGGCTGCAGGCATTGCCGCGCCATTGCTCTACGGGACACCTGTGAATGTGCCGGTGGCCGGATATCTCGTGAGACTTCTGATCGGGGAGGCGGATTTCGTCTCGTTCACGCCGATCTATTTTCTGTCCTATGCGCTGTTTGGAGTCGCTTTTGGAAAGCTTCTGAGGCGCGTGAAGGATAAGGCAGGATTCTACAGGATCCTGGCTGTCGCCAGCAGTGTGATCGTCGTTGTGTGGTGGGCGCTTGTGTTTGGAAGATACGGTTCGGATCTGCCGGAGATGATGGCTGTTCTGAGTGCGGCATACACATGTCCGGATCTCTGGCATGTGGCGGCAAGCCTCGCGCACATACTCCTCTTTGCGGCTGTTTTTTTCTACATCGGGGAGAGGCGGAAAAAGCGCGGCGGGCCTGACAGTCCTGCAGCGCGGCAGATCCTGTACTACAGCGGACATATATCAAAATATTATGCCCTGCATGTGCCCGTATACCTCGTTGTCCTTGGCTGCCATGGTTATGAGAGCTTTCAGGGCTATCAATGCTGGCTTCTTGCACTGTTCTCGATGTTCGTCACGGAGCTCATGGTGAGAGGATACAACTATTTTTTTGAGAGACGGATCACATATGGAAGAAGGAAAGAGGGATAGGATTTTACTGAGATGGGGTGTGGGGAAAGCACTGATATAAAGATGGTTCCGCTGGAGATCGGCGGCTGTACAGTGGAGCTGTATTGGATGGACACGGGCGTGTTGGAGGATGAAGCCTGTTTTTCCTGTGCGTATCAGGCATTGTCGCGCGGGCGGCAGAAAAAAGTTGACGCCTTTTTGTTCAGGAAGGATAAGAGGCTCTCGCTGGGGGCGGGATTGCTGCTGCGCCAGGGTCTGGCGGCGCATGGGATCAACGAGCGGGAGGCCGTGTTTGCGTATGGGGAGAATGGAAAACCGTATCTGCCGGATTATCCGGATGTCCAGTTCAATCTGTCCCATTCCGGCGGGATGGCAGTCGCGGTGTTTGCGAACACTGCTGTCGGATGCGACATCGAACAGATCGGAACTGCAGATCTGCCGCTTGCCGCGAAGTTTTTCCCGGAGGGGGAGTATCGGTATCTCGCCCGATTTCCCAAAGGATATCAGAGGGACGCGGCTTTTTACCGGCTGTGGACCTTGAAGGAGAGTTTTGTGAAGACGACCGGGGCAGGCCTCGCACTGCCGCTGGATGCATTTGAGATCGTGATCGCGGCAGGTGAATGTGATGGCAGGAATGAGCAGATCGAAGTCCGCCAGAATGTGGATCCTGCGGCGCGTTATCTGTTTGCAGAGCCTTATTTCAGAGGGTATTGTGTGTCGGTGTGCCTGAGAACAGATTGCGATCGATACCGAAAAAAGTGCGAACGGTGCCCGGATGCCCAAATGGATCAGAGGGTGTGCTATGATTATAGAGTGACAAAAACATGTTTTACAACAGAAAAGGAGTATATTTTTATGGCAGATTGCAGTAATAACAGACCATGTCCCTGTACATTTGACTGCCCGAGGCATGGCAGGTGCTGTGAGTGCGTGGCGCATCACAGAGACAACGACGAGGGCGTTCCGGGGTGCTTTTTCTCTGCGGAGGCAGAGGCGACCTACGACAGGAGCATAGAGGCATTGTGCCGCGACAGAGGAATACTATAGGAGGGTCTGAGAGATGGAAAAACCGATTTTTACAGGATTATCACATGTATGCATTTTTGTGGACGACGTCAAAGAAGCGTTTGCGTATTATGAGCGGATTCTGGGGGCAGTGCCCAACCAGCATATTCCGCATTGGAAAAACGAGGGCTTTTTCCAGGCGGGCGGTTTTATTGAGGAGGCGAAGGAGGCGGAGGTCTCCATTGGATTTATGGATGTGCCGGGCACAAAGTTCACGATCGAGCTGATGTGCTATCACAAGCCGGAAGGGCGCAAAGAGCCGATCATCTTCAAGGCGAACGATATCAGCGGCGCGCGCCATGTCGCGCTCAAGGTGACGAACATCGAGGAGGCGTTTGCGTACATCAAGGCACAGCCGGATGTCACGCTCATCAACACGACGGATGATTATAGGGTATACCAGATCAGTAAGACAGAGCCTTCGGATTTCTATTATTTTGACGAGGCGAAGGAGAACGATGTGCAGGCAAAGCAGGCGGCGGCTGACATTCTTGGAAACACCAAGTATTTTTATTTCATCGACAAGTATGGTCTGCAGTGGGAGTTTGAGCAGGGACACACGGATATCGGGGACTGATCCTGCGTGAGGGGGAATGGATATGCCATTTATCAATTCGAGGGTGAGCACTGTGATGACAGCGTCACAGCGCTCGTCCGTGAAGGAGAAGCTTGGCAGGGCGATCTCTATCATACCGGGAAAATCGGAGGAATGGCTGATGGTGGAGCTTGCCGACGGGTGCGACCTGTATTTTCGGGGTGAGCAGACACAGCCGTCCGCCTTTGTCGAGGTGAAGGTGTTCGGAGTGATCCCGGAGGGCTGTCTGGACAAACTGACAGGCGAGATCTGCGGGATCTATGAGCAGGATCTGCAGATCCCGCAGGATCACGTCTACGTCAAGTACGAGGAAGTTAGCAAGTGGGGCTGGAACGGAAGTAATTTTTGATGGAGGAAAAGGATATATGAAGATCACAAAATCGCAAAATGGAAATAACCTGACAGTGGCACTGGAGGGACGGCTTGACACAAACACGGCACCGGAACTTGAGAGTGTCCTCAAAAATTCCCTTGACGGGATCACAGAACTGACGATCGATATGACGGCGCTCGATTACCTGTCGTCGGCGGGACTCCGCATTCTGCTGGGGGCGCAGAAGACGATGAACAAGCAGGGCAGCATGAAGGTGGCGAACGTGAACGACACGATTATGGAGATCTTTGAAGTGACAGGTTTTGCGGATATTCTGACGGTGGTATAGATATGGCGGCAGAAGGACAGAAGATCAGGGCGCTGAATCTCTCACAGAGAGAAGTCGCGATGACACAGCAGGTTTGTCCCCAGGGCGCCCGGAATACGATCTCACTGAAATTATATCTGCCGGATCGTACACCGCAGGCAGTGAAGGCGGCGGCGGATCAGGTGCTTGACAGCGCCGACATCTTTGCCGCATCATTGCGGCATGACGCTCACGAGTGGCAGATGGTATATGGGGAGAAGAGGCTGTACACATGCAGTGTGTGGGAAGCATACACTGTGGAACAGGCTGAAAATCAGATGGCAGCGCTGGACAGGATCCCTATGGACATGGAAAAGCAGTTGTACCATGCAGTTGTGATGCCGCTCTTAGGAGGCGGCGTCTATTTGTATGTGCGTTTTCACCATGTCATCATAGACGGCTATGGCATGAGCCTCTTTGTGCAGAAGGTTCTGGATGCGCTTGGCAAAAAGGCGGTAGCAGAATCTGTTTTTGCCGGGGAGGACGCTGCGATGGTGATGCAGGAAAGCGAGGACACTGCACGCGCATTCTGGCGGGACTACTTCAAGGATGCGGATTTCGAACCTGCTGTTTTCCCGAAGATCGATCCAGATGCGCACGAGGCATCACAGACACGGTCCCGCTCTGACGGGGAAACGGAAAATGCAATGGGATCCGGCAGGATCACGCGCCGCGTGCCGGAGGCGCTCATGCGCGGGATCGAGGTGTTTGGCAGGCGGGAACAGGTCACTGTGCCGTATATCGTGGCGGCGGCATACGCGTATTATCTCGCACAGGCGTCCGGAAAACCGGATGCTGTATTTTTGATGCCGCGCCTGGGACGGACAGCGGAACAGATGGATACGCTGGGCTGCTTCACGCTGCTTGTCCCTGTGTGTGTCAGGACAGAGGGAGCGGGTTCCTTTGCGGCGCTGTGCCGGGCAGCAGAGCATGCGTCGCGGGAAGCTTCGGCGCATAAGCATACGGGGTTTGACAGGATCCTCTCTGTTTTGCGCGAGGACGGCACGATATCGGATGCGCTTTCCGAGTACGTGTTCAATTTTTACCGGTTTCAGTATCATACCGAACTGGATTACCGTGTCCGGTTCAGTGTCGCCGGCGACATGAGCAACCATATGACGTTCAGTCTGTTTTATGACAGCGACGGCGGACTGAATATGCAGTTTGACTACCATAAACAGTATTATACAAAAGAGCGGGCGGCATATCTTGCGGATGCTCTCTGTGCGATCCTGGACAGGGGTGTGCGGGAAAATGTGCTGTCATGGCCGGTTGGGGAAGCAGAGTTTCAAAAGGTTACCTCGATCGCCGGGAAAAAGATCGATGTTCCGGATGACCTGACGATCCCCTTCCTGTTCCGGCTGGCGGCAGAATGCTACAGGGACAGACCGGCAGTGTATGCGGGCGACAAGACGCTCACCTTTGCACAGCTTGACAGGCTCAGCGACAGGATCGCCTGCGCGCTTGTCCGCAGGGGCGTGAAGACAGGCAGTTATGCCGCGTTCATGCTAAAGCGTGATATCCGGCTGATCCCGACGATCCTGGGCATCGCCAAGTCAGGAGCAGCTTTTATTCCGGTCGATCCGGCGTATCCGTCGGAACGGATCTCTTATATCATGGAGAACAGCAGTGCTTCCTGCCTGATCTCCTCACCGGAGGTTCCGATCGCCGGGAACTATGACTACGTGGATATCGATCTGCTGATGTGCCAGGAGGCGGATGGCAGCCTGCTACCCGAGGTCCGTCAGGAGCAGACGGCGTACATGATCTACACATCGGGGACGACGGGCAGGCCAAAAGGCGTGATGCTCTCGCACCGGGGGATCGCCAATATCGTCCACCCGGATAATAATCCGTTCAACAGGGATATCGTGAAGAACTGCCATGGCATTGTGGCGATCGGTTCGATCTGCTTTGACATTTCGCTCTTCGAGATCTTTGTCCCGCTGATGAACGGATTGTTCGTCGAGCTTGGCAGCGAGAAGGCGATGGTCGATGCCGGGGAGCTGGCGTCCGCGATCCTGCGCCATGATGCCGATGTGCTGCACTGCACGCCGTCGCGCATCACGGCCTATCTTGCAAACGCCTCCTTTGCGAAAGCGCTGGGGGGTGTCAGGGCTGTGCTTGCGGCGGGGGAAGTGCTTCCGGGCAGTCTGGTCAACCGGCTGAAGGATACTTATGGTATCCGCATCTACAATGGTTACGGGCCGACGGAGACGACGATCGGCGCGACGATCACGGAGGCGGGCGATGACCTGAGTATCGGCAGTCCGATCGCGAACACGGGGATCGTCCTTTTAAACGGGGCGTGCAGGCCGGTTCCGTACGGGGCGGCTGGCGAGATCTGCGTCTATGGGAGCGGTGTGGGCATCGGCTATCATGCCAGACCGGAGGAGACGGCGGCAAAATACATTGTATGGAATGGCATGCGGCTGTACCGGACTGGCGATCTGGGCTATTTCATGGAAGATGGCAGGCTGGTCTACCGCGGGAGAAATGACAGGCAGGTGAAGCTGCGCGGCCTGCGGATCGAGCTTTCGGAGATCGAGAATGTCATGGGAGCGTTTCCGGGGGTGGCGGCGTGCAGTTGTATCGTGCGCAAGATCGACAAGACAGATCATCTGGTGGGGTTCTATACGGTCTCAGAGCAGGCGCAGGTCGATCGTGAAAAGCTGAGGGAGCATATGAAGTCGCATCTGACCTCTTATATGGTGCCGGATGTCTTAAAAGAGCTTGCTGTGATGCCGCAGACGCCGAACGGAAAGACGGATCAGAAGGCGCTGGCGGCGGAGCCTGTTGAATATCAGCATGTGTACCGCGACCCGGTCACGGAGAGGGAAAAGCGCATGTGCGGTGCTTTTGGCGAGACGCTGGAACTGCCGCAGGTGGGGCTTGACGACAACTTTTTTGAGCTTGGCGGCGATTCGCTCAGCGCGGTCACGCTGGTGCTGCACGTGGAGGAGGCGCTGTCGCTTCGGAAGGATCAGTTGGAATTTGGCGATGTGTACCGGTATCCGACACCCGCGCTTTTGCTGGAGCGGCTGTACAAAAATACGGAGGGTTCCGGTGCGTATGATATCAGCACGCTGGATTACCGGGGTTTTTCGGCGTATCTGGGTGCACATACCGGAAACAGGGTCAGCAGCGGTTATCTTGGCAATGTGCTCCTGACGGGGGCGACGGGATATCTGGGTGCGCATATCCTGGTGGATCTGCTGAGGCGCCCGGAGCTTTGCGGAAAGATCATCTGCCTGGCGCGGTCAAAAAAGACGCTCAGCGCAAAGAAGCGCGTGCGGTCGGCTCTGTTTTACTATGCCGAGGAGGATTTTTCACAGGATTACGGGGAGAAGTGGGAGGTTGTCGAGGGGGACATCACACAGCCCGAACTGTTTTCAGGAGAGCGTGATGACCTCTGCAGGATCGACACAATCATCAATTCGGCGGCAAACGTTGCGCATTTTTCCTATGGAAACGCGCTGGAGGCGATCAACACGGACGGGGTGAAGAATCTGATCCGGTACGCGCTGCGCGAGAAGGCTCTGGTCTGTCAGATCTCGACGATCAGCGTGGCGGGCATGACAGCGGGAAATGCCTTGCAGGAGTCTTTTGGCGAGGCGGACTTTTATATCGGGCAGGAGATACAGAACAAATATATCTACTCGAAATATATGGCGGAGTACGCGCTCCTGCGTGCGGCAGTGGACAGCGGACTGCGCATAAAGCTGATGCGCGTCGGCAATCTGCAGGGGCGTATCAGTGACGGGGAGTTTCAGATGAACATGCATTCCAATGCGTTCACGCGCCAGTTCGCTTCTTATGTCAAGATCGGTGCGGTGCCGCAGTCCGTCTATGAGGCGGGTGTCAATTTTTCACCGGTTGACGAGACGGCGCACAACATTGTCTCGCTCGCCGCTGTTCCGGGGGCAGCGGCATTCCATGTCTTTCCGCCGGACGAGGTTCGGTACGAGGATCTGTTCCGGGGAATGGAGCGGCTTGGATACCGGATTGCCGTGCTGACAGACGAAAAGTTTGATGCACTGGTACAGGAGCTGAAGCGGACAGAGGAGGGCAAGGCAAAGCTGGAAGGGCTGTTTATGAGGGAGTCTGCAGGCGCATACTGCGAGATCCCGGTCCGGCAGCAGTATACAGACCAGTATCTGAAGGAGCTGTCGGAGGGCTGGAGCACGGTTACCAGGGAGTATATCGACAGATATCTGTCCGCGCTGGACGGAATGGGTTATTTTTGATGTGGAGGTGTTGTGATGGCGGTCATTGCGCTTTGGAGCTTTGCGGTTTTTCTGGCGTCGGTGTTTGCAGGACTGCTCACGGGGATCACGCTCACGCCCCGGTATAAAGGAACGATCCGGGCGGCGGCGTGGACCGCCGGGGCGGCGCTCGGCTACGGCATCGCGTTTGCCAGCTACAGTGTCAGCCTGTATAATGACGCAGTGGGGATCCTGGGACTCTCCGCGCTCGTGTGTATCTTTTCGCAGCTTTTGTACAAGGATAGCTGGTCGACGAAGCTGGCGATCGCCCTGATGGCATGTCTGATCGCGAATGTCAGCACGTTCATGCTGTGCGGGACGACGGACAATCTGCTGGGAACCCGACTGGGGCTGATCGAGGAGAGCCCGTATGAGACGGCGAACCTGATCTTTTTCATCGGCATCAAGCTCGTGGTGTACGCGGGGCTTTCTGTCCTGTATATGCGTTATCTGAAGAGGACGCTGCACCGCACGATCGAGGCTGTGGGCGGCAAAATGATGGTCTTCATACCGGCGCTTGTGATCTCGGTGGTCGGTTTTTACATTATCAATCTGGTATCAAACAGTGTCGGCATCTATCCGGACAGCTTCTGGTTCTTTCCGCTGTATCTGACGATCTGCGTGATCTTTGTCGTGGAGTTCTGGATGATATTTTACTCGATCGACCAGAGTGCGAGGACGATGAAGACGACGGCGGAGCTGAATGTCGCCACCAATATCCAGAAATCCATGCTTCCCTGCATCTTTCCGGCATTTCCGGACCGTGAGGAGTTCGATGTCTTTGCCTCGATGGATCCGGCAAAGGAAGTCGGCGGCGATTTCTATGACTTTTTTATGGTGGATGACAGTCATCTCGCCATCGTCGTCGCGGACGTCTCGGGCAAGGGTGTCCCGGCGGCGCTCTTTATGGTGATCGGCAAGACGCTCATCAAGGATCACACGCAGCCCGGGAGGGATCTGGGAGAGGTGTTCACGCAGGTGAACAGCCTGCTGTGCGAATCGAACAGCGAAGGACTGTTCATCACTGCTTTCGAGGGTGTGCTCGACCTGGTGACGGGGGAGTTTCGCTATGTCAATGCGGGACACGAGATACCGTTTCTGTGCAAAAAGGGCGGGGCGTTTGAACCGTATAAGATCAGGGCGGGATTTGTCCTTGCGGGAATGGAAGGGATCCGTTACAGGTGCGGTTCGATGCAGCTCGAGCCGGGAGACAGGATCTTTCAGTACACGGACGGCGTCACGGAGGCGACCAACAGGGCAAATGAACTCTACGGCATGGAGCGGCTGCAGTCCGTGCTCTGCCAAAATTCTTCTCTGACGCCGGCACAGCTTCTGGCAGAGATCAAGGCGGACATTGATGCATTTGTGGGGGATGCGCCGCAGTTTGACGATATTACGATGCTCTGCATGGAGTATAGAGGAAACGGGACGGAGGGAGATCAGAATGAAGGAATTGACGATTGATGCGACTGTAGAAAACATTGTGGCAGTGACTTCCTTTGTGGAGGCGGAGCTGGAAGCGCTGGACTGTCCGATGAAAGCGCAGATGCAGATCGCTGTCGCGATCGATGAGCTCTTTGGCAATATCGCGCATTATGCCTACAACCCCGATGTCGGACCGGCGACTGTCCGCGTGGAGGTGATGGAAAGTCCGCTCGCGGTCGTCATCACCTTTATCGACAACGGCGTGCAGTATGATCCGCTTGCCAGACAGGATCCGGATACCGCGCTTTCCGCTGAGGAGCGGGAGATCGGCGGGCTTGGTATCTATATGGTCAAGAAGAGCATGGATGAGATCACGTATACGTACAAGGACGGGCAGAATATACTGCAGATCAGGAAGAATATATGATTGACTGGAAAGGAGAGCTGATAAATATGGATAAACAGAGAATGCAGGCATTTCATGCGGATGAGATCATCATGCGGGAGGGAAAGACCTGTGATGCGATGTACAAGATATTGTCCGGTTCTGTAGCCGTCTATGTGCGGTACGGGGAGGAGGATGAACATCTGATTGGGATCTACTCAAAGTCGCGCTGTTTTGGCGAGATGAATGTGCTGTCAGAACAGCCGGGCGCCTACACGGTGATCGCCTACGACGATGTCCTGCTCGTGCGGATCACGAAGGATTTTCTGGAGGAGTTTATCCAGAACAATCCCCGCAATGCCGTCGAAATCATGAGAAATATGGGGCACACGATCACAGTGATGCAGAAAAATATCGACCTTCTGCTCGACGATCTCAATGAGAAGCAGGATCTCAACAGGAGGCGGACGCAGGAGCTCCGGGACAAGATCAGTCAGTACCGGATGAAAGGAATCATGGTTTAATCATTGCAATTTCTGCTTTGAATTGTTACAATAGATTTGTATGAACGTAATCATTCTGTTATGTAAAGGAGAATTGTGATAATGGACAGAGGAGCAGGAATTTTATTGCCGATCACCAGTCTGCCGTCGAAGTACGGCATTGGGTGTTTTTCGAAGAGCGCGTATGAATTCGTGGACTGGCTTAAGGGGGCGGGCCAGAGCTACTGGCAGATACTGCCGCTTGGACCTACCAGCTACGGGGACTCACCGTATCAGTCTTTTTCCACTTATGCGGGCAATCCCTATTTTATCAGCCTGGAAGCGCTGATCGAGGACGGCGTGTTGACACAGGAAGAGTGCGATGAGGCGGATTTTGGGGAAAAGCCTGGAACCATCGACTACGGAAAGATGTATGAGAGCCGCTATCCCCTGCTGCGCAAGGCGTATGAGCGCAGCGATGTCAGTCATAACCCGGAGTATCTTAGGTTTGTGGAGGAGAACCGATGGTGGCTTGCGGATTATGCGCTGTTCATGGCAGTAAAAGATCGGTTTGGCGGTGTTCCGTGGACAGAGTGGGCGGAGGATATCCGTTTCCGCTGGGGGAATGCCATGGACTATTACAGGCGGGAGCTTTATTTTGATATCGAGTTCCAGCAGTATCTGCAGTTCATGTTCCAGAAGCAGTGGCGGGCACTGAAAGAATACGCCAATGAGAATGGGATCCGGCTGGTCGGCGATATTCCGATCTATGTGTCCATGGACAGCGCCGATGTCTGGGCGCATCCGGAACTGTTCCAGCTTGACGGGGAGAATCTGCCGGTAGCTGTGGCAGGATGCCCGCCCGACGGGTTTTCTGAGACAGGGCAGTTGTGGGGGAATCCGCTGTACCGCTGGGATTACCATAGACAGACCGGATACCAGTGGTGGATCTCGAGGCTGGAGTACAGCTTCCGCCTGTGTGATGTGCTGCGGATCGACCATTTCCGGGGATTTGATGAGTACTATTCCATTCCGTATGGGGAGGAGACGGCAGTGAACGGTCACTGGGAGAAAGGACCGGGGATCGATCTGTTCCGCCATATGGAGCGCGCGCTTGGCTGGAAGGAAGTCATCGCGGAGGACTTGGGCTTTGTGACGGATTCGGTGCGCAGGATGGTGCAGGAGAGCGGCTTCCCGGGGATGAAAGTATTGGAGTTCGCGTTTGATACGCGCGACTCGGGAAGTGCCAACGACTACCTGCCGCACAACTACATAGAAAACTGTGTTGTCTATACAGGAACACATGACAATGAGACAATCACAGGCTGGCTTGACAGCATTCCGAAGGAAGACCTGCAGGCAGTGAGAGACTATATGTGCGATCAGTATACGCCAAAGGGAAAGCTCCACAAATCGCTGGTCAGCATGGCGATGCGTAGCTGCGCAAAGCTGTGCATCATACCGATGCAGGATTATCTGGGATATGACAATAGCTGCCGCATCAACAAGCCATCCACAGTGGGCGAAAACTGGAAGTGGCGCCTGAAAGGAGGAGAGCTGACAGATCGACTGCAGGAGGAGATCCATGAGCTTAGCAAGCGGTATGGGCGGTTGAACTGGAGCAATGAGCCGGCAGAAGTCCTGGAGGATGACGAAGAAGAGGAGACAGCGACAGCGTAACGGCTGCAGGGTGACGGATACAAAACAGATACAGAACAGAAACAGATATAAAAAGCGCGCATCGTAGGATGGGCGCTTTTTGCCGTTTCACGTCAGCTCAAAATTTCTTGCAATAGGAAAATAAATAAGCGATAATAGATAAGATAATACATGCTCGGAGGGGAATCATTATGATATGGAATAAAGCAAGAGAGTGTATGAGTCGTGATGAACTGGCGGTACTGCAGGGAAAACGTCTGGTGGAGATCGTAAAGTATGCGTATGACAGCGCAGCGTATTATAAGAAAAAAATGCAGAAGATCGGACTGGAACCGGGGGATATACGGGGGATCGAGGATCTGGAAAAGCTTCCTTTCACGACAAGGGAGGATCTGGTCGAAGCCTATCTGCCCGGGAAGCTTGTCACGTCGGAGGATGGGATCGTCCATTTCTACGGATCGGATCACAGTGCCGGTATGGCCAGGATGGAAACGATGGCAGGGTACACGCAGCATGATATGGATATCTGGAAGGAATGCATGGCGCGTTCCATCAGTATGGCAGGTCTGGGAGCAAAGGATGTCATACAGGTCGGGCACGATTATGGGGTGCTCGGAGAGGGGATCGGCGTGCACTGCGGGGCGCAGCAGGTCGGGGCAGCGGTGATACCGGCGCCGGACTACCAACCCGCGGTGCTGACTTCCCTGATGTGGAGACTGCATGTCACGGGGATCGTCAGTCCGATATCCTATCTGACGCGCGTGGCGAAAGCTGTGGAAAAGAGAGGGCTCAGGCACACGCTCCGGCTAAAGGCGGCGCTGTGCGGCGGCGAGTCCTGGACAGAAGGTATGCGGAAAAAGCTCCAGGACAGGCTTGGGATCAGGGTCTATGATGTTTTCGGACTGAATGAACTGACAGGGCTTGGTGTGGCGTGTGAGTGCGAGTGCCAGAAAGGGCTGCATATTCAGGAAGATTTTTTTCTGGCAGAGATCGTGGATACGCATAAGCTGCTCATTCTTCCCGGCGGGATCAGAGGAGAACTGGTGTTTACAACGCTCCAGAAAGAAGGCGTCCCGCTGATCCGGTATCGGACGATGAGCTTTACAAGGATCAATTACGAGAAATGCGAATGCGGCAGGACAATGGCGAGAATGGACAGGATATTTTACGGGGAGGGCGACATTGTGCAGATCAGGGGGAACGATGTGTCCGTGTCCCGGATCGATGCAGCGCTCGCCGATCTTCAGGATGTGGAAGCTTCCTATATTATGTGTGTCAGGGAGGAACACAATCTTGATGTGGTGGATGTCTATATCGTAAGTTCCGGGACGGGCGCGCAGGAGAGCGGACCGGACCGGAGGCGTATGGTGGCGGATGCGGTTTCCGGTATCATTGGCGTGCGGCCGAATGTGTATGATGCCGCGCGTGCAGGATCCGGCGCCTTCTGCGGAGTTCATGGAGAAACGTTCAGGGAGGTTCTGGATGAAACGGATCGGGAGGGTTGTGTGAGAAGAAACGTGGCGGTTCTGGATGAGCGGAAGCGGAAATAGAGCAAAATCGCTTAAAAAAGATTAAAATATAGACGTTGAAAAAAGCGCACAGATAGTATAAAATAAATAACAAGGAATTGTCGGAAAATAATTAACGAAAGGAGAGTTACTGTGAAGAAAAAATTGTTAGTGTCAGTACTATCTGTGTCTTTACTGGCTTGTGTATTGGCTGGCTGCGGAAATAAGAAAGCCAATGATCAGACTGATACAGGGACAGCGAATGTGGAAACGGAGCAGGCTGATCAAGGCGGGCAGCTCGAATCAGGGAAAGTGTCATTGAGAGTCTGGGTAGAGGAGGCAAATATTGACAATCTGCAGAAGATGATCGACAGCTTCAAGCAGAAATATGCCGGACAGGCTGATTTTGACATCACGATCGAAGTGTCTGGCGACGCGGATACCAGGGCAAATGTTCTGGGTGACATCCATAATGCCGCCGATATTTTCTCCATGCCGGATGATCAGCTCTACAGCCTGATCGCGGGCGGGGCACTGTCGCCGGTAGCAAATCAGGACGAAGTCAAGAATGCAAATCTGGCGGACGCGGTCGATGCGGCATCGTACAATGGGACCGTGTATGCGTATCCTTACACTGCGGACAATGGTTATTTCCTGTATTACAATAAGGCGTATTTCTCAGATTCGGATGTGCAGACGATGGACAGGATCCTCGAGGTGGCAGCGGAAAACGAAAAGAAGTTCTCGATGGAATTTAACTCCGGATGGTATCTGTATTCTTTTTATGGAAACACGGGTCTTGAGTTTGGAATCAACGATGACGGTGTGACTAACTATTGTACGTGGAATGCCACAGAGGGAAACATCAAGGGAGTCGACGTGGCACAGGCGCTGCTTGATATCGCGACACATCCGGGATTTATCGCGCAGCCCGATGCAAGTTTTGTGGAAGGAATACAGGATGGTACATGTATTGCCGGGATCAGCGGCGTGTGGAATGCGGTTGCAGTGCAGGAGGCGTGGGGAAATGACTACGGCGCGTGCAAGCTTCCGACCTATACCTGCAAGGGGCAGCAGATACAGATGTCCTCATTTAAGGGGTACAAAATGTTCGGTGTGAATTCATACTCGGAGCATTCTGCATGGGCACATAAGCTTGCGGACTGGATCACCAATGAGGAGAATCAGATTCTGAGATTCCAGGAGAGAAGCCAGGGACCTGCCAATATCGTTGCCGCGGCTTCCGATGAAGTCGGAAAGGTACCGGCGATCGCCGCTGTCATTGACCAGTCGCAGTACGGTGTGCTTCAGCGTGTGGGAAACAGTTACTGGACGGCATGCACGAACTTTGCGGATACGATCGCAGCGGGAAACCTTGACAACATGCCGCTCCAGGATCTGGTGGACAGGCTGGTTAACGGCATCACTGCTTCGGTAGTACAATAAGGAGGGAACGAAATGAACGGTAAGAAACGGTTAAGTATCACAATAGTCATTTTAGTTCCGGTTTTTATCCTCGGAGTGTTGGCGATATTCTCCAATGTCACAGCGATCAGCAATCTGAAAAGAGTAAATATGACTGCGGTCACGATCTCGGATGAGCATATGGTAAATATCTCACGCCTCAGCAACATCGAGAAGGAGCTGCAGGAGATCCATAAGAAAGCGCTGTCGCATATCATAGCGACAGATCTTGACACGCTGATCGCGACAGTCGCGGAGGTCCGTGCCGAGGAGGAAATACTTGATACGTATCTGGTGGAGTACAAGGATAGTCTGATCGAGGCGGACGCTTCGGCGTATGATGTGCTCGTATCCAACTATGACACGATGAAGTATGAGATCGCAAACCTGATGGCGTTCAGCGGCAATGCGGAGAAGGAGAAAGCGTTTGCGCTGGCAAACGGAACGATCAAGCAGTGCAGCGATGAGATGCAGCGCCAGGTTGAGACGATGATGGAAAGTGCGCAGGCAAGCGCGTCGCAGGCAAGCGAGGCGCTGACAGATGAGTACAACAAGGCAGTGTTCAAGAACATGATCATTGTCGGACTCAGTGTGATCGCGCTGCTGATCACGCTGTATGGCGTGTTTGTGCTGATCATCAGGAAACTGATCGTTGCCAACCGTGAGATCAATGATATCATCAACGGCATCGACCAGAGCCAGGGGGATCTGACGAAGCGGATCAGTATCCTGTCCAACGATGAGATCGCGGATCTGGGCAATGGTATCAACACGTTTATGGGCAAGCTGCAGAGCATTATGAAGATGATCATCGAAAACTCGAGAAAGCTCGAGGAGGTTGTCAGCGAAGTGCAGGAAAGCGTGAGGACGTCCAACGACAGCGCGTCGGATCTCTCCGCAGTCACGCAGGAGCTGTCAGCCACGATGCAGGAAGTGGGGCATTCGGCGACGGTCATCAATCAGAATGCGGAGTCTGTGCGCAGCGAGGTTGAGATCATCGCAGACAAGTCGAACAGCATCAACGATTACTCCAAGAAGATGAAGGAAAATGCAGACACAATGGAGTCGAATGCGAAGTCGAACATGCAGGAGACGAGCACAAAAGTGCAGGAGATCCTCGAAGTGCTGAATCAGGCGATCGAGGAGAGCAGGAGCGTCGAGCAGGTGAACGGACTGACCAACGATATCTTGAGCATATCCAGCCAGACAAACCTGCTTGCACTGAATGCCTCGATCGAGGCGGCAAGGGCAGGCGATGCCGGGAAAGGCTTTGCGGTCGTGGCGGACGAGATCAGGCAGCTTGCGGATTCAAGCCGTGCGACGGCAAACCGGATCCAGGAGATCAACGGTGTCGTCACCAACGCGGTTCAGAATCTCGCCGGACATTCCAACAATCTGGTGGAATACATGACCAACTCGATCCTGCCGGAGTTCGAGAACTTCGTCAGCAGCGGGGAACAGTACAGGGATAATGCCACTTACATAGAGAGCGTCATGAATGAGTTCACGGCAAAGACGGACGACCTAAAGCGTGCGGTTGACGAGATCGCGTCATCGATCGAGACGATCACGGACGCGATCGAGGAAGGTGCAAAGGGTGTGACCGGCGCGGCAGAGAGCACGCAGGTACTTGTTGCGGATATGGAGAATATCAGCAACAGGATGGATGAGAACCAGCAGATCGCAGCGGCACTCCAGAAAGAAACGGATGTGTTTAAAAACTTCTGATCAGAATAAGAGTTCGTCAAAGCCAGGCTTTTGACGAACTTTTTGTGCGCAGACCCGTGCAGAGGAAATATGCCGCCAGTGCGGCGCACGGGTCGCGCGCGAGTAGTGGAGAAGGGCATTCCCCTACTCGATTGTATACGGGTGTCCGGCGCGCGAATGGAGAAAGCGAGATGGAAGAGAATGAAAAAATGTATGATAATCGGAGCGGGTGCCTGTGATGCGCAGAAGCTCAAAAAGAAGCTGATATTCAACGAGGGGGATCTGTGTATCGCCGCGGACGGGGGACTGGATCATCTGGCGGCGGTCGGATTGACACCGGATATACTGTTAGGGGATATGGATTCGCTGGAACATGGGGAGGCAGCCGGCGCCGCGCACACAGGTTTTCGGGTAAAGAGGCTTCCGGTCGAAAAGGATGACACGGACATGCTGGCGGCGATCAAGGAAGGACTGGCGGCAGGGTATCGCCAGTTCGAGCTTTACGGAGCACTCGGCGGGAGACTTGACCATACGCTTGCCAATATTCAGTGTCTGCTGTATCTGTTAAATCGCGGTGCGAAAGGCATGATCGTGGGTGACGATGTCACCCTGACACTGATCAGAAATGAGAGTATTTTCTTTAAGGCGGACTGCGCCGGGAGAGGAAGGCGCGTTTCGGTCTTTGCCTTTGGCGGGGATGCATACGGGGTTTCGGAAAAAGGATTGAAGTATCTTTTGAATCGTGTTACAGTAAAACAGGAGTTTCCGATCGGCGTGAGCAATGAATTCATAGAGGAAGATGCCGAGATCATCGTGGAGAACGGCACGCTTTTGATTTATTTGGAGGGATATGGATGATTTACACTTTTTCGACATGGCTTTTCTTTTTCTATTTTTATTGTTTCCTGGGCTGGGTATGGGAGACATGCTATGTGTCTGTCCTGAAAGCGAAGTGGGTCAACAGGGGCTTTATGAGAGGCCCGTTTCTGCCGATCTATGGATCCGGGGCGATCGTCGTGCTGATCTTTACGCTGCCGTTTCGTGCCGATCCTGTGCTGGTGTTTTTTGTGGGGATGGTGAGTGCCACGATACTGGAATATTTTACCGGGGTAGCGATGGAGCAGATGTTTCATGTGCGGTACTGGGATTACAGTAACCAGCGTCTGAATCTGAACGGCCATATCTGTGTGACATCTTCGCTGGCGTGGGGAGCGTTCTCGGTGATCCTCACACTGTACGGGCATACGCCGGTGGAGCGCCTCGTCTCCCGCATGAGCACAAATGTATTGGAAGTTATCGTTTTTGTGCTCACAGTCTATATATCGATCGATATGGCGGAGAGCATCCGTGAGGCGATCAATCTCAAGGAAGTGCTGCTGAGCCTTGAGGAGAACAACGAAGATTTCCGGAGGCTCCAGAAGCATATTGAGGTCGCGTCCGCATTTTACGGCGGAGAGCTTAAGGAGAGATCGGAAGCGGGCTTGCGCAAGATCAATTCTGCGCTGGAGACCGGGAAGGAAATGTACGACAGGATTGGTGAGAGCAGCAGGATGTCCAGGGCGGCATTCATGCAGAAGATGAGCAGCGCAAGGACAAAAAAAGAGTATGGACGCATGAATTCGCTGTTGAAGCGGAATCCAAGGGCGGTATCCAGGATGCATGAGGAAGCGTTCTCCAGATTTGTGGAATTTACAGGAGAAGATGCAGATGTAGATGAATAGATCGGCAGCGCTTACAGGTATGAATGAAAGTGAGGAAAAGATATGAGTATGATAGATCATAACAGGTTAGCCAGGTTGGGAGAACTGCTTGAGGAGAGTGTCCGGACAGGTCAGATCGCGGGCGGAAATCTCTGCGTGCTCCACAAGGGAGAGGAAGTGTATTATGCGGAGTCGGGATATGCGGATATCGCGGCTCAGAAGAAGATAACAAAAGACAGTATTTTCCGGTTATATTCCATGACAAAACCGGTCACGGCAGCTTCGGTAATGCTGCTGATGGAGCGGGGAGTCATAGATCTGCTCGATCCGGTGTCCAAATACATACCAATCTTTGGGGACATAAAGGTGGCAGCGCCGGAGGGCGACGTGGCAGTGAACAGGCAGGTGACGATCAAGGACTGCCTGTCCATGACATCAGGACTGGCATACAATTGTGATCCGGATCCTGCAAGCCGCGACGCGGCGCTCGTCTATGACGAGCTGGACAGGAGGCTGTACTCTGACGACCCGATGACGACCATGGAGATGGCGTCAAAGCTGGGGCAGGGGCGCCTTGCATTTCAGCCGGGGGAATGCTGGCGCTATGGGACGAGCGCCGATATCCTCGGCGCTGTTGTGGAAGCGGCTTCTGGTGTCCGTTTCGGGGAGTTTCTGCAAAAGGAATTTTTTGAGCCGTTGAATATGAAAGACACAGGTTTTTGCCTTGATGCATCAAAGCGGGAACGGCTGGCGAGTGTGTATGAGAGAACGCCGGATGGGCTTGTTGTGTATCACGGCAATCATCTGGGGATCTGCAATCACATGGACGCGGATATCCGGTTTGAATCGGGCGGTGCGGGTCTGGTGTCCACGATCGCGGACTATCGGCACTTTGCACAGATGCTCATGAATCAGGGGACTTATCAGGGAAAGACCTATCTGGCTCCGGCGACGGTCGCGTATATGACAGGATGCCGCCTGCATCCGCATCAGCAGGTGATGATGGCGGGCTGGGAGAGTCTTGCAGGGTACAGCTACAGCAATCTGATGCGTGTGTTGACAGAGCCTTCGCTTGCGGTGATCAACGGTTCGCAGGGCGAGTACGGCTGGGACGGATGGCTGGGACCTTATTTTGCGAATATGCCCGGGGCGGACACGACGTTTCTGATGATGGTGCAGCTAAAGGATTCCGGTACGTTTACCCTCACGAGAAAGCTCAGGAACGTGCTGGCGGCAGCAGTTTCATAAAAAATGACGTTAGGAAGGAATTGAAAGTAATGGTCAATGCGATCCTTGAAGAGATGGGGCGGTTGGAAGAGCGGATCAACAGGCGGTTTGGATTGACCAACCGGAAAGGCGGATCGAGGAATTGGAGCGCAGGACGGCGTAGGACATCGGGCACAGGGCTGTACATAAAAAAGCAGGCATTTGCCTGCTTTTTTATGTACACGGGCGTTATACAACGTCCTGAAGCTGTGCCGTGTAGAGCCTGTAGTACGCGCCTTTCTTAGCCATCAGCTCCCTTGCGTTGCCTTCCTCCACGATGCCGCCGTTGTCGATGACAAAGATGCGGTCTGCCTTCTGGATCGTGGACAGACGGTGTGCGATGACAAAGGATGTGCGCCCTTTCAACAGGGCTTCTATGCCATCCTGGACCAGCAGCTCGGTCTTGGTGTCGATACTTGACGTTGCTTCGTCCAGGATCAGGATCTTGGGCATACTGACCATAGTGCGGGCGAAGGCGAGAAGCTGTTTTTGTCCGACGGACAGACCGCCGCCGCGTTCTTCCAGTTTCGTGTCATAGCCGTCGGGAAGCTTTGTGATAAAATCATGTGCGTGGACTGCCTTGGCAGCGGCGATGATCTCCTCGTCTGTCGCGTCCAGCTTTCCGTAGGCGATATTTTCACGGATCGTTCCCGTGAACAGGAAATTGTCCTGTGTCATGATGCCCATCTGCTGCCGCAGACTTTCGATGCTGACACTCTTGATATCATGTCCGTCAATCCGGATCAATCCCTTCTGTATGTCATAGAAACGGCTGATCAGATTTACGATGGTGGTCTTGCCGGCTCCGGTAGGCCCCACAAGGGCGATCGTCTCGCCGGGGTTGATGTGGAAGCTTACATCATTGAGGACATCGATGCCCTCCTCATAGGAGAATCCGACATGCTCGAAATCGACTGCCCCGACAATCTCCGGCATCTTTGTCACGTCTGCCGCATCCGTGATCTCCGCGTCGGTGTCTAATATCTCAAAGATCCGCTCTGCGCCGGAAATGTTTGTGATCAGTTGGTTGTAAAAATTGCTCAGGTTCATGATCGGCTGCCAGAACATCGATATGTACGTGCCGAATGCGATCAGTGTTCCCACAGATACACGGTCGACACCGAGGATCATAATGCCTGTAAACCACAGCGATACATTGCCAAGTCCCCAGCAGAAATCGATGACAGAGCCAAAGGCGTCCGCATAAAGCACCGCATCCATGAAAGCGTGCTGATGTTCGTCGACAAGGGTGCGGAACGTCTCCTTGGTCTCTTTCTCGGCATGAAAACTCTGGATGATACGGATACCGGACAGGTCCTCATGCACAAAGGCGTTGAGGTTGGATGACTTTTTCCGGAAGATCTGCCATCGTTTGTGGGAGCGCACCTGTATGAACCATACCCCTGCGAACATGAGGGGGATGCTGATCAGCGCGGCGGCAGCGAGTCTGGCATTTTTGACAAACATAATGGCAACGACTGCGCAGATCGTGATAAAGTCGGGTATCAGGGTTGTGACGCTGTTTGACAGCACGTCTTTTAAGGAGTTGATGTCTCCGATGATGCGCGCGAGGATCTTTCCGGTCGGACGGCTGTCAAAGAACTTAAAGTCAAGCGTCTGTATGTGGGTGTAGAGCTGCTGCCGGATCGTGACCAGCACCTTGTTGCACACCTTTGCCATGATGTACATGCGGGCTTTCACGAGGATGATCAGGATCGCATTGAGCACCAGTGCGATCGCGGCAAGCCGGTACAGGCCAGCGTAATCGCCGGTTGATATATGGTTGTCGATGGCAGATTCTATGATCAATGGGTTGATGAGGCTCACACATACGCAGTACGCCATGATCAGCAGTACTGCGAAGATGGAAGCCTTGTGTGAGAGCAGGTAGGAAAAGAGCCTGCCCAGTGTCTTTAACTTGCTTACTTCCTGCAGGTTTTCGTCTTCCTTGTAGGAATTAATTGCCATGGTATGCACCTCCTTCCCTGACCGCAGCCGGTTCGCCGTACTGCGATACATAGGTGGTATAATATAAGCCCTTTCTGGCGAGAAGCTCGTCATGTGTCCCGCGCTCTGCGATCGAGCCGTTTTCGAGAACGATGATCTCGTCGGCGTGGCGCACAGCGCTGATACGGTGGGCAATGATCAGTTTTGTGGTGTCGGGCAGCGTTTTTAACGTCTTCTGGATCTCATGCTCTGTCTCCATATCCAGCGCGGATGTCGAGTCGTCCATGATCAGGATGGGCGTATGCTTTGCAAATGCCCTCGCGATGCTGATGCGCTGTTTCTGTCCGCCCGAGAGTCCGACGCCGCGCTCGCCGATAACGGTCTCATACGCATCGGGCATTTTCTCGATAAAGCTGCTCGCCTGTGCGTCCCTCGAAGCCTTCCGTACGATCGCTTCATCGATGTAGGCTTTTTTGCCGAGCTTAACATTTTCATTGATCGTGTCGGAGAACAGGAATACGTCCTGCATCACGATGGAAATGCTTCCCCGGAGCTGTTTCAGGGAAAGCTTCCGGATGTCGACACCGTCCAGGCGGATGCAGCCGTCAGTCGCGTCGTACTGTCTCTGCAGTAGCTGGATCACAGAAGTCTTGCCTGCGCCGGTGGCACCCATGATGCCGACCGTTGAGCCGGCCGCCGCTTCAAAAGTGATATCATGCAGGATCTCGTGCATATCTTCCTTGTGAAAAGAGACATGCGAAAACTCGATCTTTCCCTGCACCTTGTCCAGCATGACCGGATTGTCTGTCTCGGTGATGACAGGTTTCTGTTCATATATCCTGACGATCTTCTTGTTGGAGGCGATGCCGGCCGAGAAATCATTTGACAGCCAGCCAAGCATTTCCATAGGCCATACGATGTTGTTGGAGTACTCGAGAAATGCGCCGAGTACGCCGAGTGTGATCGTTCCCTGTATGACAAGGCGGCCGCCGAGCAGCAGGATGATCATGGGCAGCAGCTTAGTGATGATCTGCAGGTACGGATAGTAGCGGACAAACACTTTGGACTGCCGCATATTCAGCTCGTAGTAGCGCTGGTTGTGTGACAGGAATTTATTGATCTCGAATTTCTCCCGCGCAAAGGCTTTTACAGTGCGCACGCCGGCAAGATTTTCTTCCGCCACGGTATTGAGGACTGCGTTCTCCTCGCTGATATCCTCGTAGATCGAACCGAGATGACGTTCCATGCTGACAGCGATCAGCGCCGATATCAGCATCGCGACTGTCGGTATGACGGCGAGCGGCGCGTGAAGCCGGTACATGCAGAAGAGCACGACACAGGTGTGAAAGATCACTTCAATGATCAGCATACTCACATAGGACAGGGTGTTCCAGATCCTGTCGATATCATCCTTGACACGCGCCATGAGTTCCCCGGTGTTTGTCTTGTCAAAGAAGCTGCTGCTGAGACTCTGGATGTGGTCAAACAGATTCTTTCGCATATCCGATCCGATGGATGAGCCCACTTTGTCAAAGATGTATTCCTTGGTGTACTGGAAAACGCAGCGCCCGACACCGACGGCAAGGATGCCGCCAAGCAGGTAGGGCAGGATCGAAAGATCGCCGCCCAGGATCACATCGTCGATGATGTGCATGGTGAGCATCGGCGCCAGCATATCCAGGGACACACTGACGATCAGTGAAATGATGGCAAGGACATAATGCCATTTGTATTCCCATATGTAAGTTGATAGTTTCTTCTTCATAAAAGACAGTTCCCTCCCTCAGATCGTTCTCCGGTGTATTATTTAAAAGTAACAAGGCATAAAAAGGTACAAAAAAACCTCATGGTAAAATCACCATGAGGCCAGATGACAGAGTACCTATCATACGATGTACTTTTGATCAGATACAATATACCCCGGAGATAATTTTACTATTGGATAATGGTATGGATTGGTTTGTTATTGCCTTTCTTAACTTATCGGACATAGTATTACCTCCTTTCTCTTGAATGTATCAGTTATTGGGTTACTCCATTTAACATACTCTTATTTTGGATGGTTGTCAACTACTTATTTACAGTTCCTGGCAAAGATGATATCATGATTAGGAATGGTATGTCGGTTTATTTTTAGGAGAGGGGTAACGGGGATATGGAATTTCATTTTCTGGGCGGAGCCATGGAGATTGGCGCAAGCTGTATTTATGTGAAAGCGGCCGGCAGGCGGTTTCTTCTGGACAGCGGGATCCGCCAGTCGGGTGTAAAGGATCCGCTGCCGGATTTTCGCACGATACAGGAACAGGGCGGCGTGGACGCGATCATTGTCAGCCATGCGCACATGGATCATATCGGCACGCTTCCGATCATCAGCAAGGCGTATCCCGGCGCGCGGGTCTATATGACCGTCATGACAGCGGAACTGACGCGCGTACTGCTCTATGACAGCCTAAAGATCATGGCATACCGCGAGGATGAGATCCCGCACTATACGGAACAGGACGTGCTTGACATGCTTGGGCGCGTCACGCCTGTCCGGTACCAGACTGAACAGACGCTGGCAGATGGAGTCCGGCTGACCTTTTATCCGGCGGGGCATATTGCAGGGGCGGCATGTACCTATCTTGCCACCGAGGAAGGGACGCTGTTCTATTCCGGGGACTTTGCCGCCTTTTCACAGCGGACGATCGAGGGGATCCATATACCAAAGCTCCGGCCGGATGTCGCCATCGTGGAAACGACTTATGGGAACAGACTCCACGCCAACAGACAGGTGGAGGAGCGGCGGCTGGTGGAACGGGTGCGGGAGTGCGCAGAAAAAGGGCAGAAGGTTCTGATCCCTGCCTTTGCGCTGGGGCGGTCGCAGGAGGTGCTGCTGATCCTGCGCGCAGCGATCCAGAATGGGGAGATCCCTGCTATTCCGGTGTACGTGGACGGCATGGTGCGGGATATCAACACTGTCTACACGCGCAACCCGACATTTCTGAAAAATGCGCTGGGAAAGCGGATCATGCGGGGCGGAGAGCCGTTTTATACAAAGGAGATCCAGCCGGTCGCACCAAGGGCGGACAGGGAGGAGATCCTCGGACAAAAAGGGGCGGCTGTCATCGTGTCCAGCTCCGGCATGCTCACAGGAGGACCGAGTATGCAGTATGCCAAAAAGCTTGTCCAGTCCGAAGATGCATGTGTCATCATCACCGGATATCAGGATGAGGAGTCGCCGGGAAGACAGTTGATGAATCTGCTGGATGGACAGGAGGAGCGCAGGATCACGCTGGACGGGACGACGCTGCCGGTCAGATGCCGCATCGAGCAGGTCGGTCTCTCCGCACACGGGGACAAATCAGAGATCACGGCGCTGCTGGAGCGGCTGTCTGCGCGTCAGGTGTTTCTGGTGCATGGAAATGAGGAGGCAGTCCGCGATTACGGGAAAGAGCTGGCGGGGGCGGATTACCGGCGCCATATTTATCTGCCGGAATGCGGACAGGTCTATCAGGTGGACATCCGCAAGAAGCGTCAGCAGTTAAGCAATACGCTGCCATATACCATGCAGGAAGACCACGCTTTTGCCGCGGATGACGCAAAGCTTTTGTGGGATTACTGGTGTGAGCATTACGGCGGCAGGAAGTTTCCGGTGTCCCAGTTGGCGCTGATCTGGTATGGGTGTCAGCAGCAGGAGGAAACGCTGCAGCGTATGCAGGAGATTCTGACAGAAAGCCCTTATTTTTCACAAAACATGCGGCAGTTGTTCCTGTTCGAGACAAATTCCCGGGAGGATATTGAAAAGGCACTTGCGCCAAAGGAGCGGACGATACAGGAGGTTGAGATCCAGATCCAGAAGCTTTTTGCGGCGCACAGTTACCGAAAGATCGGATATTATCCGGAAAGGCGGGAAGTCGTCCTGCAGTTTGACTATCCGGACAGCATAGACAGGGCATTGTTTTGTGAAAATGCAAAGGATCTTCTGCGGGAGACGGGCTGGACTGCCAGCGTCAATCCTTCCATGAACCACAGCGCTGCAGGCAGTGTGCTGTACGCGGCGTTCGGGTACAGACTGCAGAAGGTGTCCTATTATGTGGACAGGAGACAGTACACGGTGACTGTCTCGCCAGAGACCGCCGGGGATCAGGAAGCAGCCGGGGCATTTTACAGGCTGACCGGATGGGATCTGTATGTGAACGGCAGATGCCTGAGCGGCAAAGACGCGGAAGGGACCGCCGGTCTGGCTGGCAGTGCCGCCGCAGCAAAAAGTGACATGGAGTTTGTGCCAGGCGGGGGCGTATCAAAGCCAGTCGAGCAGAATCTGGCATTTTCCTGCATTGACCAGAGCTTTGAGCGGTTTCCGGATCAGATCGAAAAGAAGAGCATCAGGCATGACGGGGAAGGGAAATATCTGGAATTGAGCTTTGTCTCGCCGCAGGTCGGTCTCCGGTATCGGGAAGTGCTGCAGGAGATGGCAGACCAGATCGGATGGCGTATCAGGATCGCCGATAAGGTAAACCAGAATGCACTGTTTCAGATCGTGAGGTCGCTCTGTGCAGAACACGGGGTGATGCCTGCCAAAAATCCGTCCTATATTCCGGACAGGCGGACTGTTGCGGTGAAAGCTGCAGGGGAGACAGACACGGAAAAGTGCAGGGCAGTCGAGGCGGCTTTTCTGGAAAAGACAGGGTGCGCATGTGAGTTCGTTTTGGGATAGTCCGTTTGTTACGGTTCATTTTTCACAGTTCTTTTCACAGTTCTTCCACGAAATGATTGCGCATGGCTGCAAAAAAGTGTATACTTTAAAGGAGTGTAAGTATTTTTGCGCACGTTTTCCGGCATGGACGGGCGTGGGCGGAAAGATTACGAAATTATAGATATGAAAAAGGAGAATGGGAAATGAGCAAGAAGACGACAGTGTTAATGATTCTTGACGGTTACGGATTAAATGAAAAGACAGAGCACAATGCGGTGGCGCTTGGAAAGACACCTGTGATGGACAGGCTGATGAAGGAGTATCCGTTTGTGCAGGGAAACGCGAGCGGTATGGCAGTGGGGCTTCCCGACGGGCAGATGGGCAATTCCGAGGTAGGGCATCTCAACATGGGCGCCGGGAGGATCGTGTATCAGGAGCTGACAAGGATCACAAAGGAGATCCAGGACGGGACGTTCTTTGAGAATCCTGCGCTGCTGGAGGCGGTGGAGAACTGCAAGGCAAAGAACTCCGCGCTCCATATGTTCGGCCTGCTGTCGGACGGCGGTGTCCACAGTCACAATACACATCTGTACGGGCTGCTCGAGCTGGCAAAGAGAAACGGATTGTCCGAGGTCTATGTACACTGCTTCCTCGACGGGCGCGATACGCCTCCTGCATCGGGAAAAGGCTTTGCGGAGGAGCTCGAGGCAAAGATGGCAGAGATCGGTGTCGGCAGGATCGCATCGGTCATGGGACGCTACTATGCGATGGACAGGGACAACAATTACGACCGCGTGCAGAAGGCGTATGAGGCGATGACGGAGGGCAAGGGTGAGCAGGCAGCGTCCGGCCCTGCAGGGATCCAGCAGTCCTATGACAACGACAAGACAGACGAGTTCGTGCTTCCGACTGTGGTGGCGGAGAATGGAAAAGCGATCGCGACGATCAAGGACGGCGATTCGATCATCTTCTTTAATTTCAGACCAGACCGCGCAAGGGAGATCACCAGGGCATTCTGCGATGACGATTTCAAGGGCTTTGACAGAAAGCGCCTTGATGTGAAATACGTATGCTTCTCCGACTATGACCCGACGATCCCGAACAAGTCTGTCGCGTTCCACAAGATATCGGTTACAAATACCTTTGGCGAGTGGCTTGCGGCGAACAAGATGACTCAGGCGAGGATCGCGGAGACCGAGAAGTACGCCCATGTTACCTTCTTCTTTAACGGCGGCGTGGAGGAGCCGAACGAGGGTGAGGACAGGGTGCTCGTGCCGTCTCCGAAGGAAGTCGCGACCTATGACTTAAAACCGGAGATGAGTGCCTACACTGTGTGCGACAAGCTCACGGAAGCGATCAGGTCCGGCAAGTATGATGTGATCATCATCAACTTCGCAAATCCCGACATGGTGGGACATACAGGCGTGGAGGAGGCTGCGATCAAGGCAGTCGAAGCGGTTGACGAGTGCGTGGGCAAGGCAGTCGAGGCGATCCTTGAAGTGAACGGAACGATGTTTATCTGTGCGGATCACGGCAATGCGGAGCAGCTTGTCGATTATGAGACTGGCGCACCGTTCACGGCGCACACGACGAATCCGGTTCCGTTTATCCTTGTGAACTATGATCCGGCGTACACGCTGCGCGAGGGCGGCTGCCTCGCGGACATCGTGCCGACCCTGATCGAGACGATGGGCATGGAGCAGCCTGCGGAGATGACAGGAAAGTCACTGCTGGTGCGCAGATAAGGAGCTGTGAGGCTGCTTCCGACGCGATATGATACAGAGAATACAGGAGACTGTGAAAAGTTCTCCTGTATTTTTTTGTGCGTTTCGGGAATACTGTTGTTGATATCCTGTATTCCTGCTCCGGTTGTCCGGCGCAGGATGCAGAGAAGCGGAAAGTTTAGGAGGGCAGTTATGAGAGCAGCATATTTTAAAATCACGGACGTGCATGCGCGGGAAGTGCTGGATTCCCGAGGGAATCCGACAGTGGAGGCAGTGGTGACAGTCAATGAAAGCTGGGAAGGGCGGGCGAGTGTACCGTCGGGGGCGAGCACCGGCAAATTTGAGGCAGTGGAACTCAGGGACGGCGAGATGCGCTACATGGGACTTGGCGTGGAGAAGGCGGTCAACAACGTGAACACGAAGATCAGGGATAAACTCATAGGCATCGACGTGCGTGATCAGAAACGGATCGACCACATTCTGGTGGACACGGACGGGACAGACAACAAGGGCAATCTGGGGGCAAACGCCACACTGAGCGTGTCGATGGCAGCCGCGCGGGCAGCAGCCGATGCGCTGGGAATGCCGTTGTACCGGTATCTTGGCGGTGTGAAACCGGACAGGCTCCCTGTGCCGATGATGAATATCTTAAACGGCGGCAGACACGCTACGAACACGGTGGATTTCCAGGAGTTTATGATCATGCCGGTCTCGGCGGCGAATTTCCGCGAGGCACTCCGGATCTGCGCGGAGATCTATCACAATCTCAAAAAAATATGTCATAAGAGAGGGCTCTCGACTGGCGTGGGTGATGAGGGCGGATTTGCGCCGGATCTTCCTGATGCGTTTGCCGTGCTTGATCTGATCGTGGAGGCGGTCAAGGCAGCGGGCTATGTGCCGGGGCAGGACATCAGGATCGCGCTCGATGTGGCAGCTTCCGAGCTGTACAATGAGGAGGACGGCACGTATCATTTCAGCGGTGAGACGGAGCTAAAGCGCAGACAGGGTCTGGCAGACAATGGGGCGTGCGCGTGCTATGAAGCGGGGGGCGCAGCCGGCTGCGTGGACGAGGATTACGTGATCAGGCGCACCACGGAGGAGATGATCGCCTATTATGAGCGGCTGATCGAGCGTTATCCGATCATATCGATCGAGGATGGTCTGGCGGAGGACGACTGGGACGGCTGGGCGGAGCTCACCAGACGCATCGGAGACAAGGTACAGCTTGTGGGGGATGATCTGTTCGTCACCAACACAAAGCGCCTTGACGCCGGGATCAAGAAGCGGGTGGCAAATGCGATCCTTGTCAAAGTGAACCAGATCGGCACGGTGAGCGAGGCGATCGAGGCTGTGGAGATGGCACAGCACAATGCATACAAGGCGGTGATCAGCCACAGGAGCGGCGAGACGGAGGATCCCTTCATCGCGGATCTTGCGGTGGCGATGAATGCCGGACAGATCAAGACCGGCGCGCCGTGCAGGAGCGACCGCGTGGCAAAGTACAACCAGCTCTTGCGCATCGAGGAGGAGATCGATGCCGTTTCCCGGTATCTGAATCCCTTTGACAAGATCTGATCATCAGAGACAAAAACCAAATTATGTAAATTCAACAAGAATTGTCTGACAAATATAGGCAAAATGCGAAATTTACATAATTTTTTGAAATAATATAAAAAATACCAAAAATTCACCGATATATATAATGCGCAGCAAAATATGAGTGAAAACAGTGATGAGAGATGTGTAACAATACCCTAATATGCCAAAAACAGATCTGATCACTGTTTGAATGAAATATTTTCAAGATAGGGTGTCTAATGGTCTGGAGCAGCATTCAGATTATTAGATACCCTATTTTGATCCTTTTGATTTAACACTTTTGTAAAAAATGGTTGAAATGTATAGTCAGGTGTGATAAACTGTCTTTTGATAGTGGGCTTTACAATGGGACAGCCCGCATGTTGCTGGCAGGGAGGTGTGAAGATGGCAGTGTTAAGAATAGTACTTATGATTATTTTAATAGTGGTTTCTATCGTGTTTACAGCGATTGTATTGATGCAGGAAGGCAAGTCGGCAGGACTTGGTGCGATCAGCGGCGCAGCGGAGACTTACTGGGGCAAGAACAAAGGCCGTTCCATGGAGGGTGCGCTCGTCAAGTTTACCAAGATTTTAGGCATTGTATTTATGCTGCTTGCGATTGTTTTGAATATCAATTTTTAAACACACTCTAAGACCACGAAACACTCTTGTAAAAGAGTGTTTTTTGTAATGTGCAGGGAATCGTTGAGATCCGGCTGTATGGATCGTATCAGGATAGATCAGAAAGGATAGAAATGTCAGATAAGAGAAAAAAAGTGATCATGGATCTGGTATCGTCGGAGTTTTATGTGCCGATGAAGGAAAAAGAGCTTGCAGTCATGCTGCAGGTCTCGAAGGAGGACAGGGGAGAGCTGAACCGCCTCCTGAACGAGCTTCTGGCAGAGGGGAAGCTCTCGCTCACCAAGAAGGGAAAATTTATCAAGGCGAAACATTCGGACAAGGAGCTGATCGGAACTTTCATCAGTCATCCGAAGGGTTTTGGGTTTGTGGAGATCGAAGGAAGGGACGAGGATCTGTACATTCCCGAGAGTTTTGTGAATGGGGCTTTTCATAAGGACACTGTCAGGGTGTCGCTGCTGTCAGGACAGAATGGCAGGCGCCAGGAGGCGCAGGTCGTGGAGATCCTGGCGAGGGGTATGAAGCAGATCGTGGGGATCTATGACAAGAGTAACAAGAACTATGGGTTTGTCATCCCAGACAACACGAAGGTCAATGAGGACATCTTTGTGTCGGCGGAGCGTTCCAAGGGGGCTGTGTCGGGGCACAAGGTGGTCTGTGAGATCACCGATTACGGCAAGAACAACCGAAAGCCGGAAGGCAGGATAACGGAGATCCTGGGGCATGTCAATGATCCCGGTGTGGATATCATGTCGATCGTGAGGGGCTATGAGCTGCCGGTCGAATTTTCTGAGAAGATCATGCATCAGGCGGAGCGGGTGGCAAATGAAGTGTCTGAGGCGGATATGGCGGGTCGGTGCGACCTGCGCGATGTGCAGATGGTGACGATCGACGGAGAGGATGCGAAAGACCTCGACGACGCGGTCAGTCTCACAAGAGATGGCGTGCTGTACCGGCTGGGCGTGCATATTGCGGATGTGACGAACTATGTGCAGGAGAACTCCGCGCTGGACTGGGAGGCAAGAGAGCGTGGAACAAGTGTTTATCTGGTGGACAGGGTGATCCCCATGCTGCCGCATAAGTTGTCCAACGGAATCTGCTCGCTGAATGCGGGGGAGGACCGACTGGCGCTGAGCTGTCTCATGACGATCGACCAGAAAGGTGAGGTGGTGAGTCATGAGATCGTGGAATCGGTCATCAGAGTGGACCGCCGCATGTCGTACACGGGTGTGCGAAAGATCCTGGAGGATCAGGATGAGGCGGCGTGCAGGGAGTACGAGGAGCTTGTCCCGATGCTTGAACGGATGCGCGAGCTTGCAGGGATACTGCGCGGGAAGCGCAAGAAGAGAGGGTCGATCGATTTTGATTTTCCGGAGAGCAAGATCATACTGGACAGACAGGGTCATCCGCTTGAGATCAAACCGTATGAGCGGAATGTGGCGACCAAGATCATAGAGGATTTCATGCTGATCGCCAACGAGACGGTCGCAGAGCACTTTCACTGGATGGAACTGCCGTTTGTGTACAGGACACATGACAATCCGGATCCCGAGAAGATCAATAAGCTGGGTACATTTATCCGGAATTTCGGGTATTCCATCAAGAGCAGGCAGGAGGAGATCCATCCCAAGGAACTGCAGAAGCTGCTGGTTAAGATAGAGGACACGCCGGAGGAGGCGCTGATCAGCAGACTGACGCTCAGGAGCATGAAACAGGCGAAGTATACGATCGACTGTACAGGGCATTTTGGGCTGGCGTGTCAGTATTACTGTCATTTTACATCGCCGATCCGGCGTTATCCAGACCTGCAGATCCACCGTATCATCAAGGAGCAGATCCGCGGGCGGCTGAATGAGAAGCGCATTGAACATTACAATGAGATCCTGCCGGAAGTGGCAAAGCATTCCTCGGAGATGGAGCGGCGCGCGGACGAGGCGGAGCGTGAGACGGATAAGCTCAAGAAGGTTGAGTTTATGGAGCAGCACATCGGCGAGATCTATGAAGGGGTAATCTCATCGATCACGTCGTGGGGGGTGTATGTAGAGCTGCCCAACACAGTCGAGGGTATGATCCATGTGTCCATGCTGCCGGGCGATTATTTTTATTATGATGAGGAGACCTACGAGATGGTAGGGCAGTCCACGGATATCCGTTATAAGCTTGGCCAGAAATTGATGGTGAGAGTCAATGCGACCGACAAGCTCCTGCGGACGATCGATTTTGTCATTCCACAGGAACAGGTGGAAATGGAGTATGAAAGAAGGGAATAAGATGGCAAAGAATGAGGCAATGAAACTGGTTGCCAACAATAAGAAAGCGTATCATGATTATTTTATAGAAGAGAAATATGAGTGCGGCATCGCGCTTCATGGCACGGAGGTCAAGTCCCTGCGCATGGGTAAGTGCAGTATCAAGGAGGCGTTTATCCGGATCGAAAATGCGGAGGTTTTTGTGTATGGCATGCACATCTCCCCCTATGAAAAAGGGAATATCTTTAATAAGGATCCCCTGCGTGTGAAAAAGCTGCTGCTGCACAGGCAGGAGATCAACAAGCTGTTGGGGAAGATCAAGGAGAAGGGCTATACGCTGGTGCCGCTGCAGGTGTATTTTTCAAACGGCAGGGCGAAGGTGGAGATCGGGCTTGCACGCGGCAAGAAGCTGTACGATAAGCGCGAGGATATCGCGAAGAAGGATGCGCGGCGTGAGACGGAACGCGAGTTCAAGGTGAAGAATCTGTATTGAATCAATGTATACGGGCACCTGTCAGTATTTTTTGACAGGTGCCCGTTTTGAATCTTTTCTTAGTCCTCGCGGCTTCTCGCGGTGATGATCCACGGTGCGGGATCGGATTTGAACGTGTTGTTGCTGCGGAGTTTTGTCACGGATACCTGTATCGTCTCCACATCGGCAAGTCCAAGATCGTGTAAAGTATCCGGCAGGGCGGCAGCCGTCTTGAAGTCGAGCGTGTAGATGACCACATTGATGTTCGGGTTCAGCTTTGTGAGACATTCCAGCTCCTGCTCCGTGCTTGCCGATGCAACCAGAAATACCAG
>JAETQI010000071.1 GCA_021770755.1 Lachnospiraceae bacterium
AGCTAAAGTTTTAAAAACACCCCACCGATATATAGAGTGTAAGCAAGAGATGCAACAATTTACACAAATTGTTGCATCTCTTATTATCTTACCATTTTCAAATATTATTACCAATCATAAAAGATTTAAAGCATACACAAAAAGGCACAGCGTCTGACTGCATCAGATTCTGTGCCTTTTGAATTGTATCAGCTCCTTACACCACCGCTTCGACGATCGTCTTTGCACCAATGTGGATTAGGATATTATGCGAACAGCGCCTCAAACTCGTCCCTGCCGATCTTTTCTTTCTCCAGCAGAAGTTCCGCGCAGGCGTGAAGCACGCCTTCATTTTTCATGATGATGTCCTTTGCCTTCTTGTAGCAGTCGTCCACGATCGCCTTTACCTCGACGTCGATCTCGCCCGCAACCGCCTCGGAATGGCTTCTGGTGTGCGCCAGATCGCGCCCGATGAACACTTCGTTATCGTCCTCATCGTAATTGATGACACCGATATTGTCGGAAAAACCGTATTTTGTCACCATGGCTCTCGCCACCTTGGTCGCCTTCTTGATATCGCTCGAGGCGCCGGTTGTCACATCGTCAAAGATGATCTCCTCCGCGATCCGTCCGCCAAGCGAGACCATGATATCCTGCAGCATCCTGCCTTTCGTGTTGAACATCTCGTCCCGCTCCGGAAGCGGCATCGTATATCCCGCAGCGCCAAGTCCGGTCGGTATGATCGACACGGTATAGACTGGCCCCACATCCGGAAGCACATGAAACAGGATCGCATGACCTGCCTCGTGGTAAGCTGTGATCTTCTTTTCCTTGTCTGAAATGATACGGCTCTTTTTCTCCGCGCCGATGCCGACCTTGATAAAGGACTTCTTAATGTCCTCCTGTTTGATAAAAGCGCGGTTTTCTTTGGCTGCCTGGATCGCTGATTCGTTCAGAAGATTTTCGAGATCTGCCCCTGTGAAGCCCGCTGTTGTCTGTGCGACCTGTTTTAAGTCCACATCCTCCGAGAGCGGCTTGTTCTTGGCGTGCACATTGAGGATCTCCTCCCTGCCGCCCACATCCGGCGGCGACACGGTGATCTTCCTGTCAAAGCGCCCCGGGCGCAGGATCGCAGGATCAAGGATATCGACGCGGTTTGTCGCCGCCATCACGATGATCCCCTCATTCGTGCCAAATCCGTCCATCTCCACCAGCATCTGGTTCAGCGTCTGCTCACGCTCGTCATGACCGCCGCCCATACCGGTGCCGCGCCGCCTTGCCACCGCGTCGATCTCGTCGATGAACACGATACAGGGCGCATTCTTCTTCGCCTCGGCGAACAGGTCACGCACTCTCGACGCGCCGACACCGACAAACATCTCCACGAAATCGGAACCTGATATCGAGAAAAACGGCACATTTGCCTCGCCCGCAATCGCCTTTGCCAGCAGTGTCTTACCCGTACCGGGCGCGCCTTCCAGAAGGACGCCCTTTGGGATCCTTGCACCGACCTTTGTATATTTCCCAGGATCTTTCAGGAAATCCACGATCTCCTCGAGATCCTCCTTCTCCTCTTTCAGACCTGCCACGTCTTTCAATGTGACCTCGCCGCCCGTCATAAGACGCGCCCTGCTCTTTCCGAAATTCATCATCTTGCCGCCGCTGTTGCCGGAATTCTGGGCATTCATCATGCTGAACATAAACACCACCACAACGAGCAGCATCAGCAGGGGAAGCAGCTCTGTGATAAACCAGTTCTCCTGCGGCACGTCCCGCACGATCGGCTCTATATTATAGCCCTTTACGATCTCCTGCGCCTCGACGACATCGGACACGTAAAGATTTCTCTGCTGTTTGTCCTTCAGTGTGATGCGCAGCATACCGGTCGGCACCTGTGCATTCGGATGGATCTCCACATCCACGACCAGTCCTTCCTCCATCTCAGCCATGAACTGCGCCATCGTGTAAGAACCGCCGCTCCCGCTGTTGGTGCTCGCCCAGATCAGCACCAGCACCAGGACCAATATAAATATAAATGTCAGATTAATTCCTTTTGCACCTTTTCCCAATTTCTGTCTCCTTCTAGTCCTAAAACATTAAGAGTCAAACTCAACCACGCCGATATACGGAAGATTCCTGTATCGCTGGTCATAGTCAAGGCCATAGCCCACAACAAACTCATCCGGTATCTCAAAGCCTGTGTAATCCACCTTTACGTCGACAACGCGCCGCTCCGGCTTGTCAAGCAGCGTACAGAGCTTCATGCTGCACGGCCCGCGCTGTCCCAGCAGCTCCAGCAGATAGCTCAGTGTCCTCCCGGAGTCCACGATATCCTCCACGACAATGACATCCTTATCCTTGAGAGGCTCATCCAGGTCTTTTACGATCTTGACAACCCCGCTCGACTTCGTGCTGCCGCCATAGCTTGACACGGACATAAAGTCCAGCGATACCGGCACCGTAATACGCTTTGCAAGCTCACACATAAAAAAACTGCCGCCTTTGAGCACACACACCAGATGAACCTGTCTGCCGGCATAGTCGCGGCTGATCTGCTCACCGATCTCCTTTATCCTGGTGTCCACCTCTTCCTCCGTCAACATGACTCTGATTCTCTCAGCCATATTCGAGTCCTCCTTTGTTTTCTTATCCGAAAAACAGGCTCCGGAAACTCCGAACCGGTATTTTCGGTGTTCACACTTGTGATGATATCTGATGCGCATCCTCCTCGACCGTCAGCGATAAAACAGTTTTTGTATCGCCGCCGACCTTATAATGGTTACTGATGCGCTCTCCGACGATCCATATGACATGATTCCCGTCCGTCACAAGGCAGATCCGGTCGCGCTCCTGCTGCGGTATCTTGCGGTCGATCAGATACGCTTTCAGGGTTTTGCGCTGGTCTGCGGCATTTACCGTCAGATAATCACCTGGTCTGCGGGTCCTTATGACAATACTTCTTTCTATTTTATCATAATCAAACCATTTCGTATACTTATTTTGCGGAATATTTTTAAAATCAATGCCATTATTTCCCACAAAGATCAGTTTTGCCCTCATGATCCGGTCTTTTCCCAGCGAAATGACCAGCTCTCTTCCTGCCGCCAGTGCCTCTGTCTCCTCCGCCGACAGGGCGATCTCCGACAGCACCACCTCCTGTGTCAGCCCGTCTGTCTCCCTGCAGACACAGACACCTGTATAATCGCGCCGCGCCTGCAGCCGGTACGGCAGCCGCAGTGCCCTCCCGCACTGTCTGTCCATCAGCTCCCGGATCTGTCTGACATGCACGGCTCCCAGATCCTTTCTGCTTCCGGCGGCCTGTGCGAGCACCTCCATCACCACATAGCCCTGTATCGTGCTGTGAAGCGCCAGAAATTTTGCCCTGTCGATATGAAATGTTTTGGATGTCACCGTCACGCATGCTTCAAACGCCTGGCTGGTGAGATCGGCGATCAGGTCATACGCCTCGTTCAGCCGCCCGCAGGCATCGCTGACATGGCTGACCGCCGCGGGGCTGATCCTGCGCACAGCCGTATCGAGTATGTGATGGCGTATGATGTTCCTTGAATAATTATCCTCCAAATTAGTGCTGTCTATGCAGTACGGCACATTTCTTTCCTGCAAAAAGCATTCGATCTCGTCTCTGGAAATGCACAGAAGCGGGCGGATGATCTGGTCCCGCACCGGCCGGATCCCAGTCAGTCCCCTTAGCGCCGTCCCCCGGAACAGATGAAATAAAAAAGTCTCACAACTGTCATTCATGTTGTGGGCGATCGCGATCCTCCCCTTTCTGCTGCCCAGCTCCTTCGCAAACGCCGCATAGCGGATCTCCCTGCCTGCCTCCTCGGTTGAGATATGGCGCCTGCGCGCCTCCTTTTCCACGTCCGCCTCCACCAGTGTATAAGGAAGGTTGTCCGCAAGACACAGTTTCCTGACATACGCCGCGTCCTTTGCCGCATCCGGCCGGATCAGATGGTTGACATGAACCACGCGGATCTCGATCGGGATCACTTTGCGGATCTCCAGAAGCATCATCAGCAGACAGACCGAATCCGCACCGCCGGACACGCCCGCCACAATGCAGTCCCCTTCCCTGATCATATGATGCTCCCTGACATACTGCAATACCCTGTCTACCATAAATGCTTATCTCCAAATACTTTATAGGATCTATAATCTATCTTCCCACGCGGCGCTTGATACAGCAGGTGAGGACTGTCATATCGTCCCGGATGCGTCCGCCCTGGCTGTTGATCGCATATCTTAGAATATAGTCTGCCATCTCTTTCGGATTCTGGACCGGACTCCTTGATATGATCTCCCGAAGCCGCCCTGACGCCTCCTCCTCGATGGCATCCAGGATGCCGTCAGAAATCATGATCAGCATATCCGTGTCGGCAAGCCGCACGCTCTGCGTGATCGGACACAGTTCCTCGATGCTCCCGAGCGGGAGCGTGTCCGCTGCCACCTCGTCCACCCAGTTCCCGCGCTTGATATAACTTGCCGCCGCGCCTGCCTTGACAAACTCTGCCTCCCCGGTCAGAAGATTGACCGCACAGACATCGAGCGTCGTGAGGTTACAGCAGCCGTTCTGCGCGGCGATCGCCCCGTTGACCATCGAGAAGGCTTTTTCCTTCGGAAACCCTGCCTCTAAGAAGCGCTCCATAAATTCAATGACCGCCTGGCTGTCCCTGCACGCCGCCTCACCGCTCCCCATGCCGTCGGCGAGCATCACGACCACCTGGCTCTGATTATATTCCTCCATGGAGAAATTGTCACCGGAAATCTTCTCATCCTCTTTGACAGCCCTCGATACCGCGCTCAGGACAGTGTATCTGGGCTCGTCCTCATAGATGAACGTATTGTACCCTCTGCCGATCGCTGTCGCACTCTCCGCGGACGTCACCAGCTTTCTGCCAAAGAATGCGGACAGGAACTCTCCCAGCACGCTCGCCGAGACCGTGTGCCTGCCGACGGCGCGTGCCTCGATGCTGATCCTGTTCCCACAGCGCCCATCCGGCGCGGCTTCACAGCTCCCCGCAGCACCGCCCTCTATGAATACCAGCCCCCGGACAACGATACCCTGCCGTTTTAAGTGATGTATCAGCGCCTTTCTCTTGTGCGCCATCGGCAGGCTCACATGGACAACGGTGTCCGCCACGTCCGCAAAAGCATTTGAGATCTCGTCGAGATGATTCGCAAAGATCTCCTTCGTCTCCTGAAGCTGCTTTCTGTAAAGCATGTCCTTCCTGTCATCGCAGGTTCCGTCCGCCTGCGGTACGCCCCGGTAGAGCCTTGCCAGCTCCTCGTACGTCTCCGACAGACAGTACAGCTTCCTCCTGCTGTAACCGTGAAACAGATTCCCCTCTATAATACCCGATTTATTTTCTGACGTTCTGATCTTTAACATGATCTATATCCCCCTCTACATTTCTGGTTTATTTCCCATTATAGATTGAGGTCTTATCATTTTTTGTCAAACCTGTGCACCGCATTGCGTTTTTTTATTGACAATAATCGCAAAACACCGCCTCCCGGTCAAAGGAACCCATTCCCATGCCGGATAGCGGTGTGTCATGCTCATCAGTCCGTCTCCTGAAATATAATCTCATTTTCATACACAAGCCCCAGTTTATCCTTTGCCACTTCCTCCGCATATTTCTTTGTCTTTGTGTAGGTGGCAAACTCCTCAAGCTCCTTTGCGCGCGCCTCCTCCACGGAGATCTGCTGCAAAAGCTCCTGCTCCCTTGCGGCGTACGCCTTCTCCTTCTGCTTTAGCGAGACGGAGTTGATCCCGACAACGCCAGTCATGATCGAAATGGCAAACAGCGCAATGACCATACCCAGACGGTTCTCATTCTTAGCGCGCAGAAACTCCGGTGTCCTGCGCTTTGTCTGACCGGCGTTTCCTGCTGTTCCTTTTTCGTTTCGCCTGTCTCTTACTGCTCTTTTCTTTGCCATCCGCCGTCTCCTTTCTACCGCCGTCTGTACCTTTGTGACTTTTTTCTTTCATTTTATGACGATTTGCAGTGTACGTCAACCGGATTTTTTGAAATAATCTGATAATGTTCTTAACGATAAAGCGCTTCACCGGCATCAGCAGCCTGCGAAGCTTCCGGATCAGTTTCCGGATCAGGCGGATCAGACTTCCCACTGTCCTGTCAATGACCAGATAGCCTGCCCGCACGAAAAATCGTCCCGCCGTGACCGCATAGATAAACATTCCGACCGCCGCCCCGAGCACCGCCGCGAAGCGGATCACGCCGTTATTGCCATAGTACAGCAGTGTAAAGCTCAGTCCGAAGCAGGCTGTCCAGTAGAGGATATCCTCGAGGTCGACTGCAAGCCTTCCATGACGGACCAGCCGCCGGAACAGCCTGATCACGTCGTACACAAACGCCAGAAACGCACCTGTGGCGATCGATACCAGCCAGAAATGCCACTCCCTTACAATCTCTCCACTCATCAACCAAACAGGCGTGTAAGCAGCCCTTCTCCTTTTTTCGCCAGAGTGTTCTTGTCAGAATAGGCCAGGGAATCCACCTTGCCGTCCACGTCCGCCTCGCCTTTCTCCAGATTCAGCCGCCCTACATGGAGGTTCGTACCTTTGATCGCAAGCATCCCGTCCACGGTCTCCATCAGAATATTGTTCTCGTCAAAAGAGTGCACCTCCACCACGCCAGTGATCCTGCACTCCCCGCGCTGTTCCATGCTGAACCGGTGCTTCCCTATGCCTGCGCCGCTCCCGCCATTTCCAATGCTTCCACTCCTGCTTTCCATTAGACTACGCCCTTCTCCTCATACGAGTGCTCCCTATATTATATGAGGGCGGCCGCGGCTATATGTATCGGAAAAGTTCTTTCGCCTCGTCCTTTTTGACAGTCTCCTGTACATCGAGGATCTCCACCTTCGTCTCCTTGTTGCCAAACTGGATCGTCAGTATGTCGCCTACCTTGACATTTGCCGATGCCTTGGCAGGCTTGTCATTGATGAGCACGCGCCCCGCATCGCACGCCTCGTTCGCCACCGTGCGCCGCTTGATGATGCGCGATACCTTCAAGAATTTGTCCAGTCTCATATAGAAACCTCCCGTCATGCAAAATGATAACAACCGATGAAGGGTCTCTCATCGGTTGTCTGAAAATTCATTTAAAACAATTTATCTGTTTACTTCGTCCTTCAATGCCTTGCCCGGCTTAAACTTCGGAGCCTTGGAAGCCGCGATCTTCATGGTCTCGCCTGTCTGGGGATTTCTTCCCTCTCTGGCTGCCCTCTCAGATACCTCGAATGTACCAAAGCCTACTAACTGAATCTTCTCGCCCTTCTTTAATTCTTTAGCAACAACTTCTGTGAAAGCTGTAAGCGCCTTCTCGGCGTCCTTTTTTGTCATGTCTGCCTGTTCAGCCATAGCGGCAACTAATTCTGTTTTGTTCATTGTGAACTCCTCCTATTAATATCTGTAAATAATATTACTTTGCGCCGTTTTGACGCCTATATCTATTTATAGGCGAAAAGCGTTTATTTGTCAAGGAAAAAAGCCCAAAAATGGCAAATTTAACATAATTTTTCTACTCTTCCAGCCTGATGAGGTCAGTGAAAGAATAATTGATGTCCTTTTCCTCCTGATCGATCTGCAGCGTGTAGCTTCTCGTCTGATATCCGGACTTTCTGAGCGTCACCACATAACTGCCCGGAACCTTGTTAAAGCTGACCGGCGTTACACCGATATAGCTGCCGTCCAGATACGCCTCGGCACCGTCGGGCGCATCAATGTAGACTTTGTATTTTCCTGTCGAGGATGCGACAACGTCCTTTTTGTCCTCATCGTCGTCATCCTGATCCTGCGTCTTTTTGCTGCCGGACGCTTCCTCCTCCTCTTCCTCGTCTTCGTCATCATCCGGGGATTTCGTCTGATACTTCTTGCTGGTCGTTCCCTCCTCATCATCGTCATCCTGGTCTTTATCCTTCTTGTCCGTCTCCTTGTCCGATGATCCCTCTGATGAATCCTTGTCCTGCGCCGTCTCCTCCTCGCTCTTTTCAAGCTCCACGGCAACGTTTGCGGAAGGCTCCGCCACCCTGATATACTGCGCGACCGTGTCGTATCCATCCGCCGTGATGCGCATCTGGTGAAGCCCGTACTCGATCTCGACGGGCTTTGACACGTCGACCGCCCTGCCGTCGATGTACACCTTCGCAGTGGCGGGCGTCAGCGTAAAGATCACCGTCCCTTTCTGGACGACCGTGATCTCTACCTCGCCCAGATCCCACGCCATCTCCTCATTTCTGGCAAATGTGATCTCCTGCGTGGCGCTGCTGCCCTTGTTGCTGACCGTGACCGTATGGGTTCCCTCCGGAACGACCAACAGCATGTCCTGCGCCACCTTCCGGATCACACTGTCCCCGATGTCGATCCAGCCGTTTACGAAATAATCCTCATTCTGGAGGCGCAGATACCCGTGTCCTTTCTCGACGTTAATGCCGTAGATCATATTCTTGTATCCCCACACGCTGAGCACGTCCATCTGGTTGACTTCCATCATGTCGGTCTCCCTGCCGTCCGACACGACAACGACATGACCGCTGATATTGTAGAGCTCGTCCCCGATCGCGATCGTTCCCTTGCGCAGATCCATGGTGTAGCTGCGGACATTCCTGTAACTGATGCAGTTAGGATTCTCCTTCACATAGGCAAGCGCCTTTCTGGGCTTGTAGAACCGCACCGTGACGACGCTGCCCTCCTTTAGCTGCTCCATGGAGAGCGCCTGGTCATTCTTGTCGTACACCAGAGTCGTGCCGTCATAATTCAGCGTATAGCGGCGCGAGGTCGCGATATTCTGAAACTGTACTGTCCCTGCCTCCAGATCTTTCCTGACCACGACTGCGGCATCCTCAGAATCATAGATCCCGCTGCGGCTGAACGCATCCACCGCCGTCTCCGCTTCCGCAGCCGGCTCTGCGCTGTCATCCGGCTGATCCGTATTCGTCATAAGCGCCATGAACGAGCCTGCATTCTGCGCGCACCCTGTCAATGCAGCAACAGTCAGCGCGATCATCGCAGCCATCACGTATCTTATCATTTTCATTCTTATCCCGTATTTTTCCATCCTGTATTTCCCCTTATTCCAGATCCCCGCACGCCCCGGCTTCCCGCAGCAATCCCGCGTAAAATGCCTCTCTCCTGTCCTGCTTTACCGGAAATTCCCTGCGAAAATGCGCCGCGTCGTCTGTCAGCTCCCACACGATCACACCTTCTGTTCCCGACAGCTCTGCCTTTTTGTCCCCGTCGGGACCGATCACGCAGCTATCTCCCATATAGGAAATGCCCCCGATCTCGCCGACACAGTTGACCGCAAGGATATATACCTGATTTTCGATGGCACGCGCCCGCAGGAGCGCCCGCCAGTGTTCCCTGCGCTTCGCCGGCCAGTTTGCGGGCACGACGATCACATGCGCGCTCCTGGACGCCGCCTGAAAAATCTCCGGAAAGCGCAGGTCATAACAGATAAAGCTGCTAAACGCCACGCCGTTCAGCACAAAATGCGTCAATGCGCCGCCACCCTGAAACCGCTGGTCCTCCCCCGAGTAGGAGAACGGATGGAGCTTCGCATAGTCAGACAGCACCCTGCCAGCACTGTCCACGACGGCATAATGGTTCTCGCACTTCCCGCCAGCCTCTGCACAGTCCTTCACCCATCCAAAACCGATGCTCACGCGATACTGCTGCGCCAGTGCGCCCATGCGCCGGATTGTCCGCGCGTCCTTTTCACCCGTAACGTCCGTATTCATGGAAAATCCCGTAAAACTCATCTCCGGGAAAAATACTGCCTCTGCGCCCATGCGCACAGCTTCCCCGATCCATTTCTCAGCGCTGTCATAATTGCGCTCTTTCTCCTCCCACGCGATCTGTGTCTGCACCAGGGCGATCTTTATCTTATTGTCTTCCATCACACAACTCCTCGTTTTTTTATCGTAAACCTATTATATATTTTTTTCTCCCCCGATACAACCCTTTCACGCAAAGAACTTATTTAACAGCTTTTCCCTGTTTTTCTCCTGCCGGATCAGGCTCTCGAGCTTGTCATAGTTGCGGTTTGGCATCCACGACTTTCTGGAATTGTAGTAAAAATTGATGATCTTCCAGAATTTCTCAGGATACGCGAGCCGCAGGCACAGGCTCCGCCACTCGATCGGCGGAAATACCCTGCGGTTCTGATAGGCATTGAGCATACACTGCGCCATGTCGGCAGACCAGTCGCACTTTTCCGAAATCTTCCGGAAAAGAAGATAAAAATCACGCGCACCCGAATCATGCGCGAAATGCTCAAGGTTGATGATGCCCGTGTACGCCCCGCCGCCGCTCTTGCCGAACACGACATTGTGGTACTGATAGTCGCCGTGGCAGTACAGTCCGTTGCTGTTCACATACGCCTCATACTCTGCCCGCGATTCCTCCCTTGCCCGCCTCGTCACCTCTATTGCCCTGTCGAGAAAGTAGTCGTACTCCTGCAGGAGCGCGCGCTCAAAATCCGTCTTGTTGCGCAGTCTCTTGAGATAATTTTTCACCCGCCGGCACTCCATCGTATGCTTTTCCATCTCGTCGGCATAGAAAAAAACAGGCATTGCAGGCATTGTATAATTGCTGTCCGATGCCGGTATCATGAATTTCAGATGGAGCTTTGCCATGGCGCCAAACGCCTTGACGATATCCTCCTCGCTCTTATAGCTGCACTCCTTTCCTTCAACCTGCTCCTCCAGTATGTAGATGCTGTTGTCGATATCCCTCACAAACAGCGCTCCCTCCTTGTTCCGGACCAGTGTATCCGTCTTAAGGCTGTCATTCAGCCTGCACTGCAACTGATACAAAAGTTCGAGCTTCTCCGTCCTTCCCCGGTATTCTTTGAGCACACGCATGCCCTGCTGCGTATCGCAGATTATGGTTCCACGCCCCTTGAAGGTGCGGTTGATCGTCAAATCATACTGTTCCAGCACATTCACTGCCTTGTCATTCACAAAAAAATCCCCCTCCACACAGATAATGATTGAATCTATCGCGACTTATTCTATCCTATGTGGGTGGGGGATCGTTTATTCCACTTTTTTCTACAGCAGTTTTTGGGAAAGGTCCCTGGCTCTCTCTATCAGGTATTCATGTACATTGTTCTCGGGATCCTGCAGGACCTCGTCGAGAAGCAGGTTGAGGATCTCCCCGATCCGCCTTCCTCTGGGCACGCCAAGCGCGATCAGGTCGTTTCCTGTGACCGCCAGCGTTTTTAAGGAAATGCACTGCTTCTTTTCCATGATCTGGTCATAGAGCCGCACCATCTCATCGATCTGCGCCAGTTTCTGCGCTCTCTGGTAACCGCTCTGTGCCAGCGTGTCCGCGCGCCTGATCTCCATCACCTGCGGAAAATACGCCTCGCCGATCCTGTTGACGGCTCGCCGCACAGACCGCGCATCCGGCTGCGGCTTATCGTCGTGATACCGGACATATTTCTGCACTTTGTCGATCGTGTCGTTATCAAATTTCAGCCGCTTTAAGATATCGACCGCCATGCGCTCACTCACTTCCGCATGCCCGTGAAAATGATCGATCCCCTCCTCATCGGTCGTCCTGACAGCCGGTTTCCCGATGTCGTGCAGAAGCGCGGCGATCCGCAGGCTCTTGTCGGCTCTCGTGTGCAGCAGACACTGCATGAGGTGTTCCCCCACGGTGTACTGATGGTGCGGGTTGTCCTGCCTGGCTGCAAAGGCGGCGTCCAGCTCCGGCAGCACGACTGCCGTGATCCCAAGCCTGTACGCATCGCGCATGTAGTCGGGATGGTCTGACAGGAGCAGCTTCACAAGCTCCACCTGTATGCGTTCCGCACTGATCTTCGACAGGCTGGGCGCAAGCTCCCGGATGGCAGACCTCGTGTCCTCCGCGATCGAAAACCCTAGCTGTGCCGAGAAGCGCACTGCCCGCAGCATGCGGAGCGCATCCTCCCCAAAGCGCTCCGACGCCTCTCCCACACACCGGATGACGCCCCGACGCAAATCCGCCATGCCGTCAAACGCGTCGACGATACCGCTTTGTTCATTGCAGGCAAAGGCATTGATCGTAAAATCCCTGCGCTTTAGATCCTCGATCAGATTCGCCGTGAAGACGACCTCCTTCGGGTGGCGGCTGTCCTCGTACTCGCCGTCGATCCGGTATGTCGTCACCTCAAACCCCTCGCGGTCAAGCATGACTGTCACCGTGCCGTGCTGTATGCCGGTATCGATCGTATGGCGGAATACGGCTTTGATCTGCTGCGGCTTCGCCGAGGTGGTCACATCCCAGTCGCTGGGTGTCCGCCCGAGCAGGGAATCCCTGACGCATCCGCCGACCGCATACGCCTCGTATCCTGCTGCCTCGAGCTCCGCTATGATATATCTGACTTTATCTGGCAAGTGTATCTGTGTCATGTGCGCTACTCCCTCTCCTCAATCCTGCATGATATGATCTGTCCTCCTTCCTATTATATGTGGACATGACGATAAAATCAACAGCTCATGTGTTATCCCTTAAAAAACGCGTCCGACTGAACATACTGCACAAGGCTCCGGTACAGGCAGTCCGCCTCCGGATATTCTTTTCGCAATGCAGCAAGATCCGCCTCGCAGACGAGCATTTTTGCATTTCCGCGCACTACCTCATAGATAAGCCCTAAATTGTGATTGCGCTCAAAGTTATCCATCATGCGCACGATCGGCCTGATATCTTTCATCTCCTCGATGCTGTCCAGGATCATCGGCCGGGAGTGCATGACGATCTGATACCACTGTGCTGTCGTGTGCTCCTCGCACGCAAAGCCGGCAAGCGCAGGGTGCGCTGTATCGATCAGGAGCCCCATCGTCCCGACAGGAACCGGTTTGCCCGCCCCCTCTGAGATCGATCGGAACATCGGATAGCACCAGAAATCGGTACAGTACTCTCCTTTCAGATGGCTATCCGGAAGCGTGCTGTCCGGCTTCACGAACAGCAGGACGGACGATCCCCTGTTCCACTCCTCCAGAGCGGCTTTATTGTCGTTTGTGATGTATACTGTGCCTGCATTTTTTATCGTATCCTTGCAGTCTTCATATACAAAGATATCGTACTCATTCACAATGTCCTCCGCATTGTCGCTGGTCAGCGAAAACCGCAGGGTATACACCGCATTATTTTCACACGCCGGCACGTTCAGCGCCATCGTTCCCAGTGTCAGAAGCCCTCTTCCTGTCACATCTGCACAGTCCAGCGTCTGAACCGCAGTCTCGCGCAGTCCCGCATCGCTTTGCGCTGCCGACTTTTGACAGTTTCCATTTTTATCATGTTCAGGCTTCCCTTCTGCCAGATCTTTCCTATATTCTGTGTCCGCAGCAGCCTGCTTTTTGAGATACCAGGCTGCTTTCAGCTGTACATTTGCCAGTCCTTCCGGACGGTAATACCGCAGCTTCACCTCGCTGCGGACGCAGCAGCCGCCCCTCATCACAAAGCTGTCCAGCGTGGGCAGGAGCACCGCGTCGGAGCAGAACATGCGCCAGTCCGTTCTCGTGATGGCGCCCTTATTGATGTGAAACGCGTTCATGATGCCCACCAGCGCCGTCCCCTGCCCCGAGAAATCCTTGATGTCGAGCAGCTGGAATCCGCTCAGGTTCGCACTGCGCAGCGCCGCCTCAAGCTCGAGCTTATAGCACGCCGCCGCCAGCTTTCCCGATGCGCGGAAATAGTCGTCCGCATAGCATAACAGCCCCTTTTCCTCCATGCGCTCCCTGAAGATCTTCATATTTTCAGGCTGCAGGACGCCTGTGTAGCGGTCGATCTCATGAAAATCCGGCGTGAACTCATACTGTCCGATCTCATGCGAGACGACCGGCACATGCGGGATCACTTCCTCCTCGTCCCCGCCGACTTCCACTTCCCTGATGCCGGTGCCGTACTGAATCTGTATCGTTCCGGCTTTCGCGGTCTCTCCCTTTTTGATCTCCGCGGGCGATATCATCTCATCGTAGTTCCAGTACGCGCCCGGTCTCTCAGTCTGGACAAACCCAAGCGGCGCGTCGCACATCGCGTACGAACCGCGGAAGAGGCGGTATTTTGAGAAGCGCACGCCGCTGAAATAGTCGTCGTTTGGCAGCACGGCGGGAACAAACTGATGGTTGTTGCTTCCCTGTGTGTACAGATGGCGGGTGTCGTGTGCCTTGAGCACCCCCATGATCCGGTTGATCTCCTCCCTGCTGCCCCACAGCTCATTTCCCATGCTCATGCCAAAGTAGGACGGCAGATCGCCGAACGCGTCAAGCGCGCGGATCCCCTCCGCCAGCAGGAACTCCTGCTGTTCTTTATAGCGATCATAATTCTCGTCCCCCGCCTCGTAGATAGAACCCCAGAATGCCAACTCCGCCTGCACATAGATGCCAAGGTACGACGCCGCCAGAAACGCCGCCTTCGGCGGACAGCAGGTGTGATACCGGTAATGGTTGAGCCCGTATTCCCTGCTCGTGCCGTACACCCGCAGCCAGGAATCCAGATCCATCGGCGCATAGCCTGTCAGCGGGAAGATCATGCCGTCATGCGTGCCGCGCAGGAAGATCTCCCTGTCGTTGCAGTACAATTTCAATTCTTCATATGTAAAATCCCGCAGTCCGAAATGGCTTGTCCGCCCGCAGAGCACGCTGTCGCCGCGCAGAATGCGGACAGTGAGCTCATACACATACGGCTCGTGCTCGTCCCACTCCCGCGCCTGTTCCCCGAGCAGGTATCTGAGCGTCATCTTCGTGTCCAGGGCACCGATCTCCCTGTCCCCGTCACACGTTCCAGATGCCGCAGGCTGCAGGATCCCCGTCTGCGCCGTTTCCGCATCGGATAGCGCATACACTTTCTCCGGCAATACTTCCAATGTCTCGATCACATACGGCAGATCCTGTCCTTTTCCCTGTGCGATCCACTCCCTACGCGTCTCTGCCGCCTGTGTGTGCAGCGGCTCAAAGTGCTCAAAATCCCTGCCCTCTTTCATCCGAAGCGCTGTGAGACGGCAGCACACGCTGACCCTGACGTCCTCGAGCGCGCCGTCGTGGGAGAGCCGCAGACGGATATCCACATTCTTTTCTTTTCTGGACGGGTATATCCACATCTGATCGATCGAGATATCCTCAACCGACTCCAACAGGATCTCTCCCAGAATGCCGTTCCAGTTTGTCTGTGTGTCCGGCGAAGTCATATGTCCGCCGTTTGAGACGTAGTCCGTGTTGTCCGTCATCACGACGAGCGTGTGTTTTCCGGGCGTAAGCTGTGCCGACAGCTCATAGCGGTGCTCCACATAAAAACTGTCAAAGCGCCCTGCCAGCACGCCGTCCACCCACACTGTCGACTTTCTGGTCCTCTCCATCGAAAAGAAGAACCGCTTACCCCGCTCCGTTTCCGGGATCTCGACCTCCCTCAGATACCACGCATACCCCTCAAAATGATACGGCTCCGTCAGATGTCCCACAAAGCGCTCCGTGCCCTTCTCACCCTTTTCCGCCTCCGCGGTCGTCGTCGGCAGGCTGATCGTGTCGTCAAAAGATGTTTTTCTGAAAAATTCCTGCCGGATCCCCGCCTTCTCCCCGTCCAGCGCAAACTGCCAGGTTCCCGATAAATCAAGCTTCATATCCATGATTCCTTTCTGTTTGTGTTTTTTGCAATTCCTGATCCTATCATACCATAACAAAAAACGCAGGTCAGTAAAACCTGCATTTTTTTAGATAAATTGTATCTATTATTAGCGCCTTTCTGAACACCTACTCCAGCGCCAGCTTCCTGATCCTGCCGACTGCCGACTTCACCGGCGGCAGAAGTATGACCGCGATGCTGATGGCCGCCTCGGAAAAGATATAGCTGCCATTGTATGCCAGAGAATACGGCAGCGGTGCCCAGCCCTCCCACGCATACGCGCCAAAGAAGATCCAGCCTGAGATCACCGTAAACACATAACGCCCCAGCACAGCGGTTATGTATCCCTTCACCAGACCATTTTTTGCGTTTGAGAACAGACCGGACAGGCCAAGGGCGCCGAATCCCAGGAAATAGTCCACGACGAGCTGCAGCGGAAACAGGATATACGGATCGATCAGAAGCTGCAGCACCCCGTACGCAAGTCCCGTCATCAGCCCCGCGCCAAGCCCGAACAGATATCCCGGCAGACAGATCACGAGCATCGACAGCAATGTGACCGATCCGCCGTACGGCAGGTCAAAAAGCTTGATATTCGACAGTACCGTGCCGAGCGCGACCGCCATCGCGCAGAATACCATCTGCTTTATGGTCAGTCTGCCGCTTCCGGCGCCGCGCAAGCCAGGATCCTGATCTTTTTTGAGCTTTTTCGCATGCATCCCCGCAAAGGCGACCGCAGCCGCGAGCAGTGCGATGATCACCGCCGAAAGCAGCACGTTGCCAAGTGTCGTCGGCACGTAGGTCGTACCGCCCCATTCGTCCACTACTACATTGTAAAACATAAAAAATCCTCCTTCGTTTTCGCGAGGAGGTCAGCATCGTTCTTATCCTGAATACCCGGATACTTTCGCGCTGCTGCCTGCCATCAGATCCCGTCACCGTTCCCGGCGGTTTTACGGAGCCTGTGTTCTCAGCCCGAAGCTGATCTCAGATCAGAACAGTCTCAAATATCGATCAGTATCCATGATTCCCATACTGCTTCCTTACGCCGGTATTATCCGGTTCAAGTAATGAGGGTAAAGTCTCAGCGATGTGCACCCCTAGCGTTGTTAAACGTGTATGGACACGTTCTGGGAATAACTATACCGTTCTTTTTTCTGGCTGTCAAGCATATTTTTTTATTTCTGTCGTTTTTGTCATTTTACCATTTCTCTCCCGACTCTTATTTCCTGTTATCGGTATACGATCCTGTAGTACCCCCGCGATGTGAGCCGAAACACGATAAAATAGATCACCGCGAACACTGCCGCCGTCGCCGCCAGACAGCCCGCAAACAGGGACACATTTGCCAGCCCGAACACCATCAGCATCAGCCGCAGCATCGGAAACGCCATCACGAGATGGATCACCGCCACCGTGATCGGCAGGAAAAACACCGTGCGCACCTGCGCATCGATCGCCGCCTTCACCATATCCCGGCTCATGCCGACCTTGGTCATGATCGCAAAGCGCTCCCTGTCCTCAAAGCCCTCCGATATCTGCTTGTAATAAATGATCAGCACCGTTATCATCAGAAACAGGATTCCCAGAAAAAGTCCGAGGAACAAAAAGCCGCCGTTCATGCCCAGATACTCCTCGCGCTGTTCTTCCCTCGAATAAAGCAGGGAACGGTTAAATCCGGCCTGTTCCCTGCACATCCCCACTGCCTCCCGGACCGCAGACGCATACAGCTTTCTCTCCTCGCGCGTCCCATCCGTCTCCACGGCGACATGATACTGGATCTCCACCCCTGTGCCAAGAAGCGCCAATTCGCTCTCATCCGCCACGACAAGATAGAGCACTTCGGTGTCCCCTAAGAACCCTTCCATCTCCCTGTCCGGAAAATCTTCCGGCAGGATCAGCGCGTCCGCGACCCGGTACGTTCTGCCAAAGACATCTATGCTGTCCTGCGCAAACCCTGACAGCGACGCGACCATCACGCTTCCAGGCGCGATCGCGCCAAGCGGCTGCCCTGTATACTTTTCATAGTCCCTTCCGGTCATCACATAGAGCATACCCATCTCCGTAAAACCATAGGATCCATTTTTATTGTCAAAGAGCTCGATCGCATTGCCGTCGCGGTGCGTGATAAACACGGCATCCACGTATTCTGACAGCTCTGTCACTTTCCTGCCCTGATCTTCTGCCACAGCGCGAAACTGCCCTGTCAGCTTTTCCCTTGCCGCCTCCGCGGGCACACCGTCAAAATAAAACGTCGCGTCAACTTCCTTCTCAAATGAACTTTGCAGTGCGTCCTCCACCCCCGCGTACAGGCACACCGTCGTCGATATGATCACCAGCACCATTGTGGAGAGCACACAGATATTTGCAAGCCCGACAGCATTGCGCTTCATGCGGTACATCATGCCGGACACCGCGATAAAATGCGACGTCTTATAATAGTACTTTTTATTATTTTTTAACAGTTTCAGTACTGCGATGCTCACTGACAGGAACAACTCATAGGTTCCCACGATGACCAGCAGCACCGCCGCAAAAAACATGTTGACCGCCTGAAGGACGCCGTTCACACGGACTGCGAGATAATATCCTGCCAGGATACACCCAAGTCCGATCACCGCAGACACCCACTTCGCCTTCGGCTCCCGCTCCCCCACATTGTTTCCGTGCAGGAGCGCAATGGGATCCGCGAGCTTTACCTGCATAAAATTGTACAGCAGCATCAGCGCGTACACGACCGCAAAGAGCTCCGCAGTCTGCAGGCAGCCCCATCCTGAGACATAAAACGGAATGCTTTCTGAGTCGCCAGTCAGTCTGCACAGAAACATGACGACCAGCTTGTTGAACACAATGCCGCACACCAGTCCGCCGCAGACGGAGAACGCGTACAGGATCACGGCTTCCCACGCCATCACCTTTGCGATGTGCCTCTTCTCCATGCCGAGGATATTGTAAACGCCCAGTTCCTTCCTGCGGCGCTTCATCACAAAACTGTTATTTCAAAATTATGGGTGAATTTAGATTATCTCTTTAGAAGTTCTTATATGTCGGTATAGCCCGTATTTTCGGGCTTTTCCGGCATTTTAGATATGGGGAGAAGTTCTTATATACCCTCATAACCTTTTAGGTTTTCCCTCTCAATGGTAGTAAAAGAAGTAGTAAATTGTTCTGCGGCTATGCTGCAATCAGCCTTTCCATTTCAGCTTTTGCGGAAGCGAAAGTTGCGTGTGCGTAATAGTTCAGCGTCATGGTGATATTGGAGTGTCCCATGATATACTGTAACGCTTTCGGGTTCATTCCGGCATTGGCTAAGTTGGTGCAGAACGTATGGCGCAGGGTGTGGGGTGTCATTACTTTGGGTAAGGCTTCCTCATGGCACTTGTTGTACTTCT
>JAETQI010000014.1 GCA_021770755.1 Lachnospiraceae bacterium
ATTGAACGAGGTTTTCCTCGCAATCACAGGAAAGGAGATCAGACAGTCATGAATCCAGTTACAGCAATTATACAGAGGAATTTGTTAAATTACACCAGAAACAGGGGGAGGATGATCGGGAGTATTGTGATGTCCATGTTCATGCTGGTGATGTTTTCCTTTATGATGAAATCTTCCATGAGCGGCTTTGGTGAGCCTATGAATTATCTGATTGCAGGCGTCATTATCATGACAGTTTTTCAGACGGGTATCAATAATTCGTCAGATATCCTGTCAGATATTTCGGACGGATATATGAAGGAGGTTATGGTTGCGCCGATTGCACGTTCCCAGATTTCTATCGGAAATATCCTGTCGGGGGCAGTCGTTTCTACGATACAGGGGACGCTTACCATGATCATCAGCCTGTTCATTGGATTTAGAATCAATGTGTTTCAGGTTTTACTGCTGATTGTGGTCATGCTGGTTTCAGCGATGACTTTCAGCGCGGTCGGCTTGTTTTTGGCGACTGTGTCACGCAACTCCCCTTCGTTCCAGACAATCAGCTCCATGATTATGATGCCGCTGACGTTTGTTTCCGGCGCATATATACCGACTACGATGATGCCCGGTTTTCTTCTGCCAGTGGTCTACCTGAATCCGCTTACCTATGTGACGTCCATTTTCCGGTATATTGCGCTTGGAGCATACAAAATGAGTTTGGCAGAACTGGTGCGGGAGGGAATGGCATTTGATATTCATGGCTTTGTCATAACGCCGTTCATGGGGCTTATGATTACGGTTTTGATCGGATCGGTTTTCTTCGCATTGAGTGTTGGAAAGTTTAATCAGGCGGATTTTTCCACGGTAAAAGTGGCAAGGGCAATGCGGGGAGGCGGAGCGCCAAGGTAAGTATGGAAGAAAAGTATGAAATAGAAGTATGAAATAGAAGGGAAACATTTATGGAATTGCAATTTGAAGATATAGCAAAAAGCTATAAAGACAAAAAGGTTCTGAAAGGCATTTCTGTCACAATGGGAACGGGGGTTTATGGGCTGCTTGGGCCAAACGGCGCGGGAAAGACGACGATGATCCGCATTATGGCGGATGTGCTGCGCCCGGACAAAGGACGGATTTTATATAATGGCAGGGATATTCACGATGTGGGCGATGAATACAGGGCGAAAATAGGATATCTGCCGCAGGATGTCAGTTTTTATAATGACTTTACGGGCAGGGATTATCTGGAATATTCTGCCGCGTTAAAGGGCATGGAAAAAGCATACGCAAAAAAGCGGATCGAGGAACTGGCGTACAGTGTAGGTTTGCAGGACGATTTAAAGCGGCATTGCTCCGCTTATTCGGGAGGGATGCAGCGCAGGCTTGGCATTGCGCAGGCGCTTCTTGACAATCCCGAGATTTTAATTCTGGATGAACCGACTTCCGGGCTTGATCCGTTTGAGCGCATCAAATTCCGGAATATCATATCCGCTTATTCAAAAGACCGTCTGGTACTGCTTTCCACGCATATAGTATCTGATGTGGAGCAGATTGCCGCGCAGATTATGATGATGGAGTATGGCGTGATTCATCATGTGTACAGCAGTGGGGAATATGTCAAAATGATGGCTGGTAAAGTCTGGCTTGTGGAAATGCCAGCGGAAGAACTTGTGGAGTACCAGAAGCAGGCGGTGATCAGTAATGTAGCGGCAAAGGAAGGGCTTATGGAAGTGCGGGTGATTGCAAAATCAAGACCTGCGGCCAGTGCAGTGCAGGCTGCACCGAATCTGGAAGATGCGTATCTGTATATTTTTAATTTTCGCGGGCAATGAGCCAATTTGGTGAATGCCGGGAAAGGATGGGAGTTAGTGTAATGTCATTATTTCATTTTGAATTTAGAAAGTTGTTACTCAATAAAAAAACGGTAAGTCTGCTTGCCTGTCTGTTTATCCTTTATAGTCTGATGGGTTTCGTGACTTCCTTGTTTTTGATTGGAAGCGGCAAAAGTTATCGTGCTTATGAGGAGCTGGCAGCCGGCTATGAGGGAACGATCGATGAAGGGAAGGCTGTCTGGGCGAAAAAAATATATGAAGAAATAAGCGCCCGTTATGGCACGGATTCCCGGATGATTGCCAGAAGCATCAAAGACCAGCCTGAGACAATGCTGGCAATAAAATACAATGAATTTACGGAAAGGGTAGATGAATATTGGAACGGGACACCGCCGGAAAGCGCCGAGGAGCCGTATGGAATTGCACTTATAGCGTCGAAGTTAGCTGAACTTGAAATGCAGGGGAAACAGAATACATTTGCGTACACAAAGCTTTCCGATTCTTTAAAAAGGCTGACTGCACTTGGTGAACCGGAATTTGCCAATATCCTGCTGTGGGAGAATCTGTTTGTCAACTGGGGCGAACATATGATGCAGTTTTTGTTGTTTATTCCGCTGACGTTTATCATTGCCCCGGTATTTGCCGTGGAACGCGCAACTGGCATGGACCATCTGATTTTAAGCTCCAGAAGCGGCAGACGCAAAATTGTTACGGCCAAGCTGCTCAGTATATTGGCTGCATCTGTTACTGTGACGCTGATCTATGTGGCGGCGACCTTTATTTTTGGTTTTCTGCCACATGCCAGCCTGCATGGCTGGAACGCTGCAATCCAATCCATTCCAACGTATGCAAGATCCATGTTTGGCTTTCAGACGTGGCAGCTTGCTGTAGCCGGAGCGGTATGGATTCTTTTCACAGGGGCAGTTTACAGCCTTATCATTGGATTTATTTCATCACGAATGAAAAGCCAGATGGGAACGGTGGGTGTAAGCCTTGCCATTCTGTTTATTAACGTGGGTCTGGCGGCAATGGGGGATACTGTCACACAGAGGTTACAGCCTCTGATTGACTTTGGACTGGCGAATGTCACACTGATCAAGGAAGTGTTTGGGGGATTTAAAATGTTTCATGTGTTTGGTATGTGTGTCAGTTATCCGGTTATGGCGGTTTTTGTTTTGGGCTTGACCGCTGTCCTTGCAGGTTTTGGAATCTACCGTGGACAAAAAAACAGGACTGTGGCATAGAAGGGAAAAAATTTTGCAATGTAATTCTAAAATGGTCATCAATTTGGAGGAATCCTTCATTTGATATAATTGTTATATACAATTTGACTTAATTAAATGATGCCATATGGTTGAAACTAATGAAAAACATCAAGTTTCTAAATTTCAATAGGAAAGTTAACAAGATCGTGCTATAATACAAAGCATATCAAAAAATGCAAAATAATACATGCAAAACAGTTCGTTTTCGAAAGCACGGATAGAGTACTAGGCACCATCGGATGTGTTGTATGAATGGATGAATACAGGAGGGCGTTATGGCAGGCATTGTTGACAAGTTCGTGAAGCTAAAGACTTCTATTGGAGGAAATCGGGAAAAAACCGGGTATGAGGATACTTTTGGGATGCCAGGGGAAGAGCAGGCGCATATTACGCGTCCGAATCAAGCCAACACAAGAATTATCAGTGAGCTGGAGTTTGCACTGCATCTTTCCGAAGCGGCAGATGGGATCTACGACAGCCTGTTGGAACAGGTTCTGGATTTTTTGCTTGAAAAAACAAAAAAACAGGGAGTTCTGACAAATGAGGACTGCAGTGCGGCGGAAGAAATGCTCACACCTATGAAGACGGAAGCGAAGAGTTATAAGCTGATTCTCGCTGCCCATGCACATATTGACATGAACTGGATGTGGAGCTTCAATGAAACCGTTGCGATCGTATTAGCTACGTTTCGCTCTATATTGAATATCATGGATCAGTATCCGGCGTTTTGTTTTTCCCAATCCCAGGGAGCTGTATACCGGATTGTGGAGGAATACGATCCCGGACTGATGGAGGAGATCAAAAAGAGAATCGCGGAGGGGCGCTGGGAAGTGACAGCCACGGCGTGGGTGGAAACGGACAAGAACCTTCCCACAGGAGAGTCCCTGCTGCGTCATATTCAGTATACCAAGAGGTATATGGAAGAAGTGTGGGGAGTGAACAGGTTAGAGGTGGACTTTTCGCCGGATACTTTCGGGCATAGCGCCAATGTGCCGGAGATTGACCGGTTTGGTGAAGTGAAGTATTATTACCATTGCCGTGGCAATAACGGCAGAGAGATACTCTACCGCTATAAAGCGCCTTCCGGGAAAGAGATATTGACTTATCGGGAGCCGAACTGGTATAACGGCGCTGTTACACCCCATATGGGAGCCGGATTACCGGAGATCAGCAGGCGGTGTATGGGGCTTCGCACAGGGCTGGCTGTCTACGGTGTGGGGGATCATGGCGGCGGTCCGACCAGGAGGGATGTGGAGCGAGCGCTGGAGATGATGGAGTGGCCGATTTATCCCCAGGTAAAATTCGGCACATTTCACGAATTTTTTAAGGAAGCGGAAACCGTATGGGAGAAGCTGCCTGTGGTGGATCACGAGCTGAATTACTTTGCGCCCGGCTGCTATACGACACAGAGCAGGATCAAGCGCGGTAACCGCCGTCTGGAGGCTGCCCTGCTGGATGCGGAGGCGATGTCCGCGCTGGCAGGAAAACTGACAGGATATCCGTTTGCGAAAGAGAAGATGCAAAAAGCATGGTGTGATGTGCTTTTCAATCATTTTCATGATATCCTGACAGGTTCCTGTGTGCAGGATTCGAGGGAGTACGCCATGGGGCTGTTCCAGACTTCCATGGCTGTCGCAAACACCCAGATTCAAAACGCAATGGGAGCGATTGCAGGTAAGATCGATACATCGTCCATTCCGTCGGATGTGGATCCGTATTACAGCCAGTCAGAAGGCGCGGGCGCAGGTTATGGCATTGAGAACTTCGCGGGCGTTCCGAGTACGGAGCGCGGCGGCGGGCGTACCCGGATATTCCATATTTTTAATTCCCTGTCATGGGAGCGCAGCCAGGTGGAAGAACTGACTGTGTGGGATTGGACGGGAGATCTAAAGCGGATTCATATGACAGATCATCGGGGGAGAGAGATCGGTTTTCAACTGTTGGATACAGAAATGCAGCAGTACTGGGATCACAAGTACATACGTGTGCTGGCGGATGTGACGGTCCCTGCTCTTGGATATACTACGGTCGTGCTTTCCGAAAGGGAGATAGAGACCTATCCGGTCTATCTGCAGGAACGGGAACGCATCACGAGACCTTATGATGATTATCAGTTGGAGAATGAAAAGGTAACTGTGAGAATATCCGCTTCTTCAGGGCGTATCATATCCCTAAAGGATAAGGAAACCGGTGCGGAGCTGGTCGGGCAGGAAACCGGCGCGGGTTTTACCTATATTGAGACGGAGACAGCAACATCCAGCGCCTGGGATATCGGCAGATATATCTGTGAGCTTCCGGCAGAGCGCTGTATTCGGATAGAGAGTCTGGCGGATGGTGCTTTGCGCAGGAGTGTGAGGGCGGTATGGCGGATCGCGGGTTCCGAGATTGAGGCGATTTATAGTCTTGATAAGTATCAGTCTGCTGTGAAGATCGAGGTGAAGGTGGATTGGCATGAAGTGGGGAGCGATATCATTCCTGTTCTGGATTACCGTATCCCTCTGGCGTATGTGCCGGAAGACTACCAGTATGATATTCCGGCGGGTGCGATCCACAGGAGCGCCTGGAATAACGATGTACCCGGCCTGCAGTACGGGATGGCGTGCCGCACGGAGAATCCCTGCGCCATATTGATCAGCGACAGCAAGTACGGCTACAGGGCGGCAAAACAGAATCTGGCGCTGACCCTGATCAATAGCTCCACCAGTCCGGACCCGTATCCGGAAAGGGGCATTCATCGGATCACGTTGTGGTTTGGCGCATGCAGGGCAGATGCCCTGGAAGCGGAGCGGATGGCTGCAGCCTGCAACCATAATCTGTTCTATCAGCCGTCCAACGTCCATCATGGCACGCTGCAGATGGAGGGCAGTCTGCTCTGCATTTCGGCGGAACATGCAGTCGTTTCGGCTGTGTTGCCGGGAGAGGAAGGGACCGTACTGGTTCGCGTTTACGGGACGGCAGGAGAAAAGGAGACGGTCCGGCTGGAGTTTGGGACAGAAGTGACAGATGCGAGGGCTGTCAATCTGTTTGGCAAAGAGCAGGAGGGGACAGTAACGGTTTCGGGGAATCAGGTCGCATTTGCCGTAGAGCCGTATGCGCTGGCAGAGGTGGAAGTCAGACTTGGCTGATAAGGAGATGCAGCACAAAAAGGAAAGGAAGTCACATCATGTGACTTCCTTTCCTTTTAGGCGCAGACCCGTGCAGAGGAAAACAGACGACTGTCAGAATACCACTGCGGCGGTGGACTGATGGATCTCCAGCGATGGGGTGACGACTTTGCGGTAAATATTCATGTCATGCTGTTCCAGACGCCGGCGCAGGATGTTGCCTGCCTCCCTGCCCATACTGTATTCGGACTGGTTGATATGGGTGAAAAAATCCGGATTTCTGGCGGCAGTCATGGGTCTGTCAAAGGAGATCAGCGATACCGCCCGCGGAACATCGATCTTTAAGGAAGCGCACAGATCGTATAAATAAGCGCAGGTGTCGCACTCCGCGGCCACGAAAGCCGTGATCCTGTTTTCGTTGACCAGTCTGACCAGCTTCTCCTGATTATGGCTGAACTTTTTGGTGATGTCAAACCCCTCGACAATTTGTATGGAATTTTCTGCCATGTTCAGCTTTTCGGCAGCGGATTGGAGTCCCTCGAACCTTAGTTTGACAGAGAACGTATTCCGGTCAGAAGTAGTGACAAGGGCAATGCGCTGGTGTCCGAGCTCGTTCAGGTGTCTGGCGCACAGCTCGCCTGCAGCCCGGTTGTCGGCGATGACATAGCTGGTATTGAGGCGCGGCAGGTAGCGGTCCAGCAGCACCAGGGGATATTTCTGCAGGCTCATGAATAGCAGCTCATTGCTGAAAAAGGGCTGGTTCTGGGGGAACAGCACGATCCCTGCAATATTTGTTTCCAGACAGCGCTTTAACAGATAATTTTCGATCTGCGGATTCCTGCTCTGGAAAAAATGACAGATATATTCATTTTCGGGAAATGCCGAAAAAACGCCGTTCATCATGGACAGTGAAAAGATGTCCGTCAGGGTAGGAATAATGCAGGCGATCTCCGGCAGGAGATCAAGGTTCGGGCTGTTTTCCGCAGGCAGCGTCAGATCGTTTGTCAGGGGAGGCGCCTCCTGCGGCTGCGCGACAAAGCTCCCCTTGTTGGGAAAGCGGTCGACCACCCCTTCGCTCTTTAGCTCGCTCAGGGCTCTGGAGACTGTGATGCGGCTCACCTGGTACTGTTTCATCAGTTGGTGCTCTGTGGGGAGCCTGTCTCCGGGGGACAGGAGATTGGTTTTGATCTGGTGCAGGATATCTTCTTTGATTTTTTGATACATGGGTTGGTTCATGATATTCGCCATAGCGCAATCCCTCCTTTTTATGCACACGGGAACCCGGCGGAAGATTGTCGGCATACGCTGACGGGTGTCCGGCGCGCGAGTAGGGGAAGATGGCTCTTTCCCACTCGATTGTGTCATATAATAAATATACCGCATTGCATTTGCATATGTCAAGATAAATGATTTGACATATTTGATATACGAAATATGCAGTAAATAAAAAATGAAAATATGTGAAATATGACTAAAAATGAAATTCAAAGGTAAAAAAACATTGCGTTCTATACAAAATCATGCTAGAGTAAGTATATGAAAAAGACATGACGAATAACAAAATAAATAGTATTATGACATAACAAATAATACATAACAAAACCATGTCAAATTCGAAAATCTATGAGTTGATGAAACGAAAAGGAAGGTGATGCGTATGGAAGGAAAAATGGGAAAGGCTGTACTGAATCCGGAACAGAAAGTCTATAATCGGAAAAGGCTGTGGATAGAAATCAAAAAGCATAAGATCCTGTATCTGTTCATGCTGCCTTGTGTGATCTCGTTGATCGTGTTTTCTTATGCGCCGATGACAGGCATTGTCCTGGCGTTTAAGAACTATCGGTTTGACCTGGGAATTTTCGGGAGTGAATGGGCAGGGCTGAAACATTTCAAGAGCTTCCTGACATCACCGGAATTCTGGACGACAACCCGCAATACATTAGTGCTCAGTATATTAAAGATTGTTATCTGTTTTCCGGCCCGATTATTTTAGCCTTGTTACTGAATGAAGTACGGGCAGAGAGGTTCAAGAGGCTGGTTCAGACAATGAGCTATCTGCCAAACTTTGTGTCGTGGGCGGTGGTGGTGACGCTGCTGACAGCAATCTTTTCGCCATATGGCGGCCTCTATAATGATATCCGCAAGATGATGGGACTGGATGCGGTCTTTCTGATGGGGGAGAAGGAGGCGTTTTATCCTTTGGCAATCTTTTCTGATATGTGGAAGAATGTAGGCTGGGGCTCCATCGTATATCTGTCGGCGATCACGGCGGTGGATCAGGGACTTTACGAGGCGGCCACCATTGACGGGGCGAACCGCTGGCAGTGCACATGGCATATTACCATTCCGGGAATTGCAACTACCATTGGGATCATGTTCATTATGCGGATGGGCGGTATCCTCAGCGCGGACTATGACCAGGTCCTGCTGCTGCAGCAGCCCGCCAATCTGCAGATCTCCCAGGTTCTGGACACCTACGTCCTGCAGACAGGTATCCGGTATGGCAAGTTTGAATATGCCACAGCCATCGGACTGGTCAAATCGTTAATCTCGCTGGGAATGGTCGTAATTACGAATCATCTGGCGAAGAAGTACGGTGAAGTGGGATTGTGGTAGAAGGAGGGAGCTTGAGATGAAAGAAACCAGAGGTCAGAAAATATTTAAACTGTTCAACTATACATTCCTTGGGGCTTTGGGATTGATCACATTTTATCCGTTCTGGTATGTGCTGGTTGCATCCCTGAATACCGGGCGTGATTTCCTGAGGGGCGGCGTGTGGCTGTTTCCGCGCGAATTTACGCTGGAAAACTTTGCAAAGGCATTTCATGACAGCAGGATTTTTCCGTCGTTAAAGATTTCTGTGGCGGCGACATTGTTAAGCCTTGTGATCGGATTGACTTTCACGGCGCTGGCGGCGTATGCCATGAGTGTCAAAACCTTGCCTGGAAGGACGTTTCTAAGCTTCTTCTGGTATTTTACCACCATTTTCTCGGGTGGTATGATTCCGTATTTTATCGTGCTGCGGTCTTTGAGGCTGACTTCGAGCTTCTGGCTGTATGTGATTCCAGGTATATACAGTTTTTACAATTTCGTACTGCTGCGGACCAGCTTTTCCAACATTCCTTACGAACTGCGGGAGTCGGCACAGTTGGACGGGGCCAGTGAGTGGACGATACTGAGCAGGATCTATATCCCGCTTTCCAAACCGATTCTGGCAACGCTGGCACTGTTCATAGGCGTCGGCAAGTGGAATGACTGGTTTACGGCGGCGTATTATCAGAGCAAGACCGCACTGTATCCGGCGGCAACCGTGTTGCAGAGGATTCTTGCGGAGGCTTCCGCGGGCAGCCAGGTGAAGGTCGGACAAGAGACGGCGGTGGGTTCTCTGACCAGTTATACTTCGCAGTCTTTGCAGATGGCTTTTGTCATGATCCTGACGATGCCCATTGTGGTGGTATATCCTTTCCTGCAGAAGTATTATGTGAAAGGTGTTATGGTCGGTTCTGTAAAAGGATGAGTCAGTCATTTTTTTACCCGAAATATAAGAAATATTTATCAAAATATTTATCAAAGGAGGACAAGATTATGAAGAGAAAAGCAATGGCATTGTTGCTGACAGCGGCAATGGTGGCAGGTATGCTTACCGGATGCGGCGGCAGTGGCGGCCAGGCTCAAACGGGCGGTAAGGCGGAATCCGGGACGCAGGGGGACAAGAAGGATACCAGCGCAGGAAATACCGATACGGGGAATACCGGTGCGGATGATGCGGACGGAGAGTATTATGTGGATGAGGACGGAAACCGCTATAAGAAGTTTGACGATGTGAAACTGACTATGCTGATCTGCTGGAACGGCGGATTTAAGACTGCGGACGATCAGTACAACAATGATGTGGCAAAAGCGATCCGCGACAGGATCGGCGTTACCGTAGAATTCGAAGAGAATATGATGCCTGAGTCAGAGAAACTGAATCAGATGTTTGCAACCGGCGATATGCCGGATATGGTCAACGCGCCTTATTGGGGCGGCACGACCGGTGAGACGACCATTATCAAGAAAGCGGGAGCGGAAGGCCGTCTGCTCGATATCAAGGATATGGTTCCGAACTATCCCAATATCGCAGATGCGTATGATATCGGCGTTATCAGCAAAAAGTACCTTGAGAATGATATAGAGACCGCAGATGGCGCCAGATATGTACTGCCTACGGAAGTCGCAGGCGATATAGAGGACATTAACCTGTGGGCGTACGGCGTGTTTGTAAGGGGTGATGTGGGAGAAGCCCTGGGCATAGACCCGGCTTCCATCAAGACGTCGGAAGAGCTGCTGGACTTCATGATCAAAGCAAGGGATTACGGGTTTAAGGACGTAAACGGCAATGACTGTATCGTGGCTACCACTTATCATAATGGCTGGGATTATGACAACTATGCGCAGAGCTTTAACGCGAAGAAACTCACAAGATATGAACTGGATGAGAATGGCAATGTGGTTCATGACAAGCTGACAGAGGGCTGGGTCAACAAGCAGTTGTTCTTCTGGAAGATGGTTCATGAGGGGATTCTGGACAAGGAGTGCTTCACGCAGTCTGATGACCGCGGCAAGGAGAAGGTCGGTAACGGCACGGCGCTGTTCTCATGCGCGCAGTATGTCATGACGGTGGACGCGACGAAGCAGACCGGGCTGTATGATACCAATCCGGAGATGCGGTACGTTCCGGTTGGACCGCTGAACTACAGTGACGGTTCCCCTTTGTCACAGATCGAGTCAGAGGGTCGGAGCGGCTCCCCTGTCATCTTCTTCCCCACGACCTGCTCCAATCTTGATGCGGCTCTGACATGGCTGGATTATGTAAACAGCAAGGAGGGCATGCGGCTGATTTGCTATGGATTTGAAGGCGATACATATGAGCTCAACAGCGACGGGCAGCCCAGGATGAACGCTGATCTGACTGCCAGGTATGCGACAGATTCTGACAAGGTGAAGGAAGAGCTGCGCGAGAGAGGTATTTTCTACATGCAGGGCAGGACTTATGTTGCAAGGAAAAATGTAGCATGGTTCGGCGAAGCGGCGCCTTTTGAAGCCGATGCCGAGAATGAGTACCTGGCTGCATACAAAAAGCAGCGTCCTGCAGAGATCCTTAAGGGCTATGGGATTGATGCCTTAGAGTCTGGCTTTGATGGATATCAGGAATTTGCCGAGTGGGCATTTGATGATACCAAAGAGAAGGAGTATCGCGAACGCGCATACTTTGCGGACAGCGAGGAGGAAGCAAGAAAGATCCTGGAAGAATATCAGGAATATTTGAGAACCAATGACGGCGGCAAGATGCAGGCGTTCATAGAATATATGACGGAGCAGTCAAAGACCAGGGATGATATTGTGTACTAAGCGATTCGTTCCATGGAGGAAATATCTGAAAGGTAAGAGGATGCAACTTAATGTGCAGGATGCGATTAAGAGGCATCCTCTTAGCCGCTGAAACGGTTACAGAAAGAGAGGTTGACAAATGGCATATATCAGGGATAAGTCAGAAGAACTGACGGGCTATCAGGCCGGCGAGGAATTCCGCCCCTCTGTGGATCTGGGGTGCGATTTTGTGATGGTGTATGGAACTGACGATACGATGCCGGAGCGGATTGCCCAATACAGGGATCAGGGGTATGTCGTGCACTTAATGACAGGCATTGCCTGGGGGGAGTATCAGGATTATCTGGACGGAAAATGGGATGGGAGGAAACACTGGGATGAAGGGCAGGTGCAGCGGGACGGATCCGGCGTGCGCCACAATCCCACGGTTCCCTATATGGTTCCCACGGTGGCATTTTCAGAATACCTGACCGAACGGCTGAAAACAGCAGTGGATGCAGGTGTGGAGGCGATCCATATGGAAGAGCCGGAGTTCTGGGACAGGAGCGGCTATTCGGAGGGATTTCAACGGGAGTATGAGATTTACTATAAAGAACCCTGGCGGCCCCAGCATGAGGATCTCGATGTCCGGTACAGATCGGCGAAACTCAAAGCTTATCTGTATTGCCGCACGATCGGGAGAGTGGGCGACGCGTTAAAGGAATATGCCAGGGTGAAATATAAAAAAAATCTGAGGATTTACATTCCCACACACAGTCTGTTAAACTATACCCAGTGGAAGATCATGAGTCCCGAGGCGGCGCTGATCGGGATACCGGCGGTGGACGGCTATATCGCGCAGGTCTGGACAGGAACCAGCAGGGAGGCCAATGTCTTTGAGGGGATTTACAGGGAACGCACTTTTGAGACGGCTTATCTGGAGTATGGCGCCATGCAGGAGCTGGTAAAAGGGACAGGGCGCAGAATGTGGTTTCTGAATGATCCGATCGAGGATCTGGCGGGATACACATGGGAGAATTACCGCTACAATTACATTAAGACAGCGACCGCATCTCTGCTGCACCCTGATATCTGGCACTATGAGATCTGTCCGTGGCCGCATCGGATCTTCGAGGAGAAATATCCCAGACTGCAGCCCGGGATAGCGGAAAAGATCGAGACATGTGTGGAGACAAAGGAGTCGAAACCCATTCCGCCAGACTACGCAACGCTGTTATCGAGTATGTTCCAGATGTTTGGCGATATGGAGCAGACGGATATTTCATTGGAAGGCGGGGTGTCGGGTGTCGGCATCTTTATGTCGGACAGCGGGCTGTTCCAGCGGACTTTTCCGGACGGAATTGTGACCGGGGAGTCGATAGAGGGGCGGCTTCGGGGGATAATGCGCAAAAATTCCGGCAATGCGGTGGATGAGTGGCAGGAGAGGACTCTTATGGAAGAGATCGGTGGTGATGCATCGATGATGTACGATTTTGTGCAAAGCCCTGCATTTCCGCAGTTTTTTGGCATGGCGCTGCCTTTGCTGAAATACGGACTGCCAGTCAGACCGGTCCAGTTGGATAATGTGCGGCGGTTTGCCGGCTATCTGGATGACAGCCGCTTTCTGATATTGAGCTACGAATATATCAAGCCGGAAGCGCCGGATGTGAATGCATCGCTGCTCTCATGGGTGCGTAAGGGCGGCACGTTGCTGTATATCGGGGACGGAAGCGATCCGTTCCACAAGATCACCTCATGGTGGAGGCAGTCCGGCTATGAGAATCCGGCACAGCACCTGTTCGAGATGGCAGATATGGAGCGCGCGCCAAAGGATGGCTCTTATCCGGTGGGCAGGGGAAAGATCCTGGTCTGGAACATGCTGCCGGCGAGGCTTTGCCTGGACAGGGCGTCGGCACAGGATTACAGGGAGCTGGTCAGAAGGGCGCTTCTGGAATGTTCCGTAGACTGGCAGTACCGAAACGATCTGACACTGCACAGGGGGCCCTATATTATCTCGGCAGTTATGGACGAGAGCGTGCATGACAAGCCGAAAGTGTTTGAGGGATTGTATGCCGATCTGCTGCAAAATGATTACCGGATCATTACCCGCAAGGAGATCCGGCCGGATGAGAATGCGATCCTGTTTGACTTTGCAAAGATCGAGAAAGAGGAGTTCAGGATCATTGGAACGTCCGCGCGGATTGAGGCGGCGGAACCCCTGGAAAATGGCATCCGGTTCCGGTTGAAAACGGCGGACAATATCAAGGTCTTTGTGAGAGTGCGCCTGCCGCGTCCCGCAGACTGGGTGTATGCGGCAGATGAGGAAGGGAACAGGGTGCCCATATCGATGGAATGGGAGGAAAGAACCCGCACACTGATGTTCTCTTATGACAGTCATGCGAGGGCGGTGTACGTGACGGCATGTCTGCCGTAACAAAAATAATGAAATCTGGAGGAAAAACGAGATGAAACTGATGCATTCGGAATGGAAGGACAGGGTCGGCCATTGGACACGCACCCTGAAAGACGATCTTTATGTACCGTTGGGGGAGATTTCCTGGGAAGCGTTTCCTACAATGGAATATCTGACGCCGCAGGAGGCACAGGAGGGTGTTTTTACCCCGGTAAGCCCCGGCTATACCTGGGGCAAAATATGGGAGTACTGCTGGTTTCGCGGCAGTATCACGCTGCCCGCGGAAGCGAAAGGACAGCGCATCGTGATGGATCTGAAGCCTGACGGGGAGTCGGCGCTGTTTGTGAACGGGAAGGCTTTCGGCACCTACCGCGCTTCCTGGGTGGACGAGCCCCATCATTTTATGGAGGACAATGTGCTCAGCTTCTGCGCGGAGGGCGGGGAACAGTTTGACCTGCTGATGGAGACCTATGCAGGACATTATTACCCGGAAGCGCCCAGCGGAGGGTGCGCGACCGGTCCCGTGCTGCCGGGGAGCTATGAGGATACCGCGGTAGAAGGACAGCGGCGGGTTCTGGGAAAATGTACGTATGGGATCTGGAATGAGGATGCCTATCAGCTCTATATGGACGTGGATACGTTGAGCCGGCTTTTGACGACGCTGGACGAAACCTCTCTCCGTGCCGCAAAAATTGCGAAGGCGTTGGAACAGTTCACGCTGATCGTGGATTTTGAGCAGCCCAGGGAGCAGCGGATCGATTCGTATAAAAAAGCGCGGGAAGCGCTCCGCCCTGTGATGGAGGCAAAGAACGGTTCCAGTGCCCCGGTATTTTATGCGATAGGCAATGCGCACCTTGACCTGGCGTGGCTCTGGCCGATGGCAGAGACTTACCGCAAGACCGAGAGAACCTTTGCGGCCCAGTTACGGCTGATCGAGGAATATCCGGAGTATAAGTTTCTCCAGAGCCAGCCGGCTTCATATGAGATGTGCAAAAAATATTATCCGGAACTGTTTGCAAGGATCAAGGAGGCGGTGAAAGGCGGCCAGTGGATCGCGGACGGCGCTATGTGGGTGGAGCCGGATACCAATATGGCGGGCGGAGAAGCCCTGATCCGCCAGTTGGTGCATGGAAAACGATATTATCAGGAAGAGTTTGGTGTGGACAGCCGCGTGCTCTGGCTGCCGGATACGTTTGGATATACGGCGGCGCTGCCGCAGATTTTAAAAGGCTGCGGGGTGGATTATCTGGTCACACAGAAGATTTTCTGGTCCTACAATGAGGGGGATCAGTTTCCGTACCATTATTTCACATGGCAGGGCATGGATGGTTCCAAGATCGTTTCTTTCCTGCCTACCAGCTATACGTACCGCACGGATCCGGTGGAGGCGAACCAGATCTGGAAAAACCGGACGCAGATGCAGGATCTGGACGCGTTCCTGATGCCTTATGGATATGGCGACGGCGGCGGCGGACCGGCGAGGGATTTCGTGGAATACGCCAGACGGCAGGAGGATCTGGAAGGCAGCGTCAAAGTAAAAATGGCAGGTCCCATGGAATTTTTCAAGGATATGGAGGAAAAGGGCGGGCCTGTCAACACTTATGTGGGAGAGCTGTATTTCAGCGCGCACAGGGGAACGTACACTTCCCAGGCGGCGGTGAAGAAAAATAACCGGCGCTGTGAGCTTGCCATGCGGGAAATGGAGATGTGGAGTTGTCTGGCGTCAGACTGCGGATCAGACTATGACCAGGAGAGGGCGGACGCGCTGTGGAAGCAGCTTTTGCTGCACCAGTTCCATGATATTCTTCCCGGTTCCTGCATCGGGCGTGTGTACGAGGAGGCGGGAAAGGCGTATCGGGAGATCCTGGACGGAGCAGAGGAGCTGCAGCAGCAGGCGCTTGCGGCGCTGACGGAGCAGACAGAAGAAAATACCGTGACGGTGTGGAACTCACTGAGCTTTCCCAGAAAGGCGCTGGTGGAACTGCCGGAGGCGTTTGCGGCAGGCGCGCGGACGCTGGAGGGAGAGCCTGTGCCAGTCCAGCCGTCGGAAGGACTCGTGAAAGCGCTGGTTACGATCCCGCCCTGTGGTGCGGTTTCGCTGATTCCCGCAGAAGGCGCGTCTTCCGCGGAGGACGCAGAAAAAGGGGCGGTGTCCGTGAAGCCGTGCAAAGATGGCTATGCGATGGAGAACGGACATATCAGGGCTGTAGTGAATTGCAGGGGCGAGGTGATCTCCTTTGTGCTGAAGGAATCCGGCAGGGAATTTGCCTCGCAGCCCATGAACAGACTGCATCTGTATAAGGATGTACCCCGCATGTTTGACGCGTGGGATATTGATTCTAATTATACGGAGCAGGAGATCGAAGCGCTCGCGGAGGTTTCGGTCGAGCAGATCGCAGAAGGTCTGGAGGGTGTGCTGAAAGTGAAAGGCAGGATCAGTGCGTCCGGCTTTGTACAGTATATCCGTCTGGCGGCGGACAGCAGGCGGCTTGAATTTGAGACGGAGGTTGACTGGAAGGAACTGCACCGGCTGCTGAAAGTGGCATTTCCTGTGGAGGTATATGCCGAAAACGCGCTTAACGAGATCCAGTTTGGCTATGTGGAACGTCCCACGCACCGCTCCAAACTGTATGACAAGGACAGGTTTGAGGTGTGCAACCACCGGTACAGTGCGCTTTGCGACGGTTCCCACGGGGCGGCGGTGCTCAACGACTGCAAATACGGCATCAGCATGAACGCAAACGCATTGGAGCTGACACTCCTTCGGGCGTCTGCCACACCGCAGATGCGTGCGGACAATGGGCGCCACACCTTTACCTATGCGTTTACTGCGTGGGAGGGAAGCTTTGCGGACTGCGACGTGGTCAGACAGGGTTACGAGCTGAATGTGAAGCCGCCGGTCACGGCAGGGAGCAGAAAATGTTTCAGCGCGGTGGAGATCGCAAAAGACAATGTGATCCTGGACACCATGAAGCCTGCGGAGGACGGAAGCGGCGATATCATCCTGCGCCTGTACGAATCCAAAAAGGCGGCAGTGGAGACCAGCGTATCCGTGCAGTTTGGTTCAGGCAGGGCTTATCTGTGTGACATGCTCGAAAACATCATAGAAGAGCTGAATGTCACAGACGGGACGATCACACTGCCGTTCCATGCGTTTGAGATCAAGACGATCAGGATCAAAAAATAGAAACGGGGAAAGGAAAGCTATGGAAAATAAAATGACAGAAAAAAGAGAAAGGGCGGTGGTCAGGCGTCTTCCGGCGGCGCCGCTGATCACCTGCGATCCCTATTTCAGCGTGTGGTCAGGAAGCGACAGCCTGTACGGATCAGATACCATGCACTGGACGGGAAAGAGAAAACGGATCACAGGGACTGCCGAGATCGACGGAACAAAATATCGCTTTATGGGTACGGGAAAGGCCGTGCCCATGGAGCAGACGCAGACCGGGGTGACGGCATTTTTCACCAGGTATTGTTTTGAGGCGGCAGGAGTGGGGCTGACTGTCACTTTCTGGACGCCCCTGCTTCTGGACGATCTCGACGTGCTTTCCAGACCGTGTTCCTATCTGGACATGGAGACATGCTCCCTGGACGGGGAAAAGCATCAGGTGGAAGTCTGCTGGGAATTTGCAGGGGAGCTGTGCTGCGACCGCGGGCAGACGGAAAAAATCGGAGGCGGAAGCTATGAGCTGGAGGGGGTGCAGACTGCGTGGCTTGGGCTGCGGGAACAAAATCCCCTGGGACACAGCGGCGACAGCATTACCATTGACTGGGGATACCTCTATCTGGCTGTTGAGGAAAGGGCGGACGGGGAAGTGTTTTATTGTCAGGAGAGGCGCTGTCTTTGTGCTGATTTCCGTTTTTATCCGGAAAGGGACAGATGCGAAGCGGCGTCCCTGGTGGCAGCGTATGATGATATCGCCTCCATCTGCTATTTTGGCAGAATGCTTCCCGGATACTGGGCCAGGAACGGAAAAAATATTCAGACTGCCATCGCGGAAGCCATCCGGGAGCGCAGCGCTTTGAAAGCGCGGTGTGAAGCGTTTGAGCAGGAACTGGAGGAGGAAACCAGGGCGTTTGGGGAGGCGTACACGAAGATCTGCCACGCGGCGTATCGCCAGTCGATCGCGGCGCACAAGCTGATCGCGGATGAGAAGGGCGATGCGGTATTTATCTCCAAAGAGTGCCATTCCAACGGCTGCGCCGCCACTGTGGATGTGACGTATCCCTCCACGCCGCTGTTTCTGGTATATAACCCGGAGCTGGTGCGGGCGATGCTGCGCCCGGTGCTGCGGTTTGCTAAGATGCCGGTATGGGGATATGACTTTGCGCCGCATGATGCAGGGCGTTATCCGTATGTGACAGGGCAGGTCTATGGGCTGCGGGCCTATCAGCGCGCCGCGCAGGCTTTGGACGGCGGGGAAGAGACAGGATATGTCTATCCGATGTTTTATCAGATGCCGGAGAGCGCGGGGCTGTACCAGCTTGCGTATCAGATGCCCGTGGAGGAGAGCGGCAACCTGCTCATTCTCGCAGCACAGATGGCGCGGTGGGATCCCCAGGGAGAGCAGGACAGCCTGCGGGAGAATCTGCCGCTGTATGAGAAGTGGGTGAAATATCTCCTCAAATATGGCAGCGATCCTGGGGAGCAGCTTTGTACGGATGACTTCGCGGGACATATGGCGCACAATGTAAACCTTGCCATAAAAGCGATCATGGGGATCGAGGCGTATTCTGTCCTGATGGGAGCGGCGGGAAGGAATGAGGAGGCCGTCTGTTATCATGAGAAAGCGGTGGAGATGGCAAAGGATGTGTATGGCAGAGCCTGCACGTGCGATCATACGAAGCTGACCTTTGACGGAAGCGAGGAGAGCTGGAGCCTGAAATACAACGCTGTGTGGGATCTGGTCTTTGAATCCGGTCTCTGGGATGAGGAGTTCTACGCGAAGGAATCAGCGTATTACAGGGAGAAATGCAATCCGTATGGAGTGCCGCTGGATTCCAGGGAGGATTACACGAAGAGCGACTGGCTGATGTGGGCGGCGGCGATGGATCCCGAAGGGCAGAATGTGGAAAAGTTTGCCCGGTGTATATTGGATTTTCTGGAGAGCAGTCCGGACAGGGTGCCGTTTTCTGACTGGTATCAGACCGTGAGCGGCAGGCAGCAGGGCTTTCAGAACCGCACCGTGCAGGGCGGGATCTTTATGCCGCTGTTCTTGCGGATGGCCGTTACGGAAAACTGATACATTGACAAGGCAGACCATGTTAAAAAGGATTGAAATTAACAGCAAAGAGGGGGGTTCCGAATAAGATAATACGACACAAAAAAAGCAGGATACGGGAGTCGAACCCGCCTCCTCGGCTTGGGAAGCCGATGTACTACCGATGTACTAATCCTGCAAACATGATTAGTATACCACCAAAAAGCAGAAGAATCAACCCCAAAATTAAAAAAACTATAAAATTCTGGGAAGAAAAAGAAATAAATTCGTTAATATGTCAGCTATACTTTTCCTGCAAATCAGTCTATACTATAATATATACAGAAACAGGCAGCGGTCAGTTTTCATACTGCTGTATAAAGGAAGTGAAAGCTTATGGCAGAGAAGAAACAGGGGCGGGAGAACGCTTTTGCAGAAACATACGATGAAGCGGTAAAAAAGGTGATCGAGAAAACCTTCTTAAAACAGGGCATCTCCTATCTGATCAAGGTAGACAAGGTGCGGGAGATGAAAAAAGGTCATCTGGAGAGTCGGATGAAGTATTCTTTCCATATTAACAGGCTCCAGATCGAGGAGGCAAGGGCAGCATTGACCATGCAGGATCTGGCTGAGGGCAGTGTCCGTTATCTGATATGATACATATGACAAAAGTGTCACGCTGTGTGATGCTTTTTTACTGTATCTTTAAAAGATCAAAAAAATGAAAACAGGATAAGGAGATAAGATCGTATGATGGATTTTTCGGCAATCATGAAGTTTAAGGGCGCATGGGATACATTTACCAGAAATCACCCCAAGTTTGTGCCGTTCATGCAGGCGGTAGGGCGCGAGGCGGTGGCGGACGGCACGATCATCGAGGTGAAGGTCACAAGCCCGGATGGCAGGGAGTACAACACAAACATGAAGATCACGCAGAGTGACCTTGACTTGTTTGCACAATTAAAAGGGATGATATGAATTTCTTGAATGGCATAATTTCTTGTGATATAATGAAGCGATTATCGGGGCATGCTTCACACATGCTCCGGGGAAAGCACAGGTGATGAGATGAAGGCGTATTTGATATTGGAAGACGGCACCGTATTTGAGGGCACTCAGATCGGCGCCGACAGGGAGATTATCAGTGAGATCGTATTTAACACTTCTATGGCAGGATACCTCGAAGTGCTCACGGACCCGTCCTATGCAGGACAGGCGGTGTGCATGACATATCCGCTGATCGGAAATTATGGCATCTGCAAAGATGATATGGAGTCCGGGAGACCCTGGCCCGATGGGTTCATCGTCAGGGAGTTGTCCAGAAATTTCAGCAATTTCAGGGCAGATTTCTCCATTCAGCAGTTTTTGCAGGAACATGATGTGCCAGGCATTGCAGGGATCGACACCAGGGCGCTGACAAAGATCCTGCGCGAGAAGGGTACGATGAACGGTATGATCACGACAGACGGACAGTACCGCCTTGATGATGTGATTCCCAGATTAAAAGCGTACACGACCGGTAAGGTGGTTGAAAAAGTTACCTGTAAAGAGAAATATGAGATAAAGGGCACCAGGGATCTGTCAGAAAACGGCGCTTTATCCGGGAGTGCGAAGTTTGTGGCGGCGGACTATGAAGCTGGAGCGCGAGAGAAGAAGCCGTCCCTTGTCAGAAAATTAAATGGTGCAGGCAGACGGGTAGCGCTCCTTGATCTTGGCATGAAAGACAATATTGCCTATTCTCTAAAGATCAGGGGCTGTGATGTCACTGTCTATCCGGCGAAAGCGCCGGCATCGGAGATCATTGCGTCAGCACCGGACGGCATCATGCTTTCCAACGGGCCGGGGGACCCGAAGGAGTGCACGGAGATCATCGTTGAGATCCGGAAACTCTATGATACGGACATTCCGATCTTTGCGATCTGTCTGGGGCATCAGCTCATGGCGCTCGCGACGGGAGCCGATACCTACAAGATGAAATACGGACACCGGGGCGGCAACCACCCGGTCAAAGATCTCGCCACCGGGAGGGTCTACATCTCCTCCCAGAATCACGGTTATGTGGTCGACACGGAAAAGCTGGATCCCAGGGTTGCGGTGCCTGCCTTCATCAATGTCAATGACGGCACGAACGAGGGGCTGGAATACACGGGAAAGAACATTTTCACCGTCCAGTTCCACCCGGAAGCGTGCTGCGGCCCGCAGGATTCCGGTTATCTGTTTGACAGATTCATTGACATGATGAACGGTGTGAAGATGGAGGTGACGAGATAATGCCAAAGAATCCAGATGTAAAAAAAGTGATGGTGATCGGCTCGGGCCCGATCGTTATCGGACAGGCGGCGGAGTTTGACTATGCAGGCACACAGGCGTGCCGTTCTCTGAAAGAGGAGGGGCTTGAAGTCGTGCTGGTGAACTCGAATCCGGCGACCATCATGACGGACAGGGATATCGCAGACAAGGTCTATATCGAACCGCTGACGGTGAAGGTCCTGGAACAGATCATCGAGAAGGAGGCGCCCGATTCCATTCTGCCGACGCTGGGAGGACAGGCGGGGCTGAACCTTGGTATGGAACTCGAGGAGAGCGGGTTCCTCGCTGCCCACAATGTGAAGCTTCTGGGGACGACGGCCGCAACGATCCGAAAGGCGGAGGACCGACAGGAGTTTAAGGACACCATGGAAAAGATCGGGGAGCCCTGTGCGGCGTCCCTCGTCGTGGAGAATGTCGAGGACGGCGTGGCGTTCACGAACACGATCGGGTATCCGGTGGTGCTGCGGCCGGCGTACACCCTCGGCGGCAGCGGCGGCGGCATCGCCCACAACCAGCTTGAGCTGGAGGAGATCCTCGAAAACGGACTGCGCCTGTCGCGTGTGGGACAGGTTCTTGTCGAGCGCTGTATCGCGGGCTGGAAGGAGATCGAGTACGAGGTGATGCGCGACAGCGCCGGCAACTGCATCACGGTATGTAATATGGAGAACATCGATCCGGTCGGCGTGCACACCGGGGACAGCATCGTCGTGGCGCCCTCGCAGACGCTGAGCGACAAAGAGTACCAGATGCTGCGGACATCGGCGCTGAACATCATCTCGGAATTAAATATCACGGGCGGCTGCAATGTCCAGTTTGCGCTGCATCCGACAAGCTTTGAGTACTGTGTCATCGAGGTGAATCCGCGCGTGAGCCGCTCTTCTGCGCTGGCTTCCAAGGCGACGGGGTATCCGATCGCGAAGGTCGCGGCAAAGATCGCGCTCGGCTACACGCTGGACGAGATCAGGAATGCCATCACTGGAAAAACCTATGCAAGCTTTGAGCCGGCGCTGGACTACTGTGTCGTGAAGATGCCCCGGCTTCCGTTTGACAAGTTCATCACGGCAAAGCGGACGCTCACTACGCAGATGAAAGCGACCGGTGAGGTCATGAGCATCTGCACGAACTTTGAAGGCGCGCTGATGAAGGCGATCCGATCGCTGGAGCAGCATGTGGACTGCCTCAGAAGCTATGATTTCTCCGCGCTTGACAGGGAGGCGCTGCTGAGGCGGCTGGAGAAGGTCGATGACCAGCGGATCTATGTGATCGCGGAGGCGCTCAGAAAGGGGATCAGTCAGGACGCCATCTATGACATCACGAGGATCGACCGGTGGTTCATCGACAAGATCGCCATTCTTGTGGAGATGGAACATGCACTGGAGACGCAGCCGCTCACACTGGAGCTCTTAAAAGAGGCGAAGCGGCTGGAATTTCCTGACAGCGTGATCGCGCGGCTCGCCGGTATCGAGGAGACGGCAGTGAAGCAGATGCGCTATGCGGGCCATGTGACTGCGGCATTTAAGATGGTGGATACCTGTGCGGCAGAGTTCGAGGCGAGCACGCCGTACTATTATTCATGTTACGACGGCGTCAATGAGGCTGTGGAGACGAACCCGCCGAAAAAGGTGCTGGTGCTCGGCTCGGGACCGATCCGCATCGGGCAGGGGATCGAGTTTGACTACTGCTCGGTACATGCGACATGGGCGTTTTCGAAGGCAGGATATGAGACGATCATCATCAACAACAATCCGGAGACGGTGAGCACGGACTTTGACATCGCGGACAAGCTCTACTTCGAGCCGCTCACGCCGGAGGACGTGGAGAATATCGTCAATATCGAGAAGCCTGACGGGGCGGTCGTGCAGTTTGGCGGACAGACTGCGATCAAGCTCACGGAGAGCCTGATGAAGATGGGCGTGCCGATCCTCGGGACGAAGGCGGAGGACGTCGACGCCGCGGAGGACCGGGAACTCTTTGACAGGATCCTTGAGGAGACACAGATCCCGCGCGCGGCGGGCGGCACGGTCTACACGGCGGAGGAGGCAAAGGAGGTCGCAAACCGTCTGGGGTATCCGGTGCTCGTCAGACCGTCGTATGTACTTGGCGGGCAGGGCATGCAGATCGCCATCTCCGACGAGGAGATCGAGGAATTCATGGAGATCATCAACCGCATCGCGCAGGATCACCCGATCCTAGTCGACAAGTACCTGCAGGGCAAGGAACTGGAGGTGGACGCGGTCTGTGACGGCACGGATATCCTGATCCCGGGGATCATGGAACATATAGAGAGAACGGGAGTTCACTCCGGCGACTCGATCTCTGTCTATCCGGCACACACGATCAGCGGCACGGTGAAGGAGACGATCGCGGAGTACACGAGGCGGCTCGCGAAGGCGCTGCATGTGAAAGGGCTGATCAACATTCAGTTCATCGCTGTCGGGGAGGAAGTGTTTGTGATCGAGGTGAATCCCCGCTCTTCGAGGACAGTTCCCTACATCAGCAAGGTTACGGGGATCCCGATCGTGGATCTTGCCACGGAGGTCATTATCGGAAAGACGATCCGGGAGCTTGGGTACGAGCCGGGACTTCAGAAAGAGGCAGATTATGTCGCGGTCAAGATGCCTGTGTTCTCCTTCGAGAAGATCAGGGGCGCCGAGATCAGCCTCGGACCGGAGATGAAGTCCACAGGAGAGTGCCTTGGCATCGCAAAGACCTTTAACGAAGCGCTGTACAAGGCGTTTCTCGGAGCCGGCATCGATCTGCCAAAGCATAAGCGCATGATCATCACCGTGAAGGACGCGGACAAGGGCGAGGCGATCGAGATCGGAAGGCGTTTTGAGGCGCTCGGCTACACGATCTACGCGACGCGCAGTACGGCAAAGGCACTGAATGACGCGGGCGTCAAGGCAAAGAAAGTCAATAAGATCCAGCAGGAATCACCGACCGTCATGGATCTGATCCTCGGTCACAAGATCGACCTCGTGATCGACACGCCGACACAGGGGCGCGACAAATCGAGAGACGGATTCCTGATCCGGAGAGTGTCGATCGAGACCGGTGTCAACTGCATCACGGCGCTGGATACGGCAAAGGCGCTGGCGACAAGCCTTGAGAGCAAGAATGACAATCCGCTGACGCTGGTGAACATCGCAGAGCTGTGATGTGCGGCGGGGGCTTTTCCTGTGTCGTGCATGGCGGGGCGACAGGGAAGTCGCTGGATCCGAAATAGAAAGGGTGTCAGGTGATGGCACTTTTTCTATTACTATGCACAATGGCGCGCGATTATTAAGGACTGCAAAACAGGAGTATTGAGAGGGCAATGGAAGCACAAAGATCATCAAACGCAAGAAATTATCAAAAAGAACTGGACAGGATCCTCGGGCAACTGACAGCGCCGCCGCGCCTTATGCTGCATAGCTGCTGCGCGCCGTGCAGCAGTTATGTGCTCGAGTATCTGCGGCGGTATTTTGAGATCACGGTGTTTTATTATAATCCGAATATCTCGATGGAGGCAGAGTACCGGAAGCGTGTCGCGGAACAGAAGCGCCTGATCGCAGCCTATAACGAAATGGCTGACAGCGGATACCCGATTGCAGTCGTGGAGGGCGATTATGAGCCGGAGGCTTTTTATGCGGCTGCGAAGGGGCTGGAACAGTGCCCGGAGGGCGGAGAGCGCTGTTTTGCTTGCTATGCGCTCAGGCTCAGAAAGACGGCGGAGCTTGCAAGGCAGTCGGGACAGGACTATTTTGCGACGACACTGACGATCAGCCCGCTGAAAAATGCGGCAAAACTAAATGAGATCGGGGAGCGTCTGGCGGAGGAATACCAGGTTCCCTGGCTGCCGTCCGATTTCAAGAAGAAGAACGGTTATAAGCGCTCGATCGAACTGTCGGCGGAGTATGGACTGTACAGGCAGAATTACTGCGGGTGCGTGTATAGTGTGAAAAGATTTTCTAAGCGGCCCAAAGACGCCCGCTAAGAAAATCTAAGTTTCACACCGAAGAACGCAAGAGCAGCGTTCTTCACGGATATATGTTGGAAAGATATATGGAGGTTACAATGAAAAAAATTTTAGATCTGATATCTGATGAAATGAAAGATGCGTTCGAGCAGGCGGGGTATGCGCGCGACCTTGGCAAGGTGACGCTCTCGAACAGGCCGGATCTGTGCGAGTACCAGTGCAACGGCGCGATGGCGGGCGCAAAGCAGTATAAGAAAGCGCCGATCATGATCGCAAACGATGTTGCGGCAAAGCTTTCTGACAGCAAAGTCTTTGAGAGAGCGGAGGCTGTCGCGCCCGGCTTTCTGAACCTGACATTGAAAGACGCGTTTGTCGGGGAATATATCAGCAACATGCGGGCGGACGAGAAATACGGTCTGGAAGAGGTTAAAAATCCGGCGAAGATCGTGATCGACTACGGCGGGCCAAACGTGGCAAAGCCGCTGCATGTGGGGCATCTGCGCTCCGCGATCATCGGGGAGAGCATCAAGCGCATCGCGCGCTATATGGGGCATGAGGTGGTCGGCGATATCCATCTTGGCGACTGGGGACAGCCGATGGGACTGATCATGAATGAGCTTAAGGTGAGAAAACCGGAGCTTGTCTATTTTGATGAGGACTATGCAGGGGAGTATCCGGCGGAGCCGCCCTTTACGATCGCGGAGCTGGAGGAGATCTACCCGTTTGCGAGCAGGCGGTCCAAGGAGGACGAGGCGTACAAGGCGGACGCGATGGCGTGCACCTACAAGCTGCAGAGCGGCGTGCGGGGATACCGCGCACTGTGGGATCATATCATCGCGGTATCTGTCGCGGATCTGAAGAAAAATTATGAGAAGCTGAACGTCGATTTTGATCTGTGGAACGGGGAATCCGCCGTGCATGATCTGATACCGCAGATGGTCGATGCGATGAAGGCGGGCGGCTACGCCTATGTCAGCGAGGGGGCGCTCGTCGTCGACGTGAAGGAGGACACCGACACGAAGGAGGTGCCGCCGTGCATGATACTGAAATCCGACGGGGCGGCGCTCTACAACACGACGGATCTTGCGACGATCATGATGCGCATGGAGACGGAGAAGCCGGACAGGATCGTCTATGTGGTCGACAAGCGCCAGGAGCTCTATTTCGAGCAGGTGTTCCGCTGCGCGCGCAAAACGAAGCTCGTGCAGGACGACACGGAACTGAGATTCCTCGGCTTTGGTACGATGAACGGCAGGGACGGGAAGCCGTTCAAGACGCGCGAGGGGGGCGTGATGCGCCTTGAAAGCCTGATCGGGGAGATCAACGACGAGATGTTTTGCAAGATCAAGGAGAGCCGCGAGACGACGGACGAGGAGGCCGCCGCGACGGCGCAGGTGGTAGGGCTTGCCGCGCTGAAATACGGCGATCTGTCAAACCAGGCAAGCAAGGATTACATCTTTGACATCGACCGCTTTACATCGTCGGAGGGGGACACAGGCCCGTATATCCTCTACACGATCGTGCGCATCAAGTCGATTCTCGCAAAGTATGCGGAAAACGGCGGCGATGTGGCGGCAGTGCGCAGCGCGATCAAGGCGCCGGTCAACGACAGCGAGAAGCAGCTCATGATGGCGCTTGCAAAGTTCAATGCGAGCGTCGAGGCGGCGTGCGAGGAGTACGCACCACACAGGATCTGTGCCTATATCTACGACCTTGCCAACGCGTTCAACCATTTTTATCATGAGACGAAGATCCTCGCGGAGGAGGACGAGTTCAGAAAAGCAGGCTGGATCGCGCTCCTTGTACTCACGCGCGATGTGCTCGAGACGTCGATCGATCTGCTTGGCTTTTCGGCGCCGGAGAGAATGTAAAAATATTAATAATTAGATAGGCAAAAATTTATATAAATTTTACAAAATTAAGTCTGACATACCGAAAATGTAGCAAGACTTGTGTACGCATGGCAAACTTTATGTTAAAATATTGAGTGTGTTAATAGATTAACAAACTAACAAGAGAGGATGTGTACACAATGTACGGGAATCAGAGGGGATTGGTTTTTACAAATGACAAATGTATCGGATGTAACAAATGCATCTCAGTCTGTCCGGTGATTGTTGCGAACCGGGCTGTCAAGACGGAAGCGGGACTTCAGCGGATCGAGGTGGACGGTGACAAGTGTATCGCGTGCGGCGCCTGTTTCGATGCGTGTGAACACAATGCGAGGGAATTTGTGGATGACACAGAAGTCTTCTTCGAAGCGCTCTCAAAGGGTGAAAAAATATCGGTTCTGTGGGCGCCGGCATTTGCGGCGAACTATCCGAATGAATACCGGCAGATACTCGGCGGTTTGAAGAAGCTTGGCGTAAACCGGATCATAAGCGTGAGCTTCGGGGCGGATATCACGACATGGGGATATATCAGATACATCACGGAACATAATTTTCAGGGAGGGATCTCCCAGCCGTGTCCGGCGATCGTCAACTATATCGAACGGTACATACCAGAGCTCATACCAAAGCTCGTACCGATACAGAGTCCGCTCATGTGTGCGGCTGTCTATGCGAAAAAATATCTGAACATCACGGATAAACTCGCTTTTATCAGTCCATGCATCGCTAAGAAGGACGAGATCAGCGATCCGAATAACAAGGGTTATGTGAGCTATAATGTGACGTTTGACCACCTGGCAAAATATGCAAAACAGCACAATATCAAGGCGGAACCGGCGCCGAATGAGATCGAGTACGGTCTGGGATCGATCTATCCCATGCCGGGGGGACTCAAGGAAAATGTATACTGGTTCTGCGGCGAGGAGGTGTTCATACGCCAGATCGAGGGAGAAAAGCACGCATATGATTTCCTGGAGGATTATAAGGAGCGGGTTCTTGGCGGCAGGCGCCTTCCGTTCATGGTCGACGCACTCAACTGTGCGCAGGGCTGCATTTACGGGACAGGCGTGGAGGAGGAAAAGACCAGGACAGATGATATTCTCTATGAGCTTCAGGCGATCAAGGAGGCGAGCAAGTCCAACCGAAGGAGCAGCGCATGGGCGAGGAAAGCGACGCCGGCACAGCGGCTCAAAAGCCTCAACAGGCAGTTTGCGCGCCTTGACATCAGGGATTTTATGCGCGAATACACCGATAAGTCCAGCGGAAATGAGATACGCAAGCCAAGCCTTGCCGAACTCAATGACATTTTTATGGATATGAACAAGACAAATACCGTGCAGCAGCATATCAACTGCAGTGCCTGCGGATATGATACCTGTACGGAGATGGCGACTGCTATATTCAATGGCTGCAACAACAAGGACAGTTGTGTCCATTACATCAAAAATGTGGCGGAGCAGGAGAAAGAGCACATACAGGAGATCTCCTTCGAGGTCGAGGCCAAGAATGAGGAGATGGCTAAGAAGAACGAGACGATCAGCGAGATGGTTTCGGAGGCGAACGGTGAGTTTACGACATTGAACGCGTCCATCGACGAGATGATCGACGGCAATAACAACAATGCGGAAGAGAGCACCAACATCAGCATGGCAATGGTGAATGTGGTCGATTTCTGCGATGAGATGAAGAAGTCCTTTGGCGAGATCCATGAGCTGCTGGAGCAGTTGGGCGGAAACAATGAGAATATCACAAAGGTGGCGGCAAAGACAAACCTGCTGTCGCTCAACGCGTCCATCGAGGCGGCAAGAGCCGGGGAGGTCGGAAAAGGTTTTGCGGTAGTGGCGCAGGAGATCAAGACGCTGAGCGATGTCAGCAGGGGCGCTGCCGACGACAGCAGCAAGAATAAGGATCAGATCGTGGCGGCGATGACGAAGCTGATGGAGAGCTCGGAAAGTTTGATGAAAGTAGTTGACAATGTGAATGAGCGGATCTCGAACCTGGCGGCGAGCACGGAGGAGATCGCAGCGTCCGCTACGATGATCGGACAGGTCGCGTCCGAGCTTCACAGCAAATTTGACAGGATCAGCGCGCTCTGAGGATCAGGGAACAACGAAGGGCCTGCAGACAAAAGGTGTAAAGTCTTCTTGATATTCAGAGGCTGTACACCTTTTTTGCATACGGGCGTCCAGAGGAAAATGTCAGCATACGCCGGGCTCGTGATATTTGACATAAAATACATGTATGCGTATAATAATCATGTAATGAAATATTTGGGTATTCACAGTTTCTGGACAGAACGGAGATCAGAATAAGAAATGAAGAAAAAACAACAGCAAAAAGCAGACAAAGGGATCCCGCTGCTGCTTTCCATCATAATTCTTTTTTGCATATTGGGGGCTATCGTGTTCTCTGTCGCCCGGAAGATATCGACAGAGATGGAGGCGTCGGCGATCCAGAACCTTAGTGAGAGTCTTGATCTGATCGAGAGTACGATCGAGGCAGTGCTCAACAAGGAAGCTGAGTTTCAGCAGTTGATCGCGCATGAGATCGCGCTGGCGCCGGAGCCTATGGAATATATCCAGACCTATCAGGATAACCCGACAATGGTTAAGATCTCGCTGATCTGTGCGGGAGAGACTGTGGGCGTGTCCAATACAGGGGAGATCTTTTCGGAGGAAGGACTGGACTTCTCGGCAGGAGGGACTGTGGGCGGGCTGGCGGTTTCCGAGTCGTATGTGAATTTTATGGGAACATGGGCGTATACGATGAAGTGCCCTGTTGAGCGCGACGGGGAGGAGATCGCCTCCCTCTATATCGAGTATGTGTATGATTCGCTGGACCGATCGCTTCCCAACGGATTTTACAACAAGCGGGCGATGCTGTACATCATGGACGCGCACAGTGAGCGGCTGGTGCTGAAACCAAAGGGAATGGGGGAGCGCAGTGCGGGGCATCTGAATCTGGAGGATTTTTTCCGGGCAAACGATATCACGGACGAGGAGCTTCTGGAAGACGTCATTGTGAATGTCAGGAGCGGAAAAAACATCATGTTCAACCATGATATCCGCGAAAAGGACTCTCTTATCTATATGTGGGCAGTGAATGACGGCACGCTGTACCTGATCGGTTATGTGCCGGTCGAGGCGATCCAGCAGGAAGGGAATTCGGTGAACCAGAATATCCTGATCGTTGTTGTGGCGATGCTGGCAGCATTTTTCCTGTGCTGTGTGATCTATTTCCTGAACCAGAGGCAGCAGAACAAGATCAGGGAGGAGCGGGAGAGGGAGCGGGAATTGTACAACAAGCAGTTGGCGGAGGCGCTGCAGGCAGCACAGATCGCGAGCAATTCCAAGACCATGTTTTTGTCGAACATGTCCCACGATATCCGCACGCCGATGAATGCGGTGATCGGTTTCACGACGCTGCTTGCCAAGGACGCGGACAATCCGGAAAAGGTGCGTGCGTACACAAAGAAGATCATGGCGTCTGGACAGCATCTGCTCAGTCTGATCAACGATATTCTGGATGTCTCCAAGATCGAGAGCGGAAAGGTTGTACTGTCGGTCGAGGAGTTTACACTGAACGACCTGGTGTCCTCTGTGGATGCGATCATACGTCCGATGGCGGCGGCAAAACAGCAGAGATTTCATGTGGAGGTGACCAATGTAGTCCACGAGTATCTGCTTGGCGATGAGACAAGGATCAACCAGATCCTGATCAACCTTCTATCCAACGCGGTAAAATATACGCAGGAGGGCGGAAATATCTGGTTTCGCATCATTGGCGGGAAGCAGCGCAGTCCCCAGTTTGAGCGGATCCGCATCGAGGTGCAGGACGACGGATATGGAATGACGCCGGAGTACCTCAAAGTGTTGTTCGACGCGTTTACAAGGGCGGAGAACAGCATGACGAACAAAGTACAGGGCACAGGACTGGGCATGGCGATCACAAAGAATATCGTGGAGCTGATGGGCGGGACGATCGACGTGTCGAGCGAGGTGAACAAAGGAACACTGTTTCGCGTCGAACTGGAGTTGCGCATACCGGAGGGGCACGCATACAAGAGATTCTGGGAGGAAAACGGAATTTCACGGATCCTGGCTGTGGATGGGGAGCAGGCGGTCTGTGAGAACATTCGGATGCTGATGAAGGATTCCGGTGTCGTGACAGATACAGTCCCCACGGCCGGGCAGGCGGTACGGCTGCTGCAGCGCGGGGCAGAGGCGTGTTACCAGCTACTGCTGGTTGACTGGAGCATTGTTGAGACGGAGGGGATCTCCCCGGTAAAGGAATTGTGGGAACTGCTGCCCGACACGGCGATGCTGCTGTTCCTGGCGGATTACGATGCAGAGGGCATGGATGAGGCGCTTAAGCTTAAGAACACAGGCGTGCTCGCCAAACCGTTTTTTGTGACTGCGTTTCAGGAGAAGATTCTGGAGATGAGGGCAGCCCAGGGCGGGGCGGACATGGCAGGTGTGGCAGATGCTGACAGCCTGGAGGGACTGCATTTCCTGGCGGCGGAGGACAATGAGATCAATGCCGAGATATTGAGGGAGATCCTGTCGATCGAGGGAGCGGAATGTGAGATCGTCGGGAACGGACAGTTGGCGGTGGAGCGCTTTGAGCACGCTGCACAGGGCGAATTTGACGCTATTTTGATGGATGTGCAGATGCCGGTCATGAACGGCTATGATGCGACGAGGGCGATCAGGTCACTGGCGCGCGCAGACGCCGGCACGATACCGATCATCGCCATGACAGCAAATGCGTTTGCGGAGGATGAGAAGGAGGCTCTGGACGCCGGTATGGATGTCCATCTGGCAAAACCGATCGACGTGGAGCTGTTAAAGAAAGTGATAACGCAATATATTTTTAGAAGGGAATAGAATAAAGTATGCGAAAACAGATCAGAAAGCTGGCATCGCTCTGCATGGCAGGAGCGGTACTGCTGGCACTCACCGCATGCGGCGGGACAGACGACAGGCTGACTACGTTTGAGAGGGAGCAGGAGCGGACAGTGACCTTGTTCAGTCCGATGGAGAAGACGAGGCCGGGAGCGGACAATGTGGCGAGAAGCGCGTCGGAGAAGACTGTCACCATGGCAGAGGAAAAACTCGGTGTGACAGTGGCTTACATTACTTACACAGCGGAGGATTATCAAGATAAGACATATGATGATGTGGCACTCGAGAGGGCGCGCAGCGACATGGATGATCTGTATCTGCTGAATCCCGATACGGTTCAGACCCTGGCGGCTGAGGGCAGGCTGATGGATCTGTCAGGACTGGACAGCGCAAAGAATCTGCGCGATGTGGTAAAGGCTGCGAATGTGGTGGACGGAAAGCTGGTGGCGATACCGCAGGAGGTCGTGGCATACGGGCTGTTTGTCAACAAGGATATGTTTGACCAGTATCAGCTCGAGCTGCCAGAGACACCGGAGGATTTCCTCGAATGCTGCAGAGTGTTCAAGGAGAACGGGATCGAGACGCCGGTCGGCGCAAACCGCTGGTGGCTGGAGACATTTGTGCTCGCGCAGGCGTATGCGGACCTGTACAATGGAGGAAATACGGAGGCGGAGATCGCGGCGCTCAACAGCGGGGAGAAAAAATACAGCGATTACATGCGTCCTGGTTTTGAGTTTCTGCAGGAACTGATCGATCAGGGGTACATTGATGCCCAAAAAGCGTATGTGAGCGAGGCGATCGAGGGAGAAGGAGCGGATTTTCTGGCGCAGAAGACGCCGATCGTCATGGCGTACTGGGGCGCTGCAAACACAGAGACTGCCTATGGAGATCCGGATTTCAATATGCTGGTCATCGGGTTTCCGAGCAGCCGCGGACAGATGCCGGTCATGCCGATGACAGGGATCGCTGTCGGCATCAATGCGGAGCATGCGCAGGACGCGATGCAGGTTTTGGATATCATGACTTCCGACGAGGCGCTTGAGGTGTACACGGAGACCAACAAGGTCATCTCACCTTCAAAAAATATTGAGGTGGACTGTATCCCGGCATTAAAGCCGCTCAATGACAGGATCAACGAAAACGTGTTTGTGCTGGGCTCCAACGCGTCGATGAAGGTCGAGCAGTGGGGAAACACCTGTATCATTGTGCGCAAACTGCTTGGCGGTGCGACGGTCGACGAGTGCATGGCAGCATTTGACGAGCTTCAGGAGGCGTCCTTAAAAGAGTGATGCTGCCAGTCGGATGCGGGCTTTACTTTCACGGCGATAAAGTGTATAATCATATGGAATGCATAAAATAAATCAAGGAAAGCGAGAAAATATCATGAGCGAAAAAATACCATACAAAATCTATCTGGAAGAGAGCGAGATGCCCAGGCAGTGGTACAATGTGAGGGCAGATATGAAAAATAAACCCGCACCGATCTTAAATCCGGCGACGATGAAGCCGGTCACGGTGGAGGAACTGTCACCGATCTTCTGCGAGGAGCTGGCAAAGCAGGAACTGGACGACACGACGCCGTATTTCGACATACCGCAGGAGATCCGCGACTTTTATAAGATGTATCGTCCGTCCCCGCTCACGCGCGCGTACTGTCTGGAGAAGAAGCTCGACACACCGGCGCATATCTACTACAAATTCGAGGGAAACAACACGTCGGGAAGCCACAAGCTCAACTCGGCGATCGCGCAGGCATACTATGTGAAGGAGCAGGGACTCAAAGGGGTGACTACGGAGACCGGCGCAGGGCAGTGGGGAACCGCATTGTCCATGGCGTGCTCCTATTTTGACCTCGACTGCCAGGTGTACATGGTCAAGGTATCCTACGAACAGAAGCCTTTCCGCCGCGAGGTGATGCGGACTTACGGGGCGAAGGTGACGCCGTCGCCATCCATGCTCACCAACGTCGGCAGAAAGATCAACGAGGAGTTTCCGGGGACATCGGGCAGTCTCGGGTGCGCCATCTCCGAGGCGGTCGAGGCGGCAACGTCACAGGAAGGATACCGCTATGTGCTGGGGTCCGTGCTGTCGCAGGTGCTGCTGCATCAGACGATCATCGGACTCGAGACAAAGTCTGCCCTGGACAAATACGGGATCAAGGCGGACACGATCATAGGCTGCGCAGGCGGCGGTTCCAATCTCGGCGGACTGATCTCTCCGTTTGCCGGCGAGATCTTAAGGGGAGAGGCGGACTATGAAATCATCGCGGTGGAGCCGGCTTCCTGCCCAAGCCTCACAAGGGGCGTCTACGCGTATGATTACTGCGATACAGGCAAGATCTGTCCGCTGGCGAAGATGTACACGCTCGGGAGCGGTTTTATCCCGTCGGCAAACCACGCGGGCGGGCTGCGCTATCACGGTATGAGCTCGATCGTGTCACAGTTGTATGATGACGGTATCATAACGGCAAGGAGTGTGGAGCAGACAGAGGTATTCCGTGCAGCGCAGACGTTTGCGCGGGTGGAAGGGATCCTGCCGGCGCCGGAGAGCAGCCATGCGATCAAGGTGGCGATCGACGAGGCGCTCCGGTGCAAGGAGACCGGCGAGGAGAAGAATATCGTGTTTGGTCTTACAGGAACAGGATATTTTGACATGGTCGCATACCAGAAGTTCAATGACGGGGAGATGGCGGACTACATTCCCACGGACGAGGAACTTGCAAAGAGCTTTGCGACACTGCCGAAGGTGGACTGACCGCCCATGTACATACCCGCGGGCATAAAAAAATAGCGAAGGGGGGATTCGAACCCTCGACACCGCGGGTATGAACCGCGTGCTCTAGCCAACTGAGCTACTTCGCCGTAAAGATCTGGTAACCGGGCAGGGAAGCGTTATTTTCCCTGCCCGTGTGCATAATATCTTCTTTAGAATACTAATTTTTGTTCAAAATGTCAATACTTTTTGTGAAAGTCTTTTATGTTCTTTTTTCATATAAGTCTTTTTTATATTTCCACAATATGGTAAACTTACGGTAGTGTTAATGATAGAAGGGAATTTGTCGAAATGAAAGTGATCGTGCATGACCTGCAGGAAAAGTTGTGGCAGGAGCTTGGGATGAAGCTCCAGGACCAGGATATTGTCATCAGCGGGGACGCGGACAGTGGCGGCAGGGATATCGGAGGACTGATGGGGAAATGTTCCCAACTGGTGCTGATCAGCCGCTGCGTCTACGGGGGATTCAGCCCGTTTGTCCAGGGAGTGCTGGAAAAGTACAAAAAGCATTTCGGACCGCTTCTGGAGCTGCGGCATGGGCAGACGCACTACGCGGTGAACAGTGCGAACAAAAATACATTTGGCATGGTGTGCTGTTTTTACGGGGACAATATCACACCGCGGGAGGAGCAGTCAGCGCGGATCCTGTCCGTGTCGGATGGCATATCCCTGCAGGCGCGGGGTGTCAGGATCGCTTTTTATGATACGGTGGACAAGATCAGACAGCTCAATGGTATCATCGTGTGAGATACCGGGCGGATTTGGGAGGAGAGTCGGAATGATTCTGTTTTTGGATGGCGGCTATACGCTGGCGGATGGCAGTGCGGCGTGCGTGGAGAGTATCCGGGAATGTGCACAGGATGAGGAGCTGGTATCGGTAAAGATCTGCGAGGGCATGGACTGGGACGGCATATACCGCCATCTTGAGGATGCCCATGCGATCGTGCTGGCGGCAGATGTCTATCTCGACAGCGTGTCCGCCAATGTTCTTGAGTTTCTTGAGAAGGTTGAACAGGCAGTGATCGGCGGGGAGAGCATTGGCGGGAAGTTTTATGCGATCCTCTACACGGAGCTGTACGAGGGGGAACAGACCAGTGTGGCGATGGAGGTTCTGAAAAATTTCTGTGTACATGCCAATATCACGTGGGGAAGGGGGCTGGGGATCGGCGGCAATAAGGTGGAGGCAGTATCCGGCAGGAGAAGCCTGTGGAACCGGTTTCGCAGGAGCGCGGCGGATTTCAGGCAGCGATCCCTGCGCGAACAGGCGCTGTTCATCGGCGAAAAATTGCAGGGAACAGATGTGTATATCAAACCGGAGGAGGTGTCAAGAAAGGAATATATCCGCAAAATGAACCATGAAATGAAAAAAAGTAATCGCGTAAAAATCGCTCAAAACTTTTGAAATCGCAAAAAAACACATAAAAATTTCAGCTCTTTCAACAAGAAAGAACAGCCATTTTTAAGGCATTTGAGCGGATTTTGAGGTATTTTGGCAGATGCTGTATTTAAAGCGCAAAAAGTGCGATAAGTAACTGTTGCAAGATAAATTGACAATCTTATATAATGGACATTGCCAAATCCTGCTAGAATTTGTAAGTATACGTAAATTGGGAGCAGCGTATACCGATTCTTTGGCCAAGATTATGATTGGGAGACGTGATCATGGCATTTGGCAGTTAAAAATTGAAATGGAGGACAGATTGATGGAACAGTTAAATGTAATGACACAGCAGGATAACGAGAATATTTTAAGAATTCTCAGCGATTTATTGACAAAGGACAAGGAATTTCAGATCATGATCACCGTTCCGGCGGGCTCGAAGCTCACTGGCAGCGACAGCAGCCTGATGGGGAAGAGGACGGATACCAGATCAGATGTGAGTTCCCTGGAAAATGCACACGATCTTGAAAAAGATGTAACAGACATGATACATGAGATCGGTGTACCCGCTCATATCAAGGGGTATCAGTATCTTCGTGAGGCAATCATGATGTCGGTGGAGGACATCGAGATGTTGAACTCGATCACAAAGATCCTCTATCCGTCTATCGCCAAGAAGTACCAGACGACACCAAGCCGCGTTGAGCGTGCCATACGGCATGCGATCGAAGTAGCGTGGAGCAGGGGGAAGATGGAGACGCTTGACTCTCTTTTCGGATATACGATCAATATCGGGAAGGGCAAGCCGACCAATTCTGAGTTTATCGCTTTGATAGCAGATAAGATCAGGCTCCATTACAGAGCATAATACAAGGTATAATCGGACAAATTCCTTTACATTCCCGCCGCGGTTGGTGTATAATGGTCATATGAATATGGCACAGAAGATTTGCAACACTGGAATGAGTGTAGAAAGGGATTTGATCGTATGAAGAATATTTTATTTGTGGCTTCAGAGGGTGTACCATTTATTAAAACGGGAGGACTTGCAGATGTGGTTGGCTCGCTCCCGAAGTACTACGATAAGAGATATTTTGATGCAAGGGTTATCTTACCCAAATACATGTGCATGTCAGATCATGTAAAGTCGCTGATGCAGTACAGGACACATTTTTATCTGGACTTTATGGGTCAGAGTGAGTATGTGGGCGTTCTTGAGGCGCAGTACGACGGTATCACATACTACTTCATTGACAACGAGAAAATGTTCGGGGGCTTTAAGCCGTACAGCGATGACCATATCGGTGAGATCACGAAATTTGTCTTTTTCTCTAAGGCGGCGCTGTCGATCCTTCCGGTTGTAGGCTTCCGGCCGGATATTGTGCACTGCCATGACTGGCAGACTGCGATCATACCAGTGTATCTGAAAGAACGGTTTGCGCAGGGCGAGTTCTATCAGGGGATCAAGTCGATCATGACGATACACAATCTCAAATTCCAGGGAATTTATGATATCAGGACAGTCCAGAACATCACAGGACTTGACGGTTCCTATTTTGCGCCCGACAAGCTGGGGTATTTTAAGGACGGCAATCTCTTAAAGGGCGGACTGACCTATGCCGATGCGATCACGACAGTGAGTGCGACATACGCGGAGGAGATCAAGACGGACTTCTACGGAGAGAAGCTCAACGGACTTCTGACAGCGAGGACAAACGACCTGCGCGGGATCGTAAACGGCATTGATTATGATGAATACAATCCGGATACGGATCAGTTTATCGTACATCATTATAACGCTTCGAACTTTAGAAAAGAGAAGATCAAGAATAAGAGAGACCTGCAGAAGCAGTTGGGACTGGAAGAGAACGACAAGAAGATGATGCTTGGCATCGTGTCGAGACTGACAGACCAGAAGGGTATGGATCTGGTCGCCTACATTATGGATGAGATGTGCAGCAAGGACGATGTGCAGTTGGTCGTACTCGGAACGGGTGAGGAGCGCTATGAGAATATGTTCCGCCACTTTGACTGGAAATACCACGGGAAGGTCTCGGCGAACATCTTCTATTCGGAGGAGCTTTCACACAGGATCTATGCGGCATGTGACGCGTTCCTGATGCCGTCGCTGTTTGAGCCGTGCGGACTGAGCCAGTTGATGTCGCTGCGCTACGGTACGGTGCCGATCGTGCGCGAGACCGGCGGACTGAAAGATACAGTGGAGCCGTACAATGAGTATGAGAACAGCGGGACGGGGTTCAGCTTTACGAACTACAATGCGCATGAGATGTTCAACACGATCCGTTACGCGGAGCAGGTGTACTATGACAGAAAGCGTGACTGGAACAAGATCGTGGACAGAGCCATGGCTGTGGACTATTCGTGGAGCGTATCCGCGAGCAAGTATCAGGAGATGTATGACTGGATGATAGGAAACTAAGTGCAGGAAACTAAGTGCGACTAAGGTCATAAAGGACATGACCTAAGTCTTACTAAGTTTCCGGAAAGAACGCATAGGGCAGCGTTCTTTCGGGTTGTTGGTGATAACTGGGAGAGTTGGAAAGAACGCGTGAACGCGTTCTTTCTCTATGTGATGCACATGGGTACCTGGCGCACGAGTGGGAAGGAATTTTTTTCCCTGCTCGGTGTGATGTACATGGCGGGGGAAGGGGGGCTTCCCCTGTTTGATTGATGGATAAGGTGGGGTTGAGATGGCATTTGACGGGGTGACGATCGCGGGGATCGTCGGGGAACTGGAGGAGAAACTGGTCGGGAACAGGATCTATAAGATCGCGCAGCCTGAGAAGGATGAGCTGATCCTGACGGTGAAGGGGAGCTGCGGTCAGGTGAGGCTGTTGATGTCGGCAGATGCCTCCCTTCCGCTGCTGTACCTGACGGAAAAGAATAAGACGAGTCCGATGACGGCGCCGAATTTCTGCATGCTTCTGCGCAAGCATCTGCAGAACGCGCGCATTGTGTCGGTGACGCAGCCGGGACTGGAGCGCATTGTGCGCTTTGAGCTGGAGCATCTGAACGAGCTAGGAGACCTGTGCAGGAAGTATCTGATCATAGAGCTGATGGGAAAGCACAGCAACATCATTTTCTGTGACGACAGGGATATGATCATCGACAGCATCAAACATATCTCGGGTATGGTCAGCTCGGTGAGGGAGGTCCTGCCGGGGCGCACTTATTTTATACCGAAGACGCAGGATAAGGCGGAACTGCTGGAATGCACGGCGGGGGAAATCGCCGCAGTGCTGAAAGCAAAGAGCCTGCCGGTCTACAAGGCGGTCTATATGGGGTTTACCGGCGTATCGCCCTGTATCGCGCAGGAGCTGTGTTACAGGGCAGGGGTTGACGCGGATCTGCCTTCCGCAGAGCTTGCGGGGGAAGCGCTTGAACGGATCGTCTCCGAGCTTGGCGGGCTGGCGGACTGCGTGAAAAAGGGCAGATTTTGTTTTAATGTAGTGTATGAGAACGGACAGCCGGTCGAGTATGCGGCGATACGACTGAGCTCATACGCGCAGGATCAGAGCCGCTGCTTTGAGCGGATCTCGGAGCTTTTGGAATATTATTATGCGGAGAAAAATGTGATCACGCGCATCCGGCAGCGCTCCGTGGATCTGCGAAAGATCGTGCAGACAGCGCTCGAGCGCAATGTCAAGAAATACGATCTGCAGATGAAGCAGCTTCAGGATACAGAGAAACGGGAAAAATACAGGGTATATGGCGAGCTTTTAAATGCGTATGGCTACGGTGTGGAGACAGGGGCAAAGTCCATGGAGGCGCTCAACTACTATGACGACCAGATGATAACGATACCGCTGGATCCGATGCTTACTGCGGGGGAGAACGCCAAAAAATATTTTGACAAATACCAGAAGCTAAAGCGCACCTATGAGGCGCTGACGACGCTTACCAGGGAGACAAAGGAGGAGATCGATCATCTCTCATCGATCAGCACGTCGCTGGATATTGCGCTGAGAGAGGAAGATCTGGTGCAGATCAAGGAGGAACTGATCGAGAGCGGATACATCAGGCGCAGGGGCAATGCAAAGCGCGAGAAGATCACGAGCAGGCCGTTTCACTATGTCAGCAGCGATGGATACCATATTTATGTCGGCAAGAATAACTACCAGAACGAGGAGCTTACCTTTAAGTTTGCGACGGGAAATGACTGGTGGTTCCACACAAAAGGAATACCGGGTTCGCATGTGGTTGTGAAGGCAAACGGTGAGGAGCTTCCCGACAGGGTATTTGAGGAGGCCGGAAGACTTGCGGCGCACTATTCCCAGGCAAGAGGGCAGGAGAAGGTGGAGATCGACTATACACAGAAGAAGAACGTCAAGAAGCCCAATGGCTCCAAGCCGGGATTTGTGGTATACTACACAAACTATTCACTCGTTATCGACTCGGATATCACGGGGATCGAGCAGGTGGGAGATGACATGATAAGACGATAAATAGGATAAAAGGATAAATCTTAACAGAGTATGTTATGTTTTAAGATTACGGCCTGTAAATATCGAAATATCCGTAAAAATATTGACTAAGTATTCCGAAATCGTATATTATATAATATAGGGAGGTGTAGGAATATGTTAGTACAATTTACGTTGAAAAATGTTCTCTCATTTAAAGAAGAAACTACTTTGGATATGAGAGCGATCAAGGCATATAAGGAGCACGAAAGTAATCTGATCGAATATGGAAATAAAGAGAAGGTTCTGAGGGTGACGGCAATCTATGGAGCAAATGCAAGCGGAAAATCAAATCTGTATTATGCGATGAAGTATTTTCAAAAGATCATAGCAGAGTCCCTCAATAATGTAAAGGGCGGGGAATCGACAGCGATCGAGGAGTACTATATGCCGTTTTCTTTTGAAGAAGATCACGAAAATTCAGAGTTTGAAATTGTTCAGATTTTAGAAGATTATGAATACAGATATGGATTTGAGTACAATGCAAAATGCATCGTGGCGGAATGGCTTTATCGAAAAAATCTTCAGACAAACCGAACCTCAACGATATTTGAACGGACGATGGAAACAGTAAATTTGGGTTCAAGTGTAAGGAAAGAGTGCGATGTTTACAAAGAACAGATCCCCGTGGAAACGTTAGTTCTTTCCTTCTTCAATAAATTGAAATTGAAAACGGATATTTTCAAGAATGTGTATTCTGGAGTGATGGGTACTTTGGTTGTTCCAACAGACTTTTGTGAAGACACGGATTTATTGAAATTATTATTGCCCCAGATCATTGAAGATGAAAAAGAGGAATTGTTAAAATTTTTATCCGCAATTGATACAGGTATTCAGGATATTGGATATATTGAAAAGGAAAAAGAAGTTGTTTTCATAACACTTCATAAAGGAAAAGATCAAAAAAAGTACCCATTAAATTTAGAGGATGAATCGGAAGGCACGATAAAAAGCATTATGCTTTATATTTATGCGCGTGCGGCAATTTATAGTGATAAGACAATGTTTGTTGATGAATTGAATATCAAACTGCATCCGCTGTTATTGAAATTTATCATCGATCTGTTCTATGATAACGATTCAAAGGCTCAGTTGATCTATACAACACATGACACGACACTGCTGGACAAAAAATTTTTTAGAAGAGATCAGATCTGGTTTGTGCAAAAGGACGAATTTGGATATTCGGAAATTTCTGCGCTATCGGATTTTAAAGTCAGGTCTGATGCCTCGTTTGAAAAGGATTATCTGGCAGGAGTATATGGAGGGATTCCATACTTGAAAGAGTTTAGCATGAAAGAAGGTCATTAAATGGGCTCGGATGAACTGTTTAAGAAACGGCGGGCGGCGAGAAAGCAAAGACGGCATGAATATAAGATGCCCAGGGCGAATTCATTTCTGATCGTGACAGAAGGTGAGCGCACGGAACCGCTATATTTCAGAGGGTTACAAAAACTTATCAAAGAGAAGATAGGCGGCACGGTTGACATTGTGGAGCGGCCGGTCATCGACATTTATGGGGAAGGTTGTTCTACCAATAAACTGATCGAAGTTGCAGAGCGGATCGTGAAAGATGCAAAAATCATGTATCAGAATGTCTGGATCGTGTTTGACAAGGATGATTTTGAAGATTTTAACCAGGCAGTAAAAGAAGGAACGGATAGAGGTTACAACATAGCATGGAGCAATCAGTCTTTTGAGTACTGGTTGTATCTGCATTTTAATTATAGTGATTCGGCATTGCACAGGTATCAATGGAATGAAAAATTAGATGAACTTTTCAGACAGAATCATTTAGGTAATGGAACATATCAAAAGAATTATGAAGATATATACGAGATGGTGAATCTGTATGATGGAGTGAATACTGCTATCAAAAATGCAAAGCGCAGGATGGCTGAGTTTGATAAGGGGATGCATAAGCCCTCAGAATATGATCCGGGGACAACAGTATATCAATTGGTTGAAGTATTAAAAAGTTATCTGGAATGAATAAATAACGACAATATTGATTCTTCTTGCCATATCCCCAAACTAAGTGTATGATAGAAAAGGAGTCAGAACGTCAGAAAAGACTTACTTTACGATGGAGATATCATATATGGGAAAGAATGTATTGGAATACAATTTGATGCGCAGGAAGGTTTCCAGAAATCCGTTTCAGGTGGAAGTCGAGGAGAAGCTGGGGCGAAATGATGACTGCTGGTGCGGCAGCGGCAAAAAATATAAGAAGTGCCACTGTTCCTTTGACGACAAGCTTGACGATTACAGGCGAAAGAGCGTGTTAGTGCCGCCAAGGCGCATCATCAAGAACCCGGACCAGATCCAGGGGATCCGCGAGAGTGCCAGGGTGAACATCGCGATACTCGACTATCTGGATGAACATATCGTGGAGGGGATCTCCACACAAGAGATCGACAACTGGGTGAGCAGCATTACCAGAAAACATAACGCGGTCGCGGCGCCGCTCAATTATGAGGGCTTCCCAAAGAGTGTGTGCACCTCGATCAACGATGTAGTCTGCCACGGGATCCCGTCCAAAGATGAGATCCTAAAGGACGGGGATATCGTCAACGTGGACGTATCCACGATCTACAAAGGGTATTTTTCGGATTCCTCGAGAATGTACTGCATCGGGAACGTCTCTGCGGAGAAGAAGCGCCTGGTGGATATCGCCCGGCAGAGTCTCGACATCGGCCTGCAGTATGTACAGCCGTGGAGGAAGATCGGGGATATGGGAGCGGCGATCCACGAGTTTGTCATGCAGAACGGCTACAGTGTAGTCAGGGAGATCGGCGGGCACGGCGTCGGGCTGGAGTTCCATGAAGATCCGTGGGTGAGCTATGTATGTCCGAAGGACACAGGGATGCTGATGGTGCCGGGGATGGTGTTTACGATCGAGCCGATGATCAACATGGGAAAAGAGGAGATCTATATCTCAGATGACGATGGCTGGACAGTGCACACGGACGATGGCCTCCCCTCGGCGCAGTGGGAGATCCAGGTGCTCGTCACAGAGGATGGGTATGAGATCATTTCCTATTAAAATTGAAATAGTTTCAGGACTGAACTACTGCCGGTATGATCTGGTTGCGGTTCAGTTTTTTTGTTATTCTGGTTGACACGATCCAGAAAATAGTGTATTCTTAGAATAGATGTTCGCAAAACAGGCATTCGGTATCACAGGATGCACAAACAGGGAATAAAAAATAAGGATCATGAAAAAAGAATCATGAAAAAAAGAATGTTTCAAAAAAAGGATTTCGTATTGGCGGCAGTGATCGCCATAATAGCGGGGATATCTGCCTTAGTGGTCATGTTTGCACAGAGCGGCGCCGGAGCGTCAGTGCGCGTTACAGTAGACGGGGCACTTTATGGAGAGTACAGTCTGTCCAAGGAGCAGTCCATTTTCATCGAGAGTGCATCAGGCTATAACAGGCTTTTGATCAAAAACGGCAGTGCGTATATGGCTGAGGCGGACTGCCCGGACAAGTACTGTATGGACTACAAGCCGGTCTCCAGGGGCGGGGAGACGATCATCTGCCTGCCGCACAGGCTTGTGGTCGAAGTGACAGGAACAAGGGACGCACATCAGCCGGATGTGGTCGTGCCTTAGAGCATTTTTCAAACAGCTCTATATATAATTTAGACGATCAAATATGATAGCAATACGATAGTATGTAGTATTAGGTTGTTGAGAATGGATGACAGGAGAATGCGTATGACAACGAGGCAGGCAGCGTACTGTGCCATGCTGACGGCACTGGCGATGATCTTTGGATATGTGGAGGCACTGATACCGTTTGGGTTTGGCATACCGGGAGTGAAGCTTGGACTTGCCAATATCGTTATTGTGCTTGCGCTGTATATCCTTCCGGCATATCAGGCATTTGCGATCCAGCTCATGCGCATCGTGCTGGTCTCCTTCCTGTTTGGGAACCTGTCCATGATGATCTACAGCCTTGCGGGGGGGATCTTAAGTTTTCTGGCGATGGATCTGCTGAAGAGAGCGGATGGTTTTTCCATCACGGGGGTCAGCATAGCGGGCGGTGTGAGCCACAATCTCGGTCAGTTGATCGTGGCAGTGCTGGTCGTTCAGAATCTCAGGATCGCATTTTATTTCCCGGCGCTGATGATCGCAGGGCTGGTCACAGGGTGCCTTACAGGAATGCTGGCGGACCGGATCAAACGGGTGATGGAGTCCTATAAATAGCGAAATGGACAGGAAGAGGGAAGGGAGTCTATGTCAGGAGAAAAACTGATTTTTCACGTGGATGTCAACAGTGCATTTCTGTCGTGGGAGGCGGTGGAGCGCTTGAAGCACCCGGAGCAGTTTCCGGAGATCACAGTGGATCTGCGCGATATCCCCTCGGCTGTGGGGGGAGACCGCTCCAAGCGGCACGGGATCATACTGGCGAAATCCATTCCGGCAAAAAAGTACAAAGTACAGACCGGCGAGCCGATCACGGACGCGCTCAAAAAATGTCCGAACCTGGTGCTGGTCCCCTCGCGCCATGGGATATACAGGGAGTATTCGAGGGCGTTCATCTCGATCCTTGAAAGGTATTCGGACAGGATCGAACAGTGTAGTATCGACGAGTGTTTTGTGGACATGACAGGTACGGAGAAGCTTTTCGGAGCGCCGGTGGAATCTGCCACGCGCATCAAGGATGAGATCTACCGTGAGCTGGGTTTTACCGTCAATGTGGGGATATCCACGAACAAGCTGCTCGCGAAGATGGCAAGCGATTTCCGGAAGCCGGATCTGGTGCATACGCTGTTTCCGCATGAGATTCCGGATAAGATGTGGAAGCTTCCTGTCGGGGAACTGTTCCTGGTGGGAAAGTCGACAGAGCGGACGCTGCACACGCTTGGCATCCACACGATCGGGGAGCTGGCGCACACGGATCCGCAGATCCTGCGGGGGGCTTTAAAGAAGCAGGGTGAAGCGGTCTGGAAGTTTGCAAACGGTGAGGGCGCTTCAATCATAGAGCCGGAGCCGGCTGATAACAAAAGCTATGGGAATGCCACCACGATCGCCTTTGACGTGACAGATGAATCCACGGCGAACATGGTGCTGATGTCCCTTGCCGAGACCGTGGGCAGACGGCTCCGAAGCGATGCGGCAAAAGCGGAGGTCGTGACAGTCAATATCCGGTACAGCGACTTATCCAGGGTATCGCACCAGTGCGAGCTGCCGCATGCCACGAACATCACTAATGAGATATACAGTGTGGCGTGCAGATTGTTTGAAGAGTTGTGGGATGGCAGGCCGGTGAGGCTTTTGGGGATCCAGACCAGCCATATCAGACAGGCAGGTGACGGCAGACAACTGTCACTCTTTGATGATGGGCGCTATGAAAAGCTGGAGAAGCTTGACAGGGCGATGGACAGCATCAGGGAAAAATACGGCTCTGATGCTGTCAAACGCGCGTCATTTTTAAATAATCCTGCTTCTGGGAAGCCGCGGATCGATCCGTCTCCCGGAAAGGAGAAGCATTTTGGCAGATAGGGATCAGTCGATCTTGTTCAGGGTGAAGTCGTCGATCGTTCCCCAGCCCTTTGCACCGCACTTGATGTGTGCGCCGATCGTGAGTGTGCCGTCAGTGACGGTTATGGAGGATACTGTCGGCTCCTGCCAGTTGGCATAGCCCTGCGCAGTAAAGGCATCGGAGGACACCGTGTCACCAGCCTTTGCATAGAGTGCCATCTCGGCGCTATCGTCGATGTCGCCGCCCTGGAAGTAGGCTTTGAGTTCATAGGTGCCAGGTTCGAGATCTGTAAATTCCTGCTCGATCGAGAAATCCATGTCGGATTCTGACCAGAAGTGGAAAGAATACTCGCCAGTGTGCGCGTCGCCTTCCTTCTGCTGGAAATCTGTCGGATTTTTGCCGCCCTCGTAGGTGACAGTCCACATGGAGGTGTCAGTGTCCTCGAAGCCTGGATTGGACACATAGTTGAGCCGCTCCACATTGACGATGCAGATGACCTCGGTCTGATCGTCCGAAGCGGCATTCTCATCGAGGATCCTGCCTGTGACCTCGTAGTGCCCTGCCTTGGAGGTATCGATATTGCGCACCATTTCCTCGTACCATTCGACAGGCATGGAAGCGTTCAGGGCGCGGTTGTTGTAGACAACGTCCACAGTCCCGGGCATCTCCACGTCGGAGCCGATATTGCAGGTGACAGTCGGAACGTTGACCATGTCGATCGCAGGCTCGGCGTTCGTGCCGTATTTTAACCATTTGAATGTATTTAAGGATTCCAGCGGTTTTCCGTCAGCGCCAAACAGCGCCTGATTGTCCCAGGAGCATCCGCCGTAGTACTGTCCGGCATCTTCGGGATCATATTCCGAGGCGTAGCTGCTTGCCCAGCCTGAGCCAAACTCTTCCCAGATCGGGCTGTTGTCAGCGTTCGCGTCGCCGACGGTGATCCATGCGCCCTCCCAGTAGAATACGCCGAGCGCGCCGGCTTCGTCTGCCGTGGCGCAGACATCGCGGAGCGCTGTGGACTGGCTCTGTACGGTGGCACCGTAAGCGTCGATCAGGTCACCCTCGCTGACACTGTTGCCGGAACCGTCCGTGTCCTCTGTCGTATAGCAGTAGGCAGTCTCTGCGATGAGCGTCTCCTTTCCGTACTTGTCCTGGATATTTTTCATGACATTTTTAATATTCTCAAAGCTTCCATGCCAGTAAGGATAATAGGACAGGGCAAAGATGTCATAGTCTACCTGGAAGGAGGAGAGCTTGTACAGGATCGAGTCGATATTGTCATAATCCTCGGCATTGGTATAGTGAAGGGCGACTTTGATGTCGCTGCCGCAGCTTGCTGAGACTTCACGGACCGCCTTGCTCCCTGCGCTCATGAGTTTTGCCACATTGGGGATCTGCGTCTCGCCCGCCATGCCGTTGTTGGTCTCGTTTCCGACCTGTACCATGCCGACATCGACGCCGTTGTCCAGAAGCTGTGTCAGACTGTCCTTCGTGTACTCGTACAGGGCGTCTGCTTTCTCGTCGATGGACATGTCAACCCATGCCTTGGGACACATCTGCTTGGCAGGATCTGCCCAGAAGTCGGAGTAATGGAAGTCGATGCAGACTTTCATGCCGTTTTCGGTGGCGCGCTTTCCGAGTGCGATCGCAGTGGCAAGATCGTTGTTCCCGCCGCCGTATCCATTGCCGTCCTCGTCGAAGGGATCATTCCAGACGCGGATGCGCGCATAGTTGACGCCGGCCTCCGCCATCGTGGTAAACACGTCCTGCTCTGTGCCGTCGGCGTCAAAGTACTTCACGCCGCTCCTCTCTTCGGCAAGGATGGAAGAGACATCCATGCCCCGGATAAAGCTGTCGGAGAGATCGGGGATCGGTTCCACATAGATGCCGGCATCTTCTGCGGCGGTGGGCAGCGGATACAGGGTGTTTAGCACTACCTGGTCACTGCCGGATGTGTCGTCGCTCTCGGTGTCAGGAGCAGTTGTCTCTGGGACAGCCGTCTCGGAAGATACTGTCTCTGCAGGGGTATCGGCGGACGACGGCTGTGATGCTGTCTGCCCGGCACCGGAACCGCAGCCGGTGAAGGACAGAGCGGACAACGTCATTGTTAATAGCAGCATTGTCAGTTTTTTGTTTTTCATGTTGACCTCCCGTATTTTCATAAGTAACCTTATTATAGCACAGGTCCTGGAAAGAAAAATAACAAAAAAGGAAACAAAAGGCGCAAAATCTTCCACAATTTCAGATTGTGTGGTAAAATAACAGGAAATAAGAAACCGTTTCTAAAGGTTATAATATTTATGATAATTATGAATAGAAAGGATGAATGATATCATGAAAAAAAGGGCAGCAGTTTTTTTTGCAACAGGATTTGAGGAGGTCGAGGCGCTCACAGTAGTTGACCTGCTCAGGCGCGCCGGGATCGAGACCGTCTGCGTCTCGGTCGGAAACGAGGAGCATGTGACAGGAAGCCATGACATCACTGTGAAGATGGATATCAAGCTTGACCGTCTGGATTTCAGGCTGCTTGATGTCCTGGTCTGCCCGGGAGGGATGCCGGGCACGAAAAATCTCGAGGCGTGCGAGTGGCTCATAAAGAACATCAGGGCGTCATACGAAAATGGAAAATATATCGCGGCGATCTGTGCGGCGCCAAGCATCTTTGCCCATATGGGACTTCTGCAGGGCAGGAAAGCCTGCATCTATCCGGGGATGGAGGATGAGCTGTATAAAAACGGAGCCAGTGTGTACCAGGATGGGAATGTCGTGAAGTCGGGTACGATCATAACAAGCCGCGGTGTGGGCACGGCGATCCCTTTTGCACTCGAGATCGTGGCAGCGCTTTTGGACAGGGAAACGGCGGACGGCCTCGCCAGGAGTATCGTATATACAGAAGCGTGATCATAAGGGATCGTAATATTATTGTATGAATAATCGTAAAAATTTTGACAACTTATGCATCCAATGTTATAATCAGAAATATAATGCGTAATTATATAGTAAGGAACTGCCGGCAATTATTTGTCACCAGTTCCTAAGCGATAAGAGCATTATGATATATAAAATCAAGCAGATAGAAGGTTTCTCAAATGATAACAGAACAGGAGTTTCAAAGGGTGGCAGCCTATGTGAAAAATAAGGCAGGCATTAACTTAAATGAAAAAAAGGTTTTGGTTCAGGGAAGGCTTGATAGTTATATGCAGCGAAAGGGATACAGTTCCTACGGTGAATTTATGGATCGCGTGGAGAAGTTTCCCACAGGACCTGAGGCGGAGGATCTGATGAATGCCCTCACGACGAATCATACGTATTTCTGGAGGGAGTATGAGCAGTTTTTGTTTTTGAAGCAGGAAGTGTTTCCTGAACTTAAGAGACGCACAGAGAGCACGAGGGACTGGCACATCTGGTGTGCCGCCTCGTCGACAGGGGAGGAGCCGTATACACTGGCGATGCTCTGCAAAGACTTTCTGGGTCTCGAGCAGGAAGGGTGGGATACCAGGATCCTTGCCACGGACATTGACACGAAGGTCCTGGAGAAAGCAGTAAAGGGCGTCTATGCCAGAAACTCTGTGGAGCAGTTGCCGCATCAGTATGTGCGCAGGTTTTTTAAGCAGATCAGCCAGGAGGAATACCGGGTGAAGGATGAGCTCAAGCGGGAAGTGCTGTTCCGGCAGCTCAACCTGATGAACCCGCTTCCCTTCAAGAAGCCGCTCCATGTTGTCTTTATCAGAAATGTCATGATCTACTTTGATGAACCGACAAAAGAGAGGCTGTTGAACAATATTTATGAGAAGATGGCTCCTGGCGGATATCTTTTTATCGGTTCGACAGAATCCATGGGACAGAATAATACCCAGTTTCAGTATGTAAGACCTTCCATATACAGAAAGTAGGGGAGGTTTGATATGGAAAAGTTAAAGGTATTGCTGGTGGTAGGAAATCTTGAAATGAAAAGACACCTTGACAAGATCCTCAGTGCGGATCCGGATCTTGATGTGGTGGCGGAGGCGAACAACGCCTACACTGCGAGGGATAAGATCATAGAGTGTGACCCCGATGTAATGCTCCTGTGTCATGATCTGCCAAGGATGCCTGGGATCACATTCCTGGGGAAACTCATGCCGCAGAGGAGCACCCAGACGATCGTCATAGCAAAGCCGGAGTTTGAGGATGAAGCCTACCGTGCAGGTGCGAAGGATTTTATCGTCTGCGGGGATCACAGCGAGATCCTTGAACATGAGAATATCTGCAACCGGCTCAAGAAAGCGGCTGGCGGTGAGTGGCTTGCCAATGCAAAGAAGGCGCCTGTTCTGCACGCGGCACAGATGACAAGAAGTTCAGGCAGCGAGGGCGACACGACAACATCGATCATTGCGATCGGTGCTTCGACGGGAGGAACGGAGGCGATCGCCACTGTGGTGAGAGGACTTCGGAGAGACATTCCGGGCATTGTGATGGTGCAGCATATGCCGGAGGGCTATACGCAGATGTATGCCCACAGGCTGGACAACGAGGGGGAGGTTTCCGTGAAGGAAGCCGTATCCGGAGATGTGGTCAAACCCGGTCAGATCCTTCTTGCCCCCGGCGATAAGCAGATGCGCATCGTGAAGATCAACGGCAGATTTCAGGTGGAGTGCAAGCACGGGCCAAGGGTGACGGGGCACTGTCCGTCGGTGGACGCACTCTTTGAGTCGGTGGCACGCGTAGCCGGAAAAGAGGCGATCGGCGTGCTGATGACCGGGATGGGCAGCGACGGCGCCAAAGGGCTGCTGGCTATGAGAAATGCCGGTGCGCGCACGATCGGACAGGATGAGAAGACCTGCATCGTGTACGGTATGCCCAAGGTGGCATACGAGATCGGGGCAGTGAAGTGGCAGGTGCCGCTGGAACAGATCGCACAAAAAATATATTACCTGCTCGATAAGCGCCAGTAAAGCGACAAACAATGATAGAAAAGAAAATATAGGAGGTAAACTATGAGAATATTAATAGCAGAAGATGACTTTGCCAGCAGAAAGGCGATCTTAAAGTTTTTGTCAGAGTACGGCGAGTGTGACGTTACAGTTGACGGGATGGAGGCGATCGATGCCTTTATGATGGCGCTTGAGGATGACGAACCGTACGACCTCGTCTGCCTGGATGTCATGATGCCTGTCATGGATGGTTATCAGGCACTCAAAAATATCCGCAATATCGAGCGGGAACATAATGTGACACAGGATGATCAGGCAAAGGTGATCATGACGACCGCACTGAACGAGGAAAAGAATGTCAAGATGGCGTTTGACCTGGGCTGTACCGTATATTGTGCGAAGCCGATCGATGTGGAAAAACTGAGAGGCATCCTTGAGAAGCTGGGATTTAATCAATAAGAAGAATATGACCTTACAGAGACAAAGGGGGACGATTTTGCATGGAAGAAAAAACAGAATTGCTTGAGGCTGTAGAATTGGAAGATACCCGTCAGGGGAAATATATGACCTTCTGTATCGGGAGCGATGTTTTTGGCATTGAACTCAAATATGTCAATGAGATCATACAGATGCAGGCGATAGCACCCATTCCCGAAGTAGAGCATTTTATTAAGGGGCTGATCAACTTAAGGGGCAAGATCATACCGGTGATCGATGTGGCGGACCGGTTTGGGAAGGAGCTCTTTGAGTACAATGACCGGACCTGTATCATAGTCGTAGATGTCCAGGGTGTCACAGTCGGATTGATCGTAGAGACGATCTCGGAAGTGGTGTCGATCGAGGAACAGGACATTTTGCCTCCGCCAAGCGTGTCCAAGACAAACGCGCAGGCAAAGTTCATCCGCGGGATCGGCAAGATCGGCGACAGTGTGAAGCTTCTGCTGGATCCTGTCAAACTGTTGAGTGACGAGTCACTTGATTTTACGGAGAAGCAGGAAGAGGAAGAGGAAGAATAAATGCCAGAAAATCGGGAAGAATTTTTTTATTATGTTTTGAATCACAGTCAGGAATGTATCATCAAATATGATTCCCGTGGATGTATCGACTATTGTAATGACAGACTTCTTGAGCTCACAGGCTACAGTGCAGGTGAGCTTGTTGGCGTATATATCGGCGAACTGATCCAGAACGTGTTTGTGATCGAGGGGGATCATGTCAGACTGGCAGATGAATACAGGGATCTGGAAGTCTTCGAGACGGTGCTGTACCGAAAGAATAAAACTTGTTTTCCGGTGGAGATCACGGTGGTATCCGGTGTTTTTGACGGGGCGGAGGTCACGATCTGCACGGCTGTCGATATGACCCGCTACAAGGAAAGCATCCGGAAAGTGGAGGAGACTACGATACAGATGCAGGAATCCATGAAGGCGAGGGACGCTTTTGTGGCGAATGTAACACATGAGCTGAGGACGCCTGTCAATGGGATCAAGGGACATGCGGAGATCATGATGGAGCAGGAACAGGATTTCCAGAAGACAAATTATCTCAAGATGATCCTTGACTGCTGTTCGACGATGGAGGGGATCATCAACAATATCCTTGATTTCTCCAAGCTTGAGGCGGGCAAGTTTCAGATTGACGAGAAGCCGTTTTCTTTTTATGACTTCATAGCGAAGATGGAAAAGATGTTCAACATGCTCACAATGAGGAAGGGACTGCGGTTTACGCTCAATGTCGCGCAGGAGATTCCGGATAAGGTGATCGGCGATGAACTGCGGCTGACGCAGATTCTGAACAATCTCGTGTCCAATGCCGTGAAATTTACGGAACAGGGGTATGTCGGCGTCGAGGTATCCCTAAATACCAGGATCAACGATGAGATCGAGCTGTTCTTTATGGTGGTGGACACCGGTATCGGACTGTCGCCGGAGGATAAGGATAAGCTGTTCAAGAGCTTTTCACAGGCGGATGCGTCTATTACCAGAAAATTCGGCGGTACAGGGCTTGGACTTGCCATCACGAAGGAGCTTGTGACCATGATGCACGGCAAGGTCTGGGCGGAGGGCGAGAAGGGCAAAGGTTCCACGTTCTCCTTTACGATCAGGCTCAAGACGGAGCACACGCAGGATACGGCGGAGCAGGAGCCTTCTATTAGAAAGTGGAAATATTCCAACAACCTCAACAGGATGGCGGGAGAACAGGATCTGATGAATGAGCTGGGCAGCGATATCAACATCAGGGAACTGAAAAAATATTTTGAAAAGCTCAATATCAGCATGGATATGGAGAACTGGCAGAAGGCGGAGAGCTTTGCGACGACTTTAAAACAGCTTGTCAGCAATGGTTCAAAGGATCTGCAGCGGCTGACTTTCCGGATGGAGATGTCGATCAGAAAATCAGACTGCGACAAGGCAAGGGAGTATGCCCAGAAGGTAAAGGAACAGTTGATGCTTGAAATAGAAGGTTTTGAGATATAAGGATCTGATAGATAAAGGAGTTTGGCAATCATGAATAGAACATCACAAAATGATCGTGATATCAAGATACTTGTGGTTGATGATGTTGAGGTAAACCTGATCATTCTCGAGGAGATCATCAAAAGCATGGGGTATCAGGCATTGCTGGCGCAGAGCGTGAAGGAAGCGCTGGAGATCATCGGAGACAGCGACACGCTGCCGGGTTTGATCCTGTCAGATATCTCCATGCCCGAGACCGATGGGTTTACGTTTTGTTCTATGTTGAAAAATGATCCGTACACAAAGGATATTCCGGTCATCTTCATATCGGCGATGGATACCGCCTCGGATCTCAGCAAAGGATTCGAGCTTGGCGCAGTCGACTATATTCCGAAGCCTTTTGACAAGACGGAGGTGGAGATGCGCATCTCCACACACCTTAAGATCTATACGATGCAGAAGGATCTCGAGGAGAACAACAGGCAGCTCAATCTCGTGGTCGCGCGCCAGATGGAGAAGCTTAGGATCGAGCAGAAAAATATTATGACGGCGCTGGCAAGGCTTGTGGAGAGCCGCGAGAATGTGTCGGGTTCCCACTACAAAAATATATTGTACAACAGCCGGATCCTCGCGGAAGGAATGCAGTTATATCCGAAATTTGAGGAGGAAGTGACGGATGATTTCATCGATACGATCGAGTCCAGCGCAGGGCTTCACGATATCGGCAAACTCATGATACCGGATCATATCCTGCTTAAGAACGCGCCGCTGGATGAGGAGGAGCGTCAGATCATGAGCACGCATGCGGAGCTTGGGGCAAAGACGCTGATGGATATCTATGAGGGCGTGGAGAAAAACGATTTTATCGACATGGCGATCGATATCGCATGGTATCATCACGAGTGCTGGGACGGCTCCGGCTATCCGAAAGGACTCAAAGGCAGCGCGATACCGCTCGCGGCCCGCATCGTGAAGGTTGTGGATGTGTTTGACGCCATGATCAGCGAGCGGCATTACAAAAAGCCGATTCCGCTGGACCAGACGCTTACCTATATGCAGGAGAATGCGGGGAGCATCTTCGACCCGGATATCATCCGCGTATTTATGCGCATTTACCGGAATTTTAAGGGGATCTGAACGGCATTGATAAATATGACAGTTCAGTAAAAATATACCATTCATAAATCTTTTCACTCCGTTAATACTAGGATTAAGATAAGCGACAAAAAGCTTGTCTTTGAAGATAGATTTGTTATAGAGAGCAAAAATTGATTAACGGAGGTAAAAAATTATGTCAACACAGAGTAGATCAAACAGAGTAGAAGTTCCTGAGGCAAAGGCAGCAATGGATCGTTTTAAGACTGAGGTAGCATCAGAGCTTGGCGTGAACTTAAAGGAGGGTTACAACGGTGACCTCACATCGCGCGAGGCAGGAAGCATCGGCGGCGAGATGGTTCGTAGAATGGTAAAGAGCTACGAGGAGTCTCTGAACAAATAAGACGGGATCAGGGCATGAAACGGGATGCGGTTTTATACTGCATCCCGTTTTTTTGCGTTTTTTACGCACTTTCTCAATATTTTTTATTGTTTTAAAAAATTTTTCTTTTAATTTCAGGAAGCCTATGCTATAATAAAAAACGATTGGTAACTGTACAGTGGTTACAAAGGACAGTGTAAAATATAAAAATATTCATGATATGCATTGCATGATATGCAAGGAGGAAATGGGACAAATGAGTTTACAGGTGGAGAAGTTAGAGGGAAATATGGCTAAGCTTACGATAGAAGTGCCGGCGGAGGATCTGGAGCAGGCGATCAACAAAGCTTATCAGAAAAATAAGAACAAGCTGAGCATTCCGGGATTTCGCAAGGGCAAGGTTCCCCGCAAGATGCTGGAGCAGATGTATGGCAAGGAGATCTTTTATGAGGATGCGGCGAACATTGTCATTCCTACTGCATACGCAAAGGCTGTGGATGAGTGCACAGAGGAGATCGTGTCCCAGCCTGAGATCGATATCGTGCAGGTAGAGGCAGGAAAGCCTTTTATATTTACCGCGGAGGTAGCATTGAAGCCGGGAGTGACCCTTGGAAAGTACAAGGGCGTCGAGATCGATGCGATCGACCGGACTGTCACCGAGGAGGAGATCGATGCGGCGATCGACAGGGAGCGGGAGAACAATGCGAGAACGATCTCTGTCGAGGACAGGGCTGTCAAGGACGGCGATATGACAGTCATTGATTTCGAAGGTTTTGTGGACGGGGAGAGCTTTGACGGCGGCAAGGGTGAGAATTATCCGCTTACCATCGGCTCTAACACCTTTATCCCGGGATTTGAGGAGCAGCTTGTGGGCGCGGAGCTCGACAGCGAGGTGGAAGTCAATGTGACGTTCCCGGAGGATTACCAGGCAGCGGAACTGGCAGGAAAGCCGGCTGTGTTCAAGTGCACGGTCAAGGAGATCAAGGAGAAAGAGCTGCCGGAGCTTGACGATGAGTTTGCAAGTGAGGTGTCAGAGTTTGATACCCTGGCAGAGTACAGGGAAGATGTGAAGAAGAATCTGACCGAGAAGAAGGAAGAGGAAGCAAAGGCTGTAAAGGAAGAGAAAGTGATCGAGGCGATCGTAGCCGATGCGCAGATGGATATTCCGCAGGCTATGCTCAAGACACAGCAGCGCTCGATGGCGGATGATTTCGCCCAGAGGATCCAGATGCAGGGAATCTCGATCGACCAGTATTTCCAGTTTACGGGTCTTACGAAAGAGGCGCTCTTAGAGCAGCTCAAGCCGCAGGCAGAGCAGCGGATCCAGTCGAGACTGGTGCTTGAGGCTGTTGCCAGGGCAGAGAATATAGAGGCGAGTGAGGAGGAGTTTGCTGCAGAGATCAAGAAGATGGCAGAGGCTTACCAGATGGAGGAAGACAAGATCAAAGAGATGATCGGTGAGTATGAGCAGAAGTCGATCAGGGAGGATATCTGCATCAGAAAGGCGCTGGAGCTGGCAGTGGATAGTGCAGTGGAAAAATAGAATAAAAATATTAAAAAAATATAATAATTGTGCTGACTATTTGCACAATTATTATATTTGCGTTATACTGAATTTTAATAGTATTCGGAGTGGAGGTAAAAACTATGAGTTTAGTACCATATGTCATAGAACAAACAAGCCGGGGAGAGCGCTCATACGACATTTATTCCAGACTGTTGAAGGAGCGCATCATATTTCTGGGTGAGGAAGTAAACGAGACGACGGCAAGCCTCACGGTGGCGCAGCTTTTGTTTCTGGAGGCTGAGGATCCGGAAAAGGATATACAGCTATACATCAATAGTCCGGGAGGTTCTGTCACGGCGGGCATGGCGATCTATGATACCATGCGCTACATCAAGTGTGATGTGTCGACGATCTGTATCGGGATGGCAGCCAGCATGGGCGCGTTCCTGCTTGCAGGCGGTACAAAGGGCAAGCGGCTTGCGCTTCCCAACGCGGAGATCATGATCCATCAGCCGCTTGGCGGGGCACAGGGACAGGCGACAGAGATCGAGATCGCGGCAAAACATATTCTGCGCACCAAGCAGAAGTTAAACAGCATTCTGGCGGAGAACTGTGGACAGCCGTATGATGTGGTCGCGGCAGACACGGAGCGCGACAATTGGAAGTCGGCTGAGGAGGCGATGCAGTACGGCCTGATCGACAAGGTGATCGCGGACAGAGCCGATGCGGCGGATGACAAAGAGAATTAGATTTTATATTTTGATTGAATGAATTATGAGTAAAGGGAGAAAAAGGATGGCTGGAAAAAGCACTGAGGGAAGGGTAAGATGTTCTTTCTGCAACAAAACACAGGATCAGGTGAGAAAGCTGATAGCAGGTCCATCCGGTGTTTATATCTGTGATGAGTGTGTCGATATCTGCGCGGACATTATCGAGGAGGAGTACGAGGAGGAACAGATCGACGGCGGTTTCGAGATCAACCTCTTAAAGCCTGTGGAGATCAAAGAGTTTCTCGACGAGTATGTGATCGGACAGGAAGAAGCCAAGAAGGTATTGTCGGTGGCTGTGTACAATCATTACAAACGTGTGATGGCTGAGAAAGATCTCGATGTGGAGCTCCAGAAGAGCAACATCATCATGATCGGTCCGACGGGTTCTGGTAAAACATATCTGGCACAGACACTTGCCAAGATCATCAATGTCCCTTTTGCGATCGCAGATGCGACGACGCTCACAGAGGCAGGTTATGTGGGAGAGGACGTTGAGAATATCCTTTTAAAGCTTATTCAGGCAGCGGATTATGACATTGAGAGGGCGCAGTACGGTATCATCTATATCGATGAGATCGATAAGATCACGAAGAAAAGCGAAAATGTCTCGATCACCAGAGATGTCTCCGGCGAGGGTGTGCAGCAGGCCCTTTTAAAGATCGTTGAGGGGACGGTAGCGAGTGTTCCGCCGCAGGGCGGCAGAAAACATCCGCATCAGGAACTGATACAGATCGATACGACAAATATCCTGTTTATCTGCGGCGGTGCTTTTGATGGACTCGACAAGATCGTCGAGAACCGGCTTGACCGCAAGTCCATAGGTTTTAACAAGGATATCGCAGAGAAGACAACGAGGGATCTCGGCGCTGTGTTCAAGGAAGTAACACCCCAGGATCTGACTAAGTACGGTCTCATTCCGGAGTTTGTCGGCAGGGTGCCGATCAATGTGTCGCTGGAAGGACTGGATAAGGATGCACTCGTGCGGATCCTGAAAGAGCCAAAGAGCGCCCTGATCAAGCAGTACCAGAAGTTATTTGAGTTTGACAATGTTAAGCTTACCTTCGAGCCGGACGCGATCGATGCGATCGCAGAGAAAGCGCTGGAGAGAAAGACAGGGGCCAGAGGTCTGCGTTCTATCATGGAGAGCATTATGATGGACATCATGTATGAGATCCCTTCCGATGACACGATCGAGAGCTGTGTGGTCACGAAGGAGTCCGTAGAAGGAACAAGTCAGCCTTTTGTAGTACACCGCGAAGCAATGCGCACAGAGCGTGAGAAAAAGGCGAGATAAATAAATGGATTGATTATAAGCGCCGCCTTTTAAGAGGGCGGCGCTTTACGCACACGCACACCCTGAGGAAACAGGTCAGCATACGCTGGCGGGCGCGCGGGCAGGGGAAGACGACGCTTCCCCGCCCGATCACAGAGACATATGGAGAGGATTTTACAGATGGAACAGATAACAGCAGCATTACCTTTGGTGGCACTGCGGGGATTGACAGTGGTGCCAAACATGATCATACATTTTGATCTGAACAGGGATATGTCAAAGAGGGCTATTGAGCAGGCGCTGAACGAGACACAGAAAGTGCTGCTTGTACCGCAGATCGATCCCGAGGAAGAGGAACCGGATATTGACGGGTTATATAAAGTGTGTACGGTCGCAGGCATCAAGCAGGTTACAAAACTTCCAAACAGCATTGACAGGGTCATGGTGGAAGCTGTGGCGAGGGCGCGCATCATCGAACTGGATGACAATGACGGACAGTATTTCAGTGCGCAGTACGAAGAGATCGACGACAACGAAAATGCGCTCGAACCGGCTGAGGAGGAGGCGCTGACGCGCACGCTTAAGGAAGTGTTTGACACGTATGTCCGGTTTTATCCCAAGATCGGAAAGAGCCTGGGGAAGTATTTTAAAGACGGGAGCAGTCTGACAGTACTGATGAACCAGATCCTGATCAACACACCCTTCTCGTATGATCAGAAACAGCAGATACTGGAGATCGAGGATATTGCCGGCCAGTGCGGGGAGCTTGTGGCGCTGATCATGAACGAGGCGCAGATCGCGGCGATCCGCACGCAGTTGGCGGTCAAGATCAGGGAGAAGATCGACAAGAACCAGAAGGACTATATTCTGCGCGAGCAGATGGAATATATTCAGGAAGAACTCGGGGACAAGAACCAGTATTCCGATGTGAAGCATTATGAGGAAGCGCTTGAAAAGCTGAAAGCGGATGCGGAAGTAAAGGAAAAGATCCAGAAAGAGATCAACAGATTCAAGACGATCATGGGTTCAAGCTCGGAGAGCGCGGTGGAGCGGGGCTATATCGAGACCCTCCTGGAACTGCCGTGGAACAAGGCTTCGAAGGACAACAATGACATCAACAGGGCGGAGGCGATCCTGGAGAGAGATCATTACGGGCTGGAGAAGGTCAAGGAGCGCATCGTCGAGTATCTGGCAGTCCGATGTCTGACCAGCAAGGGCGAGGCACCGATCCTGTGTCTGGTGGGACCGCCCGGAACCGGCAAGACTTCCATCGCCAAATCGATCGCGGAGGCGCTCAACAAAAAATACGTCAGGATCTGTCTGGGCGGTGTGCGCGATGAGGCGGAGATCAGAGGGCACCGCAAGACTTATGTCGGGGCGATGCCGGGGAGGATCGCAAACGGTCTGAAACAGGCGGGTGTGTGCAATCCGCTGATGCTGCTGGACGAGATCGACAAGGTCAGCAGCGACTATAAGGGGGATACCTCGTCGGCGCTGCTGGAGGTGCTCGATCCGGAGCAGAACTGTCATTTCAGGGATCACTATGTGGAACTGCCGATCGACCTGTCCAGGGTTTTGTTCATCGCGACCGCGAACGATGCGGGCAATATCCCAAGACCGCTGCTGGACCGCATGGATATCATCGAGGTGACAAGCTACACTGCAAATGAGAAGTTTCATATAGCAAAGGAACATCTGTGGGAGAAACAGCTTGCAAAAAACGGTCTCAAAGAGACACAACTGACGATCAGCGACAACGCGGTCAAGGGGATTATCGACCACTATACGAAAGAGGCAGGTGTGCGAAATCTCGAGCGGAAGCTCGGGACAGTCTGCAGGAAGGCGGCGCTGGAGATACTCAAAGACAGGGGCGGAAAACCGAGAAAGCAGGTGCAGGATAAGTGTATCAAGGTGAACAGCCAGAAACTGGAAAAATACCTTGGAAAGCCCAAATACAGCGTTGACATGGCAAACGAGAAGGATGATGTCGGGATCGTCAGGGGGCTTGCATGGACGAGCGTGGGCGGTGATACGCTGCAGATCGAGGTGAACATCATGCCCGGAAAGGGTGAGATCGAGCTGACCGGAAAGCTCGGCGATGTGATGAAGGAGTCCGCGATGACCGGGATCAGTTATATCAGGTCGATCGCCCCCCGATACAAGATCGATCCGGAATTTTTTAAAGAAAATGATTTTCACCTCCATATTCCCGAGGGGGCAGTTCCCAAGGATGGACCGTCTGCGGGGATCACGATGGCGACGGCAGTGCTGTCGGCGATCACGGACACACCTGTCAGGGCGAAGGTCGCCATGACAGGTGAGATCACGCTGCGGGGAAGGGTGCTTCCGATCGGCGGATTGAAAGAAAAGCTGCTGGCGGCAAAGACAGCGGGGATCACCACGGTTCTGGTGCCAAAGGAAAACGAGAAGGATGTGGCAGAGATCTCCGGCGAGATCAAGTCGGGGATGGAGATCTGCTTTGTAAGCTCCATGGACGAGGTGATACCGCTGGCGTTTGCGCAGGAGATCAAGGTCAGAAAAACGAGAAGCGGAAACAGGAAGAAAACGGTAACGGGAGAGAAATAAAAGATGGTCATAAAAAATGTAAGCTTGGAGACCGTGATCGGTGTGACGAGCAAAGTACCGCAGAACAATATGCCTGAAATTGCATTTGCCGGCAAGAGCAATGTGGGGAAATCCTCACTGATCAACGCGCTCATGAACCGCAAGTCGCTGGCACGGACCAGTTCACAGCCGGGCAAGACGCAGACGATCAATTTTTATAATATCAACGATGAGTTGTATTTTGTCGATCTTCCGGGGTATGGCTACGCGAAGGTCAGCCTGCAGGAAAAAGAGAAGTGGGGCAAGATGATCGAGCGGTATCTGCGCCAGTCCAGGGTGCTCAAAGCAGTGTTCCTGCTGGTCGATATCCGGCATGATCCCTCGGCAAACGATAAGATCATGTACGACTGGATCCTCTCGAACGGATTTCATCCGATCGTCATAGCGACAAAGGCGGACAAGATCAACAGAAGCCAGCTACAGAAGCAGATCAAGGCTGTTAAGCAGGGGCTTGCTGTGGATCAGGACACGATCGTGATACCGTTCTCAGCCCAGACGAAGCAGGGGCGGGAGGAGATCTATGACCTGATCGACAATCTGATGGGACAGCCGGAAGGAGAGGATCAATGATGGAGGGAAGAAGTACTGGCAGGGAAAACCTGAAATTGATCGTGAACATTCTGATCTCGCTGGTCATATTGCTGCTGTGCATCTTTCTGGTGCCAAAGCTGGTGCTGTTCTTTATGCCGTTTGTGATCGGCTGGATCATATCGTGCATCGCGAATCCGCTCGTGGTGTTTCTGGAGCGGAAGCTCAAGATCAAGAGAAAGGCGGGGACAGTCGTTGTCATCGTGTGCGTGATCGCGGCAGTGAGCGGGCTTGGATATGGTCTTGGCGTCGTACTCTGGAGACAGGTGTCTGGCTTTGTGGAAGAGATCCCTGAGATGTGGGAGGCTGTGAAACATGATTTTGACAATCTGGGCGCCTGGATCAACCAGTATATCGGTGTGCGGGCGCCGAAGTTTGCCGATGCCCTCAATGATCTTGGCAATACGATCGGTGAGATGATCACAGATCTGCCAAAAAGCCTGAATTTCAGCACATTCGAGGGAATGGGCAGCATGGTAGGCAACATAGCGGGTGTTATCATATCGATCATCATGTGTATGCTGTCAGCGTATTTCTTTATCGCGGACAGGGACTGGATCACTGTTTTTGTGGACAGGGTTCTGCCGGAAAATATCACGCGCAAGTACGATGTGTTCGCTTCAAGTCTCAAACAGGCAGTCGGGGGATATTTTAAAGCGCAGTTCCGCATTGAGATCTGGATGTATGTGCTGCTTCTGGTGGGACTGACCGTGCTGAATGTGCGGTATAGTCTGCTGATCGCGCTGCTGATGGCGTTTCTTGATTTCCTGCCTTTTTTTGGCACGGGTATCGTGCTGGTTCCGTGGGCGGTCGTGACACTGATCGGCGGCAATTACCTCAGGGCGGTCGGTTTTCTCGTGATCTGGGGGGCGGGGCAGTTGTTCCGTCAGCTCATACAGCCCAAGATCATGGGGGAGTCGATCGGCATGGAGCCGATCCCGACACTGTTTCTGCTCTTTATCGGATACCGTGTCGCGGGAGTCGGCGGTATGCTGATCGCAGTGCCGCTGGGGATCATCGTCGTCAATATGAATGAGGCGGGATTCTTCGACACGCCAAAGTACAGTATTCGGATGCTGGTCCGCAATATCAACGATTTCAGGCGGCTGGACGAAGAATCGGTCAGGGCGTTTGAGGACGAAGAACGGCGGGAGGACTGCGGAAAGTAAAGGAGAAGATATAGATATATTTCTGACAAAATGGAGGAGAATGTGATGAGTGACGTAGAAAAAAATACGGCGGAAGTTTCAAGGAATTTTATCGAGCAGTTGATCGACAAGGATCTGGAGGAGGGAGTGTATGACACTGTGCACACGCGCTTCCCGCCGGAGCCCAACGGTTATCTTCATATCGGACATGCCAAGGCGATCCTTGTAAATTACGGGATCGCTAAGGAGTACGGCGGAAAGTTCAACATGCGCTTTGACGACACCAACCCGACCAAGGAGGACATCGAGTTCGTGGAGTCCATCAAGGCGGATGTCAGGTGGCTCGGTGCGGACTGGGAGGACAGGCTCTTCTTTGCGTCCGATTATTTCGACCAGATGTACGAGTGTGCCGTGAAACTGATCCGGAAAGGGAAAGCGTATGTATCGGATCTGACGGCGGAGCAGCTTAAGGAATATAGGGGTTCATTTACAGAGCCTGGCAGGGAGGATCCGTCTGCAGACCGCTCCGTGGAGGAGAATCTGCAGCTCTTTGAGGATATGAAGAACGGCAAGTATGCGGACGGCGAGAAGGTGCTCCGCGCGCGCATCGACATGACTTCGCCGAACTTAAATATGAGGGATCCGGTGATCTACCGTGTAGCGCATATGACGCACCATAATACGGGGGATAAGTGGTGCATCTATCCGATGTATGACTTCGCGCATCCGATCGAGGACGCCATCGAGGGGATCACGCACTCGATCTGTACGCTGGAGTTTGAGGATCACAGACCGCTCTACGACTGGGTCGTGCGCGAGATCGAGTATCCGAACCGGCCAAGACAGATCGAGCAGGCAAAGATGTACCTGACAAACGTCGTGACTGGCAAGCGCTACATCAAGAAGCTTGTGCAGGACGGGATCGTCGACGGTTGGGACGATCCGAGGCTTGTGTCGATCGCGGCGCTCAGAAGGCGCGGGTTTACGCCGGAGTCGATCCAGCGGTTTGTGGAGCTCTGCGGCGTGAGCAAGGCAAACTCCTCCACCGACTATGCGATGCTCGAGTACTGTATCCGGGAGGATCTGAAACTCAAAAAGCCCAGGATGATGGCGGCACTCGATCCTGTAAAGCTTGTGATCGACAACTATCCCGAGGGGCAGACAGAGTATCTCGAGGTGCCTAACAATCTCGAAAACGAGTCCCTTGGCTCCAGACAGGTTCCGTTCTGCAGGGAGCTCTATATTGACAGGGACGACTTTATGGAGGAGCCGCCCAAGAAATATTTCAGGCTGTTTCCGGGAAATGAGGTGCGTCTCATGAGCGCATATTTTGTCCGCTGCGTGGACTATGAGAAGGACGAGAGCGGCAGGGTGACAGTCGTTCACTGCACATATGATCCGGAGACAAAGCAGGGCAGCGGTTTTTCGGGCAGGAAGGTGAAGGGCACGATCCACTGGGTGCCGGCGCCGTATGCAGTCAGGGCGGAGGTTCGTCTGTATGAGAATCTGATCGACGAGGAGAAGGGTGTCTACAACGAGGACGGCTCGCTGAACCTCAACCCGAATTCGCTGACCGTGCTGCGGGAGTGCTATGTGGAGCCGGCGCTGAAAGGCGCAGAGCCTTACGACAGCTTTCAGTTCGTGAGACAGGGATTCTTCAATGTAGACGCCAGGGATTCAAAGCCGGATGCGCTTGTGTTCAACAGGATCGTGTCGTTGAAGAGTTCGTTCGTGCTGCCGAAATAGCGCAGGAAGGGGAAAGGGTTGGAATGAGGTATCGATGTCTGATATTGGACCATGACGACACAGTGGTCAACAGTACTGCCACCATACATTATCCTGCATTTCTGGAGGCGTTAAAGCTGCTGAGACCGGGTGTGACCATCTCGCTTGACGATTATTTCCGGGAAAATTTCGATCCGGGCTTTATCCCGTACTGTGTCGGGAAGCTCGGCATGACGGACGAGGAGCTGGAACGCGAGGTGGAGTGCTGGAAAGCGTATGTGTCGGGGCATACCGCGAAGGCTTATGACGGCATGAGGGCAGTCATCGAGCGCCAGAGAGCGGAGGGCGGCATTGTGTGTGTGGTATCGCATTCCTATGATTTCAATATCAGGAGGGACTATGAGGTGAACCATCTCCCAATGCCGGACATGATCTTTGGCTGGGAGTGTCCGCCTGAGCAGAGAAAGCCCGCAACGTATGCGCTGGAAGTCATCTCGCAGAAATATCGTCTAAAGCCGGAAGAGATGGTGATGGTGGATGATTCCAAACCAGGCTACGACATGGCAAAAGCGTTTGGCATGCCCTTTGTCGGTGCAGGCTGGGCGATGGATATTCCCGAGATCCGGGATTTCATGAGGAAGAACAGTGATGTGTACTTTACGAAAGTAGAAGAGCTGGCGGCATATTTAAAAGGCTAAGGGAATCTTCCCTTAGCCTTTTGATGCATACTGTTCAATAATTATTATGATTCGGTCTCCGAGTCGTCAAAAAACGCTTCCGTCTTGCTCTCTGTGTCAGACGGCTCCGCGTAGGTGGCGGAGACGGATCCGCCTTCTGATTCAGTATCCGATACATGCTCACTCTCGCAGCTTCTTGTTTCCGCAGGCGCTGCAGACATATCCACCTGTGTGTAGACAGGCTCGACGGTGGGGGATGTCATCTCGCCGATGATCTCCTTTGCCTTGTCGATCTTCTCGGACACATTGAAGTGTTCAAGTTTTTCTTTGGTCTTATCGAGCGTCTCGATCACTTTTTCACCGATTTTTTCTTTGGCATTGTCTATATCGATCGGCACGTACGGGCGGCTTTTGCTGACAGCGGCACCGGCAGAGTCTGAGGAGAAATCTTCATCGTCGAGATCCTCGTCAAAATCGTCAAAGTCATCGAAGTCGTCAAGGTCTTCCTCGGGGGTGTTTGCTTTATTTCGAAGATAATAATAGGTTCCTGCAGCTGCAGCACCGGCGAGGGCACTGAATAAGACAAGCTTGCTAAATTTCTTAGCCATTTGTGGTTCTCCTTTCCTGTTGCAGTTGTTTTTTCATTATATATTGTAGACATTTCTATTTTAATACTATTTTATGGAAATGAAAAGAGATTATGTAAAATTTGATGAAAATGTGTAGTCGGAAATCTGAAATTATGTTACTATTAGTATAACAAGTGTGCGTCTTTGGGGAGTGCGCGCGCAAGGAGGTACTGCAGATGAACGAAAAATTTTTTGACCTTGCAAGGGAGAAACAGGACCGTATGATCAACGGCGCGATCGAGGTGTTTGCCAAGAATGGGTATAAGCATGCCAGCACGGATGACATGGTAAAGGCAGTCGGTGTCAGCAAGGGACTCTGGTTTCACTATTTTGGTTCCAAGGAGGGGATCTACGTCTTTGTGTATGACTACTGTGTCAAATATATGCTGCTGGAGCTCTCAACCATGGTGAATGACAATGAAAAGGACTATTTCGAGCTGATCAGGCAGATCGCCATGACAAAGACAAAGGTTGGAAAAAGTTATCCGTATCTCACGATCTTTCTGGAGGAGGCAGCACACGAGACAGAACAGGAGCCGGTCAAAAAGACAGCAGGATCCAGGCAGATCTATGAGGAGCGGATGGCAGCGCTCCAAAAGTCTGCTGAGATCACAAGCGTTTCCGATAAGGTGAAGCGGGAGCGCATCAAGCGGATGATCGACTACTGTATCAGCAGTATCATACGGGAGAAGACACAGGAGGCAGCAGATCCTGAGACGGTGTACAGGGAGATCAAGGCATATATCGAGCTGGTCAGGGATATGACCTTGAATCTCTCCTGAAATCTCCGTGCATTATTTTTTCTGCTGGTACACTGGGGCGGCAGGATAGCCGCCCTTTAGCTTCTGCATGGCGCGCTGCGGGGCGTCCTTTGAATTTTTCCAGTCCGCATCAGCATTTCTGTAATCGAATTTTTCGACCATCCAGCTTACATCCTCCCCGATGCGCTTTAAGTTTTCCTCCATGAGCGGAAAGACCGTGGCAAAAAATGCGTCGCACTGCTTCTGGTTTAGCTGCTCCACAGCACTCTGGCACAGGTCGCCAAAGTGGACGAGGCAGAATCCCTTGCTGTTTTCCAGCTTCTTCACAAAGTCAGCGTCCTTTTTGTACATGTAGAAGAAGGTGTCCAGATACCGTGCGTAAGTGTCCTCATACTGGCGGCAGATGTAGCAGGAGCGCTGTTTTTCGTACGTCCATGCCGTCATGGTATTGTTGATCTCCTTCGAGCGTTTCAGCCGGTCCATAAAGGAGAGCTTTGCCGGTTTGAAGCGTTTGACTTCGCCGGAAAACTCGCTGATCATTTTCTGATAGTGGGTCTTTAGGATCCATGCGTTTCCGAGGGTGTTCCCATACTGGAACATTTTCAGAAAGTGATAGCGGCAGAAGCCTTCCCGGTCGGTAAGGTCGCGGATATCGCTCTCCATGTACGAGGAGCCGGAGCCAAGCGTGAAGTCGAGCAGATCCTGCTCCAGCTTCTGTTCGATGAAGCAGAAGGGGCACTCGTCGTCTGCCGCGAAGGCGTCATTTAAGGGAATCGTATAAAGCTGTTCTTTCATAATCAGTGTTCTCCTTTTCAACAGTTCCAACAGTGACAATGTCATTTTAACATATTTCACGAAATTATTTCAAAAATTTTCATAAAAATATATATAATTGTCAAAAAATATGTTAAGATGAATATAAGGCATAGGAGACTATAAGGAAAGGGAGGGATTTTATGAGTAAAATTATGGTAGCAGGTTTTGTTCAGATGGAGACGATCGTGAAAGTAGAGGAACTGCCGCTTCCGTATAGACAGTTTGAAAGCACTCCGGATCTGGTCGATACCGAGATCGGCGGGGCCGGATTTAATGAGGCGATGGCGCTGACATGGCTCGGCGATGAAGTAGATTTTATGAGTATGGTGGCGAGAAATATGTCAAGGCGTCAGATCGATGCCTATCTCAAGACAAATGATGTGAATCTCCGCACGGATTATGTGCTGCCGATGCTCGACGGTATGCCTACCTCGGTGATTCTCTACTGCAGGGGGAAGAAGCAGACCTTTGAGGATGTCAAAGATATCCGGCATGTGGATTATGAGTTTGAGCTGCTGGAACGGCAGATCCAGGATAAAGATATGGTGCTGATGTCAAACTGCAACTTCTGCCGTCCGATCATAGGACTTGCAAAGAAGTATAACAAGCCCCTTGCGGTCAATGTGCGCAGTATGCGGGCTGAGAAGATCGCCAATAAGGAGGACTTCCTGAAAGCGGCGGATATCCTGTACATCAGTGATGACGACATTGAGAGCGACCACTATGACTGCATACGGGAGTGCAGGGAAAAGTACGATCCCGAGATCATCATCATGGGAATCGGCGATAAGGGTGCGATCCTCTATAATAAGAAGGACAACAGTGTGATCGAGTATAAACCGGTCAAGACCACGGAGATCGTCAACACGATCGGGGCGGGAAATGCGCTGTTCTCCGCTTTTGTGCACTATTACGTAAAGACGAAGGATGCGAAGGACGCGATCAAGAACGCGCTGCTGTTCGCCTCGTACAAGATCGGATTTGTGGGTACCTCCAACGGTTTTATGACGGAGGAGCAGATCGAGCAGTGGAAAAAACTGATCTGGATGTAACAATATACGGGCAGGGGAAATGCGTTCCCCTGCCCGGTCGTTATTTCATCGGTTCTCATTCCAGATAGATATATCTCAAAAACGCGATGGCATTGTCGATGCTGTTGGAGTTGACGACAAATCCCAGAACGGGTTCTTTGTCAACATAGTAGTAGTACTGGTTCAGCTTTGGCGAATCGGTCACATAGATACCCGCCGGGATCAGCTCACCGTTCTCGCCGGATTTTGCATAGTAGAGTTTGTCCTGAAATTGTGCGAGCAGATCGTCTGGCAGGACAGTGGTGATGTCGTGAAGACACTCGCCCCTTGCGAAGTAGTCGATCGTATCCGTGTCGCCCACGATCACGTCAAGCTCACCCGTTGAGATGACTGCCATCGACTTCTCGAGACTCATGTACGCGTCATAGTTATTATTGTCAGGAGAATAATTCATGGTCGCGTCGATGTACGCCTCATGTTTTTCGGTGTCGATGTTCATATATGCGGTAAAACCGTCGATCAGCTCCGTGTTGGACGAATCCCCGGTATCATTGTAGAAGAACGCTGCAAAGGCAGTGTCGGACGGCGCTGTCAGTACGGAGTACGCCAGATACCCCACAAAGATGACGCCGATCACGATGAGGATCGTTGTTTTCAGGTAATATTCCTGAAAATAGGCGATCTTTTCCTTCAACGGCGCGTCTTTTAGTTTGGCGTTCTGCTCCCGTATCTCATCGTGCATCGAATTGTTTTTGTCCCGATTCTTATTGTAGACTTCCATGTTATCCCTCCGTAAGCGATCGCTGTGATCAATTACAAACTATCATATTGGAAATACTGCATTCTGTCAATCTACATACTATTAATTTTTTCTAAACCTTGCATATTGCATTGAATTGTTCTATCATATAAGATATCATTGAGATATCGGGTCATGGTCCTGGGAGCTGTAAAGAAATTAATATAAGATTAAGGAAGGTATTGCGTTATGAACGAAAGCTACAAGGAACTGCTGGTGAAGAAAGACAGGGGAATGAAGGAGACGCTCATCCGGTTTGTGAGTGTGCTCCCGACGGTTTTTCTCGGTCTTTTGACTTTTCTGTATGGAAATATGATCTTTTTTATCATCGTGATCGCACTGGGCGTGCTTGATTACTTTGTGTTTCAGTGGACGGATCTCGAGTACGAGTATCTCTATCTGGATAAGGAGATCTCGGTGGACAAGATCATGGCGAAGACGAGGAGAAAGAGAGTGACGACGATCAGCATCGAAAAGGTCGAGATCATGGCGCCTGAGAAGTCCCATCAGCTCGACTCGTACAGAAACCGCCAGACGAAGGTGACAGACTTTAGCGCCGGCCATGACCTGCCGGACCAGAAGCTCTACTGGGTATTTTATGAGGGAAATCAGAAGATCCTGATGAATCTCACCGAGGATTTTGCCAAGACGATCAAGGGAATCGCACCGAGAAAAGTTTTTATGGATTAGGTGTTGACAAGCTGTGCTGGCTTTAGTATAATTGTAAAAATATTTTGAAAAGCAACAGCGTAAACCAATTCGGAAGAATGCGGAGGAGGAAGAAAAATGGGTCAGATAATCGGCGAAGGCATCACTTTTGACGACGTGTTATTAGTACCAAGCTACTCACAGGTAATTCCCAATCAGGTTGACCTGACGACATGGTTGACCAAGAAGATCAAGCTGAACATTCCTATGATGAGCGCGGGGATGGACACTGTCACGGAGCACAGGATGGCGATTGCCATGGCAAGGCAGGGCGGTATCGGAATCATTCACAAGAACATGTCTATAGAAGCGCAGGCAGAGGAAGTAGATAAGGTAAAACGTTCTGAGAACGGCGTTATCACAGATCCTTTTTCGCTGACTCCGGAGCATACACTCGGAGATGCGGATGCCCTGATGGCAAAGTTCCGGATTTCCGGCGTGCCGATCACGGAGGGCAGAAAGCTTGTCGGGATCATCACAAATCGCGATCTGAAATTTGAGACAGACTATTCCAAAAAGATCAAGGAATCCATGACCTCGGAGGGACTGATCACAGCCAGGGAGGGGATCACACTCGAGGAGGCAAAGCGGGTTCTGGCAGATGCAAGAAAAGAGAAGCTTCCTATTGTAGATGACAATTATAATCTGAAAGGACTCATCACGATCAAGGATATCGAGAAGACGATCAAGTATCCGCTGGCGGCAAAGGATGAGCAGGGGCGTCTGCTGTGCGGCGCGGGTGTCGGCATCACGGCAAATGTGCTTGAGCGCGTGGAAGCGCTTGTGGCGGCAAAGGTTGACGTGATCGTGCTCGACAGTGCGCACGGACATTCCGAGAACGTCTTAAGATGCCTCAAAATGATCAAGGAGAAATACCCGGATGTGCAGGTGATCGCAGGAAACGTCGCTACAGGCGACGGTACGAGGGCGTTGATCGAGGCTGGCGCTGACGCTGTGAAGGTGGGGATCGGACCTGGTTCCATCTGCACGACGCGCGTCGTGGCAGGGATCGGCGTGCCGCAGATCACGGCGATCATGGACTCTTATGCAGTGGCGAAAGAGTACGGCATTCCTATCATTGCGGACGGTGGTATCAAGTATTCCGGCGATATGACGAAGGCGATCGCGGCGGGCGGAAATGTCTGCATGATGGGCAGCATCTTTGCGGGATGCGAGGAGAGCCCGGGGACATTTGAGTTATTCCAGGGGAGAAAATATAAGGTGTACAGAGGCATGGGCTCGATCTCAGCCATGGAGAACGGAAGCAAGGACCGTTACTTCCAGTCAGATGCCAAGAAGCTTGTTCCCGAGGGCGTTGAGGGACGGGTTGCCTACAAGGGAAATGTGGAGGATACCGTATTCCAGCTAATGGGAGGTCTCCGTTCCGGTATGGGATATTGTGGGACACAGACGATCGAGGAGCTGAAGAATAACGGCAGGTTTGTAAAGATTTCCGCAGCATCCCTCAAAGAGAGTCATCCGCATGACATCCATATTACAAAAGAGGCACCAAATTATAGTGTCGAAGAGTAATTTCGTCACGAGATTTTTGAAATGAGCGCTGTCACCACCTTGTGACAGCGTTTCCTTATTGTATGGAGATAGGAAAAAATGCTTTTTTATACAAAGTATCGTCTCTTTGATGAGGGGATCGAGATCATGATCCCTTCTGATATCGAACCGGCAGACTCCTTTGTGCCGTCACAGGATAGCTGGCTGTCGCGGGATAAGAAGACGGTGATCAATGTGTCAAGAGGCGGGGAGGATCTGACAGACGATGATCTCAATATCCGGTTAAATGAATATTATAAGCACTTTTGCAAGGATATCAGCCATTTTGAGTGCGAGCGGATCTCCAGGCGCCTGATCAACGGGAGGATCTATGGGGAGATCCAGTATCTGTCGCATGTGACCGGATATTGTTTTTACAATCTGTTTCTGCTGGGAAGCTATATGGGGAGAGAACTTGTTGTGACGATACAGTGTATGGAGAGCAGCCGGGAGGGGAATGCGCATATTTTTGAGAATATATCGGATTCGATCAGAATATTGAGAAGGCAAGAGGATGACACGGAGGGCGGATGACATGCAGGTAAAAGCAAAGGAGGGACAGATTTCTTTTTTGTTTCAGGAACAGGATCCTTTTTTTGAGATCGGCTTTCAGATATTGGAGCAGGAACAGCTTCCGCAGATGCTTCCATATCGGAGAAGACAGCAAAATGGCAGGGAGAAGCTTGTGTTTGAAGCCAAACAGGAGGATCTGGTACTGCTTAGGGAGATCGCGCCAGAGTTTGGGGAAAGGGAACGGATCCGTCTGCTGTGCGAGATGATAGCGCTCAATATAGCTGTCGGGGAAAATGGTTTCCTTAAGAAAGAATGTATCTGGTATCAGTATGACGATCTTTATTATGACAGATCGGGCGGTCATATCATGACGGCGATCCTTCCGGTCACAGGGGAGATCAGATACGCGGACGGCAGTAGCTGGTCTGACCGTTTTGAGGAGACAATGACCCGCATGTCAGCCGGACTGCCCTATACGGGAATGCTGTACGTCAGAAAGCTTGTGCAGATGCTCAGAATGGAAAAAATGACGCAGGAGGAGGCCCTGGAAGAGCTGCGGCGCCTTGGCGGGATCCCTGCGGATGACAAAACAAATGTTTGCAAAACGCATCAGGACAAGGTGCTGAGGCTTCTGTACCGGGGAAAAGGCAGGGAGCTGGAATTTAAGGTCGAGGGAGATGATTTCCTGATCGGCAGAAGCGAGGAGACTGCGGACGGGATCATTCCGCCGGAATTTTCAAAGGCGGTCAGCCGGAAACACTGTCTGATCACAAAAATGAATCAGAAGTATTTTGTGCAGGATCTCAAAAGCGTGAATCACACGCTGGTGAACGGTATCATGATACCGCCGTATGTGCTTATGGAGCTGGAGAATAACGATATCTTAAGTGTGGCGGATATAGAGTTCCGCGTGGTAACCAGCGGGATGTGAGCAGCAGGGAACTGAATATAATATAGAAGGGATTGGTATTAGTATGAAAGATACAGTAGAGATCAGATGGCACGGGCGCGGCGGACAGGGCGCAAAGACGGCAGCGCTCCTGCTGGCGGATGTGGCATTTAAAACAGGTAAGTATGTGCAGGGATTTCCGGAGTACGGGCCGGAGAGAATGGGGGCGCCGATCACGGCGTACAACCGGATCAGCAGCAGTCCGATCACGGTTCACTCCAACATCTATGAACCTGATTATGTTGTGGTCGTGGATGAAAGCCTGCTGGACAGCATCGATGTGACGAAAGGACTAAATCCTGCGGGGGCTGTCATCATCAACTCCACACGCAGCAAGGAGGAGATCGAGGAGCATCTGCACGGGTACCAGGGGGCGGTCTACATGGTCGACGCAAAGGAGATCTCCATCAAGGCGCTCGGAAAAAATTATCCCAATTCGCCGATGCTCGCTGCCACGGTGGCGGTGTCAGACGTCATGGAGCGGGAGGAATTTCTCACGGAGATGCGCGCTTCTTTCCAGCACAAATTTGCAAAGAAGCCGGAAGTGATCGACGGAAACATGATGGCGCTGGAGATGGCATTTGACGCGGCACAGGCTCGCGGGAGGTAGGAGAGTTATTATGGCAAACGAAAAGATATACGATAGGATCAATGAACAGAGCCCCTGGCAGGATATCACGGAGGGAAACAAGATCTTTGAGGCGGCGACATCAAAGGATTTCTGCACGGGCGAGTGGCGGACGGCGACGCCAGTGTGGAGTCAGGAGAAGTGCAAGCAGTGTCTTCTGTGCACGCCGGTGTGTCCGGACTCATCCATCCCAGTCACTGCGGGAAAGAGAGCGGACTTTGACTATGATCACTGCAAGGGCTGCGGCATCTGTGCCAAGGTCTGTCCGTTTGGTGCGATCAGTATGAGGGAGGGTAAATAAATGGCGATCAGAGAACGTTTATCAGGCAATGAGGCGGTGGCTTATGCCATTAAGCAGGTGAATCCGGATGTGATGCCGGCTTTTCCCATCACGCCGTCCACAGAGATCCCGCAGTATGTGGCAAACTATATTGCAAACGGTGAGATCGACACCGAGTTCATACACGTCGAGAGCGAGCACAGCGCCATGAGCGCCACGGTCGGGGCATCGGCGGCAGGCGCAAGGGCTGTCACGGCGACGTCCTCGTGCGGTATGGCGCTGATGTGGGAGGAGCTTTATGTGGCGGCATCCAACCGGTTGCCGATCGTGCTCGCGCTGGTCAACAGGGCACTGTCAGGTCCGATCAACATCAATGCGGACCATTCGGACAGCATGGGCGCAAGGGATTCCGGCTGGATCCAGATCTATGCGGAGTCCAATCAGGAAGTGTATGACAATTATATACAGGCGTTTCCGATCGCGGAGGACAAGCGTGTGCATCTGCCGGTCATGGTGTGCCAGGATGGATTCATCACCAGCCACGGCGTTGAGAATATCCTGCTGGTTGAGGATGATAAGGTAAAGGATTTTGTGGGCGAGTATGAGCCGGAGCATTATCTTCTGAATGCAGGGGAGCGAATGGCGATCGGACCGTATGCAGTCTCCAACTATTATATGGAGACAAAACGCGCGCAGCGGCAGGCGATGATCGATGCGAGAGCGGTGATCCTTGAGGTTGCCGACAGATTTGAGAAGATGACGGGGCGCAGGTACAGTTTCTTTGAGGAATACCGGATGGAGGACGCCGAGTACGCGGTCGTGATCATCGGTTCCGCGGCAGGAACCTGCAAGGCAGCGATCGATGAGATCAGGGAAACGACGGGCAAAAAAGTGGGTCTGGTCAAGATCAGGGTATTCAGACCGTTTCCGGAGGAGGAGATCGCGGCGGCGCTCTCCGGCGTCAAAGCGGTGGCGGTCATGGACAGAAGCGAGATGTTTGCGGCGACAAGCGGTCCTCTTGGCGCGGAGGTGCGCGCGGCGATGTATCAGGCGCACGGCACTGCAGATGTGGTCAATTACTTTTATGGTCTCGGCGGCAGGGATATCACTGTCTCGGATTTTAAGGCAGTCTATGACCGGCTGGAGACGATCGCCAGGACACATGTAGTGACAGATATGTATGAGTACATAGGTTTGCGCAGCGCGCAGTCAGAGGAGGTCTAGGAGAGCATGGAGAAGACAACGTACAATTTCAAAGAGGTTATGAGCAAGCCGGAACGCCTTGCTCCGGGACATAGAATGTGCGCAGGCTGCGGCGGCACGATCACGGTGCGCACGGTACTGCGGGCGCTCGAGGAGGGAGACCGCGCGGTGATCGGAAATGCGACAGGCTGTCTTGAAGTCTCCTCGTTCATGTATCCCTACACGGCTTACGAGGACAGCTACATCCACAACGCGTTTGAGAACGCGGGAGCTACCCTCTCGGGTGTGGAGACGGCGTATCATGTGTTAAAGAAAAAGGGAAAGATCAAGGATGAGTTCAAGTTTATCACATTCGGCGGAGACGGCGGCACCTACGATATCGGGTTTCAGTCCCTGTCCGGTGCGATGGAGCGGGGACATGACATGGTGTATGTGTGCTACGACAATGGTGCATATATGAATACGGGAACACAGCGCTCGTCGGCGACACCGCAGTATGCGGACACGACGACAACGCCCGCCGGATCTGCATCGTCCGGGAAGGTGCAGATCCGGAAGGATCTTGCGGCGATCATGGCGGAGCATCATATCCCGTATGTGGGGCAGAGCACTTTTACATCGAATTTCAAGGATCTGTACACAAAGGCACAGAAGGCGATCTACACACCGGGTGCGGCGTTCTTAAATGTCATGTCGCCGTGTCCGAGGGGATGGGGATATGAGCCAGGTGAGATGATGAATATCTGCAGGCTGGCGGTTGACACCTGCTACTGGCCGATGTTTGAAGTGATAGAGGGCAGGTGGATCCTGAATTACGAGCCGAAGAACAAGCTGCCCATCGAAGAGTTTCTAAGACCGCAGAGACGGTTTAAACATTTGTTTAAGAAAGAGAATGAGGAACTGATCGGAAAGTTCCAGGAGGAGATCGACAGGCAGTGGGAAGAGCTTAGGAATAAGTGCAGTTAGAAAACGGGCACCCGTCAGCATTTGCTGACGGGTGCCCTGCTTTCACACCCCTGCCGGTGAAAACTGTAATTCTGCCTGTCTGCGCATCTCGTCGATCTCCGCCTGCTTGCGCGCCTCATCCTCGGCGGCTTCACGCAGGAGCCGTTCATAGATCTCATTTGCCTCGCGGACGATCTCGTCCTGCTCTGGCGGCAGGGTCACGCTGCTGTCCGCGGCAGCCCCGCTGCCCGCAAGGAGCGAATCGACAGAATTTTGATTGCTGGAAGCATTCAGGATCGCATCGAGTGCTGCCTGAGTGTCCTCATCGACAGGCTTTTGTCCATATAATCCCGAGTAGGAACCGGTCGTCGCATTGTACGCGGAATCATCAAGGTTCCCTGCCGGCTCTGCACGAGAGCCGGAATCTTCAAGGGCGGGCGGGCTGTCCTCTTTCTTTGTCTCGATCGCCTCAAGCGCCTCGAGCCGCAGCGCCTCGTCCTTTTCTGCTTTGGAAGGCCAGATTCTGACAGTCTCAGGATTATATACCACTAACCACCATTTGATTACATGGGGATAGTACTTCTTTAAAAAATAAGCTGTGGCTGGATCCATTATCTTAACACCATCTTTCGCAAATTACTATAATCATTGTACCACATATTTTATAATATCGGTAGAATAAAAGTGAAAATTTATTGAAATTGCCACGAAATTCCTTAAACACAAATAAAAAAAGTTATAAATGTATAAACTAAATTGACAAAACAAAAAATGGTGTTATAGTATATATAGAACAGATAAAACAAAAAGGAATGAGACGGGAGAGGAGGATCATTATGAATATACAGAAATTTACACAGAAGTCGGTCGAGGCAGTCAACCAGTGCGAGAAGCTTGCGATGGAATACGGCAATCAGGAGCTTGAGCAGGAGCATCTTCTCTATGCGCTGCTGACGATTGAGGACAGCCTGATCTTAAAGCTGGTCGAAAAGATGGAGATCAACAGGGACTATTTTCTTGACAGGGCAAAGAAGGCGTTGGAGAAGCGCGTCAAGGTACAGGGCGGACAGCCGTACGTGGGGCAGTATCTCAACAAGGTGCTGATCAGTGCCGAGGATGAGGCAAAGCGCATGGGGGATGAGTATGTCTCCGTGGAGCATCTCTTTCTTTCCATGATCCAGAATCCAAACAGGGAAGTCAAGGAGATCTTCCGGGAGTACGGTATCACCAGGGAACGCTTTCTCAAGGCACTCTCCGAGGTGCGGGGCAATCAGAGGGTCACGAGCGACAACCCCGAGGCGACTTACGACACGCTTGAAAAATACGGGCAGGATCTCGTGGAGAAGGCGAGAAACCAGAAGCTTGATCCGGTCATCGGGCGGGATAATGAGATCCGCAACATTATCCGGATCCTTTCGAGAAAGACGAAGAATAACCCGGTGCTCATCGGGGAGCCGGGCGTGGGCAAGACAGCCGTCGTCGAGGGGCTTGCACAGCGGATTGTGCGCGGTGATGTGCCGCAGGGGCTAAAGGACAAGAAGATCTTTTCACTGGATATGGGCGCGCTGGTAGCCGGCGCAAAGTACAGGGGGGAGTTTGAGGAGCGTCTCAAAGCGGTGCTCGAGGACGTCAAGAACAGTGACGGGCAGATCATCCTCTTTATCGACGAGCTGCACACCATCGTGGGCGCAGGCAAGACGGACGGGGCGATGGACGCCGGAAATATGTTAAAGCCGATGCTCGCCAGAGGAGAGCTGCACTGTATCGGTGCCACGACCCTGGACGAGTACCGCCAGTACATTGAGAAGGATCCGGCGCTCGAGAGGCGTTTTCAGCCGGTCATGGTGTCGGAGCCGACGGTGGAGGATACGATCAGCATCCTGCGGGGACTCAAGGAGCGCTATGAGGTCTTTCACGGCGTCAAGATCATGGACAATGCCCTTGTGAGTGCAGCCGTGCTCTCCAACCGCTATATCACGGACAGGTTTCTGCCGGACAAGGCAATCGACCTGGTGGATGAGGCGTGTGCCATGATCAAGACAGAGCTCGATTCGCTGCCTGCGGAGCTTGACGAACTGCAGAGACGGATCATGCAGATGGAGATCGAGGTCGCGGCGCTGAAGAAAGAGGAGGACCGCCTGAGCGCGGAGAGACTGACGGCGCTCCAGGCGGAACTCGCGGAACAGAAGGCGGAGTTTGACAACCGCAAGGCACAGTGGGACAATGAGAAGGCATGTGTGGAGCGGCTGTCAAAGCTGCGTGAGGACATTGAAGCGATGAACAACCAGATCCAGATCGCACAGCGGGAGGGAAATCTCGAGAAGGCGGCGGAGTTAAGCTATGGCAAGCTCCCGGAGCTTAGGCGGCAGTTGGAACTGGAGGAGGAGACGGTCAATGCCAGGGAGATGTCGCTGGTGCATGAGAGTGTCTCTGACGACGAGATCGCAAAGATCATATCGCGCTGGACAGGGATCCCGGTGGCAAAGCTCAATGAGAGCGAGCGCAACAAGACACTGCATCTGGACCAAGAGCTTCACAAGCGCGTGATCGGACAGGATGAGGGCGTCACGAAAGTGACGGAGGCGATCATCCGCTCGAAGGCAGGTATCAAGGATCCCGACAAGCCGATCGGATCCTTCCTGTTCTTAGGACCGACCGGTGTTGGCAAGACGGAGCTTGCCAAGGCGCTTGCCGCATCGCTGTTTGACGATGAGTCCAATATGGTCCGGATCGATATGAGTGAGTACATGGAGAAACACTCCGTGTCCAGGCTGATCGGGGCGCCTCCGGGATATGTGGGCTACGACGAGGGCGGACAGCTAACAGAGGCAGTGCGCAGAAAACCGTACAGCGTGGTACTGTTCGACGAAGTCGAGAAAGCGCATCCGGATGTGTTCAACATACTGCTGCAGGTGCTCGATGACGGGCGGATCACGGACTCGCAGGGCAGGACGGTCGATTTCAAGAACACGATCCTGATCATGACATCAAACATCGGCGCGCAGTATCTGCTCGACGGGATCGACAGCGATGGCGCGATCAGTCAGTCGGCGCAGGATATGGTCATGGGAGAGCTCAGGGCGCATTTCAGACCGGAATTTTTGAACCGTCTGGATGAGACGATCCTGTTCAAACCGCTCACGAAGGATAATATAGGCGGCATCATCCGTCTGATCCTGGCGGACATCAACAGGCGGCTTGCGGACAAGGAGCTTAGTATAGAGATCTCTGAGCGCGCGCAGCATTTCATCGTCGAGAACGGTTATGATCCCGTGTACGGTGCAAGACCGCTCAAGCGGTATATACAGAAGTATGTGGAGACGCTTGCGGCAAAGCTGATCCTCGCAGACCAGGTGAGGGCAAAGGACGTGATATGGATCGACCTGGACGGCACTGCGTTCGAACTGTCGGCAGAGATCAAGAAATGATGAGAAATAAAATAGGAGGCATACGCCTCCTATTTTCATGCATACGGGTACCCAGAGGATAAAGTCATTCCCCTGCCCGATTATTGTTCGCAGTCAATGTCCTGTCTGTTACGATCGCATGGTCGAGCAGGAAATCTTTCCAGATCGGATAGTACTGTGCCTTGACATGCACCTGATCCCACGTGTAATCCGATACGAGCGCGCCCTCATCGCACAGGCTGCTCTCGTTGATATCGATGTAGAAGATGTCCTTCTGATTCGCAAGCGTTGCGATCAGGTCATTGCGGGCAGCGATATTCTCGTTGGTGATGCTGTCGCCATCCTCTGATTTCTGCTTTGTCACGAACAGGTTTCCCTGAATAAATATCAGCGCTTCCGGCTGGAGTCTGCGGATATCCATCACCACGTCGCGGTAACGCTCGTAAAAGGTTTCCGGCGTTCCGGTGCCGCACTCGTTGATGCCGACCATCAGATAGATCTTGGCAAACTGCCTCTCCGAGAGGACGTCGTGGATCGACATCTTTGTGTCGTCATATGTGATCTTGGGCTTTTCGTAGTCGTAGATGGAGAGCGAGGTCTTGCACAGGAAGGTCGCGTTCTCGATCCCGGAATACTGGCTGATCCCCACGGTGCGGGAATCACCGATAAAGCAGGCATCGGCAAAATAGTCGTCGGACGCCGTCGTAAAGTCGTAAAACTCCGGCTCTGCCTGCACGGCGGCCTCAGGTTCCGCTGCGGCGAGTTCCGACAGGATGCCGGTGAATGGCTGCTGCGTCTCGGACGATTCCTCGGCGGAAGGTACGGGCTGTGTTGCAGCCGGGATCACGCTGAGGTTGTCAACGGCGTAATCGGAGCGGAAGCTGAACAGATCTGTCGCGTATAATCCGTCATGGATTCCGCGCATGGCGGATGCCAGGGACGGCGTCGACACGGAGTAGGGCTTCTCGTCATGATAGTACCGGTAATTCCAGTAGAAGCCAAGGACACTGAACATCAGTGTGGATACTGAGATCAGGATCAATAACGTATAATATTTTTTGTTGTTGATTTCTTTCATAGTATGATAAAGCCTTTCCAAATTCAAGAACCGATCCGATCAATACCTGAAATACAGGAATGGATTGTTGATGCCGATCGATAAGTAATATACAGACCACCAGAAGATGACGAATGCCACGACGATGCCGATCAGACGGCTGCGCAGTCTGTCAAACAGTCTTTCCGGAAGTTCCGTCGCAAAAATAATACTCGCGATGAGCAGCGGTGCATAGTCCGCAAGCAGCCTTTTGAAATCAGAGAGGTCAAAAAGCCCTTCCGTGTTTCCGAGGGGAAACATCCGGTTCAGATAGACGCCAAGCTCTTTGAAATCACTGATCGCAAAAATAGTCCAGCTCACAAGGATGTAGAAGATCATATATGTATGGGAAAAGATCTTCGCAAATATATTGTCGGCATTGAGCCATCTCAACGTGAGATTTTTCTCGATGATCTGCAGGACAAAGATAAAAAGTCCCCACAGGATAAAATTCCACGCGGCGCCGTGCCAGAAGCCGGTGAGAAACCATACCGCCAGCAGGTTGAGGACGGTGCGCGCCCGTCCCCTTCGGTTGCCGCCCAGCGGGATATACACATATTCCCGAAACCATGCGCCCAGCGTGATATGCCATCTGCGCCAGAAGTCCGTGACACTGCGCGCTATGTAGGGATGGCGGAAGTTTGCGGGCATGTGAAAGCCCAGCATCTCCCCCAGTCCGACCGCCATCAGGGAATACCCGCAGAAGTCAAAGTAGAGCTGCATGGAGTAGGCAAAGGAACCAAGCCATGCAAGCGGCGTGGAGATGCTCTCAAAGCCGATGGTGCAGACCTCGTTCCATAAAGTCCCGATGCGGTTGGCGATGATGACCTTGTAGCCAAGCCCGATGATAAATGTCTTAAGGCCGTTGTCAAGCCCGTATCCGGAGACCGACCGTTTCCGAAGCTCGTCGTGGATATCAGAGTAGACCACGATCGGTCCTGCGATCAGTTGCGGAAACATGCACAGGTATGCGCCGAGACTGACAAAGGATCTGTCGGCGTCCGTTTTCCTGAGGTATACATCGATGACGTAGGAGGCGATCTGGAAGGTGTAGAAGCTGATCCCGAGCGGCAGTGTGAGGTTGAGCGTGTAGAACCGCCACGGGATTTCCAGAAGTCTCAGCGCGGCGTTGATGTTCTCGATAAAGAAATTTGTGTATTTGAAAAACAGCAAAAATCCAAAATTGTACAGCAGTGACAGGATCAGCAGCAAGGTGCGTCCGGAGTTTTTGTCCTCAAAGTGTTCCATGCCCCTCCCGATGAAAAAGTTGACGGTGATGGAACACAGGATCAGGAACAGGTAGTAGGGCTCGCCAAAGCTGTAGAAGACCAGACTCCCCAGAAAAAGAAGCATGTTTCGGCTTTTGGCGGGAAATATATAATATAAAACCAGAAAAACCGGCAAAAATCTGAAAATAAATGAAAGGCTGCTAAAAACCATGATGTTCCCCCATAAATCATGATACACAAATCTATATAAAACGCGAAATACCATTCTGTATAACCGTAATATTCATTATAACAAAAATAAATGGATAATTCCACAGAATTATTCGAATTTTTTTGTACAAACAATGCAGTCAATTCTGCGGAAAATCCAGCATTTTAGACATTTGTGCCCATATCATTAATATATGTCGCACAGCGGGAAATATGTTTTTGGAAATTTTATTGCAGTAACCGCAAAAAACTGGTACTCTAATCGGGGAGGGAATCTCAAAAAGTCTATAGTGGAGGCAGGTATGAAATTGGAACATAAGCAATATATCGTGAGATTTCTGGCGGTCCTGTCTGCGGTCGTATGCATGGCGACGGGCTGCAAGGTCAAGCTGAACGAGCACGGGAACACAAAGGTTGTGCTGACGACAGGGTTTGACAAGGACGAGGTATTCCGCATCGACAAGGCGTCCTGCAGGCTGCCGGAAGTGATGGTCTATCTGACAAACATGAAGAACCAGTATGAGCAGGCGCTCGGCAGCCGGATCTGGCAGACCTCCTACGAGGGCGAGACGCTGGAGGCGAATGTGAAGGAGACAGTGCTTGCCGGGATCGCGCGCATCAAGGCGATGGATCTGCTGGCGCAGGAGTATGGGATCAGTCTCTCGGAGGAGGAGATCAGCGATGCCGCAAAGGCGGCGGGGCAGTATTACGGATCCTTGAGCGACAGGGAGCGGGAGCTGCTGGCCGTGGACGAAAAGATCCTGTGTGCGATGTATGAAGAATACGCGCTGGCGGAAAAAGTATACGAGTATCTGATCGCCGACATCAATCCGGAGATCAGCGATGACGAGGCGAGAACGATCACCGTGCAGCACATTCTGATCAGGACGTACTCGCTGAACGAAGACGGGGAGCATGTGCCCTATCCGGATGAGAAGAAGAAGGAGGTGTACAGGAGGGCGCGCGAAGTGCTCCAAAAGGCGCGGTCGGGCGAAGACTTCACAGCACTGATCGCCGAGTACAGCGAGGACAGCAATCCTTCCTATTCATTTGGAAAAGGAACGATGGAGGCGTCGTTTGAGGAGGCATCGTTCAACCTTGGGACCGATGAGATCAGTGACATTGTGGAGACAGGGCATGGCTACCATATCATCAAATGTATCAGCACATTTGACAGGGACGAGACCGACCGCAATAAAGTGAAGATCGTGGAGCAGCGCAGGAAAGAGGTATTTCGCGAGGAGTATTCGGGATTTGTCGAGAAGCTGACCAGGAGCCTGAATGAAGAACTGTGGGAGACCGTGGGATTTATAGACGACGCGGAAGTGACGACAAGCTCTTTCTTCGAGGTCTATCAGCGAGTGTTTGAGGAAAAAATAAAGTAAGTATAAACAAAATATTAATTATTAGCACTCGCGCGAAATGAGTGCTAATTTTCTCTTGACTTTTGCATTTCAGGGTATTAAACTATATCTCAGTCAATGAGTTTGTGCGGGCACAGACTTGTGAAGTGAGTATGATCACAAATAACAAAAACAAATATGAGAAAGGAATGTGATTTTTTATGGCAGAGAAGCGAGGAAGCCTGTCGATCAACAGCGATAATATTTTTCCCATTATCAAGAAGTGGTTGTATTCGGACCACGATATCTTTTACAGAGAGCTGATCTCGAACGGCTGTGACGCTATCACGAAGTTAAAGAAACTTGAGATGATGGGAGAGTATGAGTATCCTGCCGATGTCAAAAAGGATATCCACATCATCGTCAATCCGGAGGAGAAGACGCTCAAGTTCATCGATACCGGACTTGGTATGACAGCAAATGAAGTTGAGGAGTACATCAACCAGATCGCTTTTTCGGGAGCGACGGACTTCATTGAGAAGTATAAAGATAAGGCAAATGACGATCAGATCATCGGTCATTTCGGACTTGGTTTTTATTCTGCGTTTATGGTGGCGGATGAGGTTCATATCGATACGCTTTCCTACCAGAAAGACGCAGTGCCGGTACACTGGGAGTGCGACGGCGGCACGGAATTCTCCATGAAGGACGGCGACAGGACGGCAGTCGGCACGGAGATCACGCTGTTTCTCAACGAGGACTGCCTGGAGTTCTGCAACGAGTACAAGGCGCGGGAAGTGATCAAGAAGTATTGTTCCTTCATGCCTTATGAGATCTATCTCGAGAAGGCGAACGCACCGGAGGAGTTCGAGACCATCAATCCCGACGAGAAGCGGGAGGACGACGTGGTCGTGGAGGAGTTCGAGGAGGAGAAGGAGATCCCGGGAGAGGACGGCGCGGAGCCGACCAAGGAAAAGGTGCCGAAGCTAAAGATCAGAAAGCGCCCTGTACCGCTGAACGAGACGCATCCGCTGTGGGCAAAGCATCCCAACGAGTGCACGAAGGAAGAGTATATCGAGTTTTACCGCAAGGTGTTTGCCGATTACAAGGAGCCGCTCTTCTGGATCCACTTAAATATGGATTATCCGTTTAACATGAAGGGCATCCTCTATTTCCCGAAGATCAATATGGAGTATGAGTCCATCGAGGGAACGATCAAGCTGTACAACAACCAGGTGTTCATCGCGGACAATATCAAGGAAGTCATTCCCGAATTTCTGCTGCTGCTCAAGGGTGTGATCGACTGTCCGGACCTTCCGCTGAATGTGTCGAGAAGCGCGCTGCAGAATGACGGTTTTGTGACAAAGATCAGCGAGTATATCACCAAGAAGGTGGCGGACAAGCTCTCTGGCATGTGCAAGACAGACAAGGAAAATTACGAGAAGTACTGGGATGATATCAGTCCGTTCATCAAGTTTGGCTGCCTCAAGGATGACAAGTTCTGCGAGAAGATGACAGACTATATCCTGTTCAAGAACCTTGACGGGAAGTACCTGACACTTCCGGAGTGCCTTGAAGTCAAGAAGATCGATCCTGACGAGGCGGAAAATAAGGACGACAATGCAGCGGCTGCCACGGACGCCGAGACCGGTGAGAAGATCGAGGCTGAAGTTGTTGACGGCGAAGCGGAAGCGGATGATGATAATAAGGAAACAAAGGAAAAGACCATCTACTATGTGACCGACCTCGTACAGCAGAGCCAGTACGTGAACATGTTCAAAAATGCCGGCATGGATGCAGTCGTGCTGCCGGACAAGATCGACCAGCCGTTTGTATCCCAGCTCGAGTCCAAGAATGAGGGCATCAAGTTCGCGCGGATCGATGCAGACCTGACAGACACCTTCAAGGCGGAGAACTCCAAGGAGGACGAGGAGGAACTCACCAAGAAGAGCGAGGAGATCACGGAAGTCTTTAAGAAGGCTGTGAACAATGAGAATATCACGGTGAAGGTGGAGAAACTCAAGAACGCGGACATCGCTTCGATGATCACGGTTTCCGAGGAATCGCGCAGAATGCAGGATATGATGAAGATGTACGCGATGCCGGGCATGGATATGGGCATGATGGGTATGGGCAAAGAGGGCGAGACCCTGATCCTCAATGCGAACAACCAGCTCGTGTCATATGTGCTTGACAACAAGGAGGGCGAGAATGTGGCGCTGATCTGTGAGCAGCTCTATGACCTGGCGCTGATCCAGCAGGCACCGCTGCAGCCCGAAGCAATGACGAAGTTTATCAGCAGAAGCAACAAGATCATGATGCTCCTCACAAAATAAATGGCATAAAAAGCATAAAAAATGAAGCAGGTTTTCATCTGCTTCATTTTTTTAAGATTCCATCATATAGAGCTGGGTTATGCGGTCATTTTCAACGAACCAGGAATCCTTGTCTTTGGTGCCTGTCACCTGACAGAGCGTATTGCAGATGCCAAGTGCAGGATTCCACAGATAATCCCGTTCTTCATAGATGCCTGCCAGCACTTTTCTGTCCACCAATCCTGTCAAACCAAGATCCTTCACTGGGCGTAGTCCAAGTTCAAAACCAAGTCTGGGGTTGTCGGTAGAGACGATGACCCCTTCCTTGAGAATGTTGCGTATCGTCACACTTTCATAGCAGGTCTGCACGATACCGATCATGCGTATGTTGCTCGCGCGCGTGAGATTCTCATCGCGCAGGTCTGTCTGCAACAAGTATCTTCCATCCTGGGTTGGAAACGTGAAATTTTCATCTGCAGCATCAGAGTAAAGTACGAAACGTCCAACTCCCAGATACACGGCAGGATATTCCCTGCCACAGTACATCACATAGAGTCCTTCGCGGTATTCACCGGTAGAAGTGCCTTCGAATTCAAAACGCTCCTTCATATTTGCCTGCGTCTCCTTTTTTTCTTTTTCACAGAACTCATCTGTCCAGTCATGTTTATCGATTATTAACTACTCTAATCATATAATAGGAAAAACCCGATGACAAGGGGGGAAAACCGGAGAAAACAACAACAACACGCTATTGTCATAAAAGTGGAATTTGTAACAAAAAAACGTGTTATTTACAAAAAAACTGAAATATTGTAAATATTCGATACATTTGGGCATATAAGGAAAATAGAGAGATAATAAGCCTGAGGCATTATAAATTCTCGAAATCTGGATATAATAACAGGAGTTTTTATATTGACAAACAAATGACAAATCGGTAAAAATGGTATAGAATAAGCTTTAAGATTTTATAATCTGAATCTGTAGAAAATATGGAAGATAGAAGGAAGGTATGACCACAGTATGAGACCAGATCCCAGACCACAGGAGATCTACAGACATTTCAAGGGAAATATGTATCAGATCATCACGCTGGCGCGCCACTCGGAGGACGGTGCGAGGATGGTCGTGTATCAGCAGTTATATGCGCCGTTTGAAGTATATGTGCGGCCGCTTGAGATGTTCATGAGCAGGATCGACACCAGAAAATATCCTGACGAGAGACAGGCTTACCGTTTTGAGAAGGTGGAGGATACAACCATGGAAACGGCAGTGGCAGAGGCGGCTGCCAGTACACCGGACACAGGGCATAAGGAGGAGGGGGAGAACGCATTTGAGCTTGATGCAGGGCTGGTGGCGTTTCTGGATGCCGACTCCTATGAGAAAAAGCTTCAGATCTTAAGCGCGCTCCACCCAACGATCACAGACGCCATGATCGATACCATGGCGGTGAGCCTTGACACGGAGGTGAAGGAGGGCGATATCGAAATCCGCTACAACGAGATCAAGAACTGCCTCCTGACAATGGAGCGTTTTGAGTGTAACCGGCTTAGATCCTAGAAGGAGGTATGTATGAAACTATTATCGATAGCGATCCCCTGCTACAATTCGGCGCTGTATATGCGCAAGTGCATCGATTCCCTGCTTCCGGGCGGAGAGGATGTGGAGATCATCATCGTCAATGACGGCTCCAGCGACAATACGCCGGATATCGCGGAGGAGTACCGCGAGCGTTTCCCGGGGATCATCAAGGTGGTGAACAAGGAAAACGGCGGGCACGGATCGGCTGTGAACGCCGGGTTGGAGCACGCCAGGGGACTCTACTTCAAGGTCGTGGACAGCGACGACTGGGTGAGCCAGGGCGCTTATATACAGATCCTGGACAAGCTTAAGGAACTTCTGCAGGCTGGAAATCCCATCGACATGATGATCAGCAATTTCGTCTATGAGAAGGAGGGTGAGAAGCGCAAGAAAGCCATGAAGTACCATCATGCGCTGCCGCAGGATGAGATCTTTACATGGAAGGATGTGCGCCATTTCAGGGTAGGACAGTATATATTGATGCACTCTGTCATCTACAGGACCAGTCTGCTGCGGGATTGTGGATTAAAGCTCCCGGAGAACACGTTCTATGTGGATAACATCTTTGTGTTTGACCCGCTTCCGTATGTCAGGACGATGTATTATATGGATGTGAATTTCTACCGGTATTTTATCGGGCGTGCGGACCAGTCCGTCAATGAGCAGGTCATGATCGGGAGGATCGACCAGCAGATCAGGGTCAATAAGCTGATGGTGGACTACTATGTGGCAAAGAAGCAGTATATCCTGGCAAACGGCAAGGTGCGGAAATACATGGTCAATTATCTCGACATCATCACGACCGTGTCTTCGGTACTGCTGATCCGCTCCGGGCTTGAGGAGAATCTCGAGAAGAAGAAGGAACTCTGGCAGTATATCAAGACAAAGGACAAGGTCCTGTGGGCGCGCCTTAGGATGGGGCTTCTTGGCAACGCCATGAACCTTCCGGGAAAGCTGGGCAGGAAGATCACGGTGGACGGATATAAGATCTGCCAGCGGATCTTCCACTTCAATTAAATAATGCTTGTAATCTTGCCGGAAAACAGGTATACTGTAACAGATTATTAGAAATGCATAAAACAGATACGGAGGAAAATTTCATGTATTCATTGGATGAAGTAAGAAAGACAGATCCCCAGATCGCAGATGCCATCGTGGCAGAACAGGAGCGGCAGAACAGCCATATCGAGCTGATCGCTTCCGAGAACTGGGTGAGTAAGGCAGTCATGGCAGCGATGGGCAGTCCGCTGACGAACAAATATGCCGAAGGATATCCGGGAAAGCGTTACTATGGCGGATGCGAGTGCGTTGACGTCGTGGAAAATCTTGCCATTGAGCGCGCCAGGGAGCTGTTTGGATGTGATTACGCGAATGTACAGCCGCACTCCGGTGCACAGGCAAATATGGCGGTGCAGTTTGCGGTACTGCAGCCGGGCGACACGATCATGGGCATGAACCTTGACCACGGCGGACATCTCACGCACGGTTCGCCGGTCAACATGTCCGGCAAATATTTCCATGTAGTGCCGTACGGTGTGGATGACAATGGGTTTCTGGACTATGACCGGATGCGCGGGCTGGCGTTGGAGTGCAGGCCAAAGATGATCATCGCCGGTGCGAGCGCGTACGCCAGAACGATTGATTTTAAGCGTTTCAGGGAAGTCTGCGACGAGGTTGGCGCTGTCCTGATGGTCGATATGGCACACATCGCAGGTCTGGTGGCGGCAGGACTTCATCCGAGCCCGATGCCGTATGCGGATGTCGTGACGACAACGACGCACAAGACACTGCGGGGACCGCGCGGGGGACTGATCCTTGCAAACAAGGAAGCAGCGGAGAAGTACAATTTCAACAAGGCGATCTTCCCGGGGATCCAGGGAGGTCCGCTCATGCATGTGATCGCGGCGAAGGCGGTATGCTTCCAGGAGGCGCTTGGCGAAGAATTCAAGACATATCAGCAGCAGATCATCAAGAATGCGCAGGCGCTCTGCCAAGGGCTGACCAGCAGGGATATCCGGATCGTCTCAGGCGGCACGGACAACCATCTGATGCTCGTGGATCTCACGACATACGACCTTACGGGCAAGGCGGTAGAGAAACTGATGGACGAGGCGCACATCACATGCAATAAGAACACGATCCCCAATGATCCGAAGTCGCCGTTTGTCACGAGCGGTATCCGCCTTGGAACACCGGCTGTGACCAGCCGCGGCATGAACGAGGACGACATGGATCAGATCGCGGAGGCGATCGCCAAAGTCATCAAGGAGCAGGAAAACGGGATCGCGGGTGCGCGTGCGATCGTGCAGTCACTGACGGATAAGTATCCATTGATCTGAATATGAAAGATGAAAAGACAAGCAGAAGAGAGAGAAGGCGCCGGCGCCTGCGGAACCAGATCCTTGCGTATCTGCTGCTGATCGTCATGATCCTGCTGCTGCTGGCAGCAGGATACGTTGGCGTAAAGGGCGTGCTCCGTTATCTGGACGACTACAATGACAAGGTCAACAGAGTGATCGAGGAGGCGGAGTCCAGCGTGGCTGCGGAGCAGGAGAGTGTGCCCGAGCCATACACCGGGGAGATACAGAGTACGGTGGCAGAGCCTGTCGAGGGGTATACGCCGCCTGCGGAGGAGGACTCGCTGAACACACTGATCGAGTCCTTGCTGAGTGAGATGACGATAGAGGAGATGGCTGCAGGGCTGTTTATCGTATCGCCGGAGGATATCACGGGCGTCGGGGCCGTTGTGCAGGCAGGCGAGGGGACGAAGACGGCGATCACGCAAAATCCTGTCGGTGGGCTCGTATACGCGTCAAAGAACTTTAACTCGCCGGAGCAGTTTACGCAGATGCTCGCCAACACAAGAGGTTATGCCAAATATCCCATCTTTACTGCGGTGCGTGCAGAGTGCGGCTCATCGGAGTACGGGCTGGAAGCGACGGCAAAGGCGTCGGAGCTTGCGGACGCGGACAGTGTCAGGCAGGCGTACGGGAGCATCGCGGCAAAACTGGCGTCGTACGGTGTCGATATGAATCTGGCGCCTGTGGCGGATATTGTGTCGGAGGATGGGGAAGCGTCCCTGCAGGGAAGAACCTTTGGCTCGGACGCATCGTCGGCAGCACCGCTTGTTAACGCGGCAGTGCAGGCGATGCAGGAGGCGAAAATAAGTGCGGTTCTGCAGAAGTTTCCTGGCGCGGCAGCCGGTTCCAAATCGCTCGAAGAACTGAAGAACAGCGAGTTTGTGGTCTATGCCGCGGCGATCCAGAACGGCGTGGACTGTATCATGGTATCGCATGTCAAGGCAGGCAGTGTGACGGGGGATGATACGCCGTCATCGCTGTCGCAGGTGATGATCAGCGATGTGCTGCGAAATACGCTGGGCTTTGACGGCGTGGTGATGACGGATTATCTGGATGACAGTGCGATCACGGACAATTACAGCTCTGCCGAGGCTGCAGTGGCAGCGATACAGGCAGGGGCGGATGTGCTGCTGTCACCGGAGGATTACCAGGAGGCGTACGAAGGGATCCTGCAGGCAGTCACTGACGGCACGATCACGCCGGAGCGCATCCATGATTCGATCTATCGGATCTACCGCGTCAAATACAAAAATGCGATCGGGTCATGATGAAAATCGATGAAATTCAATGAAAATGACAAGATAGTGTAACTTTACTTGGGGAATTTTTCCAAAAAGTAATATGGAGCACCTTCTTTTTATGTTATAATGTAATTACCAATAAAACATACACATAAAAAGAGGAGGTGCCCCTA
>JAETQI010000072.1 GCA_021770755.1 Lachnospiraceae bacterium
ACGCCCCACTTTGCGTGATATTTGCACCGAATTCAGTCAACATAGCCCGCTATGCCTCCTTCATTCGGCACAAATCTCCCACAAATTGTGACGCACATCTGACGGAAAGCATTTTTAAGACACGCTCTAGTCTTTTTGGCGTTAAATGGTTATGAGATGGAATATACACAGAAAGAGCTATCAGATTTAGTCTTGGATATAGCGGCGGACAGAAAACAGTACGATGATATTTTACATTGGTTGTTGGTGCATCAGATGTAAGCCAGATGGTTTGAAACTTGATAGACAGGAGGGGCAACATGCATTTCGTGGATGCAAAGGGGATATTGTCCGCCCAAAACGGCATGAATCTGTACAGGGGCTGTACGCACGGCTGTATCTACTGTGACAGCAGGAGCACCTGTTATGGGTTCACACATGAATTTGAGGATATCGAGGTCAAGCAGAATGCGCCGGAGCTGCTGGAGAGGGCGCTCCGCTCCAAACGCAGAAAGTGCATGATCGGGACAGGCGCGATGTGCGATCCGTATATGCACTGTGAGGAGACGATTGGGCTCACGAGAAAATGTCTGGAGATCATCGACCATTATGAGTACGGTGTGGCAATCCAGACGAAATCTGACCGAATCCTGCGCGATCTGGATCTGCTCGGGAGCATCCACAGGAAAGCGAAGTGCGTCGTTCAGATGACGCTGACGACGTATGACGAGGAGCTTTGCAGGATATTGGAGCCCAATGTGTGCACGACAAAGGACCGTGTAAGGGCACTAAAGATTTTTCGGGATCATCAGATACCGACGGTCGTCTGGCTGTCGCCGATCCTGCCGTTTATCAATGACACAAGGGAGAATATCGAGGGGATTCTGGATCACTGCATCGAGGCGAAGGTGTACGGCATCATCTGCTTTGGCATGGGGGTGACGCTGCGCGACGGCGACCGCGAGTATTTCTATGCCGCGCTGGACAGGCATTTTCCGGGTATGAAGGAACGATACCGGAAAAAGTACGGGCATGCCTACGAAATACAGAGTGACCAAAACCGGGAGCTGATGGCGCTGTTTCGGGAAAAATGCCGGAAGAACGCCATCGTGCATGATGTGGGCGCCTGCTTTGACTATCTGCGGGAGTTCCCGCAGAAGTATGAGCAGTTGAGGCTGTTTTGAGAAAAGGGAATATTCTGATGAAAAAGAGTGGAGTTAAGAATGAAAAATATGTTTCCCTGAACAGGATACTGACGATGATCGTGGTTGTCGCGTACATTGTATTTCTGCTGCTGTTATTTTGGATGGATTCCATTTTGGTCGTAAACTACCGAAGGGAGGGGAAGGCGGAGAAAAGGCAGCAGGTGAGCGATTGCGCGGATATGCTCAACGAGCATCTGGGTAAGATAGAGGAACTCCTGTATGACATCTATGCTTACAACCAAGACTTTAGAAATCTGAATGGATCCCAGGCGGATCTGGGGGAGTTTAACAGCGTATATGAGATAAACTATATCATGAGCAATAAGGTTTCGCTGTACCATTGGATCAATGGATATATGCTCAGTTACCACAGGAATGAGAAATGGCGTTATCATTTTGAAGGCAACGATGTCGGTTTGGACCGTGCGGAAGAAATGAAGCGATTTGTTACGGATCAGATACGGGATGGGAAAGCCTGCGGCCAGGTAGTGACCAGATTTGACAAAGAGACGTATTGCTTTACATTTTACAGCAAAGAAAATGTTTCCGTCTGTGGTGTTTATGATCTGAGCAAGAGTATTTCGTCGTATACCAGAAACCTGAAAAGCGGAGGGGAAGTACTTCTGGCTATTGATGGCCGGGTATATGGGATGGGGGATGGCACCGACGATGAACCTGCGGAAGGGATTCCTGTCCCGACGGATGGGCGGACGGATTGTTTTGAGGAAAAGATAGGGACAGATGAGTACTTTGGCAAAAGGGTCGGGAGCACAGATCTGTGGGTCATATATAAAAGCCCGATCACCATCTTTACATTTATGAATGTGATCCATATGCTGCTGTTTCTGCTGACATTCAGCACGCTGATCATTGCAGGGTTCGTTTACCGGTATATCAGGAAAAATATCCTTCTGCCGTTGCGGAGGCTTGTCGAGACCATGAATGAGATCAGCGAAGGAAACTGGGACAGCGCCTGCAGCCACGATTCCAGACTCGAAGAGATCAGGAGGGTAAACGAGGCGTTCCACGTCATGGTTTCTGAGATAAAGAAACAGAAGATACTCTCTTATGAACAGATCATCGAGAAACAGAAAGCGCAGATGCAGTATCTGCAGCTTCAGCTAAAGCCCCATTTTTATCTCAACGGGCTAAAGACGCTCAATATGCTTGCCATGGAGGGGGATACTGAAAAAACACAGGATCTGATCATGCATCTATCGTACCATCTGCGCTATCTCCTGCAGGTCAACAGGACGCTTGTCCCGCTTGCCTCCGAGATTGAGTACACGAAGAATTATGCAGATATCCAGTTAAAAATGTACGGGAGGGATATCGTGATCGATTGGGATGTGCGGGGAGAGGTGGAGAACATTTCTGTGCCGACACTCTGTATACAGACATTTGTGGAGAACAGCTTCAAGTACGCAATGCCGGACGGTGAACGGAATGGACTTGAGATCACTGTCAGGATCTATGGGCTTGAGACACAGGATGGAAAGTTCATTGATATCACCGTGAGGGATAACGGCGTGGGATATCCGCTGCACATCCTGGAAGAGATCAATGCGGATTCAAAGGAGGAGAGTGTGAGTGTCGGTATCAATAATCTGAAACGCAGATGTCTCTTTATATATGGGGGCAGGGAAGAGTACAATTTCTACAACAGTGACGGAGCAGTGAGCGAGATCGTGCTTCCATGCGATAGGGGGTAGTCTATGAGACTTTTGTTGGTGGATGATCAGAAGGAGATCACGGAGAGCCTTAAGAAGAGCATTGACTGGGCAGCGGCAGGGATCGATGAAGTCTGCACAGCGGTGAGCTCCAAGGAGGCGAAACTGATTATGGTAAATGTGGAGATCGATATACTGCTCACGGATATCGAGATGCCTGGCGAGAGCGGACTGGAGCTTTTTCAGTGGACCAGGGAACGTTATCCGGATATCATAGGAATATTTCTGACGTCCCATGCGGAGTTTGCTTATGCGCAGGAGGCGATCAGAATGGGCGGTTTTGATTATATCCTGCAGCCTGCAAGGTACCAGGAGGTGGCGTGCGTGGTGGCAAAAGCGTCCCAGAGATCAAGGGAGAACACCCACACAGAGAAGATCGTGAAACAGGCCAGGCTATTGGCGGATCAGTGTGACAATCTGCTGGAACTGATGTTTATGCGTTATCGGGAGGGAAAATATGAGGAGTCTGCTGCATATTTTGATAAGCTCAGGAATATTTACCGATTGAAGGATGAAAAGTTCTTTTTCCGTGTGATATGGGTGCAGATTGTAAGGTTTGAAAAGGAGGTATGGAGTGACGGGCTGTTAAAAATGGTATTTCGGAATGTCCTGGAGGAGCTGTTTGGGAGGGAGGATTCCGTCTCGGCGGCCTGTATTGATGACGGATTTTTCTGTGTTATGCAGATGTTTGGAAGCAGTGACATGGAACCTGCGAAGTGGAAGGACGGCATTGAGAGATTTCATTCTTTTATAAATGAACACATGGATTTTAAGATAGCCATCTATCCGGAAGTGACCGGGATCACAGAATTTCCTCTGGAGAGGCTGGCAAGGGCTTATGCTCTGGCGAAGTCCGATTCAGGCAGGGGCACGGATATTTTTTGGGAGGGCGGTGATGCCGGAAGGGATCCTGTGAGGAGCAATGAGGACTGTATCCGCATTGCTGAAAAATACATCAGGGACAATATCAGCCGGAGTGTATCCCGGGCGGAGGTTGCGGAGTACCTGAATTTCAATGAAGAGTATTTTTCGAGGCTTTTTAAGAAATACAATGGCGATACATTTAAGGCATACGAGATGAAGGAACGCATAAGGGAGGCGAAAAAACTGCTCCAGTATTCAAATTTTTCCATCAATATCATTGCTTCCAAGGTGGGATATGATAACTTTTCACATTTCTCAAAGATATTCAAACAGGCAACGGGGTATACGCCTCAGGAGTATCGTGGATTAAAGTCACAAAAGTGACAATGAAAACGCATAAAAAAACAAATTTTGCAAATGTTCTTTTTGGGGATCTCATACAGGTCACAAAAGGAACATTTTTAAGTTACGTAAATTATAGATAGAATGGACGCTGTTTTATATACTTTTAATAACAAACAACTGTTGACAAAAGAAAACGGAGGGAAAAATGAAAATGAAAAAGCTTTTGACATTTGTTTTGACGGCTGCAATGACGCTGGGACTTACAGCGTGCGGGGGCGGTTCAGGTGATGGTTCTGGCAGTGCGGCAAACAGTTCGGACGGTGTGGGTGCAGCAGGCTCTGATGGAAGTGCGGGGACGGTTCAGAATGTGGTTGTCGCCATACCGACTCTATTTGACATCAATGATTCACAGATGGTCGCGGACGCCATCAATGAGATCGCCGCGGATAAGTACGGTGTGACGGTCACGCTGGAATTTATCGCAGTAGGGAACTGGGCACAGCAGACAAATCTGCTCCTGACCTCTGATGAAGTGGATGTGCTGGCATTTTACTCGACGCCGCTCACCACGTTTATCAAAAATAACCAGGCGCTGCCCCTTGAGGATTATGTGGAGAATGCTTCTGATGCATTCAAGGCTGTGTGGTCGGACGCGGAGCTTCAGGGCACCAGTATGAACGGGCATATCTATGCGATTCCGAATCTGAGGAATTTTGGCAATACCCGCGGGCTGGACATTGACGAGAAGATAGCGGCAGAATTTGGCATAGAGGACGGCCAGCACATGACACTGGATGAAGTATCCGAGTTTCTGTATGCTGCCCATGAGGCATACCCGGACCGCTATGCGATCGTTCCCCAGGGAGGAAGCAACATGGTGAGCGGATGGACATGGGACGGCCTGGGGGACAGCAAGTTTATCGGAGTGCTGGAGGACTGCGGTCAGGATCTCACTGTTAAGAATCTGTTCGAGACAGATGATTTTACCGAACTGTGCACCTACACCAGACAGTGGTATGCCGATGGTCTGAGCATGGCGGATGCGCTCAGCAATACGGAGGATGGCAAAAAGCTGATCCAGGCGGGCAAGGCGGTTGCATGTCTTGAGAACTATGCAGTTGACACCGCCGAAGGATGCATCAGGACCGTGATCGTGGATGCATGGGCTGTATCGAATTCCTATGCGGAACTCTGCTATGGGATCAATACAAACAGTTCGAAGCCGGATGCGGCATGGAAAGCGCTCGAGATGTTTTATGTCGATCAGGATATCTGCGAGCTGCTTACGAACGGTATTGAGGGGACGCACTATACCGTGAATGAGGATGGCACGACAACCTACACGGAGAATGGCGGTTACAATATATCTGCCATCGCATGGGTACTGCCTTACTCGGGATATGCCCATCCGATCGATGCAAACGGACCGGCTTATTTTGAAGACCTGATCGCATTTAATGATTCCTGTATGAAGTCGAAAGGCCTTGGATTTGCGTTTGATTCCACCAGCGTGGCGAATCAGTATACAGCGTGCTGCAATGTCATGGACAAATATTATGCAGCGCTCATGTGCGGTACTGTGGATGTGGAGAGCACGATAGCGCAGGCAAATGCGGAACTTGAGGCAGCGGGTTTGTCCGATATCATATCGGCGAAGCAGGAACAACTGGATGCGTTCCTTTCAGCCCGGTAATAGTGATTCGGGGGGAAGATACGGTTTTGGGCCGTAATTCCCCCTTTTGGAGGGGAAAACATGACAGATACATTGACAAAGATGCAGAAAAAGGGCGGCATGAAGGGAAAGACAAAAACGTCACTGGCGTTGATCTCCATGATGTTGCCTGGTATGATCTACCTCGTCATCAACAATTACATACCTATGGCAGGTCTGGTGGTGGCCTTCAAGTCATTTGACTACTCAAAGGGAATCTGGGGAAGCGGCTGGGCGGGTCTGGGAAATTTTACATATTTGTTTAAGACACAGGACGCTTTTAACATTGTCCGCAATACGCTGCTCTACAACGTTGTCTTTATCCTGCTGGGAAACATGCTTGCGATAACAGTGGCGGTCATGCTCAATTTTTTGCGGGGACAGGTAAACAAGAAGGTCTATCAGACGCTGATCCTGATACCTTATCTGATCTCCATGGTTGTGGTCTCCTACATCGTGTACGGTTTCCTGAGCATGGATAACGGTTTCCTGAACAAGCTGATCGAAACCTTTGGGGGGACTGCCGTAAGCTGGTATACGCAGCCAAAGTACTGGCCGTTCATCCTCACGCTGGTTCACCTGTGGAGTGGATTTGGTTACTCGAGTATCGTATATTATGCGACAGTGATCGGCATCGATTCTTCGCTTTATGAGGCTGCCAGCATCGATGGAGCCAACGTGTGGGAGCAGGTCTGGCATATCACGCTGCCGGGGCTTAGGATGACGATCATCACGCTGGTCCTCATGGCGATGGGACGTATGTTCTATTCTGATTTCGGACTGTTTTATCAGGTGCCGATGCGGTCGGGACTGCTCTCTGGTGCGACGGATACCATAGATGTGTTCGTATATAAGGCGCTGACCCAGCTCAATGATGTGGGAAGGGCGTCGGCGGCAGGTCTCCTGCAGTCGGTTCTCGGGTTCTTCATGGTACTTACAGCCAATCTGATCGTCCGCAAGGTTGATTCTGACAGCGCATTATTTTAGGAAGGGAGATGTATCATGGCTTCAAAAAATAAGATCGGGCAGACTCTGCTCAATATCATCTTTGTCCTGCTGTGCATAGCGGCAGTTGCGCCGTTTCTGCTGCTCCTGTCCTCATCGCTCACCGATGAGGAGACGCTCCTTCGAGAGGGATATAATTTCATTCCCACGAGATTCAGCCTTCAGTCATACGAGTATCTGATGGGCAGTGCCGCAAAGATCACAAAGGGATATGGGATCACGGTGCTTGTCACCATGGTCGGAACTGTGGCTGGCATGTTTATGACCATCCTGTTCGCTTATCCGCTTTCGCGCAGGGAGCTGCCGAAGAGGACATTCTTTTCGTTTTTCGTGTTCTTCACAATGCTTTTTAATGGCGGACTTGTCCCTACATACATGATGTGGACACAGACATTCCATATACGCAACACGATATGGGCGCTGATCATACCTGGCCTGTTGATGAATGGCTTCAACATTATCATGATGCGTTCGTATTTTAACGCAAGTATTCCAAATGAGCTGATCGAGGCCGCCAGGATGGACGGAGCAGGGGAGTACAGGGTTCTCTTCCAGGTCGTGATCCCGCTTTCAAAGCCCATGATCGCCACGATCGGGCTCATGATCGGACTTCGTTACTGGAACGACTGGACAAACAGTCTGTACTATGTGACAGATGAAAGCTTATACAGTATACAGGCTATATTAAATACAATGATCAGCAATATTCAGTTTCTGTCCAGCGGCCAGGCGGCGGGTTCGGCGTACAGTGCGGCAAATCTGCCAAGTGTGGGCATCCGGATGGCGATCGCTGTTATCGGGATCATACCGATCCTTTGTATATACCCGTTTTTCCAGAAGTATTTTGTCAAGGGTATTGTTGTCGGCGGTGTTAAGGGGTGAAAGTGGAGGATACAGGTGAAAAATACAAAATTTATGATCGATCGTATTTATATAAACTATATGGAAGATCCATTGGGGCTTGATGATTCAAGCCCTGCTGTTTCATGGAAATTAAAGGCAGAGGACGGATGTAGGAATATCAGGCAGAAAGCGTATCAGATATTGGTTGGGAGTAAAAAGGGCTGCGCGGATGTCTGGGATTCGGGCGTGCAGGAGTCTGACTGCTCCACGGGCGTTCGCTACGCGGGCAAAGCGCTTCAGGCGAAAACAGTTTATCATATGACTGTGAAGGTCTGGGATGAGGATGGCGGAGAGGATACGAACCAGGATGCATGGTTCGAGACAGGCTTTTTAGACACCTCACAGGAAGCATGGGGAGGCGCCAGGTGGATCGGGGCGCCGGAAAAGTATGTGAATGCAAGGACGCTGGGCGTTTTTGTGATCTCCTGTGATATCAGGTTCCATTCCGGCAGCAGAAAGGCGGGGATTGTTTTCGGGGCAAATGATGAAAGGCTGTTGGATCCCAGAAAGAACCAGTACGAGATCGCAGGGGAGAATTATATCAGATATGTGCTGGATGTATCGCATATACCGGCGAACATAGAGATCTACCGGGTTGGATATGCACCGGATGATGTGGCGGACCGCCCGTTTGCTGTCGTTCCCGTGACTGCATTTGGAGATGCCGGAAAAAAGCCGGTCATTACATATGAAAACAGGTACGAGACGCATAATCTTAAAATCGAAGTGACGGGGGACTGTGCATATGCGTATGTCGATCATATCCTTGTGGATGCTATAGAGTTTAAGCTGCCCATGGGTGGGAAAATGGTAGCCGCAAGACCTTTAAATCCTTTGGGATTTAATGATGTCACGACATTTCCCAGAATGTGTGAGATCGGATATTATGCGCAGACAGGGTGTGCGGTTACGTTTGGTGATATCGTGGTGAACAATTACAGGGCGCCCCAAAGTGAGATCGTCAGGATCAAGGCACCCGGGGCGGGGGATGGCGTCCAGAGGATATTTGATACCAGTTGTCATTCACTCCCCATGCTCCGCAGGGATTTTTTCGTTTCTTTGAATAAAGAGCTTGTGAAGGCCAGGCTTTATATCACGGCGAGGGGGTGCTACGATTGCCGTATCAACGGCATGGAAGTCACAGATACCTGGCTGAACCCCGGCGCCATGCAGTATGACAGGCATATTCAGTATCAGACATATGATGTCACGGACTGCCTGCAAAAAGGTGAAAATGGGATAGGCATCACACTGGCCTCCGGCTGGTGGTGCGATGCGCAGACATTTGCGGTCCGCAATTACAATTATTTTGGAGATAAAGAATCCGTGCTGGCGCGTCTGGAGATCACATACAGTGACGGCAGTACAGACGGTATCGTCACGGATGTGGATACATGGGAATATTATGGAGAGGGGCCATACAGATACGCCGGTCTTTTTTACGGCGAGGAACTGGACGGAAGGATATATGACATATACAGGGATTTTTCAAAGCCAGGATTTCGGATCGATGGAATGAAGAAGCCTGTTGAGATCGAAGTATGCGAGATCGGGGAGTCATTCACACTCCGTCCGGGATTTGGCAGACCATGGCCGAAAGTGGATCACAGTCAGGCAAAACTGGCCGGCGGGATCAATGCACCGGTCAGAGAGGTGTGTGTCCTGAATGCAAGATCAGTGTCCGAGCCTAGAAAAGGACTTTATATCTATGATCTGGGGCAGGAGATAGCGGGGGTGCCGCGCATCCGGTTCTGCGGGAAAGCGGGTGAGACCGCCACCGTGCGCTATGCAGAGATGCTCTATCCGGAACTGCCAGAGTATGGCAGCCTGCACGGCCTTATGCTGACAGACAATTACAGGGATGCTGAAAGCATCGACAAATACACACTGCGCGGGGATGAGGGGGGAGAGATCTTCTGTCCGAGATTTACATTTCACGGATTCCGTTACATAGAGGTCAGCGGTGTGGAAAAAGCTCCGGATCTGTCTGATGTACAGGGCGTACAGCTTTCGTCTGTGCCCCGGATCACAGGGGAGGTCGGGACATCGGACAGGCTGCTCAACAGATTCATAGAGAATATCAGATGGTCGATGCTGAGCAATTTCATCAGTATTCCCACAGATTGTCCGCAGAGAAATGAGCGGATGGGATGGGCCGGCGACACGCACGTGTTCTGCCGGACGGCAACTTTTGAGGCGGATACCAGGCTGTTCTATCTCCGTTATCTCGATGATCTCAGGGATCTGCAGGAGAAGGACGGCCGTCTGCCTAACATCGCGCCGATCGGCGGCGGTTTTGGCGGCATCACCTATGAGAGTGCCATGATCCTTATCGTCTGGGAGCTTTACCAGCAGTATGGAGATGTGAGGATCGTCCGCGAATACTATGATTCCATGAAAAGATGGATGGTATACATCAGAGGGTGCAAAATGCCGGGCGACAGCTTTGTCGGCCCGCTCGGAGACTGGCTCGCGACAGAGGAGACGGACAATCATCTGATCTGGAATGCGTTTTATGGATATGACTGCAGACTGATGCGTCTGTTTGCGGCTGCCCTGGACAGGGATGAGGACATGCGCTGTTTCCAGGAGCTTGAGGACGAAGCGAAAAACTATTGGAATGAGCATTTCGTGGATCCGGTGACCGGAAAAACAAGAGACTTGGAGGGCCGGATCGTTGATACGCAGTGTTCCTATGCACTCCCGCTGGCGTATGGGATGTTCCGCGATGAATATAGAGAAAAAGCCTTTGAACATCTCGTGAGAAAGACGCAGGAGCTGGGGTGCACGATCGGGACAGGTTTTTTTGGCACGGGGGTTCTGAGCAGGGCGCTGACAGACGCAGGGCGCATCGATCTGGCTTACAGGCTGCTTTTGCAGACAGACTTTCCGTCATGGCTCTATCCGGTCACACAGGGAGCGACGACCATATGGGAGCGCTGGGATTCATATACGCTGGAAAAGGGATTCGGAGGCAATAACAGCATGAATTCGTTCAACCACTATTCCCTGGGATCTGTGTTGGCATGGGTATATGAGACGGTGCTCGGTATCATGCGTGACGAGAGTGCGCCGGGATATAAACATTTTACATTGTGTCCGATGATCTGTAGAGGATCTGGCTTAGACAACGCCGGAGGCGGTTTTGAGACGGCATATGGCCGTATCGAGAGCCGGTGGAAACTGCTGGGCGAAGTGCTGGAGTACTCGTGCAGCATACCGCCGAACACTTCAGCCACACTGATACTGCCCGGGCTGGAGCACATAGAACTGGGGAGCGGGGAATATCAATACAGGATCAATATGCATGCGAAGGACGCATGCGGTACAGGAGGTACAGATGAAAAGAATTTGCTCGAAAGAGATTCAGCAGTTTGAGAGGGAACACATCAATGTGGTCAGATCCATCTCTCCGGAATGCATGGTGCTTCTTCGGAACGAGGGGGTGCTGCCCCTTGGCAGGGCGGGGAAGATCGCGCTGTATGGAAGCGGCGCCAGAAATACGGTCAAAGGAGGTACCGGATCCGGAGATGTCAATGTCAGGCATTTTGTCAATGTGGAGGAAGGACTCCGAAATGCTGGGTTTGACATCACTACCAGGGCGTGGCTCGACGCCTATGATAGGATTTTGGACAAAGCCAGACGGGAATTTGCCGACGAGTTGAAGGTTAAGGCAAAAACTTCGGGAATGCCGCCTTTCCTGTTCTTCATGGGAAAAGTAGTTCCGGAACCGGATTATGAGCTTCCGCTGGAGGGCGGGGGAGATACTGCGCTGTATGTACTGGCGCGCAATTCGGGAGAAGGTACTGACCGTGCAGATGTTCCAGGAGACGTCAGGCTGACAGAAACGGAGATCAGGGATATCCGCGCATTAAATGATAAGTACGAAAAATTTATCCTGGTCCTGAATGTGGGAGGGATGGTGGATCTCGCTCCGGTCGGAGATATCAAGGCAGTGCTGCTCGTCAGCCAACTGGGCGTATCGACAGGGGATGCCCTGGCTGATGTTCTTCTCGGAAAAGCGTATCCGTCGGGCAAGCTGACGATGACCTGGGCGGGCATGAAGGCGTATCCCTCTACCGATGGTTTTGGGGATCTGGATGATACGTTATACAAAGAGGGGATCTATGTAGGATACCGCTATTTTGACAAGGCTGGAATAATACCGGCCTATCCCTTTGGCTATGGTCTGGGATACACTGCGTTCTTGGTTGAACCAAAGAGCCTGAAAGCGGACACAGAGACGATAACGGTAACCGTGTCTGTGAAAAATACAGGGAGTTTTGCCGGTAAGGAAGTAGTACAGGTGTACTATTCGGCGCCTGAGGGGAGGCTGGATAAGCCGTATCAGGAGCTGGCTGCGTATGCCAAGACAAAAGAGCTGAGGCCATATGAAGAGCAGGAGCTGTCGATTTCCTTTGCCACGGCAGCGATGGCATCTTTTGACGAGGAAAATGCCTCGTATGTACTGGAGAAAGGCAGGTATTATATCAGGGTGGGGAACTGCTCCAGAAACACGCATATTGCAGGGGCTGTCGAACTGGATGGGGATGCTGTCACAGAGAGAGTCCGAAGGATCTGCAGGGAATCTGTCGTTGAAGAGAGGATACCCTCGAACGAACCGGTTTCGTATGAGGGCGAAGCTGACGAAATGATACGGGCATGTGTGATAAAGATAGAGGCTGACCGGATTGCCTGTGTAGGGCATACTTATTCAGAGGATACCTCTGATCCGGCATCGGGGGAACATATCTTATGGGATGATGTCCGAAATGGAAAACGATCTGTAAAAGAGTTTGTACAATCGCTCAGTGATGAGAATCTCGCATATCTGTGTATCGGTGCATATCAGAGCGCAGACGAATGCGGTGCAGGCGGAGTGATCGGGAATGCGGGTATGCTTGTGGCGGGAGCCGCCGGGGAAACCACGCACCGGCTTGATGATATTGGCATGGAGAGCCTGATCATGGCAGATGGTCCGGCCGGCCTGCGTCTGAGCACCTGCTATACACTCGGAGAGGATGGGATGGCAAGATCCGCAGTGATGCCTTTTTCGACAGGTCTGGAAGAGTATATGGAAATACCTGAAATGGAGCGGATGAAGGCGAAAATGGAAAAGCAGGTGGAGGAAGCGGGGGAGAACGTCTATTATCAGTATGGAACGGCCATTCCGATCGGCACTGCGATAGCCCAGTCATGGAACGAGGAGCTGTGCGGGGTATGTGGTGATATTGTCGGCAGTGAGATGGAACTGTTCAGTGTCAACCTGTGGCTTGCGCCTGGACTTAACATACAGCGCTCTCCGCTCTGCGGCAGGAATTTTGAGTATTATTCCGAAGATCCGGTGATCAGCGGCAATATATCGGCTGCCATCACTGCCAGTGTGCAGCGGCATGCCGGCTGCGGCACGACCATCAAGCATTATATGTGCAACAATCAGGAGACCAACCGCTTTTTCTCAAACAGTGTGGTCAATGAGAGAGCCATACGTGAGATTTATTTAAAGGGTTTTGAGATCTGTGTAAAAAGAGCGCAGCCGCATGCACTCATGACATCATATAATCTGTTGAACGGTGAGCATACCTGCAGCAGTAAGGCTCTGATCACGCAGGTTCTGCGGAATGAGTGGGGCTTTGAAGGGATCGTCATGAGTGACTGGCGGGTAACGGGCAGTATGAGAAAAAATGCCGGAAAATATTCTTCGGCCTCTGCAGCGGGCTGTGTGAGGGCAGGCAATGATATCGTGATGCCCGGCGGCGATGAGGATAAGGATGATATACTGACCGCGCTGAACGATGCATCACACTCCTATACATTGTCCAGAGGGGATCTGCTTGCGTGCGCAAAACGTGTCTGTGACATGGTGGAGCTGCTATATAAAAGATGAAACGGGATTTTTTATAATGTCCATTTCCATGGAATCTCGTCAAAGTACTGGTAAAATTCCGTATTACCCCAGGAAGCCTTCGGTCTGTAGTCATAGTAGACGCCGTTGACGCCAAAATTGGGACAGCTATCGGTCGCCATGGACAACCTGATGACGTTTCCGTCGGCGAGGGTCAGCTCCAGGCAGGCATTTTCATTGCCGCAGCCGGCGCCCCATAAGATGTAAGTCGCGTTGGAGAACCAGTCTTCGAATAGCGCAAGGATCTTCTGATCGGTGATGGTCTGGCTGTAAAATTTCCAGTCTGTGAAGATACTGCGCACATCCAGTTTTGCGGATACGATATCATGGATCTGTGTGATGTCGACCTGTTCATAGCCGAGCTCATCTGACAGGACCTGCCGTACAAGGTCGCAGAGCGCTTCGTTGCGGACAAGGGATTCTGCAAAGTCATGTTCCGGGTCGGGATCGGTTGTATAGAGATAGCCACCCTCGAAGACTGTGTAGGCGTAGCCCTTATAGTACAGTTCATAGCCTGTTTCTTTCAGTCCTTTTTTGACGATGACGGAGAGATCGCCATCGTCCTGCCAGTCGGGTCTGGTGTGCTCCATCAAGGATATCAGCCGGCGCTGTACATCACCGGAAGGGATATAGAAATATTCCATATGGTCCCTGAGTTCGGAGGGCTGTACGCCGATACATACCTGGTCAGATTCCGGGTCGGCGTACAGCGTGATGCCGTGATAGACCATGCTTTCTGACTGAGCAGATTCCGGTTCTGCTGCGGTCTCTGTATTGATCTCAGTCTCAGATTCTGTCATGGTATTCTCAATATGGATCTCTGTATTGATCTCAGCATTGGTAAGAGTTTCTGTATTGGTACGGGTTATCGGTGGGTCTGGCTGTGCGTCATCTGTCAGTCCGGGCGGATCCTGTGTACCGCCGTCATGTACGGCACTGCCATAAGTGCACCCGACGATGCCGCAGCAGAGAACAAGTGTTGCTGCCAGCGTGGCGATCCTGGTGCGGGGTCTGTTTTTTATCAGACGGATCCTTTTCTTCATTTCTTGCATACCTCCTGCGGCGCCGGTCCGGTATCCTGCCATGCGCATACCTGGCGTCTGCGACAGCATTTCGGCAGCCAGGATCAGCGTCCTGGCATACTGGATGTGGTTTTCTTCCCCGATGCGTTTCAGGGTGCCGGCGTCGCAGGCAAGCTCACAGTCGTTTGCGGACCGGTATGCCGCCAGCCACACAAAGGGATTGTACCAGTATATGCATATACAGATGCATCTTACTACAGTCCAGAGGTGATCCCTGTGTCTGAAATGCGTGTATTCGTGTGCCAATATGTAGGCAAGCTGTTCTTCGTCAAAATGAGCTTTCCTGTCGATATAGATCGCGGGGGCAAAGACTCCGGTCAGGCAGGGCGTGCCAAGTCCGTCTATCTCAAAAATAGGAAGCTTGTCTCTATATCTTCCCGTCAGAATCCGATCATGCAGCAGCCAGCTTCGAAAACGGACGGCACTCCACAGAAAGATCCCGCCGCACAGAAGAATGCCTGCGATCCACAGTGCAGTGAGGATCACTGATATTTGGAAAAAGGAAATCGGCGCAGTCTGTTGATCTGAGGCATTCTGATCCAAAAATGCTGGATTTAAAACGTTTTGATTCAAATTATTCGGATCTGAGTTTTTCTGATCCGAGGTTTTCTGATCCAGAGCATTCTGCTCAAGATTCTGATCTGAGGCAGAGGCGTCAGGAGTGCCGCTTTGTGTCAGCGCTGTGTCTGTGTGTGCGCCGGGGCGGTAGTCTGTATCTCCGCTTTCCAGAGCAGTCTGATCTACAAGATTGAGAACGCTCATATGTGTCTCGAAGGCGGGCAGGGGGATCAATAATTTGACGACTGCCAGCAGCCACAGCGCGTATTTCAGGCATGGATCGATCCGCTTTTCCAACAGGGCTGAGAGAAGCAAGAGGAACAGGATCAGCAGGGTTGAGGTTATGATATGGTCTATCATGGTTACCGGTCTCCTTTTTCAAGAGCGGGATTGAACATACTAGTGTTACTTGTGTCGAACAATTTTAGTATAGCAAACAGGTTGACTGATGTCAACCTGTTTTTGGAATCCAAACGATTCCAGCCTTGTCATTGGTGCATAATCAGAGTATACTGTTATTAGTTAGCTTATGTGAATTTTAAGTTTTTGTATGATACATCGTTTGGGTCGGGAAACCAGAAGAGCAGTGTGATGCTGCATTGGTAAGAGAGGATCATATATGAAAATCAGGGAAATGTTCGAGACACTTCAATTAAATAAGATTTTGGACAAGGGGGGCGGGACGCACCGCCAGTTGTTCACGCCGTGGGGAGAGCGCATCGCGCAGGAGCAGGCAGAGGTCGTGCTGACAGAGTATCCGAGACCGCAGATGGTGAGGAGGAATCATACGATCCTGAACGGTATCTGGAAGTATGCGGTCACGGGTGATGACACAAGACCTGTGATGTGGGACGGAGAGATCCGCGTGCCGTTCTCGCCGGAGACAGAGTTGTCCGGCGTGAACCGCCAGTTGAAACCGGACGAGTACCTGTGGTATGAGCGCAGGCTCGAGATCGACAGGATCCCGGCGGGGAAGCGGCTGCTCCTGAATTTTGGCGCCTGCGACGAGCGGTGCCGCGTCTATGTGAATGATGAGCTGGCAGGGACGCACTCGGGCGGCTATCAGGCGTTCACGCTTGACATTACCTCCTGCATACAGACGGGCAGGAACACCCTGCGCCTCTGTGTGCAGGACAGGAGCGATACTTCGTACCATGGCAGAGGCAAGCAGATGCTCAAAAACGGCGGCATGTTCTATACTGCGCAGAGCGGTCTGTGGCAGACGGTGTGGTGCGAGTGGGTGCCGGAGATCTATATCCGGGAACTGCGCATCACGCCGGATTATGATCATGACAGGGTTGTCATCGAAGTGACTTCCAATCAGGTGATCTCCGGGAAGGCAGCGCCCGACTCTGATAAGGCGGCGCTTTTTGGGACGGATATTTCCAGCGAGAATGCGGATACGACAGAGATCCCATGCAAGATCCTTCTGTTTGACAGAAATCATATCGCTGGTGAGAAGAGGACAGTCGTTACGGCGGAGGAAAAGGCTTCGATTACGATGGACGTGCCGGACAAGAAGAGCTGGACGCCGGAAGATCCATTTCTGTATGAGCTCAGGATCGTTTACGGCGAGGACATGGTGGAGAGTTATTTTGGCATGCGGTGCTTTACGGCAGAGCCGGACAGGGACGGGATCCCCAGGCTCTGTCTGAACCACAGGCCCTATTTTCAGAAGGGGATCCTCGACCAGGGCTATTATCCCGAGAGCCTGATGACGCCGGTGAGCGACGAGGCGATGATCTTTGATATCGAAACGGCAAAGGCGAAGGGATTTAATATGATACGGAAGCATTGCAAGATAGAACCCATGCGCTGGTACTACCACTGCGACAGGCTTGGGATGCTCGTCTGGCAGGATATGATCAACGGCGGAACAACTTACAACCTGGTCAAGACCTGCTATATCCCGACTGTCCTGTTCCCGCTCCGCCGCAAGCGCGACAACGACTATGCCTATATGTCCAGGGCGGACAAAAACGGCAGGGAGGAGTGGAAGAAGGAGTGCGTCGAGACCGTGAAGCAGCTCTACAACTGCACATCGATCTGCATGTGGGTGCTCTTCAATGAAGGATGGGGGCAGTTTGATGCGAAGGAGAACACTGATATGGTGCGCGATATCGACAGTACGCGCATCATTGACGCCCACAGCGGCTGGTTTGACCAGGATGCAGGCGATGTGAAGAGCGAGCATATCTATTTCTTTGAGCTGATCGCCAAAAAGAGCAAAAAGCCGTATGTCATATCGGAGTTTGGGGGGATATCCCATGCGGTGGAGGGGCACATGTATTCCGATAATTATTTTGGATATGGAAGCCACAGCGATATGGAAGCGCTGCGGGATGCATATGCTGCGCTTGACCGGCGAGTGGAGGATCTGAAAAAGGAAGGGCTGTGCGCGTCGGTGTACACACAGCTTACCGATATCGAGGAGGAGACCAACGGTATCATGACGTATGACCGAAGGGTGCTGAAATTATGAGAAAGAAGATGATCGCGATCATAGAGGATGATGTGCACATCGGGGACATCATCGAGGAGAGCCTCCGCAGGGAGGGGTATCGGACCTGCCGCGCGTATTCGGGCACGGAGGCGCAGTATCTGCTGGCGGATCAGAAAGCCAGGCAGGAGCTGGATCTGATCCTGCTGGATCTGATGCTGCCCGGCATGACCGGGGAGGCGCTCCTGCCGCAGATCCGGGATATCCGGGATAGCAGGGATGTCCCAGATATCCCAGTCATCGTGATCAGCGCGAAGGTTGGTGTGGACGACAAGGTGGAGGCATTGCTTGGCGGCGCGGCGGACTACATCACAAAGCCGTTTGCGATCAGGGAGTTGCTCGCCCGCATCACGGTGCAGTTACGGAAGCGTGATGTGTCTGCGGGTGCGGGACAAGGCGGAGATTATTGCAAAGGTCAGGATGAGGGAAAACTGTCCGTGGGAGATCTCACGCTCGACCTTGTGCTGCGCGAAATTTCATCAAAAAAGCCGGTGAGCGCGCGGCTTGAGAACACAAAAACGGCATTGGTGTCAGACGGCGCGTCAGTTCGTCTGACACGGACAGAGTTTGCGATTCTGCGCCTGCTGATGCAGAATGCCGGACAGGTTTTCTCCAAGGCCGCGATCCTCGACTGCATCAGTGCGGACACGCCGGACTGCACCGACAGTTCATTGAAGCAGCATATCAGCAATCTCAGGAGGAAACTTGCAGAGATCGGCGAAGCGGACTGCATCGAGGCGGTCTGGGGGATCGGGTTCCGCCTGAACCTCTGAATTTCAGAAAATCTTTACCAAATCTTGACTGATTTCTTTACTGGTTTCTTGAACCTTATGCTTTACTATGATCCTAGAGCGTGTTTGAAAAATCATTCCCGCCATCTGTACGCCCCACTTTGCGTGATATTTGCACCGAATTCAGTCAACATAGCCCGCTATGCCTCCTTCATTCGGCACAAATCTCCCACAAACTGTGACGCACATCTGACAGAAAGCATTTTTCAAA
>JAETQI010000073.1 GCA_021770755.1 Lachnospiraceae bacterium
GGATTGGTTAATGGTGGTTGCAACTCTATTTTACCATAAATCAGTGAGGAGGTGTTTTATTTTGTAGAAAAAAATATGCCGTATTTATGTGGGGTTTGGCGTTTTGCAAACGCCTATTATCTGTATCGCTGCAAGGAGGACGGTAGCGAGCCGCAGTGTCTGGTAAGGGCGCATGCGGGAAGCATCTGCGTGCAGGATGATGAAGTCTTTTTTATCAACCAGACGGACGGGTATGGGATCTATCGGGTGAAGACGGACGGCACTGGACTGACGAAGCTGTGCGACAGTGGAAACCGGCTGCAGATCAGTGCGGAATATGTTTACTTCTGCGACACGTACCATGCGGAATATGATACGCGGGGGCTGGTGACGGAGGAACCGTCGGAGTTCGAAGATGATTTCTTGTACCGGACGGATAGAGACGGTTTGCGGAGAGAGCTGATCGCCGCAGAGGTGCGGCAGTATGTGCTGAGTGATGGCGACGATCAGAATGTCCGTTATACAGGGCAGGTTTACTGCTGGAAATGGAAGGAAAAGAATACGGTTGTCAGCCGGATGGATCTTGACGGTCAGAACGAGGAGGAGCTGTGCCGTCTTGGGATCGGGATCGATTTTCTTGTTTATGAAGGCGCGATTTTTTACATAGGGGCCTGTGACGAAGGTGAAAAGATCTATCGTTTTTCACTGCGGGATGGAGAGACAGATTCCTTCCGGGTTCCCGAATCCACGGAGTTCTGTATTTATGACGATCGCATTTACACTTTGTGTAAAGGAATGGAAGGGGATTTGTACAGGGTGGCGATCAACCGGATCGACCGGGAGGATGGCAGCAGCGAGGAAGTCTATCGATATGAGTATCCAAGTGAGGACGCGGACGCGTGCTGGATGTCGGATCTGTTTGCAACTGGGCGCGGCGTCTTTTTCCGGCAATATGTCTCGGAAAATGAAGGGTGCCAATGGTTCCGGCTGACAGATGACAAGGGGGCAGAGCAATGGGAGGATCCGGATCGGATACCCGGAACACTGCCAGCCCGAAACATCGAGTACGGAGAGCTGAATAGTGTGAAGTCTGTGCTGGTGAGCACAGAGGGATATGAGGCATATCTGTCAGACGACCTGGTGTATGAGGCAGATCATACTGTGGGGGAGAATGGGGAAGGATACGGCGTTTATCAGATATGCCTTCCCCAGTTTAACAGCAGGATTCCGGGTTATAAGAAGATCAATCAGTATTTCCGGCATGCCTGTCAGGAGGCGCAGACAGATCAGGAAGCTTTTTTTCAGATACTTGACGAGGAGACGGGCAGATTCTCATATTATCAGATGACGGATTACGATTATGTCTATATTGGGGAGCGATATATCACGGTGGCAAAGTACAGGGGCGGTTATTCCGACGGGATACGCATCTGGACGGTTCAGGAGCCGGTTACGTTTGACTGGCAGACAGGGGAGGCGGTTTCGCTGGAGGAGCTGCTTGGAATGACCTGGCAGGAGGCGTCCGCAAGGCTCACAGCGTCTGCCTGTAAGTGTCTGGAAAGAGATGGGAATATCTGGTTTTTCCTGCGTGAGGAAAATAAGCTGGCAGAAGAGTTTGACCCGGAGAAGTTTTTCCTGTTCCCGGAAGGTATCGGAATCTATTATGAGCGGTATGCGGTCGACTGCGGTGCGGCGGGGGATTACCTGTTTGTCGTTCCGTGGGAAGAGCTGGATTTCTGACAAAACAGCTTCGAAACAGGATCATGATGCAACTTTGATGCATTTCTGATACAATCATGATGCATTTCCTCTGTAAAATGGATAGTGAATGAGCGCCTGTTATGAAATAGTATCAGTATTCCTGCTTGAAGGAAGGAACGCGGCGCGAATAAGAGTATATACTTTCGGGAATATATGGTGTTACCCAGGAGGAAATAGAAAAGCATGAAAAAAAGAGTTGCAAAAGTGAAATATATATGGCTGACAGTATTCTGTGCGGGCATCGCTTTCGGCTGTGCGCCGGATCCGGACGCGGAGTTATCCGCAGGGCTGTCTGAGCATACCGCTGTGGAAGCTGTTGAGACGGCGCAGCAGCGGACGGAGGAAACAGAGGAAGAGTCATCTGCACAGGCGTCGGAGACAGCGGTAGAACATTCTCAGGAACAACAGATGCAGGAGAACGTAGATCGGTTTTACGAGGCGGCAAAGGAGCAGGGGATTGCGTGGGAGGAGGCGGCAAAGTATGTGCAGATGCTGACGGAGGACGACATTTTTCAGGGTGGGGCAATGGCATTCACGGGGCTTCGGATGGATGATATTGACGGAAATGGTCAGACAGATATGCTGGTCATGGTGCTGGACGCGCAGGAAATGCCGTTTTACGGTTCCGGTGCGCTTTGGATCTATATGAATGAGGACGAGCCCTATTGTTTTGCCGAGGAGTACTGCTCGTATTACGGCTGGTTCGATGTATTCTGGGATGACATTGACAATGATGAAAATGTGGAGATCGTGTTCAGCGCACAGGGAACGGGATGCGGCGCGGTGGGAGATTCCTACAAGGCGGTTTTTAAATACAGGAAGCCGTCCGCAGATGCGGCGGAACAGGACAGCGAAACGGACAACGGAGGGAATCGCAGACAAAACAGGGAAGAGGGTGTTAAAAATCATATAGAACGGATGAATCTGCCGTCTGACTTCACCGTTGATTATGATTTTGGGATCGGTGTTGAGGTTTATCAGGAGCCGGAGGCAGGCCGGTACACCGCGTACTGTCCTTATTTTGACGAGAAGATCGCCTTCCGCGGGCAAAATATCGAGGACTGGAGTCTGCCGGAGACTGCGGAGGTGGTGGGCGGCGAGGTGCGTGGCTTTTACAACCTGCGCGCAGTGCAATACGAAGGGAAAAAGGTATTGCAGGCTTCGGAGTATCTGAACGGCGAGGGTGGAACGGTACATAATGTCGCCACGGCACAGTTTTTGATCACATGGAGGGAGGACGGCACACCCGAGGTGATCAAGTGGTGGGTCGAGGAGGACAAAATCTGCTCACTGCCGCTCGCTAATTGATTATGGAAACGATCTGCTCCTGATTTTTGAGGTGGAATGATGAAAAAGAAGAGTTGTTACATAATGACAGGAATACTCCTGGCAATGGCATTGACCAGTGCGTGTGCCGATGGACGTGCAGGGAAAGCAGAAGAAGCGGAAAATGTGATAGAGAGCAGTGAGGGGATGGCGGCAGAGACTACCGCACAGGATTTGTCTGACGTCGGGGCGCAGGATCAGGAGACAGAAGGACAAGAGGCAAAAGACACTGCGACAGCGTCCATCACACCGGACTTAAATCATAACGGCACAGCCGAGGAAGTGTGCCTGACAGATCTGGATGACGGACAGGGGCAGCGGCTGGAGATCTGGGAGAAGGATGTGTTGGTCTGTCAGGAAGAAGGATATTTCGCACACACAGGGCAAAACAGCGTATTCCTGTGTACGCTGGACGGGGAGGACTATCTGCTGCGCTACCGCCCGACGATGTACCAGGGTGTCTGCACATATGAGTATGAGCTGCTAACATTTGCGAATAACAAGGAAAAGACAGTACATCGTGATTATGTTGAATTTGATATCAATTTTGGTACTTCTATTCATGAGGATTTTGATGCGGATGCGATCGCGGATTTTATGGACGAGATTAATGGATTGCTCGCTCAGAGTGTTCAACTGTTGAACACGGACAGTGATCTGCGGGATACTTTCGAGAAGGAAGGGAGGCTTTATGACAGCCTGTGGTGGATGGATAGCCAGGAGCCGCCGGCATTTGTCAGGGATGAGAGCAAAACCTTGCAGGAGAATCTGCGCGCTTATCAGACTGCAATGACAGCGGTACAGAAGCCGATGATCATCGAGGAAGTGGACGGCATGCCGATCACGGAGCCTTTGGAGATGTCCTTCTACAGCGGCGCGGGGGCGTGGATGACGGTGATCACACTGAACCCAGATGGCAGTTTTGTGGGGGATTATGCCGATGCCGATTATGATACGATATACGTCTGTCAATTCCATGGACAGTTCGGACAGGTGGGAAGGATCACCGACAACTCCTGGCTTCTGACAATGGAGGCGCTGGAGCTGGACACTGATCACAGTGTCGGGGAAGAGTGGGATGTGACAGAGGAGGGCTACACGATCCACTATGTTTCCAGTGAGCCGTATGGTTTCGACGATCTCGACTGGAAGGCACTTGAACCGGGGGCACAGTTTATCCTATACAGTCCGGATGCCGTCGGGCATGAGCCGGGAACAGAGCTGTACGGTGAGTTGGAGTTCCAGTCCTGGATGCACGACCGCCACAGATTCGACAGCGAGGCGGATATCCTGGGCTGCTGGGGGCTGCGGAACCTGACGTCAGAACGGACATTTTTTTCGGATCCTGATGAATAGAATACACGTTAGTTCGACACAGTATATCCTTTCAGGAGCTGAACATAGTGCGCAGCGTTTTGCTGATTGGAGCGGATCTCGTCTGCAGTGACAGCGCGGACAACTTTTGCGGGATTTCCGAAGGCGAGCGAATTGTCAGGGATCCGTGTTTTTCCAGTGACGAGTGAGCCTGCGCCTATGATACAGTTGCTGCCGATCACCGCGCCGCTTAAGACGATGCTGCCCATGCCGATGACAGTGTTGTCCCCGATCGTGCATCCGTGGACGACGGCGTTGTGGCCGATCGTGACGCCGTTTCCGATATGGACCTGATAGTCGGCGTCGGTGTGTATGGTGGTGTTGTCCTGTACATTGCTGTTGTCCCCGATCGTGATTGAGTTGGTATCACCGCGGATGACGGCATTGTACCAGATACCTGTGTTTTCGCCCAGACGGACATCGCCGATGACATGTGCGCCCGGTGCGATCAATACGTTTTGTCTCATAATGAATTGCTCCTCTGAGTCTCCATCTTATAGCGACTTCTTTCTATAATCATTATTGTGCAATTCCACAATATAATAAATACCCCGCAAATGTCAATCGTTTTTGGAAAATCCATTTGCACACAAATTGATAAAGGGAAAAGCTAAAGCTTTTCGTTATTTTGGCGGACGAGTGGAGGGCAATATTTGGTGGAATGTTGGAACACGATATGATAAAATGGAAAAAATGAGATTCCGGGGAGGGAAATAACGATGCGAATGATTGCCGTGACAAAGAAATGTCTGGAATGTGAGAAAAATCAGATCCTATCATCAGTCGGAAAAGAGGACAGGGTATTGTTTTTTGACGATGAGAAAGAACTGCTGGAAAGCGGGGAATGCGCGGATATAGAGATCGTACTCGGTGAGCCGCAGCACAGTACGATCCGTGTCATGAGACATCTCAGATGGATCCAGATGACCTGGGCAGGCGCCAACCAATATACTTCTGATGCGGATTTTCCGGATCATATCACGCTGACTAGCGCTTCTGGTGCTTACGGATGTGTCATTTCGGAATATATTGTTTCCGGAATCCTCGCATTATATAAAAATCTGTTCTCATATCGTGCGCAGATGCAAAGCGGCGGCTGGAACCGGATCAAGGGCGACGATACATTGGAGGGGAAGCGGGCGCTTATTTTAGGAACGGGAAATATCGGGCAGGAAACGGCAAAAAAGCTTAGATGCTTCGGGGCTTATACGGTCGGGATCTGCCGCGCTTCTGGCAACAGGCATCTGCCCTTTGACGAAATATATACAATAGACCGTGTTGACGCGCAGTTACAGGATGCCGATGTGGTCGTCATCGCACTTCCGGGTACGGCGGAAACAGCGGGGCTGTTTGATGCGGAGCGGATCAGGCAGATGAAGCCGGACGCCATACTTGTAAATGTCGGACGCGGATTTGTCGTGAATACGGACGAATTGACGCATGCCCTGCAGAAAGGTTTGCTCAGAGGTGCAGTTCTCGATGTGACAGAGCCGGAGCCTTTGCCCGAAGAGCACCCGCTCCGGCATATGGAGAATGTGGTATTGACGCCGCATGTCTCGGGGATTAGCTGGGGAGAGAACCTGTTTACGAGAAAGAGGATCCTGGACATATTCTGCGAAAATCTGAAACGGGACAGCATGAATGCGCCTAAGATGAACAGGATCGATTTTGGCAAAGGGTATTGAGCGCGTGATGTTATCATTCGTGATAGGTACAGTTCTCCAGAAAGTTCGTTAATACTGCCTGCAGATCTCCCGCAAAATCTTCCTGACAGGTCAGTTCGATACAGATCGCGCTGTTTCCATAGATGCCGAAGGCGGATACGCCGCGGGCATAGGGATGGTTTTCGCCCGGAAAGGTGTACGTGATCATCAGATAGGGCTGTTCATTGTAAGCAGCCTCCTCCTCGGATGAGATCTCATAATGGGATCGTGCTTTTTCGAGCCATTCGTTCCGGTTGTCCTGTGCCTTTTCGCTGCTGGTAAATTCGCCCAGCAGCAGGTAGAGCTGGGCATCATACAGATCGACTGTGTCGCCGTCGCTGTTCTCGTAGGGGATGGCGTCCCCGATCCTCCATGATGCATAGTACAGCCCGTCGCCGGCGAGCGCCTCCTTGTAATCGTAGAGGATCAGGCTGTCGTCGGTGTTGTTGACTTCGAGGTGTCTGCCGACCTCCAGGAAGGCTGTATTTTCGACGGGCTCTTTTTCTATGGCGGACGGGATCGATGAACAGCCGGGGATTGTTGTGAGCAGGCAGAGCAGACAGAACAGGCATCGCGCGGATTTAAATGTGGATCTCATGATATCATTCTCCTTTACAGTGTGAAGACTCGTGGCAGGAACGGTTTTTTAGAACATACAGTCCGAGAGCAGATCCCATAATGCACTGCACTGCTCCGCGTTCTCTGTCATGGTATCAGTATAGAAGCAGCGCCTTCCGATATAAAAATCTGCAAGCAGTTCCTGGTTGTCGCCGGTCATGCGCTGTCCGGACAGGCTGACAGAGAAGGAGCCTAATTCCAGACTGGAGAGGGCGGGGCAGTCCGACCACAGGAGGACTTTGTCTGCGGTGGTATTGTCTGCGCTGTCGGGACAGCTTCCGTCGGGATTGGCGAGTAGCTGGTGTTCCCGCTGGAAGCTGTCAGGATCTTCCAGCAGAAAAAAGTAACTGTCGCAGTCCGAGATATCACCGATCAGGGAGATTTCGGAAGCGGTCTGGTAATAGCGCGCGTCACTGTCGGGAGTCTGGCCGCTGCCGGCGTACTGGTGAATCTTCACAGTGACCTTTCCGTCCCCGTTAAAATCAAGATCCAGTCCCAGATCCCTGTCCAGCGCAGCGAATGCGTTTTCCAGTGCGTTTATGGTCTCTTCCGGGAGGGCTGTCTCGCCGACATAGGCGATCTGAAAATCGGGGGCGGGCTGCCACAGTCCCAGTGCATTTCCTGCCAGATCGCAGGCGATTCCTGACAGGATAATGCCGCATATGACATACCATTTATAGTAGTGCCACCAGTTTTTCCATTTTTCTGATTTTTTCAGGTCTTTTTGTTCCTGTGCCTGTATGAGTTGGATCAGGTTATCAGAAGTTTCTATATTTTCATTTTCCAACTTTTTCGTCTTTTTCATGACTTCTAAGTCTTCTAAGTTTCCGATACGCATGTCATATCACTCCTCACAGCATGGACAGATATTTTCCCCAGATGCGGTCCTGTTTCTGCATCATTGTTGTTCCCTGGTATTTTCGACCGTGGTCCCCCCGTAGGCGTAAGTGACCGGAAGGCAGACAAGCGGAGGTTTTGCCTTCATGTTTTCCCGCAGGAGCAGCTCGACACACATCTCGGCCATCTCCGGCAGGGGCTGTACGATGGTGGAGCATACGTAATCTATGTTGCCGAAAAGGCGGACGCCGTCATATCCAATGATCTGTACATCTTCCGGAACGCGCTGGTTCAGGCGGCGCAGTGTCTGTATCACCGAGTAGGCAAGGCGGTCTGTCACGCAGAAGATTCCGTCAAAGGACAGGCTTCCGCCATGGATATGCTCTGAGAGAAAGGTCTCAAACTCCTCGTAAGGTTTGTTGTCGTCAAGTATTTTCATCTCATAATGAAGACCGCGCGCGAGGCAGCCATTTTCAAAACCGGCTTTCCGCTTGTTGGGTTCATTGGACAGGGAAGAGCCGATCCGCAGAAAGGCGACATTTTTGCAGCCGAGATCTGCGAGTTTTTCGGCGGCGAGCTGCCCTCCGCCGAAGTTGTCGCTGGCAACGCAGGGGATGCCGGTGCCGATGGAGCGGTCGATGGCGACAAAGGGCGTATTTTCCTCGATGATCAGGTTTGGACTATATGTAATGCCGATAATGCCGTCCACCTTGTTCTGCTGTGCCATCGTGATGTATTCCTGCTCCAGCGCGGAATCAGAGTCCGTGCAGCACAGCAGCATGCGGTACTTCTGACGCATGAGCACAATGTTGATATGGTAGGCGAGCGCGGCAAAAAATGGTTCTGTCGTGTTTGGTATCAATAAGGCGACGGTGTAGGTCTTGTTTGCCTTCAGTCCCTGTGCGTAGCTGTTGACCTGATAGTTTAGTTTCCGGATCGCGTCCTCCACACGGATCTTGTAGGAATCGCCTACAGGCAGGCCGTTGACAACCTTGGAGACAGTGCCAAGGGCAACGCCGGCCTCGCGGGCGACATCTTTCATGGTGGGGGCGGAAGATTCCTTTTTTACAGATTCTATTTTCATATCGAAAAGTCCCCTTTCGGTTATGATGAAATATGTGGTGTGAAAATATGCGTAAATACATGGGCGGCAGTACACCATTTAAAATGCTTTGATTATGATTATAATTCATAATGGAGATTTTGTAAAGAGGATTTTGAAGTGGTTATGCGAAACGTTTCGTGAAAAATGCGGGCGAAAATATATACAAACTGCACAAAATAAACTGTATAAAACAGATAAACAAGTCCAGTAAGCTGAAAAAATCTTAAAAATATATTGACTGAAAATAAATAAAGTGATAATCTGATTTCAGCAGTAAATAACGTTTCGTGAAAACAAAAATAAAATCACTTCACATAAGCATCGAATATTTACACAAATTTCATGAAACAGAGTTTGCTTTTCAAGTTTTCAGGTTTTTAAGTTTCCAGAATTTCCAAATAAGAAAGGAGAAAGATATGAGCAAGAAATCGAAAACTGAGAATCCTGCCGCGGCAATATCGGCGCATGCGAGACCAGCGATGGCGACCGGAAAACCATTGCGGCGGCGGATACGCGACAACTGGCAGTTGTATGTGATGCTGCTGGTTCCCGTCGTACTGACAGTCATCTACAAGTACATACCAATGTACGGTATCCAGATCGCTTTCAGGGATTACAAGGCAAGCCGCGGCATGTGGGGGAGCGAATGGGTAGGACTGGAGTGGTTTGAGCGGTTCTTCACGGCGCCGACCTGCGGGCGTATGATCAGGAACACACTGCTCTTGAGCTTCTTTAGCCTGCTGTGGGGCTTTCCGATCCCGATCATACTGGCGCTGATGCTCAACCAGTTGAGGTTCCAGCGTTTCAAGAGGCTGACACAGACAGTGCTCTATGCACCGCACTTTATATCGACGATGGTCATCTGTGGTATGATCAGGATTTTTTTGAGTCCTTCGGGCGGTCTTGTCAACCTGATCGCGGGCACTTCCATTGATTTCCTGACGGAAGCCTCGGCGTTCCGTACCATCTACATCGCCTCCGGGATCTGGCAGGATGCGGGCTGGGGTGTGATCGTGTACATGGCTACGCTGGCAAATGTGGATACCTCTCTCTACGAGGCGGCAAAAGTGGACGGCGCCTCGATGTTCCAGCGGATCCTCCACATTGATATTCCTGAGCTGACCTCTATCATGGTGCTGAACCTGATCATGAGCGCGGGCGGTCTGATGAATGTCGGGTTTGAGAAAGTGTGGCTGCTGCAGACGGATTTGAACAAGGCGACAAGCGATGTCATCGCCGTGTATGTCTACCAGCAGGGTATCGAAAATGCCAAGTACAGCTATTCTACGGCGGTCGGACTGTTCAACACGGCGGTGAACATCATTCTGCTGATCGTGGTCAACAAGATTGCCGGCAGGATATCTGAAGACACGAGTTTTGTATAGGAGGTGCAGCATGAACGCAAAAACAAGATCCAGATCAAACAATACGACAGGATTTTCCGAGAGAACAAGTGACATCATTTTGGTTGCGATCTGTGCGGCCGCGTTGTTCATCGTCGCTTATCCGCTGTATTATATACTGGTTGCTTCCGTGTCGAATCCGTATGATGTGTATGCGGGAAAGACGTTTCTGTTCCCGAGCCAGTTTACGCTGGACGGGTATAAGGCGGTATTTGCGGATTCCCGTATCGTGACAGGCTACATAAACAGCATCAAATATACCGTCATCGGTACCGTATTTTCCGTGCTGATGCTGTATCTGTCAGCGTATCCGCTCAGCGTGAAGGATCTGCCGGGAAGAAAATTCATCAGTATTTTCTTTATCTTTACCATGTATTTTGGCGGCGGACTTGTACCGACCTATCTGGTCGTCAAGCAGACGGGGCTGATGAACAGCATGTGGGCGCTTTTTCTTCCGGGCGGCGTCGGCGTCGGCAATATGATCATCATGAGAAACTTCTTTGAGAACAGCATTCCCAAGGAAATGATCGAGGCGGCAGGGATCGACGGCGCTTCGAAATGGACGACATTTTACAAGATCGTCGTGCCGCTCAGCCGCTCGATCATGGCGGTCATGGTGGTGTTCAGCATGGTTGCATACTGGAATGACTGGTTTACGGCACTGATCTATCTGCCGGGCGAGGAGAAAGCGCCGCTTCCGCTGATCCTCAGAAACATACTGATCAAGAGTTCGGCGAGCGCAAGCCAGGCGAGCACGATCTCCGGCGGCTATGCGGAACTGAACAAACTGACAGAGATGATCAAGTTTTCATCGATCATTGTAGCGGCGGCGCCGATGCTGGTCATCTATCCGTTTGTGCAGAAATACTTTGAAAAAGGATTTATGGCCGGTGCGGTCAAAGGGTAACAAAAAAACTAAGCGCTTCTAAGGACATAAAGGACATGTCCTAAGAATTGCTAAGTTTTTGGAAGAACGCAAAGGGCAGCGTTCTTCCGGGTTATAGGCTTTATTTAAAATGTATGATTATAGAAAGGAAGGGTATGATTATGAGAAAGACAGGATTATGGAAAAAAGCGGTTTCAGGCACGCTTGCGGCGGGGCTTGTGGTCTCGATGACAGCCTGCGGCGGGGGAAAGGCGGCGGACACTGCCGTGGAGCCTGGAACGGCGAGCAGTGACACGTCGCAGACAGACTTTACCGTCATGGGCGGCATGAGCGCGCTGAGCAAAGGATATGACAATAATGAGGTCCTGAACCAACTGCAGACAGATGCCGGGATAAAGATCGAGTGGAACTGCATGAGCGATTCCCTGGCGGAGCAGGTCAACATCAAGATCGCGGGCGACGATCTCCCGGACGCGTTCATGGGCGTCGGCTTCAACAATTATGATCTGACCAACTATGGCGAGGACGGGGTGTTTATCGACCTGACGCCGTATCTGACAGAGGAGTATATGCCGAATCTGAGCAGGATCCTCGATGAGAACCCGAATATCCGCAGTGCGATCACGATGAACAATGGCGGCATCTACGGACTTCCGGCAGGCGAGCAGATGGGAACTGCAGGTATCGGTGCAGACAAGGATTACAGTATATATACGATTCCGCAATTTTCCATGATCAACAAGGCATGGCTGGACGATCTGGGACTGGAGGTGCCAAAGACGCTGGACGAACTGCACGATGCGCTGAAGGCGTTCAAGGACAATGATATGAGCGCGAAATATTACGGAAATGATGCGGGAAGCACGATCCCCATGAGCACAGGCTTTGACCAGTGGTGCTGGGGACAGAATATCTTTTATGCGGGTTTTGGCTTCACGAACTGGCCGAACGATGTCTGCAACGATCTGGTGCTGCATGACGACGGCAAGGTTGATTTCGTGTGTGCGACAGACAACTACCGCAAGGCGCTCACCTATTTTCATGACTGGTATGCGGAGGGACTGATGGATATCGAGATGTTCAGCCAGTCTGACACGCAGCTCATCTCGAAATGCTCACAGGGCTATGTCGGTGTTGCGACATGGTGGTACATAGAGGAAGTGATGGGCGAGTACGCAAAGGATTATGTATTCCTGCCGGTTCTCGACGGACCCGACGGGACACACAATGTCACAGTGCGCACCGGCGGCGGGATCAACAGCGGAAACCTGTGCGTCACAAAGGACTGCAAGAGCCCGGCAAACCTGCTGAAGTTTTTTGACAAATGGTATGATCCTGAGATCGTCATGCAGCTCCAGTATGGCCCGATCGACACGTATTTCACACAGAAGGATGACAACGGGGTATGGCTGAGCATCACGGACGCGGAGGCGCAGGAAAAGTTTGGAAAGAGTGCGGGCGAGTTGAAAGGCGAGTGCGAAGTGTATGGACCGAAGCTGATCCTGAGCGATTACTACAACACGACATTCAAGATGGAGGATCGCGCGATCGAGCGTCTGACAGACTTAAACGAGTTCTGGATGCCGTATGTCGACAACGCCGTGACGTATCCGGTGGACTGTGTGTTCACGCAGGAAGAACTGGATACGATCGACCGGTATAAACCGGATTTTGAGAGCACGGTTTCTGAGCAGGAAGGGCTGTGGATCAAGGAAGGTGGCCCGACGGATGAGGAGTGGGAGAGCTATCTCTCGACATTGAAGGACAACTGCGGCATGGAGAAACTGCAGGAGGTATATCAGTCGGCGTATGACCGCTATGCGTCTGCAGGGGATGCGGAGTAAAATATCAGACAATGTATGGCTGCCATGGATAGTGAGTCAATACCGGAGTGGAGAATATCTGCTCCGATATTGATTCACAGAGGTAGTATCATAAAAGGATTTGGAAATGAGATTGCAGGAGCTGATGGTCAATTTACAGGCTGTCGGCAGAATGGAGGATTTTGTATGATGAGTCATATTTTGCGGGATGCACGGAAATATGAGGAGACAATGGAGAAGCAGATCGCCAGGGAGGCGCGCCCGGATTTTCACCTGTCCGCGCGCGTGGGGTGGATGAACGATCCCAACGGGTTTTCGTATTACAATGGAAAATACCATATGTTTTATCAGTATCACCCGTATGACTGCCACTGGGGGCCGATGCACTGGGGACACGCAGTCAGCGCGGACATGCTGCACTGGGAGTATCTGCCGGCTGCGCTGGCTCCCGACGAGCTCTGTGATATGGACGGGTGCTTTTCGGGGAGCGCCGTCACACTTCCTGACGGCAGGCAGCTACTGATGTACACCGGCGTGGTGAAGGAACGCCAGCGCGGCAGGGAGGCCAGGGAGGTGCAGACGCAGTGCCTTGCAGTGGGGGATGGCATTGATTACGAGAAGTATGAAAAGAATCCCGTACTGGACAGAAGGGATCTGCCGGAGGGCAGCAGCAGATATGATTTCCGCGATCCCAAGATGTGGCGGAAAGAGGATGGCACGTACTGCTGTGTGATCGGCAGCCGTCCGGCTGACGGCAGCGGACAGATCTTATTATATACGAGTCCTGACGGATTTCAGTGGAGATTCAAGAGCGTGCTGGCCTCTAACAATAACCGGTTTGGAAAAATGTGGGAGTGCCCGGATTTCTTCCAACTGGACGGAAAGTGGGTGCTGCTGACCAGCCCGCAGGATATGCTTCCGGAAAACTTTGAGTACCACAATGGAAACGGGACACTTTGCCTGATCGGCGATTTTGATGAGGAGGCGGGGACGTTTCGCGAAGAGCACGACCAGGCCATCGATTATGGCATTGACTTCTATGCGCCGCAGACAGTGCTCACGCCGGACGGGCGCCGTGTCATGATCGGGTGGATGCAGAACTGGGATACCTGCCAGCAGCGGACGACCGATGTGCTGTGGTTCGGTCAGATGAGCCTGCCGCGCGAGCTTTCTGTCAGAAATGGCAGACTGTATCAGACGCCGCTCCGTGAACTGGAGACGTTCCGGTCAAACAAAGTGGTTTATCAGAACGTTACTTTTTCGGAGGCAACGGAGCTGGAAGGGATCCGCGGACGCAGGGTAGATCTCGAGCTGACGATCCGCCCGGGAGACGAAGGAATGCTCTACCACAAGTTTGCGCTCCGGTTTGCACAGAATGAGAAGTACCAGACTTCGCTGAGCTTCCGACCGAGGGAATCCATTTTAAAGGTGGACAGAAAGCACTCCGGATCCAGAAGGGCGATTATCCATCAGCGGCGCAGCAAAGTGAATACCGTAAACGGCGAGCTGAAATTGAGGGTGATCCTGGACCGCTTCAGCGTGGAGGTGTTTGTCAATGACGGGGAACAGGTGCTGAGTGCGATCCTGTATACGGGACAGTCCGCGGATGGTATCTCGTTCTATGCGGACGGTACGGTGAATATGGATATCGTGAAATATGATCTGATTGTGTAAGGAGGATCTTTGTTACAGAGAAAGGAGACGGGCGGTTTTGAATTTCGGGAAAATCTGCAGGAAAAAGTGTATGTATCTGGCGGTATTTCTCTCTGCGTTCGCCGTTTTGTGTACTGGCTGTAAAAGTTCAGGCAGCGATACGGAAAATCTGATACTCCACCTTGCCTTTGACGAGAAGGGTGGAACGACGGCGATGGACAGCGCCGGGAAAGCGCAGGACGCCAGGGTGCATTACCTCTATAACAATGCGGCGTACATGGAGAACAAGGAGCCCGGATGGCGGGAGAGCGGCATAGAGGGCGGCTCCCTGCTGTTTGACGGATGCTCCACCTATATCGATTACAGTGCCGATGAGATCTGTGTGGGAGGAGATGCCGTTTCTGTCAGTGTCTGGGTGGCGCCGCGCGCTTTCGAGTGGGATGATCCCAATGCTGCGGAAAATGGAACGGAGCATCTGACTGCGATCGTCAGTCAGTATGACAAAAATAAAAAGCAGGGCATGCTCCTGGGGTATCAGCGGTTTGGAAGGCTTTGTTTTCAAGCCGGGACCGGGGAGGACTGGTTTACGCTCTGGGGAGACGGGGCAAATCTGGAGAAATACCAATGGAATCTGGTGACTGCGGTCTTTGACGGCGCTATGGGAGAGATGAGTCTGTATCTGAATGGCACGAGAATCGGATCGAGGGAAGTGCCGGCCGGGGCATCGGTCAGTCCTGCGGACAGGAAAAAACTGCTTGTGGGCAAAAATAACGACGCGGAACAGATCGCGGCGGGAACCTACAACATGTTCTGCGGCCTCATGGATGAACTGAAGATTTACCAGGGGTCACTGGACGGGGAGCAGATCGAGGTCGGAGAGATTCCGGAGATCGCCTTTGAAGATATCTGGATGGAAAACATCCTGACACAGGATATCTACAAGACGCAGTATCATGGAGGTCCTTATCAACACTGGATGAACGAACCGCACGCGCCGTTTTATTACAATGGGACATATCACTTATTTTACCAGAATAACATGGTCGGGACTTACTGGCGGAATATCTGCTGGGGACATCTGGTGAGTGAGGATATGGTGCACTGGAAGCCGGTTCGGGAGGCCATCACGCCGATGGAAAATACAGTTGTCCCTGACGGCGTGTGGTCTGGCGGCGCGGCGATGGATGCAAATGGTGTTCCGATCCTGTTTTTTACAGCGGGAAATGACGATTACGCAAAGGATGGGCTGATCTCTAACCAGAATATCGGCGCGGCATATCCAGCGGATCTGTCCGATCCTGACCTGACAGACTGGGTGGTCTGCGACAGACTTGCCATACAGCAGACAGAGGGACAGGGAAGAACCGGCGAGTTCCGCGATGCCCATATCTGGAAAGAAGGGGATATCTGGTGCATGCTCGTGTGTACTGGGAGCACGGAGTCGGAGGGCGGAAGCGCCATCTTGTATGAGACGGAGACTTTGGAAGTAAAACCGGACGGCACGATCGACATGGACTGGAAGTATATGGGGCCAGTCTATGAGATGGAAGACCAGCCGATGACCTACGGCACGAGCTGGGAGCTGCCGATCCTTCTGCCGCTTACCAACGAGGCGGGAACGGTTACGAAGTATATCTTCATGATCTCGCCCGCGCCCGCAGGCCTTGCTGACAACAAGGTATATTATTTTATCGGCGATTTTGACGTGGAGACCGGAAGATTCACGCCGGATGAGAATTTTGACAATGATCCCGCGCTGCTTGATTATGGATGCAATGTATTTACCGGACCGAGTGTGTTTGTCGATCCGCCAAGCGGCGACGTGTGCGTGTTCAGTATCATGCAGGATCAGCGGACGGGAGCTGAGGAAGGTGCTGCCGGGTGGGCACACTGTGTCGGACTGACCAGGAAGCTCTGGCTCAACGACGCGGGCACGGACGTAAAGATGAGCCCTATTGACGCACTGCAGACGCTGGAGGGAACGGTGTTGGCGGAGGGACAGAACCTCACGCTGGGGCAGGCCAATGATATGCTGGCGGATGTGAAGGGAGATATGCTCTATGTCAGGGCCGTATTTGTTGCTGATGACGCGGGGACGTTTGGCATTTCGCTCAAATCAGACGGGGATTCTGACAGGACTTCCTATACATACGATGCCGGGACAAGAACGATCGCGGGCGACACGAGCAACAAGGGAAGCGCGGCTTCGCTGAATCACGTATCCGGGCCGCTTTCACTGGAAGATGGGAAGCTCTGCATGGAGATCTATATCGACCGCTCCCTGGTGGAGGCTTATTTTAACGATACGAGATCCATCTCCATGCGTGCTTATGGCGATCATGATTCACAGGGGATCCGGTTGTTCTCGGATGGGAATATATCGGTAGAAAGTCTGTACGTGACAAAGATGCAGTCGATATATGGCGAATAGCGGCTGCGTGGGTGTCCGGTGCACGGGCAGGGAAGATGGTTCTTTCCTGCTCGATGTTTTCTGCAAATAGATATCGGATATAAGCCGCAGCGCTGTCCAGGCGCGGCGTGTTTGCGATGATGCCCAGATAGACCGGCTCCGCAAATCCGGCTGCGCTGATGAGCTGTGTGCGGGATAAGTCAATGCCGTAATAGTGCTCCTCCGTCACAGCCTCGTAGGGGATGGAGGCGTCTAACTGGTGCTCGACTGCGTTGTCCTCCAGGATGATGAGGTTGGCGATAAGGTCTGGTCTCACAGTCTCATACAGGCTCTCGTCCGCCTGCGGGAGAATTTCTGCGAGGTCGTGCAGGTAGCCGTTTTGTGAAAAAGCGTCAAACGCCTCCTGGTTCATGAGGACGACATCGAGCAGTTCCCCGTCGATCAGGCCAAGGATCTTCATGCGGGAGGCGTAGGTGTACTGGTGGTATGCATTCCGGTCATCGTCTGTCAGATACAGTCCCGTGTACAGTTCTAATTTGTTTTGGGCAGGGCTGATGTTTATATAATCCAGAAAACCGCTGCTCAGCCCTTCTGTCAGCGTCTCCCCGGCATTCACGTTGACAAGCGCGGTGTACAGGACACATTCTTTATATGTAAAGTGCTGGTATAGAATATAGATGAGGACGTACAGCAGGATGCCGAAAAGGGCCAGCGGAAGCTTGTAGTAATCCCAGATATACTGCAGTTTTGCCCTGCCCTTTAATGTTCTGAGGTTTTTGTCGTGAAGTGTTTGCAGTTTCGGACTGCCGTCCGGCGTCTTGGGAGTTTCGTCATGAAGTGTTCGCAATTTCGTTCCGCCTTTCGTTGTCTTGAGGTTTTTGTTTGACAGTGTTTTTATATGGATTCATTTTCTCATGCATGTTCTGAGCCTGCGGCTGCGCTGATTTCAGTCGTTTCAGTTTTATTGCCTGCCGTGTCCGCCGCGTTGGCACAGTCCGCCGCCTCCTGTTTTTCCTGGCAGAGCGACAGAATGTTGGAGAGCAGATAGGAGCAGAGCAGTGCGCACAGCCCCTCGCCGAAAATGATGATGGGCGTGAACACATTGATGACGACAAACGCCATCGCGAAATAGATCGCAGCCATGACCGCCGTGCAGAGCAGGAAGCGCATGCCGAGCATGATGGCATTTTTGAACATGGCCCTGACGGTGTTGTCGAACCGCGCAAGCAGCGGGAATATGTACATCAGAATGATGGCGTATGCGACCACGGCGACGAGAAAGACCGCTGTCGCGACAGTCCAGAAAGCGTTCTCAAACCGCATGTGGTAGAAGATATAGCCGTCAAATCCGAGAACGATCCCCACAGCGAGCAGGATGAGCCAGATGACCGTGCTCTGCCTGAAATTGGCCTTAAATGAATGGAAAAATGCTTTCGTCAGGCTGGTGCCCTCCTCGTTTTTGGCGACTTTTAATGTCACATAAAACAGTGCTGTCGTGGAAGCGCCGATCGTGACAATGGGCAGGCAGCAGACCAGCCACAGGATGTTCAGGTAGGCGCTGTAGGTAATCTTGGTGATAAAGTTCATGACCGGTCCTTCGATACTAAATATACCACGCATAAAAATTCTCCTTTCATTCTAATCACTTTATAGGTATTTGCAAAACGTTAAACTCCGCATAAATACAGTAATCTTTTTTCTACAAAATAAAACACCTCCTCACTGATTTATGGTAAAATAGAATTGCCGCAACCATTAACCAATC
>JAETQI010000074.1 GCA_021770755.1 Lachnospiraceae bacterium
GATTGGTTAATGGTTGCGGCAATTCTATTTTACCATAAATCAGTGAGGAGGTGTTTTATTTTGTAGAAAAAAGATTACTGTATTTATGCGGAGTTTAACGTTTTGCAAATACCTATTTTGGCGTAATTGAAAGAAAGGAAAAATAAAATGGCAAATGAAAAAAAGATTGATTGTGTGATTTTAGGTTTGTTAAGCCATGAGGAATTGACAGGATATGAAATCAAAAAACGAATGGATACCACTCTCAAATATTTTTGGAGTGCGAGCTATGGCAGTATATACCCTGCCTTAAATGATTTGGTTCATCGCGGTCTGGCGACGAAAAGGGACGATACAAACAGCAAACGAAACAAGCTGATTTATACCATAACAGAAAATGGACGGGATTATTTGAAGAAATGGCTTTCATTACCTATTGAAAAGGACGAGCTTCGTTATGAAACATTGCTAAAACTATTTTTTGGAAGTGAAAAGGGTGAAGAACAGGCACTCATTCATATCGAAGCGTTTGAAAAGAAAATTGAAGAAGAATTGCCCTATCTTTTACACGCCCAAAAAATATTAAATGAGAAATTGAATGAAGATACTGCACACAGATATTATCTGCTCACAGTAGCGTTTGGAATAAAAACCTATCAGACGTATTTGGAATGGTGTAAAGAAGCAAGAAAACTTTTAGTTGGAGGACAATAGTATGTATGGAAATTTGGGATTTTCTTATATCGGATTACTCTTTTTATTGATGCTATTTATTCCCAATATAATATGGTCAAAAAGAAAGCCACACGGGTATACATCTGAAAAGGAGAACAAAATCTTACTATTCTTTGAAAGATTGGGAGAAGTATTGACTTGTAGCTGTTCGTTGGTATTTACCGATTTTAATATACATGAATGGACACCTTGGTCTTTATGGCTGATCGCAGCTTTTATTTTAATGATAATGTATGAAGCATGGTGGATACGTTATTTTCGGAGTGCGCGCAAGTTATCAGACTTTTACAGCAGCTTTTTAGGGATACCCCTTGCCGGGGCAACGCTGCCAGTTATTGCTTTTTTCATGTTGGGAATGTACGGAAAGGTTGTATGTATGTTAATAGCAACGCTTATTTTAGGCATCGGTCATATAGGCATACACATTCAGCACAAAAAAAGTATTGATATTGAGAATTAATGCGTTACCATTCACACCTACGCCAATGATTATGAAATTATAAGTTATTTAGGTGTGAATTAAGTCCCCCCCTTGATCACTATTCAAAAAAACAAAACTTGTCAAACTATGTCAGGATTTTTGTGATATTCTTATTAGGGAGGTGAAATGATGTCAGATAGTCGTTTATTCAAAATATTATATTACCTTTTAGACAAGAAACGTGCTACGGCTCCTGAATTAGCAGCGGAATTTGAAGTTTCTGTAAGGACAATTTACCGTGACGTAGAAGCATTAAGCAGTGCGGGCATCCCAATCTATGCTGAACCGGGGAGAAACGGCGGTATATACTTATTGCAGGATTTTATTTTGGACAGGGCAATATTATCCGAAAATGAGAAGCTGGAAGTATTGACCGCAATGCAAAGTATATTAGCCACAGGTTATACCGGCGGAAAGGAAATGCTGACAAAGTTATCGGCGCTTTTCAACGTAAATACAAGAAACTGGCTTGAAGTGGATTTTTCACGTTGGGGAAAGTGTACTTATGATAACTCAAAATTCGAAAAGCTGAAAACAGCGGTAATTCAGTGTAAAGAAATAAAGATCGTATATGAAAACTCTAACAGTAAACGGAGTGAACGAATCGTTCAGCCGTTAAAAATATCTTATAAATCAAAAGAATGGTATTTGAAAGCATTTTGCACGGAAAAGCAGGATTTTCGCATATTCAAATTGAACCGCATATTAGCGTTGGAACTATTAGAGAATACATTTGTGCCAAGACCCTATCCGGATATAGAAAACAATATACAACAGACATACCATCAGATCGTCCTTTTGTTTTCAAAAGAAATTGCATATCGTGTTTATGATGAATTTGACGAAACAGAAATAGAATATCAAAAAAACGGTGATTTGATGGTATGTGCCCAAATGCCGGTTGATGCATGGCTCACTGGTTATCTGCTTTCGTTTGGCGCACAAGTTGAAATCATTGAACCAAAGTATTTAAAAGGTGTTTTAGCTGCACAAGCACAAGAAATTTATGAAAAAAATAAACCTTGACAAAAGGTGTCAGGATATGCGTGCTATACTAATGACCATAGCAATACAGCTATACAGACAATTTATACACCGGTTTAGAAAGAAAGAGGTAACGAAAATGAGTGAAATGAACCAGAAATTTTGTCAGTGCTGCGGTATGCCTATGGGAGATACTGATGAACTGTACGGAACAAATGCGGACGGCAGCAAAAATGAGGATTACTGCAGGTATTGTTTTGAAAACGGTAAGTTTACTTTTAACGGTACGATGGAAGAAATGATCGAGGTATGTGTACCGAATATGGCTGCTGCTAACCCCAATATGAGCGAAGAGGAAGCAAGAAAAATCATGCTTGAATGGTTTCCGACACTGAAACGCTGGCAAAACTGACTTCTATCGTCCAATGATCCGGTCAATGAGGGCAAACGGGGGAAACAGTCCCCCGGATCACAGCCCCCACTCGATCACGGCCTTGAAAAGATCGCCATCGATCCCGATGCCAAACCTTCCACCCTGCAGTTCGGTAAAGCTCTTGGCGATCGCCAGTCCCAGACCGCTTCCCTCGCTGTTTCGCGAGGCGTCGCCTCGGACAAAGCGCTCTGTCAGATCCGTCGGATTGACGGTCAGCTCCTGCGCGGAGATATTTTTCAGCTCGATATGAACCGTCCCCGCAGGTGCGTGCTCCCCCTGTGCAGCGTTCACTTTCACCTGGACATAGACGCGCGTGTTCGGCAGGGCATACTTTGTGATATTGACATACAGATTCTCAAAGATCCGGTACGTTTTCTGGCTGTCAAGCTGCAATATGATCTTCTCCTCCGGCATGTCGAACCGTATTTCCAGGCCGGCTGATGTCATCCTGTCCTCATGCTCAAGGTACACCTGGCGTATGAGGTTGCAGATGTCCACAGCGACAGGTTCAAGCCTGACGTTGCCGCTGCTCGCCTTGCTGATCTCAAACAGATCCTCGATCAGCACCTTCAGCCTGAGCGACTTGCGCTCCAGCGTTTCCAGGTAGGAACGGCGCTGTTCGTCGGTGAGATTCTCGCCTTTTAGCAGATCTGTGTAGGTGATGATCGCCGTCAGCGGCGTCTTTAAGTCGTGCGAGACGTTCGTGATCAGCTCCGTCTTCATGCGCTGGCTCTTGACCTCCTCCTCGACCGCCGTGCGGAATCCTCCCTGGATCTGATACAGCTCTTCTTTATAGCTCTCAAAGATTCCAAAATCACCCTCAAAGGTATTGTCAAACTTCCCCTGCGCGATCGCGTTCGTCGCCTGCAGCAGATTCCTGTATCCTCTCTGTACCCTGGCGATGTACCACCGCAGGGCGAAATAGAGCGCGATCGAATAAATGACGATGAGAAAAATGCCAAATCCCCATAAACAGCATACCAGGGACAGAAGCAGGCACTGCAGTACGACCAGGCGTTTTAAGAATCCTGTTGTGTTCTTTCCCAGATCCACGCTTGCAAGCGATTCCTTCCACCTGTTACATCGCTCCCCTGCAAATCTTTTGATCTTCTGCCAGTATCGACAGGTCAGGCTCCGCTCTCTGAAAAAGACACGCACTCCGCCAAAAATGCCGCGGATACTCAAAAGGCACCAGTACCATGCGCCAAATACCACGATCATCACGCCAAACAGGATCAGAAAGTCGATTGGCGGGATCGTAGCATAAAGCTCATTCACAACATAAGCAAGCGTCACGACAAGCGAATAACATACTATGAACAATATCCACTGGACCGCCAGGATCAGCTCCGCGCAACGCCTTGTTCCCGCCGTATCCGCCATGTACTGCTTCCTATACCGCGCAAGAATGCCGACGATCACAGTGATCCCTGCCAGAAAGAGCTGATACCAGCGCCCCACGCCGACATATTCGTACACTGTCTGCACATCATCTGTACCAATATGCATTTGTACAGAAACCGTATCGTATCCATCATAGCGGTAGATCGGAAACCAGCTAAAATTTTCCCTCTGCTTCTCCGTCATGGCATAGATAAAAACAGCATTCCGCGGGTTTTTCTGGGTGATCGTCATCCGATGATCCACCACATCAGATTCGTTCACCAGCACATAGTTCATTACCTTCTGTCTGTCGTCAAGCAGCGGGGAATTGCTGCTGTTTGCCACCAACTGCGCACTTTTCAGAAACTGTTCTGAATCGCTGCCGCTGACGCGCACGTCCGAAATACTGCCGTTTGCGTCATAGCACACCATCAGGTAATACACATACCCCGGATTCTCCTCATCCCTTAGCTGTTCTATGTCCTTTGCCGTATTTTTCAGGACAGTCCCTGTCTTCTCGTCGATCACACAGTAGTCCATTCTCGTACTGATCTCCGTCGTGTACAGGGAATCGATGCGCAGCAGGCTGTTCTGCATCTCCGAGAGATATTCCGCCCTGAGCTGCTCGCCGCCCCCCTGGTATACAAGCTCGGTGCCATAATAATCATCCATATTCACCTGCGAGACTTCCTCCTCGTCAAACTTTAGATACAGCTCTTCTGTGCTGACGCGCTCGCCGCCCTTTTCCAGCACCTCGGGATACAGCACATAATTCCACTGAAAAAGGACATCGATAAACGGCTCACTCTCAAAATCACTGCCCCGCCGCGCGTAATAATCGCTTACCTGGTACCTGCAGTCCAGAACGATCAGCGCAAACGCCGCCGCTGCCAGCGTCACGATCACAGCCGCCGTCCGCAGCGCCTTTTTATTGTTTTTCAATCTTATATCCAACACCCCACACCACCTTCAAATATTTCGGATCGTTCGGGTTGATCTCGATCTTCTCCCGAATCTTCCTGACATGCACCATGATCGTGTTTGTATTGATCGCCTGCTCATTCCACACCCGCTCATAGATCTCATCGGCGCTGAACACCCTGCCGGGATTTTTCATCAGCAGCAGTAAGATCCTGAACTCGATCGGTGTCAGCTTCACCGGATTTCCGTCCACTGCCACCTCCACGGTGTCCTCATTCAGTTCAAGGCCGCCGATCACGTGGATCCGGTCATGGTCTTCCTGTTCTGTCACTGCGTCGAGATACCTCTGATAGCGGCGCAGATGCGAGTTGACCCGGGCGAGCAGCTCCATCGTCGTGAAGGGCTTCGTCACATAGTCGTCCGCCCCCATATTGAGCCCCATGATCTTATCGACCTCCTCCGACTTGGCAGACAGCATGATGACCGGAAATTCATACCCTTTCTCACGCACCTTCATCATCATTGTGATACCGTCCATCCGCGGCATCATGATATCCACGATGGCAAGATGAAATTCCTCCGCCTCGATCCGCTGCAGCCCTTCAATACCGTCCGCCGCCTGCGACACACTGTAGCCCTGATTTTTCAGATAGATCTCTATCCCCTCCCGTATTTCCTTATCGTCCTCGACGATCAAAATGTGATATGTCTCCATGTTCATTCATTCCCCTTTTTCATTCTTGCAGGCGTCCTTTTGTACGATGCCGTATTTCTGATCGCAGTACTCCCTGCATGATTACAGTATACCACTTATTTTGTGTAATAGGAATTTTTCGTTGAAAACAACGTTTGTATATTTATGCACCGCGATCGCTTCCCTGTAGTGATCCGCCGCACATCTGGCGATGTCCTGCACCTGATATCTGCGCGCCGTGTCCAGCGCCCCCTGTTCCAGATCGCTGCGCGGGCGGCTCAGCACCTCATCCAGCTTTTGCCCGAACGCTGTCTCTGACACACCTGTCATAAATCCGTTCACGCCATCCACCACAATATCGCCCACACCGGTCGCCCGCACCGCGATCACCGGCGTGCCGGCTGCCATCGCCTCGAGCAGCACGATCCCCTGCGTCTCCGAGAGCGATGAAAATAAAAACAGGTCGGAAGCGCGGCAGTAATTTTTGACCTCCGCGTTCGGCACGCGCCCCGCAAAGCAGATCTCCTCCGCCAGATCAAGCTTTGCCGCCAGCTTTCTTAAATGTTTTTCCTCGGGTCCTTCTCCTACCAGCACAAGCCGGAAATCGGATTCTCCTTTTATCTTTTTCCGGTCTGAAAGTACATGGAACAGAAACTCCAGATTTTTCTCTTTTGCAAGCCGCGCCACCGTACAGAACAGATGCTTTCTGCCGATATCCGCCCCAAGCAGCTTTCTGCGCAATGCCGCTGCCGCATGTTCATCCGCATGAAAGCTGTCGTCCGATATGCCCGTGGGCAGCACGCGCACTGGCGTCCTGCAGCCGATCTGATACAGGTAATCCTGCATCAGCGGCGTCGGCGCCAATACCATATCACAGCATTTCATATAATTCTTCATGTAATACGGCACTGCCCCCTGAAAGCATGACGCTTTAATATAGTGCAGATACTGCTCATATCTCGTGTGGTACGTGAGCACCAACGGGACGTGATATTTCCGAGCCAGATAGGCCGCTGTCCACCCGATCATCATAGGGTGGTGCACATGGATCACATCAAAACCGCCCCTCGCAAATTCCTGTTCGATCCTCCTGTCAAAGCAGTCGGGCACCGAAGCGCCGTTGACAATCCCCTTGATCAATGAGTGGTATCTGATGATATCACAGCTTTCTGATTGTTTTCTATCTGATTCTGCGCTGACTGATTTCTCTCTATCTGTTTTTATACTATCTGACCGCTCACTATTCAGCCATTCACTGTCTGACTGTCCTGTATCTGTCTGCCCGCTATATTCGGGTGCAAACACTGTAACCTGGTGTCCCGCCATGCGCAGTCCATCGCTCAGCCGCTGTATGGAAATCGGCACACCGCCGATAAACGGCAGATAATTATTTGTCATCATCGCGATCTTCACGAATAATCCCTCCTCCCGATGCGTCCGCTGTCATATATGGATATACTCAAAAACAGCATCTCCCAGAAAATAACCTGCTCCGACGAATACGAGATTCCACAGGAACACCCCAAATGCCGAACTGATGCTGTACTTCACAAAATTGATCTTCAGCACGCCCGCCGGGATCGAGATCAGCGTGCGCACCATCGGGATCAGCTTGCTCACAAAGATCCCGAAACATCCCTTCCTGCGGATCATCTCAAAGTTTCGCTCGATGGCGGCGCGCTGCTTTGGAAACCGGTGCAGATACTTTTCCAGCAGCAGATTCCCGCCCGTATATCCCAGAAAATAAAGGATCCAGCTACCTGCCACGCCCGCCGCGAGCGTGATGACCATCACCCAGAAAAAATTGATATTTCCCCTTGCCGCCCAGATCCCGGAAAGCGGCATGATCACACCCGCCGGAAACCCCGGAAGGTTCATATACTCCAATAATACAATGATAAAAATGGCGATCGCACCATATTGGGTAAAATAGGAAGTAATGACTTCAAGACTCATAAAACAAAAACACCTTCTTTTTTCTTTTGATAGACACAGTCTACCAGTCAAAACGAAAAAAGAAGGTGTATGAAATCGAAAGTTTTTCTTAAGATTCTTTTATAAAATTAGAACTCAAATACCACGGCTGTCAATGGCGGCAGCGGGAATGTGATATACTGATCCCTGTTATCGCATAACCCTTTCTTCGCCTTCAGCGTCTTTGGTATCTTATTGCCGTTTCCGCCGAATTTCGTATCGTCGGAGTTGAGCAGCAACTTATACTGTGTATTCATCGGCACGCCAACCTTGTACTTCGGATACTCGACCGGCGTCATGTTGATCACAAAGAGCATGTGCTGTTCGCCGCTCTCATCCCTTCTGACAAAACTGTAGATGCTGCGCTCTGTATCATCCGCATTCATCCACTCAAATCCAAGCCAGTCGTTGTCGATCTCGTAGAGACACGGACTCTTTCTGTAGAGCCCGAGCAGCTCGCTCATGTAATCGTGCATCCCCTTGTTGAACGGCTCTTCCAGCAGGAACCAGTCAAGCTCTCTCTCCTCGCTCCACTCGCGCTCCTGTCCAAACTCCTGCCCCATGAACAGCAGCTTCTTGCCCTCATGACCGAACATAAATGTATAGAGGTTTCTTAAGTTCGCATACTTGTCGATCTCATAGCCGGGCATTTTGTTCACCATGGAGCACTTTAAGTGCACCACCTCGTCGTGCGACAACGGCAGAATGTAATTCTCCGCATTGTTGTAACTCATGGCAAATGTCAGCTTGTAATGGTTATCCTTTCTGAAATACGGATCGAGCTTCATGTATTCGCAGTAATCGTGCATCCAGCCCATATTCCACTTGAAGGAGAATCCAAGACCGTCCTCCTCCGGCGCCTTTGTCACCTTCGGCCATGCCGTGGATTCCTCGGCGATCGTCATGACGCCGGGATGCGCACCGTGGATCACAGAATTCAGATGCTTGAAAAATTCGATCGCATCCAGGTTCTCATGTCCGCCGTACTTGTTCGGCACCCACTGTCCTGCCTGTTTGCCATAGTCCAGATAGAGCATCGATGCCACGGCATCCACACGGAGTCCGTCAATGTGGAACTCCCGGATCCAGAACAGCGCATTGGCGATCAGGAAATTCCTGATCTCGTTCTTGCTGTAATTAAAGATCTTGGTTCCCCAGTCCGGATGCTCGCCAAGTCTCTTGTCCGGGTGCTCATACAGGCATGTGCCGTCAAACTCTGCAAGACCGTGCGCATCTCTCGGAAAATGTGCCGGAACCCAGTCAAGAATGACACCAATGTCATTTTTGTGCAGCAGGTCGATGAGATATCTGAAATCATCCGGTGTGCCGTACCTCGATGTCGGCGCATAGTATCCCGTCACCTGATATCCCCAGGATCCGTCAAATGGAAACTCCGCGATTCCCATCAATTCTATATGTGTGTAGGGCATCTCTTTCAGATACTCCACGATCCTGTCAGCAAACTCACGGTAATTGTAAAATCCGTCCGGTGTACCGTCAGGATGCTTCATCCAGGAACCGATATGGCATTCGTAAATCGCTACCGGCTCCTTGTTCATATCCTTCTTGTCGCGCTCCGCCATCCACTTCTTATCTGTCCATTTGAAGTGATCGAGATCGTACACCCTGGAAGCCGTACCCGGGCGCATCTCCGCATAATTTGCATACGGGTCAGCCTTGTAGAGTTTTCTGCCGTCCGGAAGCACCAGCATGAACTTGTACATCTGCCCTTCCTTCACATCCTCGATGAACGCTGCATAGATTCCGCCCTCTCCCAGACGCTCCATCGGTGATGCACTCTCGTCCCAGCCATTGAATTCACCGATGACATAGACTTCTTGTGCATTGGGCGCCCACACTGCGAAGAACACGCCGTCCTTCTTGCCCTGTTTACAAAAATGAGCGCCTAACTTTTTGTATATCTCATAATGGGTGCCCTGTCCAAATACATACTGGTCCGCATCAGAGATAAATACAGTTGTGTCTGTGTTGTTCATAAAAATCCTCCATTCTTATTACATAAAGTCCCTTTCCTTTAGAACGATCATGTCCTCGTTGTCATATCTCCTCGCAAAGAGTACGTCAACAAAGTTCTTGATCTTTGATTTTTTGGATTTCCAGATTGCCTCATCTATAATGTCACGTACCTCGTCCTTTGTCACTACGTGATTGCCGCTCTGCATGTTCGCGATCCTGGTGTAAAGGGCGAGTGTCCCCAGCTCATCGATGGAATATTCCAAAGCCAGGGCATAGTTTTTCGCGTAGGCGACAAGCGCATTGTTGTCCATCTCCATCAGATCGATCCTGATGTTGAAGTAATCAACGATCATCGCCTGCTTTTCCAAAAGCTTTGTGATCTCCTTTTTCGTATCCTCCATGATGACTACGATTCCACAGGTATCCTGATTGAGATTCGTCGCCAGCTCGTAGAGCTTCTCCTCAGTCATACCGTTTGCCTTCTCTATTATAATACCACCATTATTCAATTTCGCAAAGACATCTTTGATATTTCTTTGATTGATTTTTTCCCCGGTGATCTTGGCAAGTTTTCCTGAAAAGCTTTCATCTGACGCCTGGTACTCTTTTATAAGGTTTTTCGCCATCCGGACAGTGTCAAGACCGGCATCGCCCGTGATGATGACATTGCCTGTGTACGCCGCAAGTGTCATATTTTCAAGTGCGTGGATGATCTGCTTCTTGATCTTCCTGGTCACTGCAAAATTCTCAAAAAGCGTCTGCTCCTCGGGTGTAAAATCGCGTATCTCCTCGCGTTTTGCCCCTCTTGCCTCCTTCTTCGTCGTGGCGACGATCTTCTCGGACAGAGAGCTTAGATCCGCAGTGTTCATCTTGATCTCCTGCGTCTTTAACGCGTCCTCCTTTGCCATCTCGGCGATACTCTCCGCATCCTCCGGGTCAAGTTCCCGCTCATTATACTCATAATTCTGCTGCCGCTCCACCCGGCGGGGTTCGTAAGAGTCCTCGCTGTATGCGTCCTCGAGATCGTCATACGCATCCTCCTCATACGGCGGGTCTGCATATCCGCTGCTGAACCCAGATTGTACACGCTCCGCCTCATATGATGGCTCCATACCCTCGACAAAGATCTCCCTGGTGTACTGCGCGTAGCTTTCCCCGTCGGATCCGCCAGCATTTTGGGTATACAATTCCTGCGTATGCTCTCCGGCATCCGCAATCTGTATTTCCTCTGTGTACCCGCCGCGATCCGCCGTATAAGATTCTTCGGCATACCCGTCTGCGTCTTGCGGATACATTTCTTCGTCGCTCTCCGCGTATGCTTCACGGTACGCACCGTCGCTCTCCGCGTATGCTTCCTCGCCATATCCGTCAGCATTCTCGGCATATGTTTCACCAGCATACTCGCTGACATGCTCTGCGTATGTTTCCCCTGGGTACACACCGTCGCTCTCCGCGTATGTTTCATCGGTATATCCATCAACAACATTCTCGGCATATGTTTCACCGGCATACTCGCTGGCATTTTCCGCATCTATTTCTCCAGTATACCCGTCTGTGTTCTCCTCGTATGCTTCACCGGCATATTCGTCGGCATTATCGACGTCTATTTCGCCAGTATACCCATCAACATTATCGGCGTCTATTTCACCGGCATACCTGTCGGTATTCTCCGCATATGTTTCATCAGCATACGCGCTGGCATTTTCCGCATCTACTTCTCCAGTATACCCGTCAGCGTTCTCCGCGTATGTTTCTTCGGCATACGCACCGTCACCCTCCTCGTATGCTTCACCGGCATATCCGTCAGCATTTTCTGCATATGTTTCTTCGGCATACCCGTCAGCATTTTCGTCGTATGTTTCCCCAGCATACTTGTCAACATGCTCGGTATACATTTCACCGGCATACGCGCTGGCATTCTCCGCATCTATTTCACCGGCATATTCGTCGGCATTCTCCGCATCTATTTTATCGGCATACGCACCTGCGCTCTCCTCGTATGCTTCACCGGCATACTCATCAGCATTCTCCGCGTATGTTTCCCCAGCATACGCACCGGCATTCTCGGCGTGTACTTCGCCAACATATTCATCGGTATTATCGGCGTATGTTTCTTTGGCATACTCGCTGGCATTTTCCGCATCTATTTCACCGACATACCCGTCGGTATTCTTCGCGTATGTTTCCCCCGAATACGCACCGTCACTCTCCTCGTATGATTCCTCGGCATTACCGTCAGCATTCTCCGAGTACGGTTCCTCGACATGCCCGCCGGCATTTTCCGTATATGTTTTTCCAGTATGCTTTCCGCTGCTTTCTGCACGCGCTCCCTTCCGATATCCATCCTCTGCATACGCGGTATTTTCCGCATCGTAACTGCCAGCATCCTCCGCGCTGCTCCTGTGTGCAGCGTCGTTCTGCGCACTCACAGTCCCGGCATGTGCACCTGCGCCATTCTCCGCCTTTTCTTCATAGGATTGCTCCGCGTACCCGCCTTGCCCGCTGTAGCCTGCCGCCGTTCCCTTCTTTGCCGGATGTTTATGATCCGACACATACTCGACATCAAAATCGTCCTCCGATGCCGGCCGCTGCGGAATGTCACTGGTGATATCCGCATCCAGGAAACCGTCCTTATGTTTGTGGACTGCATTCGCCTTTCTGGAAGCACTGTCTGCCTGACTGCTCTTTTGTGCCTGCTCCTCCTCGCGCTCCAGCTCTCCTAGTATGCCGCTTTTGATCGAATGATCAAAGTCGGCGAATATCTTGCCCGTCTGGTTAAGGACACGCTTTTTGATCTCCTGCTGATTCTTCTTGGCGTTATCCTGTTTCATGCGCTCCCACTGATCCAGCACATCGTCAAGCTTCATCGGCCCCGTTGTCCGTGGCTGCGGCGTCTCGTTCTGCTCGAGATATACATTCTCGTCATTGTGTTCCATTCGACTGTGCTCGTCATCCACGGACTGCTCTGTCGTGTCGCGCAGCTCCTCTATGTCGGAATCCGCTTTGATCGTCCGCGCATCCTCTCCGGGAACAAGTACCTTTTTGATCGCCCCGGTGTGCGGTTCGGGTGCTTTTTCTGACACTCCGGTCACCATCTGTGCGATATTTACCCTGCCGGTCGTCTGGGCACCTGCAGGCTTTACACCTGCAAAAATCCGCGTATCGCCTATTCCGCCGCCAAGATCCGCTCCTGAGTTATATTTTTCCCTGTCCTCGGCAAACACGTCCTCATTTTCGTCGGGAAACAGCTCCTTCATGCTCTCGGCAACCACTTTCTGGAGATTGATCGTATTGTACTGGCTCATATCGCCGGAGGCTGCAGCAGGCGGCACGGTGTTCTCCACCAGGCGCAGCCCGTTGCGGTACTCCCTGGACGTGCCTGTCTGTCCTGCATAGCGGTCATCCTGAGTACTATCATCCTGGGGATAGTCACTGTCACCGTACAGCCCGGGATCGATCAGATTGCCGTTCTCATCATAAGTCTGTTCAACGTAAAACTCACTTGTATAGCCATTGTCCGGGTAGGAGTCGTCGACATAGCTCAGATTCCCATACCCGTCGTCCACGTAATTGTTCTGCACATACTGCTCATTTGGATCGTCTGCATACTGTTCGCCCGGATAGCCCTCACCGCCATAATTTTGATCGGGATAACTTTCCCCTCCATAGGCTTCGCCTGCATATCCATCCTCATAGCCCTGTTCATTATAATTTACAGCCGCATAACCCTGCGTGTCATAATTCTGTCCGTTATAGTTCTGACCGTCGTAGCTTTCGGCTGTGTAGTTCTGACCAGCATAGTTCTGGTCGGTATAACCTTCGGGATCGTAGTTCTGGTCTGCATAATTCTGATCGGTATAACCTTCGGGATTGTAGTTCTGGTCTGCGTAATTCTGATCGGTATAACTTTCGGGATTATAGTTCTGACCAGCATAGTTCTGGTCAGTATAACCTTCGGTATTATAATTCTGATCAGTATAACCTTCGGCACTATAGTTCTGGTCTGCATAATTCTGGTCGGTATAACCTTCGGCTGTGTAGTTCTGGTCTGCGTAATTCTGATCAGTATAACCTTCGGCACTATAGTTCTGATCAGCGTAATTCTGGTCGGTATAACCTTCGGCACTATAGTTCTGATCAGCGTAATTCTGGTCGGTATAACCTTCGGCGTTATAGTTCTGATCAGTATAATTTTGTCCGCCGTAGCCTTCGGCTGTGTAATTCTGGTCATCATAGTTTTGACCGGAATAATCTTCCCCAGTGTCATAACCGCCGGCATCATAATTCCCGTTGCTGTAATTTCGCCCGGCATTCCCCAGCATGATCTCATAATTCTGCTGCTGCATCGGCGTGAGCGGCACATGTTTCGCTTTCAGCTCCATCGCCTTCATCACATACGAACCGTCCCCAAACCAGAGTATGATGTCATCACACTCCTCCACACACTTGGTTGACAGGCCGACCCTGTGATACAGGTACGCCAGCTCATACGCCCACTCTTCCTGGTAATCTTTCTTTTTTAATTCCTCAAGGATCTCGATCCGCTCCTCGAGGCTCGCCTCCTGCGCTTCCAGAATACGGTAACGGAGTGTATAGACACCGTTATCTTTGGGTGCCAGCTTCGCAAATCGCTTATAATACTCGATCGCTGCCACTACATCGTCTAATTCAATTGATAACTCACATAGGGAATACACAACCGAACGGTTTGTAGGATAACGCTCGTAAGCCAGCATAAGCATTTCCCTGCTGTCTTCGTTTCGTCTGCTGATTCTATATAATGCCGCTATCTTGAGGAGCATCGCTGCACTCTTGACGCGTCTCCAGTCAATCGTGTCTGCGATCTTGACGGCATCTGCATATTTTTCCTTGTCGATTAATTTTGAAATTTCCTCTGATCGAACCTTATACTCGTACTTATCCAAGTCTTATCACCTCTGACGCTGATGACACCTAACATTTTATCTGAACGTAAAAAATACCTCAATGCAGTCCTTTTGAGTCAAAAGCGTGTAATTTCCCTGGGGAAATCTGTCAAAAGCGACAGTTTCCCCACTCTAAAAGTCAGTTTAGCATACCACCCTGTCCCTGTCAACGCAAATCTCTCTTTTACGCTTTCTCCATTTTTTCGATCACACAGCTATGAGGCTTATCAAAAGGACACTTTGCCTCAATTTCTGAACACGATCCTCTGCGCGCCCGTGCACGCCCTGATATCCTTCTCGGATCTCCTGTAATGATCCCGGAACTTTCTCGGGCAGGTGATGACCAGTTCCGGTATTTCGTCCTTCATGGAAAGCTGCTTTTCCGATTTTTCCCGGCGCACGTCCGCGATCACATTTTTCAGGTGCTCGCCAAACTCGATATCGATCTGCACGGTCTCTTTCGTCTCCCACAGGGTCTGGTGCAGGGAGATCTCCTGCTCGTATTGCCGGTAAAATTCCTGATAGATATACTCTGTCACGTATGGCGTATAGATGGCATACAGTTTCAGGATCCCAAGCAGGCTGTGATAGATCGCAACCTGACCTGAATACCGCTGCCCTGCCCCGTGCTTCTCCGGCTGGTACAGCCGCTCCTTCGCGATCTCGATATAATAATCACAGAAATCCTTCCAGAACAGGTTGTCGATCTCGTGGCGCGCCTGCCCGATCTCGTAATCCTCCAACAGCGCGGCTGCCCTGATGGTCGTCTCATTGACGCGCCCCAGGATCCATCTGTCAACGGGAAGCAGGGCGGCTTCGTCGTATTTTTTCGGTTTTGAGAAATCACCAAGCTGCAGGATCGCAAACTTCGCGGCATTGTATAATTTCCGGATAAACCGCCTGGAGATCCGAAGCTCCTCCTCGTCGAAAAACGTGTCCGTACCAAGCTTGCTGTTCGCCGCCCAGTAACGGACCGCGTCGGCGGAATGCCGCTCGATCAGCGCCATCGGCGAACCGGCGCCGTTATTTTTGGATTTGCTGATCTTTTCGCCCGGTTTTGCCAGCACGTAGCCGCTGATCATGATGTCCTTCCACGGGATCTTCCCTGTGTGGTACAGACTTTTTACGATCGAGTAAAAAGCCCATGTCCTGATGATCTCATGTGCCTGGCTCCGCATGCCCATCGGCAGGATCTGGTCGGAGATGTCGTCTTTTTCCCTGTACCGGGCATTGATCAGCGTGGTCACAGAGGACGTCGCCCACGTGTCCATGACTGCCATTTCAGGAAGAAATTCACTGCACCCGCAGGTACAGGCGGACGCCGGACTGCTCTCCGCCGGATTGACGGGCAGACTGCCTTCCTCCGCAAAGACCGGTTTTCCGCAGTCCCTGCAGTACCAGACCGGAAACGGGACTCCAAAATACCGCTGCCTTGAGATACACCAGTCCCACTTTAGATTTTCCACCCAGATCTTATAGCGGCCCTTCATGTGCGCCGGGTGCCAGTTGATCTCGTCTGCCGCCGCCAGATACCGCTCCCGCTCTGTCAGCACATCGATGTACCACTGCTTTGACGGGAGCAGTTCCACAGCCGTCCCGCAACGCTCGTGAACCGCGACCATATGCTGGATCGTCTCCTGTTTTACCAGATATCCGCCCTCGCGCAGAAGCGCTATCATATGCTGCCGCGCCGCAGCGACTGTCATGCCGCCGATCAGCGCCACGTCACAGTCGATCGTTCCGTCAGGCAGTATGACCCTCTTATACGGAAGATCGTGCTTCTGACACCACTCGATATCCGTCGAATCGCCATAGGTCGCGCACATAACAGCGCCGGTCCCCTTATCCATGGATACCGTATCATCGGACAGGATCGGGATCTCGAGATCATACAGCGGCACGCGGGCTGTCTTTCCGATATATTCCTGCATTCTGCGGTCGAGCGGGTGCACCAGGACACAGACGCAGCCTGCGAGCAGCTCCGGCCTGGTGGTTGCGATCACAAGATCTCCCAGCGGCGTCCCAAAATTCAGATAGTTAAATGTTGTCGCGCATTCCTTCGTCTCCAGCTCCGCCTGCGCGATGGACGTCTGGCACTCCGTGCACCACAGCACCGGCGATTCCTTCATATACGCTTTCCCGCTCTTTGCCAGCTCTATGAACGATCTCTGGGATATCTTCTGCGACAGGTCCGATATGGTCTGATATTGCAGGCTCCAATCCACGCTGAAACCCAGCCGTCTCCACAGGTTCTGAAACTCCTTCTCGTACTTTTCGATCGTGCCGATACATTTCGCGCGGAACGCACTTCGGGGCATCCTGTTCGCACGGACGCCCTCGTCCCGCTCAACCAGCCGTTCCGTCGGCAGACCGTTGTCGTCAAAGCCAAACGGATAAAACACATCGTAACCCTGCATACGCTTAAAGCGCGCGATCATCTCTGCCTGCGTGTAGGAAAACACATGCCCGATGTGCAGTTTCCCGCTCACTGTCGGCGGCGGTGTGTCGATGGAAAAGATCTTGCGCTCTCTTCCGTTTCTGTACTTGTAGATCTCCTGCTCTGTCCAGAACTTTTCCAGCTCGGTTTCTGTTTTCTGAAAATCATACTTTTGATCCATGTGGAACCCTCCTTGTAGTATAGAATCTATTCGTTTCTCTACAACACAGACAAAAAAATCGCCCCAAGCAAATGCTTAGGGCGAAACATGTCCGCGGTACCACCTAATTTCAGGATCAACCGGGCAGGAGAATGACCTTCTCCACTACCCGCGCACAACTCATGCACCGCCTTATCGGCATACTCCCCTGCACGGGTCTGCGCATAAATATCCTGCACTCTGTACGATGCGGGAACAAAGCAGAGCGCTTCATTCCGATATCGCTTCCCCTGATAACGGTGGGAATCTCCGTTGGAATCTACTTAGATCTGATAAGATCTGTTCAGTCCAAAGCTCAAAGGCTACTTCCATACTGCCGTCACGAAAGTTTTCACCAGCCACTTTCTCTCTGTTCATCGGGAAGGAGCTGTATGTAAATATCGTGGACAGACTGCGCCGAATATTTCTTCGAGAGTACAGATCAAAAAACGCAGGCGTAGCGGGCTACGGCGAGGCTTTTTGACCTGTGCTATCGGAGAAATAGGCAAGCAGACTGTTTAAGATATTTACATACAGTTCCGAAGTATGTACTCCTCCTCGTCAATGCTTTTTGTCTGTAATTGTTATTTTGAATTGTACCACAATATTTTTCTTTGTCAACTGGATTTTTTATCCGCTTTCACCAAAGCCTGGTACATGACTCCCCACTCAAACAGAGATGATACGATCGGCCGCATTGTCTCGCCCAGTTCGCTTAAAGCATACTCTACCCGCACAGGGACTTCGGGATAAACCGTGCGGTTGATGATGCCGTCAGCTTCCATGGAGCGAAGATTGTCCGTCAGGACCCGCTGACTGATGCCGGGAATATCTTTTTGCAGCTCATTAAACCGCCATGGACGGTCCAACAGTCTCTGCACGATAAAGATCTTCCACTTATTTCCGATCAGCATCAGCGTTGTGGCAACAGGGCAGGCTGGCAGTTCGTCTTTTGTCAGCATATAGAATACCTCCTATCATATGTAACGTTACGGTTCAGCCTTGCCAAACTATAACAATATAACATTTATTTCTGTACCAGCTAAGAAAAAGCTCACTACATAATAAAATAGTGCGTACTTTTATTTTTGTCTGCTGCAGTTTATGATAAGTATAGACCAAAGAGGTCACAAAATCAAGCAATATTAAGGAGCTTCCTGTATAATTCAAATATAGGGAATTCCAAGAAAGGTGGTTGATAAAAAGATACCTCAGAGTAAAATAAGATTGCTGACTTTGCACGGTTAGTAAAAATCTTATTA
>JAETQI010000075.1 GCA_021770755.1 Lachnospiraceae bacterium
TAGGGGCACCTCCTCTTTTTATGTGTATGTTTTATTGGTAATTACATTATAACATAAAAAGAAGGTGCTCCATATTACTTTTTGGAAAAATTCCCCAAGTAAAGTTACACTATCGTGCTATTTTTCAAAATAATGCGCACTATCAATGTCTTTCATATTATTGTCCACTTCATAGACAATGAATAGTGACGGATCGATACTGTTCTATTGAATTTAATTGATTCCATTGATTCAAAATAGGGATAATGACAAGAATAGGAGTATAGCTATGGTGTTAGACTATAAGACATTGGGAAAACGGATCAAGTTTTACAGAAAGCAGATGCACATCACGCAGGAGCAGATGGCAGAACAGCTCGACCTGTCACTGAGCTTTATCAGCCAGATCGAGCGCGGTGTCACAAAGATGAGTCTGGATACTTTCGTGGACATATGTGATCTCATAGACTGCCCTGCCTCGGATCTGATCGAACAGTCCACGATACCAAACGAAGATCAGTCACTGGATTTTTATGAACTGTATCAGAAACTGCCCAGACGCGACCAGAAACTTTTTTATTACATGCTGCGGGCGTACTACGAACATCTAAAAAACGAATGAAAAAGATATTAAAGAAGATATCATTTATTTGTATAAACGTCTATACGGTTGCATACCTGTCTGGGGCGCTTACGAACCCAGCCCCATATCTGAACAGTTCAAGACTGTCAGTTTCTGACAACCGCAGAAGGAAGCATTGAAATGCCATTATATTTAATATTTTACATGTAATCCGCCCTTCATTCGACTGCAGTCCCAATACTAATCCAGCAACACACATTTCTGCAATTGCGGATATTCGTCTGCATGCTCCCTCACATAGCATCTCTTAAATGCTGCAAATGCAGATTCACGTCTCAACAAACTGCAGATAGTTCTCAATGTCACTTTAGAATCTGGATTATCTTCCAGTTATTTTTCTTGCCTCTTCAGCTAAAGAATCGGGTGCAGGAAAAGAACGTTCCACTTTAACCATCTATATCCTCCCTGTTCATAAATTCTAACTTTAATGATAGTGGAATCGTAATATCTTTTAAATGCCTGACTTTTTTTAGTGAAATATTTTTAATATATAATTGTTCCATTTTAAACCTCTCCAAACCGACCAAAATATTGCTTAAAAATATTGCTTATATGAAATGCCCTCTATCATTCCAAGATCCATTCCTGCAGATACTCATATTTGTATACACGTCTATACGATTGCATATCTGTCTGGGAAAGGATCTTTTCTAATATTTTTTTGGTATTTTCATCTGAATATCCGGCTGGCAGGCACACGGTCAGATCATCTGCCGTAGCTCTGCCGGAAAGTATCTCTGCGATATCGCCCATATCCTCCGGCCGCAGAAAATAAGTCTCATCATGCAGCATCCTTAGGGGAAACAGCGTGTACACGTCAAGCCACTTTTCCCCATAATACAACAGGCAATCGGTTCCTCTGGTCTTCTGTGCCTGCTGATACAGCGCATCATAATCATCATACATGAAATCAATCCTGTATTCCACCAGGCTACCCTTACTTAATCCAAGAGCGATCACGAAAAGAACCATGATCCTAAGCCACCCCAGGCGCACAAACTCCCTCACGATCCGATCCATGATCTGTATCACCACAATAGCGATAACCGGATAGATCGGATAAATATATCGATTGTGGACCAGATTGCTCCCCCGCACCGCGATCAGGAAAAACATGCTGTATGAAAAAATGAGCAGAAATTCCAGGATCATCTCATTTTTTAGGACAAACTGTATCCCTCCGCGGGGAATATTGTTTCTTTTATTGATATTCAGGCTGACATGCCTGGTCGTTCTGTCATATGTCCATTCGATCTTAACAATGTACCTGATCAGGATATGGATCACAGTCAACAGAATGATTAGTTTTAACCAAATGCTGAATTTACCGGCAAACAGAGAATCATTGATCATCTGCAGATAGGTCTTCATCACATTGTCATCCCTGCCAAGTGCCAGATTCGCGATGACCTCCCTTCCGCGATACCCGCCAAACACATGACGGAACGCTGCCGGGAAAATACACAGTGCGATCACGGCACCAGCACCCAGATTGACCACATAAGTGAACAATTTTTTATTTTCTTTATTTACCAGAAGATAGATGCAGATCGGAGCTGAAAAGCAAAATGCCAGCACATAAAAATAGTAATGCGTCAGTCCGCCGCAGGCTACTGTAAACAGGATTACCAGCGTATCTCTGATCTCTATTCCCTGCTTCTCGAACAGCCTGATGTGGATCGCCACATATGCCAGCATCTCACAGGTCAGCATCACATACATCCGGATCAGCAGTATGTTGCTGAATCCCGCACCGGAGAAAGACCAGAGCAGCAACGCGATGAGCGACAGTCTGATATCTTTTAACAGATAGTATGCGATATACAGCATCAGGATATCTGTTACTACTAAAAAGACAAAATTTAGCGCCAGCCCCGTCCACTTTGTAAAGATTCCGTCGTTCAGCAGGCTGAATACATGGAGAAAGCAATAATACAGAGGCGGATGCACATCCTTCTTCTGATTTTCAAATGCCGCGCGAAAAGAAAACGGAACCTCCTGCGAAACCTGCAGATACGCTTCAAAATATTTCTGATCGACCCAGCCTGTCTCAGCATATTGCTTTGCCGTTTCAGGAACAATAAACGCATAATTCTCACTGTTCGCCAAACCATATGAATAGATTTCATCACAGAAAAAGTTTTTCTTTTGTGTTCCGATCAAAATGCACAATATCAGTTGGATGATGATCACACCCGCGATCATTATCCTGTTCTTATACCCCAAACCACGATCTGCCATATGCGCCTCCTACAACAGCTTACATGCAAGCCCCCCTGCCCATTCCACAGGATCTGTACTGGCTGCTGTTACCTCCTCAGGAATTTCAGTATAGCATATGTCTTTCAACTTAGCAAACCTTTCTTCATATTCATCTGACCGGCAGACTTACTGTGATCTGCAGCGTCCCTGTTTCCGGGACGGATGCCGCGATCCTGCCGCCGTGTGCCTCCACGATCGATCTTGCGATGGACAGTCCCAGACCATAGCCGCCGGTTTCCGAATTTCTTGACTGATCTGTCCTGTAAAAGCGCTCGAAGAAAAGTCCAAGCTGTTCCTCGCTGACTGGACTGGCACTGTTTTTCACACGCAGAACCAGATGGTGTTTTCTCCGCTCAAGCTTCAGCACAATGTCATCGCAGTTGCCGTCCGGCTTCTTTGCGGTGTACTTGATCGCGTTATCCAGCAGGATCCCGACAACCTGCCGGATGCTGTTCTCGTCCCCGCGGCAGGAGAGCATCGGTGTGATCTGCGCCTTGATGTTCCGGTTTCTGCTGTGCGCAAGTGTCTGAAAAGACTGCACAGTCTCCTCCACGATGTCCGAGAGCGGGAAATCGATCATCGTAAACTGCTGCCTGTTCTCATCCATGCGTGACAGCGCCAGCAGATCGTTCGTGAGCGCTGTCATTCTCTTTGTCTGTTTGCAGATATCCTGTAGCCACTCGTTCTCCTCCCCGATCTCCATGCCAAGAATCTCCGCGTCTGCATCGATGATCGTGATCGGTGTCCTGATCTCATGTCCTGCCGCCGAGACAAACTGTTTCTGCTTTTCATAACTTTCAGACACCGGCTTCACGATCTTCCCGGAAACAAAAACAACGACAATAAATATTACCGCCAGCCCTGCCATGGATATCAGACAGTTGATCAGCAGGGAATAACGGAACGTAAAAAGATTTCTGCCGCAGTCCAAAAAGATGACAGTCATGTCCTTTTTATCATGATCCGCATCGTCTATGGCGGAGAGCTTCAGATACCGGAAATCTCCGATAAATCCCCCGACACGCTTTTTTTGATACGCAGTCATGGCATAATCCATGGCTTCTGTCTCATCCACCATCGCAATGCGCTCCATATCCACGGAAATAACTTCCCCGTCCGCTGAGATCTTTGCAACGAAAAAACGCGCCTCGTACATCATTTCCAGTGAGAGTCGATTCCGCCTAAAATGATCGAAAAAAACCGGCTCTCTTTTCTGCTCCGGCGGATGCTCCGGAAAGGGGCGTCCGCCATTGTCGGCGATCGCGGACAACACCCGGTCCGCATTCTCCACCAATTCGCGATAAGTCAGCAAATTGCTGGATACCACAATAATAACCAGCAATAACAGCAGCGATATTGTCGATAGTATGATAAATCTCATCCGCAGTCTGCCAAGCATATCAAACCTCCGCCCTACATTTTCTCCAGACAGTATCCTGCATTGCGCCTTGCACGGATCTCCACATCCGCCTTGAGCGCTGTGAGCTTCCTGCGCAGATACGAGATATATGTCCATACCACATTGCTCTCAACGTCCGCATCAAATCCCCAGATCCTGTCCATAAACTGTTCCGCCGAGATGATCTGTCTGGGATTGCGCATCAGAAACTCGATCATCTGAAATTCCTTGTTTGCGAGGACAAAGCTATTGTAGGGCGAGGACAATGTGAACGTCGCGCAGTCGAGAGTGATATTGCCAAAATGCAGTTTGGAATCCGCCTGTCCTGCCGCCGCACTGTTTCTGGTCATGGCACGTATGCGTGCCAATAGCTCCCTGGAGGCAAACGGTTTGGTGAGATAATCGTTTGCCCCGCTGTCAAGTCCCCGCACTTTGTCGTCCACCTCCGCTTTCGCAGTCAGAAGGATCACCGGAACATGATTGCCCGCACTTCGGATCTTCTGCAGGACACTGATCCCGTCCATGCGCGGCATCATCACATCCAGTATCACGCCATCATATTCATTTGTTTCCAGGTATTCCAGCGCCTCAACGCCATCATACGCTGCATCGACTGTATAATTGTTTTTTCTGAGGATCGTCACGACCGCCTTTGACAGCGATGCTTCGTCCTCCGCGAGCAATAATCTCATACTGCCTCCCTACGATTCCTTCCTTTCAGCATGATCCGGCGGCTGCGGCATTTCACCGTTCTCAAAATCCGGCGGCTGCGGCATTCCCTCCGGGCGCTCTCCGTCCTCAAAATCCGGCATTCCCTCCGGGCGCTCTCCGCCATGAAATCCCCGCATTCCTCCGCCAAATCCAAACCCTTCACCGTATACGATGCTGTCCATTGCAACTTCCGTCGATACCTCACCCGTCTTTACCGTATAGGTGCCTCCAACCGTTATCTCCGGACAGCTCACTACAACAGAATTATAAGCTTTTTTCATCGTCCATGCAACCAGTTCCCTGCCATCACCGTCCACCAACAGGATCTCGCTGCCCGCTGCATTCTGCTGCTGCGTGTTGACAAGGATCGTTCCCTGCGTTGAGTCCGCACCGAAATTCTGCGCCATACCGCTCTGACCTGCCGCCACCACGATGCCTCCGCTGATCGCCGCATCAATACCATAGTCGAGTGCACCGTCCTTGCCGGATGAGGGACCTGTCACATAGAGTTCCCCGCCGCTCACCGTGAGATAACCGTTGGAATCCACGCCGTCACCCTCCGCGTCAATCCGGACCACGCCGCCCGATATATTGATGTTTGCCTCCGCCTGTGTGTCTCCCATGCCGCCGAAACCGCCTGGAAAATCCCTCTTTGCACCCGCACCTCCATCACCGTGCCTGGCACTTCGCTCCGCGTCTGGCTCTTTTGTATCCGCGGGCTTTACCGCCTTGTCCGCAGCTTCCTCGACTGCCGTATCATCCGTCAGCGACAGATCCGCCCGCTTGTCTGTCGCGTTCAGACCGTCATCATGTGAGGTGATGTCGATCTCGCCGCCAGAGATATTGATGATCCTCGCCTCCAGGCCCTCATACGATTCTTCCACCGTGACAGATCCGCCCGCAATGTAGATCTCGTTGAGCGCGCTGATGCCGTCGCTCTCCGCATTCAGTACAAACTCTCCGTCGGCAATGTACACAAACCCAAGTGTATCATCGTCGTCATTCTTTGACTGTATGGCATCCTTCCCCGCCGTGATCTCAAAGCTGCCGCCCGCTACCGCCACACTGTCCTTGCCTGTCATGCCATGTGATGCCGCCGTGATCCGGTACGTCCCGCTCGTGATCGTAAGCTCATTTTTAGACACGATACCATGATCTGCAGGCGAATCAATGACAAGCGTTCCTGTTCCGTTCAGTGTCAGGTCATCTTTTGAAAAAATAACGGCATCGATATGATTGTCATCGATATCCTCAAATACTCCGCCGTTTCTTAACAGGTTTTCTGTGCCGTCCGCCAATGTCACAAACACTTTATCCGCCTTTTTTACATAGATCGCCGCAGATGTTTTTGACGTGATCTCCACACCGTCGAGCACCAACTGCACTTTCTCGGATTTGTCCACGTCCACGATGATCATTCCGTCGCTCAGCGCACCGTTTACGATATAATCGCCCTCGCCCGTGATCGTGACGATGCTGCCGTCGATCGTGACATTCCCAGAGTCCGTCGTACAGCCCGCATCAGATAATGTGATGCTGTCACACTTTGATATTTCATACGCACCGCTTAAGTCCCGGTCTGAGAACAGACCTGAACTGTCGATCGTCGTCCCCGTGTATGCCGCGCCTGATACGACACTTGTGTCATTTTCATCTTTCTGCCTGTCTTCTATACTGCCTGTTCCGTCATCATCCGTCAGGTCTGTCTCTGCGACAACTGCATTGGCATCCGCATTTTGATGTGCCTGCTCTCCGCACGCTGTCACGAGCATAACGCACATCAGTACTGCCGCTGCTGTCTGATACTGTCTTTTCCTCATCGATATGTTACTCCTCTCTACATCGTTTCCGACACACTGCTCTCCTGATAGGACAGAGACACCTCCAGATTGCCATTCCTGCAGCGCACCTCATCGATGAACGCTTTCTCCTGTCCTGCCTCCCGAAATGTGATGTGATACGTCAGTTTGAACAGGCTTCCCATATTTGTCGTCCTGACATTGAGCAGTTCACACTTGCCCGCATACTGCCCAAACAGATCGTCAAACACGTCGTCATAGTCCAGATCCTCCGGAATCGTAATGCGCAGGATCCGGTCCAGCGCGGCACCTTTTCTTGCACCAAAATCAATCCGCGCATAGAGCATATCGACAGCTCCCATGATGAACACAAACAAAAACGCATATGCGATATATCCCATCCCTGTGATGATACCCGCTCCCATCGCCAGAAAAAGCACACCGATCTCCTTTGCCGTGCCCGGCGCAGAGCGAAACCTTACAAGGCTGAAAGCGCCCGCCACCGCCACGCCCGCTCCCACATTTCCATTCACCATCATGATCACCACGCACACGATCGCCGGAATCGTGGCGATCGTCACAATAAAGCTTTTGGAGTATACATTTTTGTACATGTACATCACTGACAATAAAAATCCTATGGCAAGCGAACTGACAATACAGATCATAAAATCTGTCACTGGGATCACACTTGCCGACTCTGCGTCAAACAATCCCCTGAATACATTTTCCAACATTGTGACAACCTCTTTCCTTTCTTTGAGCTTATGCGATCGACACCTTCCCTGTCATCTCCGCCTGCTGCCTGCAGATCATTTTCTCATACGCTGTTCCGTATTTTGAGAAGGAAGTCTTATAGATCTTTTCCTGTGCCAGCACATGCGTCATCCAGAGCGGAATGCCGCCGGACGTCTTGATCTCCATCAATACGATATCCTCGTCGATCAGCGGTTCGCCCCACACTTCCTTTGAGAGTGAGAGTTCCTCCTGCCTTGCAAGGATACGCTCATCGAACGTTACCCTGAGATCACTGCCGTCCAGCGCATAGAAAGCTTCCCGCTCATAGGACAAAAATACTTTCGGATCCAGGGTGTGATACCTGTTGAAAAAATAATCGATCTCATTGCCGATCTGCGTCGCCTTCGGAAAAGGCGCCCTGCGCACAAGCCACTCCAATGTCTCTAGCTGTGAAAGCGACTCACGGCGCTTATACACGACATCATCGTACTTTTTCTTGAGTTCGATAAATACTTTGTCCTGTGCCGATACCTGCCTGTAGCTTCGTATGCGCATCTTTTCCTTATAGACAGGCTTCTCGATGGAGCGGCGCACCAGTATGTAGCTGTCCGTGTCAAAATAAATATTCCTGATCGTCGTGTGTCCGTAATCATCGAGCTTCATATAAGGAAGCATCGCCTCAGCCACTGCCCTGCGCTGCCTCCTTGTCATCATATACTTCATCTCATAACGTTTAAATACTGCCTGATATGCCATTCTTCCTCGTACCTCCGTAACTGCGAAAAACCCACTTTTTGTACTGTCCGCTTTCATGTTACGAGTATAAAATGCGAAACTTAAGTGAAACTTAAATATGATGTGTTCATTTTGTGAAAAAAGTTTGCATTTTCGTTTCACTTGTAATATTCTTTATTAATAGGAGATGAACAAAATGAAATATCTAAGACAATTCTGCATCATTTTATTGATATCGTTTCTCGGGGAGCTGTTCCATATCCTGATACCGCTCCCTATTCCGGCAAGTGTCTACGGGCTGGTGCTGATGCTTACAGCACTCTGCACAGGAATCCTGAAACTTGCACAAGTCAGGGAAACCGCTGATTTTCTGATCGAGATCATGCCTGTCATGTTCATTCCTGCGGCTGTCGGGCTGCTGGACTCATGGACTGCCCTGCAGCCTATATGGTTTCCTGTCGTCGTCATCACGATCCTGACCACGGTCATCGTCATGGCGGTAACCGGCAGGGTTACGCAGTATATGATCCACAGAAGCCGTCAACAGAAATCGAAAGGAGCTGACATACAATGATAGCATTTCTGACTGACTCCGTTTTCTTCGGAGCCGTGATCAGCCTCGCCGCGTATGAGGCAGGGCTTTTGATCAGGCGCAGATTTAAGCTGGCAGTTCTTAACCCGCTGCTGATCGCCACCGTCTGCGTCATGGTAATGCTGACGCTGTTCAAGGTGGAATACCGGCATTACAATGAAGGTGCCAAATACATCAGCTACCTGCTGACACCGGCTACCGTCTGTCTGGCAGTCCCGCTGTATCAGCAGCTTACGCTGCTCCGCAAAAACTTAAAAGCCGTGGCGGGCGGAATCACCGCAGGCGTGCTCGCAAGCCTTGTCAGTGTTTTTGCGCTGGCAAAATTATTTTCGCTAACCCACGAACAGTATGTGACGCTGCTCCCCAAATCCATCACCACCGCGATCGGCATGGGTGTCTCGGAGGAACTGGGCGGCATATCGACGATCACTGTCGCCGTCATCATCGTCACGGGGATCCTCGGAAATGTCATCGCCGAATTTGTGTTCAAAATATTCCGGATCGAGGAACCGATCGCAAAAGGTCTGGCGCTTGGCACTGCCTCCCATGCGATCGGCACGGCAAAGGCGATGGAGCTGGGCGAAGTCGAGGGCGCCATGAGCAGTCTCGCGATCGCCGTCGCAGGACTCATGACTGTCATTGGCGCTTCCCTCTTCGCGTATCTGATGTAAAAAACGACCGCATTTCGCGGCCGTTTTTTATGCACACATTATTGGTCAGATCAGTGACTCATAGAGCTTTGTGATGTCCTCCACGCTTGTCTCCTTCGGATTGCCCGGTCTGCACGCGTCATCATAGGCAGACTGTGCCAGGAACGGAATGTCCTCTCTCTTGACGATCTCTTTCAGATCTACAGGGATCCCAACGTCCTGGGACAGCTTCTTCACAGCGTCGATCGCTGCCCTGCGGTACTCCTCCTGCGACATGTCGTCCACACCCTGTACGCCCATCGCCCTTGCGATCTCACGGTATTTCTCACCTGTCGCCTCTGCATTGTACTCCATGACAGTCGGGAGAATGATCGCGTTGGCAACGCCGTGCGGTGTATCGTAGAGCGCGCCGAGCGGGTGCGCCATGGAATGTACGATGCCAAGTCCCACATTTGAGAAGCCCATGCCGGCAACATACTGGCCAAGCGCCATATCCGTTCTTCCCTCCGGTGTGTTGTCAACCGCCCCTCTCAGGGAACGTGAGATGATCTCGATCGCCTTCAAATGGAACATGTCGGACAATTCCCAGGCGCCTGCCGTGATGTATCCCTCGATGGCATGTGTGAGCGCATCCATGCCGGTCGCCGCCGTCAGACCCTTAGGCATGGTTGCCATCATCTCGGGATCGACAAATGCAACAACCGGAATGTCTTTCGGATCCACGCAGACCATCTTGCGGTTCTTTGAAGCGTCCGTGATGACATAGTTGATCGTCACCTCTGCCGCGGTTCCCGCTGTCGTCGGCACTGCGAAGATCGGAACAGACTTATTCTTCGTAGGCGCCACGCCCTCAAGGCTCACAACATCCTCAAACTCCGGATTGTTGATGATGATACCGATCGCCTTTGCCGTATCCATGGAAGAGCCGCCGCCGATCGCGATCAGATAATCCGCGCCGGATTTCTTGTATGCCGCCACACCGGTCTGCACGTTCTCCACGGTAGGGTTCGGCTTGATCTCGGAATACAGTTCATACGCCATCCCTTCCCCGTCAAGAACATCAAGCACTTTCTTGGTAACGCCGAATTTCACCAGATCGGGATCAGAGCACACAAATGCTTTCTGAAATCCCCTTCCTTTTGCCTCGGGCACAATGTCCTGAATCGCACCTGCTCCGTGATAAGACGTCTCATTCAACACAAACCTGTTTGCCATATTTTTTTCTCCTTTTCTTAAAAATATTTTTCATAGGACTTTTTTCATTATATCACATAAATTTGTCATACAGAAACTTTTCCGGTAAATTTACCTTAAAATCTTTCGCGAGATCCCTGAAATCATCCGGCGTGATCGTCTGGCGCTTGTTCGGCTGCATCGACAGCATCTTGACCAGGATCTCCGCGGATTTCTCCACCGTGTGCATCAGTCCGAAAGTCAGGTCAAAGTCCTCGCCTGCCGCAAACATTCCATGATGCGCCCAGATCGCCACGTCATAGCACTTCATCAGCTTGCTCGTCTCCACCGCGATCTCACGTCCGCCGGGAACCATCCACGGCACCACGCCGATCCCGTCCGGAAATACGACAGGGCACTCCGTCGCCATCTCCCACAGCTCCCTCGTAAATACCTCGTCACTCAGCGGCAGCACGAAAGTCAGCGCGATCACATTTGTCGTGTGCGCATGGTAAATGACACGGTATTTTCCATCCGTCACTTCCTTTTTCACCTCGTGGTTCATTAGATGGGAGGGCAGCTCCGAGGTCGGTTTCCCGCCATTGACAAGCCCCCATACGATGCGGTAATTCTCGCCCTTGCCGTCAAGCTCGATCATGCAGATCGAATCCTCCGGCTTGATGATCACATTCCGGAAATATTTTCCGCTCCCTGTCACCAGGAAATACTCTCCGGCAAGCTTTGGCACGGTCGTGCCGATCGGCTGCCAGTCCTTCACCTCAAAATTCTCCTTCACAGACTCCACTTCCTCCGGCTTCACACGGTACGACAGATTGCCGCCGTTTCTCTCGTGCCAGCCCTGCTGCCAGCCGTCGTCCGCCATCCTGATAAATCCCTGCACAAACCCTGCGTCCAAAAAATTCATATCAAACCTTCCTCTCTTTATATTCACTTTTTGCTCTATCTATGCTCTCTTTATGCCCGCTTCGACAATACTTCCTCTTCGTATTTTTTCACCGCGTCAAACCAGCTATGATCCGCGATCACACCGCACTGTCTGCAATACTCCTCCCAGACATCGCCAAACGGATATGTCTTGATATCCTCCTGCATCACCATCAGCTCCGTCATACGGTTCTCGTCCTGCAGCTTCTTAAGTTCGGCGTTCGGCGTGCAGAGCGCGCTCAACAGCGCTTTCTGCCAGCTACGGAATCCCACCGTCCACGCGGAGATCCTGTTAATGCTCGCATCAAAATAATCCAGCGCCATGTACACGCGGTCAAGCGCGTCGCTGCGGACGATCTCCTTTGCCATCTCTTTTGTCTCATCGTCAAACAGCACCACATGGTCGCTGTCCCAGCGGATCGGCCTCGTGATGTGCAGCGCGATCTCCGGGAAGAAGCACAGCAGCGCCGGGATCTTGTCCGATACCACCTCTGTCGGGTGATAGTGGCCGTTGTCCATCAAGGGCAGGCAGCCGTCATGTGTCGCCGCAAAGGTCAGCGTAAATTCCGCGCTTCCCGCCGTGAACGCCTCGACGCCGATGCCGAATACCTTTGATTCCACGCAGGGCTTCACAAGCTTCCTGTCAAACGGCTCTGACAAGATCTGCTCGATGGAATCCTTGTAGCGAAGCCTCGGCCCCATGCGGTCCGCCGGAATATCCTTGTAGCCATCGCCCGTCCAGATGTTCATCACGCAGGGCACGCCGGTCTCCTCCGCAAAATGCTGCGAGATGCGCACACAAGCCTTTCCGTGCTCGATCCAGAACCTTCTCGTCTCCTCGTCAGGGCTTGACAGGGTCAATCCATCCTTAACCTTATCATGCGAGAAAAAGGTCGGATTAAAATCGATACCCATCTTTCTCTCCTTCGCAAATTCCACCCACTTTGCAAAGTGCTTTGGCTCGATCTTGTCGCGGTCCACAAACTCACCCTTCTCAAAAATAGCATAGCTTGCGTGCAGGTTGAGCTTCTTCCTGCCAGGCATCAGCTTCAACGCCTGATCCATATCCTGCATCAGCTCCTCCGGCGTCCGCGCCTTTCCAGGATAATCGCCTGTCGTCTGGATCCCGCCTGTCAGTGGACCATCGTGGTCGAAACCGATCACATCATCCCCCTGCCAGCAGTGCAGGGAGACCGGGATCTCCTTCAATTTACTGATCGCCGCGTCGGTGTCCACGCCGACTGCCGCATACCTTTTTTTCGCTTCCTCGTACCGTTCGTTCTGATTCATGTTTCCTCCATTTCTGCGCTGTATATGCGCTTTATATTGTTTATTGATCTCCTGTCATACAGCATTCCGCACGCTCTTGATCCATCAGCCACTTACTTTCCTATTACCTTGATTGGAAACGACTCCCGGATACATTTTCTCGCATCCTGCAGGCTGCCAAACACGCCGTCCGCGATCATCTGCACCGCAAGATTTCCGATCGCCGTCGCCTCCACCGGTCCGGCAAGAACTTTCTTCCCCGTCGCCTTTGCCGTCAGGCGGTTTAAGTAATCCGCGTTAGCGCCGCCGCCGATGATATGGATACTGTCATAGCTTTTGCCAGTCATCGCCTCTATCTCCTTTTTGGTATCGGCATAGCACTTTGCCAGGCTGTTGTAGATGACTGCCGCCACCTCCGCGATTCCCTCTGGCTCCCGCTGTCCGGATTCCCTGCATGCCGCCCGCACTTCCGCTGTCATGTCTGCCGGTGCGAGAAAACGGTCGTCGTTGCAGTCCACGATCGACGCGATGCCGCACTCTGACGCCGCCTCACAGATCTCTCCGAATCCAAGCCCGCCGCCGATCTCTTTCTTAACGGACTGAATCATCCAGAGTCCCATGATATTTTTCAGATAGCGGAATCGGTACTGGTATCCGCCCTCATTCGTGAGATTGTGCTGTCTGCTCTCCTCGCTGCAGTCCGCTTCCCGCAGCTCCGTCCCCATCAGCGACCACGTTCCCGAACTGATGTAGAGTACGTTTTCCTCCTCATCCTCCGCAACGGGAACTGCCGCTACCGCAGAGCCCGTATCGTGTGTCGCGGGCAGAACGACTTCACAGGTATATCCGATCTCTTTGGCGATATCTTCCTTTAAGCTGCCAAGCACTGTCCCCGGCATCCGGATCTGCTGAAAGATCGATACCGGATAACCAAGTCTCTGTATCAGCTCCTCATCCCACTCTTTTGACTGGGCATTTATTAGCTGTGTCGTCGTCGCGTTGGTGTACTCCGTCACTGCCCTGCCAGTCAGCAGAAAATGAAAATAATCAGGTATCATCAACAGTTTTGACGCCGTCCGAAGCGCCTCCGGCTCCTTTGTTTTCAGCGCCATCAATTGGTAGATCGTGTTAAAGATCTGTTTCTGGATCCCGGTCCTGCCGTACAGCTCCTTCTCCGCGATCAGCTCATAGACTCTCTCATCCATATTTTTCGTGCGCTCATCGCGGTATGCGACCGCGTCTCCGATGCGCTCATCATTCTGATCCAGGAGCACGAAGTCGACCGCCCACGTATCGATGCCAACCGACACCGGGATCTTGCCAAGCTCCCCGCATCTCTTCATCCCTGTCTTGATCTCCTCAAACAACCCGTCGACATTCCAGACCTTACGCCCCTCATGCTCCTCCATGCCGTTCGGAAAACGGTAGACCTCCTCCAGCACGATCTTTCCGTTTTCCATATGCGACAGTATGTGCCGCCCGCTCGACGCACCGATGTCAATTGCGAGATAGTACTTATCCATGACAACCCCAACCTTTCCGAATACTGTTTATACCTGCTTCTCTGTATTTTTATCATAGCTGATTTTCCTCAAATAAAAAAGGACACCTTTTGTTTAAAAAAGTGTCCTGGTTTGCCATATAGGGAATTGAGGTCTGAAAACCCCTGATTTTAAGCGTTTTTTGTTGATTTTACCAAGAATATGCACGGTCTTTTTGTGCACATTCACATGCTGATTTGGTATAACTTTGCATAACTTGGAATAACTTCTCTTGCAATTGGTGTAAAATCTGGTGTAAAATTGGTGTAAAACTTTTCACTGATTACATTAGCGCACATTCAGCTTTTAGGGACTCCATTTTCTGAAATTCCTTTTTCATTCGGTTCAGATCAGCATGGTTATATATGTTCATTGTCATGTCAACTTTTTTGTGCCCCATAACAGTCTGTAACACCTTGATATCCACCCCTGACTCTGCTATCCTTGTACACGCTGTATGCCTCAAAACGTGTGGTGTAATCATCGGAAGCAGGTCTGGTTCCCGTCCTTCCTTCTGTGCAAGTGCTTCTTCCTTCTTATTGTATTTTACACAGGCCGCTGTCAGCGCGTCACCAAACTGCCTTGGAATTATCACATTATTCTTTTGGCTATTTAGAAACACAAAATTCTTATAACCATCAATTTCAATTCCAGAACCCACGCTATTGAAATACTCTTTCTCCTGTATACTTTTTAGAATCGCAATTGCTTTCAAACTTAATGGTATACACCTATTCGACAGTTCAGTTTTCGGACTCCCGACTTTGATTTGATACTTTCCATTTATGCTGTGATAGTACAATTGATGGTCTACTGTCAAAATCCCTTTATTCAGATCTACGTTGTCCCATGTTAACCCTAAAATTTCACCTCTTCTGAGTGCCGTCTCCAACGTCAGTAATACAATGGGTAAATACTTTGCATATACCTTATCCCCGTTTAAAAAACCAATAAAGTTTTCCTGTTCCCTGACAGACAAGGATTCCCTTTTATTCATTGGATCATAAGGATATTCTTTAATACAATCTTTTGTCGGATTCTTTCTCAGCCAGTCATTATCAACTGCCAACTGGAATGTTGGAAACAAAATATTGTTGTGTATGATATGAATGCTTCCATTAGACAATCCTGACTCTGCCATCGCTTCATATGCATTCAGCACATCAATTTTATTGATTGATTTGATCTGCATATTACCCATGTAGCCTGTCTTAATATGCTTACCATACATCAGTACATAATTGTCTTTCACATTCTGTCTCAGCCGCTTTTTCGTTCTAATATACCGCTCAAACAATTCATTTAATGTAATAGTGCTATTATTGGTACTGATTCCATCCAGTAAATCTTTCTGAATTTGCACTTCCTTTTCTCTTAAAGATATATCTCTCTTTTTGCCTGCCGGGTGTGCATCTGTTTCTACCAGTCGCCAGCTATATTCCGTTTTCCTATTTCCAGAAGAATCAACATAACGATACATGTATCTTCCATCTTCGCGCTGTGTCTCACCATCCCTTAATATACGTCCTTTACTATCTTTTCTTTTTACTGCCATAGCCTCTCCTCCTTATGAAGAGAGCCTTAATATGATATTTGTAATCATACCATATTAAGGACTCTATTTCTACACTATATATACAATAAGATTCATCTAAATCTCTGTCATTTTTTCGTCAATATATTTTTCAAACAGTTTCTTCTTAATACGTGGTCTGGTTCCATTCCACAAAACAAATTTTTCATTTTTATGCTCATCAATCAGTTTTCTAATCTTTTTATCACTAACACCAAAATATTCCGCTGCCTCTTGAACGGATAAAGTATACTTTTCCCACCATGGAATTTGTAACATAATTTGTTTTGTCTCTGACATTTCTGTGAAAATCACTCTCCAATTTATATAAAATTCTAATCTCAATAAATCAATCTCAATAAATCAAAGGCACCAGTGAGTATGCCAGTGCCTTCATACAAAAATCCGTATTCAATTTTCAACCAGTAATAATCTCAAATAATCCAATAAGTTCAAATAATCAGTGATCCGATAATAATCTTACAATAGTTACATACAATAATGGGACAGAGATATTTCATAGCATCTTTCTCCCTGTCCACAACAAACACTGAATCAAATAATTACAAATATACTTCAACTACAAGTTACGTTTTTCTATTCACTATTTACTCTATAATCTACACAACACCGCAAATATGCAACTCCTTTAAATCTCCCGGTTCTTTGATCCAAACACTCTGACCAACTCTTAATTCAATATTTGGGATACAGCATTTTACAGTTCTTTCACTGCCTGTCCTGTCTATGATCACGTATCCTTTTTTATCAATTCTTTTGATAACTGATTTATATGTGCGGTCAGATTTATAACAGCCTAAACTATTATCAATCATAAGCTGAATTGTTTTTATAAGTTCTTCTCTAAAATCCATAATAAAATTCTCCTTTTTATATACACGCACCCATATTTCAGAGTGCGTTTTAAAATATTATCTAATCCTACTTTGCTGATCAGCATAATTACGAAGTCCTCGAACCTCATTATTAATTTGAGTTTTTACCTCTCTCATGACTTCATAACTTGTTACCCCTGGACAAGTGATATTTATATCACCCACATTAACACTTGGCTGCACATTTTTGGTGTTATTGACCACATTGTTGTAATTCGTTATCTGATTAGCCATCTGTTCCATCTGTTTCTGATGGTCATAGTATGAATTGGGAACCAGCTTCTCCACATTTCGGTTAATGCCATTAAAGTAGGCATCAAATTTCTGGAGCAT
>JAETQI010000076.1 GCA_021770755.1 Lachnospiraceae bacterium
ATGCCAGCAGTCTTCCGGCATCTTTTCCGCAGATGCCGCATTGTTTCTTATCAAAAAATCCCATCCTGTTATCCTCTTTTCTTTCGTCTGTTTTCTGTATTCCCCCGGATTTCTGCCGCATGGTTTTACAATGTCCGCGGTGAACTGACAGTCTGTCCGGATGTATACGAACCCTGCCAGTATATTATAACATACTGTTAAACAAAGTCAACATTACGCGATTAATTAATCAATACATTGCTGACCTAATTTAACAATATATTGATTTACGCAGGATTCGGCAGGCAGCCCGGTATAGTATAATGGTTGTGTCAGGAAAAAGCTGAAAGTGCAGCTATACAGGAGGTGGAAATGAAACAGAGAACGCCGCCATGGCAGGTGAATCCGGCAGGAGGATAAGTATATCATGACCGGGATGACAGCAAATCCTGCTGCCGATATAAGATTGCGCTGGTGCAGGAAAAGAAGGCCGTAAGCCGGGGACTGTACTGGTGCTGATGGTTGACAGAATTTATAAGGCAGCTGCGGAAAGAAACAAGACAGTTACAGGGAAAGTAAATTTATGGATGGCAGTTTGTGAAGGAGGCGAAAAAAGCGTGGAAAAAATTGATAATGGATCTGTAAAAATGTATTATGGCTACAAAAATGAAAATCAGGGAACGCGGCAGGGGGAAATAGTTTACAATAAGACATCCGAGAATCTGGTGGAGATTTCCCTTGTTTATGCAGACCTTCTGGAAAAACACAGGGAACTGAGCAGCATTGACAGCATCAATTGGAAACAGATGTTTGTACAATGGGCAAATGATTTTGAAACAGTAAATGAAGGCATTGACTGGAACCAGGAAGATTATCTGGAAAAAATAGAGAAGTTTGCCCGCCATAAGATTCTGGAATATGCGGGTCTGGAAGGATAAATGACATGCCGGGAGAAAACTTTTGTTGCCGGGCACGGACCAGATAACATACAGGATTTTGCACAGAAGATAAGGAGGGGTAAAGAGTGGACAATGAATGGAAAAATGAAAAAGGGAAGTGGGATCTTGAAAAGATAGCGACCGAGTGTATTTCTGAACTTAGAAAACTCGGCATTCCGATTGGAGACTGCATTGATATAAAGGTGTGCAGGGACAGGTTTGTAACAGGGAAGCTGGCTAAGGTGCAGGAAGGCCTTTTTGGCCTGTATATACCTAATATATACAGGAGTCCGCGGTATGGGCTGGAAGAGATAAAAACGGTCATTTTCCACCAGCTCCTTCATTCTGCCGGCGGATGTATGGATCACGGGGAAAAATGGGAGAAATATGCCGCAAAAGTGGACCGCGAATACGGCTGCCACATCCTGGAGCGGGCATCTTTGAATTTAAAACCCATGGCAAACTGGGAAACAGGCAGTAAAGGTACAAAAAACAGCGGAAGGTTCTGCTATCTCGATTATACGCAGAGGCTCATGGAGATTGTGAGGGAATGCGCGGAAGAATTAAAAAACATTCACCTGCCGGTTGGAAAGGTTACAGCCGTACAGTTTGTAAGGGAAAAAAACGTATACGGGCGGTGCCGGAAGAATAAGGACGGGACATTTACCATTCTGGTATCACAGGCATATGGGAGCAGTGAAGCTGATATTTATGGACTCAAAAAGCTGCTCTACCATGAACTGCTGCATACATGCGCGGAGGATGATTCCAGCCCGTATACCGGCATACATGGTCCTAAATGGAGGATGATGGCAAGAAAGGTTGACCGTGAATTCGACTGCCAGCTTATGGGGCAGTCGTTTACGGATGTCATTAAGAAGGCATCAAAACCTGCCAGTGTGCGGTTTGCATGTCCGCAATGCGGCGGATACAGGAAGGTCTATGACGAAAGGGATGTAAGAGGGATAGACTGGAGTGAGGGCGTATTATGTACATGGTGTTTTACGAGAATGAATAATATCTGGGGAATGGATATTAATGTGCTTGGAACCATGTATTCCCTTTTGGGTGAGTGCCAGGATGAACTGAGGATTCTAAAGATTCCAATATACAAGATCAGCGGGGCCGGTTTTGTTAAAGGAGACAGCCCGAACGGACCGCATGACAACTGGAACGGGAGTTTTTCCATAGATCTGCCGGAAATCTATAACAGCAGGGAAGCTTTAGGGGGTAATGAATTTAGGGCATATCTGTACGGGGAACTGATTAAGGGGAGCAGGGAGCGCGGACTACAGTGGCAGGAATATGTGAGGGAAGTGGAAAGCGTATTTGGTTTACCCATTATTACAACAGGGCAGCAGGATTGATCTGCATGCAGACCAAAACATGAAGGCAAACGGGTACCAGCGTAATCATAACAGGAAGGAGAGCAGGTTCATGAAAAATATATCTGTAAGCGACATATTATGGGTTAGCAAATTGGAAGAATGTTTAATCCCAATTCAAGAAATTCTTATCATAAAAAGGGGGGAACGCAGCGGATGGAATGCCCTGTTTTATCCGCCCGAAAATAGTGGAATTGAAAGTGAATATATAAAGCCGGCACTTATAAAGCCGGCTTTATTAAAATCATTTATGGTACAATCCGACAGGGCTGTATTCTGCTGCCATGAATCAAAAGAAGAATTACGGCAATTAGGGCATACAGGAGCATTAAATTGGATTGAAAAGTATGAAAATGTCAGAAATAGAATCGGCAAATTATTGCCAGAAGTGTTAAGGCATCGGGAGGGATTCTGGTATGAATTGGATGATACGGCAAAAGCGGACTTTGTGACGGCGCTTAATCCTGACAAGCGTTTATTTGTATCCATGCCTGAGGAGAATACATTTGTAAATCAGCAGTTTATACAAATTATTGTGAAAGATGTAAATGTTTCAAAAGATTTAGTGCATGCATTGTTAAATTCCTTATCTGGCATGTTTGCAATTAAGGCAGCCAGAGAAACAGATGGGGTGGGCGTGAGCAGCACAAAGCTAAGGAGCATGTATATGATAAACCCGCGGGTTATATCAGATTCAGATGCTTTGGAGATAGTGGAACTATTTAATAAAATCAAAAATCGAAATGTTATGGATATAGAAGACGAATTAAAGGATTCAGACAGGGAAATCTTTGACCGTAAGATTTTAAAGGCAATCGGACATGATGAGATATACGACGAAATAAAGGAATCTTTATTGCAGTATACACGGCATGATTGAAAAATCGAAAAAACAGTGTATGATTGAGTGAATTATACTAGGAGAATTACTATTATGGACAAGGATTTTGAAAAGCTTAACAGGCTGATACAGAGCGCGAAGGAGTTCTTTGCATGTCCGGAGTGTAAGGAACTGGTGGCAAGGGCAAAATGGTACGCGGCGGACTTCCAGCGGCGGTATGAGGATGAAATAACCCGTATGCCCACGGATGACACAGAGCGTATACTTTACACGCTGGAGATTGTGGAGCGGCTTGCGGAGATACGTGCAGCGCATGTGCATTCCGTGGAAGAGCTGAACCGCAGGTGGAAGATATTTCTGGAGCAGGAATATCAGAAGGAAACGCACGCAGGGATAAAGGAGTATTATGAATCGTGCGGCGTGGCTGTTCCGGCCTGCGAGATCACACCGGAGCAGGAATGGATAATGGCGGAGGCCTTCCTTCATCATGAGACGTGCAGGATAGATGAGGCTGGGTGTTTTTCTCTGGACGGGAACCGGTATGAGGCAAACGCAGTGCTGGCAAACATGGAGGCGGAGGTAGCTTATGATCCTGTGGATATGGAAACGGTGACAGTGTACTGCCGCGGTACGGCTCCAGTCCGGGCACACTGGATGGAGATCGGGGCATTTGCATCCAAAGTGCCACCCGTGCCCATGGGGATGACGGGAAGCATCCCAGAAACGTCAAGGCTTTTAGACGCACTGGAAAAGAAGTATAAGGATGACCACGGGCAGATGGTGCGTTTCGTGGCGGACCATGAGATGCTGGGAGGTGTGGGATGACAGTCTGGCCGGAGGGGCGCATGGAAATTGTGTGTAGCGTTCCCTTGGAAGAAGACAGAGATGGCTGGGAGAGGTAATGGTAAAAGCCACAGTGTGTGCATGGCGGAGCTTCTTGTTTACGGAAGGGAGAGTTGCATAGACGCAGTGATCGGTAAATATATGAGCGGCCAGTATATCTGTATACCAGACATTGATACAGGATGCCCCCTGAGCAGGCTGTCGGATATATTCTGGAACAGGGAGAGGTTGTCAGTGCATATGAATGAAACAGACGCTGCAACCGTGGCGCACGCTCTGCGTGCATTATCCGGGTATACAGGGAAGGACTGGCTGTAAAGGGAACAGACCAACTATACGCAAAACGTCAGTTAGTTGAATTGTGCGGGAAGGACAGACAATTAAAAAAAACAGAAGGCGGGGAAAGACAGTCCGGGAAGTACCGGGCGGCCTTCCTGCGTGAATTGTGTAGGGAAGGGGAACAACTGCGTGCAGGAGCCGGGACTGCGGCATCGTGAATTGTCAGAAAGTTCCAGACCATATCATGGAAAGTGCCGTCCGGAAAACTGCCGGATACCGGAAATGGACAGTTGTGTATACAATTGATCATGTGACAGGAAAATGGGCACTTTTACGACAACTGATGAGACTGAATCTGTGACAGCTCATGAAGTTATTAACATGATTGTTATCTGTACAGGGAACTTATCGGGGCAGGGAGGGAGCGCGGACTGCTGTGGAAGGATATATCAGGAAGGCGGAGAAGGCGCTTGGTTTTCCGATTCTGTCAACAGGGCAGCAGGATTTGAAAGAGGATTCGGTATGTTAGACGTGGGCAGTACAAAGCTAAAGAACATGTATCTGATAAACCCACGGGTTATATCAGATACAGATGTGTTGGAGATTGTGGAGTCATTTGGCAGGATCAAAATTCGTGATGTTATGGATACGGAAGATGGGTTAAGGGATTCGGACAGGGAAATGTTTGACCGTAAGATTTTGAAGGCGATAAGACAGGGTGAGTTATACGATGCAATAAAGGAATCTTTATTGTCAATGCAGTATATGTGCCGTGATGCAGAAAACGTATCAGAAAAAAATAGAAGAACTTAGTGATCAAGCTGTCCAATAGCTTTATTTCAATAATATAGAATAAGAGTAATCTGGGCTTGGGTATGGCGTCATTGTCGCAAGGTATTTTCTAACGGTTTAAAATGAAATTGAAAAACGTAGGCATCTGTGATACTATAGTTATGCAGAATCCATTTTGTGAGAATAAAAACAGAGAGGAAATATGATATGAATGTGCCGCCAGTACGTATGCCAAGTCCAGAGGAACTACAATTAATTGCCAAGTATAGAGATAAAATGGATTGTTTTCATACATATACTTTAGAGAATGGTGAGCTTGTAATTAAAGTCGATGATATAAAAGAACAATTTGTGGATTTGGCCAGTATAATTGATATAGATTTTTTTGATTTTGATGACGACGAACCTTTACCATTCGATGATGAAAATGAAACAGGTATATCCGGTTTCCAGGATGAACAATTATTGCCGTATGATGATGCGGATCAATCAGGCGTACTTTGTTCCGAAGACAAGGCTTTAGCGTTTGCTTCGGTGGAGACATTGAGAGATAATAAATTGTATGGCAAAGAAGAAATAAAAAAACTGCTGCAATGTGGAAATCAGAAAGCATTAAATTTTTTGAAATTACTTTTTCAGATGCATTATGCAATTAAAATTGGAAAAAGCTACTTGATAAAGGCAGAGGATTTTGATAGGTTTTTTGAAGATTATAAAGGGCAGGAAATCATGATTTAGCTGATTGAATACGATGAAATTATCATAAAAACTATCATAATTGATATCTTAAAGGGATTTTGAAGTTTAGAATAATCCCCGTAAAATCAAAGGAATTGGGTGAGAACTTCAATGGAATTTGGCAAGATCGTCAATTATAAGTAAATAACAGCATGCACAAAAAAAGCGCCGGATATAAGGCAAGAAAGCCTTGTATCCGGCGCTTTTTTTGGTCGCTTTTCTACAATATGCACACATCAGCCAATATCGAAAAAGATTCGATTGAGAAAAGCCGGCGATTATGGTATGATTTATTGAGAAGGAGCGGTATGCCCGCTTTGCATGATTTTGGCATCAAATTCAGATTAGGAACGGTTGAAAGGGAATTTTCGAGCAGTTCCGCACACAGCTAAGCAGAAGGAGAATCATGAGATGGAGTTCAAGATAAACAACAGCGACAAGATCACGATGACACATACAGGATTGCTTCCGGGGAAGAGCGGCAAAGTGATCCATGTATGCTTTGAGAGAAAGACGGACGACAGGGATGACTATGCGGAGATCATACTGCCAAGCAGGAATGTGGTCAATTCAAGAGGCTTTGATGAAGGGGAACTTGCCCAGCTCCAGCTATATCTCAAAGAGCAGGAGAAGAGCATCATCAAAAACGCAAAGCAGATCAATCATGACCTGATCTTTAAGCTTTAAGGAAATGATGATCCATATGAAGAGTGTGATACAGAAGTTAGCGAAAGTGGCAGGCACGAACGCGATCTTCATTTTAGTGTGCATCCTGCTGGTGACAGAGCTGTTGAGTATCAATTGGTATTTTCAGGTGGTGTGTGTGGCACTGGTGATGCTCTGCATCGTCATTCTCGCGTTTCAGAAGCGCAAAGTATATTCCCTGCGCAATATGGACGAGATCAATCAGCACCAGCGGGACGAGATGCTCATGTATTTCAGCCGTGAATATTTTGAGGTGTACGTAGTTGATCTGAACCGCGGTTCCTATGAGATCGTCCGCTCTTCCGAACGTCAGGGCGACTATATCAGGAATCTGACCGGTGATTTTGCACAGCTCATGGAGATGGCGATCATTTCCTGGACAAAACCGCCATACAGGGAACGGTTTCAGCAATTGCTGGATACAGAAGAGATGAAGAGACGCTTTGAATCGGGCGAGAAGAAGATAGAGTTTATCTATAAGTCATACGATGAAAAGTGGAAAAGGCTGGAGTGTTTTCCGGTGCCGGATTACGGGGACAGCAACAAGAAAATGATCTTTGCGCTCAGGGACTATACGGAGGAAATGCATATCAGGACGAATGAAGTCCTTGCAGCCGAGGCGATGAATGATATCTATACCCTTGTCGCTTTCCGGGATATCGAGGCGGACCGGTACGACTGCGGTTATCACCGGCTGGAAAATGTCCTGGACTTTCCGGATAAGGGAAACTATTCTGACTGGGTGAAGCTGATGCTGGGAAGTATCCATGAGAAGGATCGGGAAAAATTTCTCACGGAGCTGTCAGATGAACGGTTTCACAGGGAAGGGCGCGCGGAATGTGAATACCGGATCCGCGATAAGGAAGGGGAATACCATTATTATCGCCAGTACAATGCAAAGGTAAATGTCGTGTCAGGACCAAAGATGGTCATCCTGATCCGAAACATTGACGAGTTCAAGAAGCATGAGATCTGGAAGGCAGAACAGCTCCAGAAAGAGCTGGAGGCGAAGGCGAAGGAGCTTGAGATGACAAGGCTTCTGGCGGAGAAGAGCAAGGATCTGGAGAAGGCGCTGCAGCAGGCGGAGAGCGCCAACAATGCCAAGAGCAAATTCCTCTCAACGATGTCACATGACCTGCGGACCCCGATGAACGTCATCCTGGGTATGGCGTATATGGCTAAGAAGCATATTGAAGATGCGGCGGAGGTGGATAAGTGTCTGGACACGATCCTCCTGTCATCGCAGAATATGCTCGCGCTCATCAATGATGTGCTTGACATGAATAAGATCGAGAGCGGTGTCATCGAAGTGCGCAACAAGAAGGAAGATCTGGTAAAACTGATCAGGGATATCGAACTGCTGATCCGGAACCGCTGCGAGGAGAATCAGCAGATCTTTGCGATCGATTGCAGCAGGGTCACGCACAGGTATGTGTGGATGGATAAGCTCAGAGTGCGCCAGATCATCATCAATCTGCTGTCCAACGCAGTGAAATATACGCCGGCTTACGGCAGGATCAGCATGGAAGTGTTCGAGCAGACAGGGAGCACAGAGACACAGTGCGATGTTGTCTTTATCATTCGGGACAACGGTATTGGCATGAGCGGCAATTTTGTGGAACGTGTCTTTGAACCCTTTGAGCGCGAAAATACAGACATGGCAGACCGGATCGAGGGAACAGGTCTTGGGATGGCGATCACGAAGAATCTCGTGGATCTTATGGAAGGTCGCATCAAGATCGACAGTATCGTCAATGTGGGAACGAAGATCACAGTGACACTTCCGTTTGTGATATGTGACGGGGAGGAGAACGGCGCAGAGTCCGGGGAGGCTGCAGAGCAGGGAAAATATCCCGGCAAGCGCATTCTGATCGTCGAGGACAAGCACATCAATATGGAGATCGTGAAAGGTTTTTTGGAGGATTCCGGGCTGATCATAGATGAGGCTGCAAACGGCAGGGAGGCTGTGGATAAGATCAGGGCATCAGAGGAAGGTACATACGATCTTGTCTTTATGGATATCAGTATGCCCGTCATGAGGGGCGACGAGGCGGCTATGGAGATCAGAAAGCTTGAGCGGGAGGACTGCCGAAGGATGCCGATCATAGCGATGACAGCCAATGCCATGGAGAGCGATGTGCGAAATTCATACCGATGCGGCATGAACGGTCATATCTCCAAACCGATCGAGCCAGGGGAGGTATACATGTGCCTGAATAAATGGCTCAGGCGCAGACAGAGATGAGGGAAGGATTAATGGAATGTGTGCTCTGCCCGAGGCAGTGCCGCGCCGACAGGACACGCGGCAGGGGATACTGCGGAGAGCGTGAAGAGGTGAGCGTGGCGAGGGCGTCGCTGCATATGTGGGAGGAACCCTGTATCAGCGGCAAGAACGGGTCGGGGACTGTTTTCTTCTCCGGCTGTCCGCTAAGGTGCGTGTACTGTCAAAACAGAAAGATCGCGCTGGGCGGCAGGGGCAGGACGCTCACGACAGCGCAATTGTCAGCGCTGTTTCTGCTGCTGCAGGATAAAGGGGCAGAAAATATCAATCTGGTAACACCGACACAGTTTACCCCGCAGATCGCAGAGGCGCTTAACATGTCAAAGTCAGCGGGACTGACAGTTCCGATCGTGTACAATACATCCGGCTATGAACAGTTAGCGGCATTGCGGATGATGGACGGACTTGTCGACATCTATCTTCCGGACCTGAAATATTACAGCAAAGAGCCGGCGGAGCGTTATTCCGGCGCGCCGGACTATTTTGAGTACGCATCCCGCGCGATCGCGGAGATGGTGCGCCAGGCAGGGGCGCCCGTATTTGAAAGCCGGAGTGATGGGGAAAAGATGATGAAACGCGGCGTGATTGTCAGGCATATGGTCATGCCCGGCCATGTCAGGGATTCCAGACAGGTCATAAAATATCTGTCCGACACCTACGGAAAGGACATTTATATCAGTATCATGAACCAGTATACGCCCCCGTCGGATCTGGAAGGTTATCCTGAGATCAGCAGGCGGGTGACACGCAGGGAGTACGAAAAGGTGGTCGACTACGCGATCAGTCTGGGCGTGGAAAACGCGTTTGTGCAGGAGGGAGAGACGGCAGAGGAGAGCTTCATACCTGATTTTGAGGATGAAAAGTATTTGAAGGAGGTATTGTGATGTATCAGAACTACATATTTGACCTGTATGGGACGCTGATCGACATTCACACAGATGAGTACAGCAAGAATTTTTTCAAAAAATATGCAAAATGGCTTAGGAGACAAGGGTTTCATTTTGAGTGGAAACTTTTTTATGGTCTGTATGTGTCCACGGAGAAAGAATACCGGGAAAAAGCGGCGCAGACCGGGAAGTTTGCAATGCCTGAGATCCAGATAGAGGAAGTGTTCCGCGATGTGTTTGCGGCGAACGGATATGAGATATCAGAAGAGCAGACAGCGTATCTCTGTGCGGGCTTTAGACGCATCTCCCTTATCCATATGAGCCTGTTTCCGGATACGCTTGCATGTCTTGAGGGGCTGAATAGGGCAGGAAAGAAGATCTATCTGCTGTCCAATGCGCAGAGAAGCTTCACCTGGCAGGAACTGGAGCTGGCCGGACTGATCCCTTATTTTGACGGGATACTGATCTCTTCCGACGAGAAATGTATGAAACCCGACCCTGAATTTTACAATATCTGCTGTGCGCGGTATCAGCTTGACAAGGCGCAGTCTGTCATGATCGGAAATGAATTGAAGTCTGACATGGCAGGGGCAAAGGCGGCAGGGATCGACGGCTTTTATATCAACCGATATCCAGTCTTTCATGAGGAGAAGGAACCGATGTACCAGTATGTCTCCCCGAAGGGGTCTCTTCTGGAGGTGCTCGCGCAGACGGGCGTTTCGCAGTAGGGCGTCCGGGAGGTGTCTGTATGTTGTCCAGAGAAGATTTTCTGTCACTCAATTTTGTGAAAAAGGAGGATTTCACCGGCAGTCACAAGGGAATGCGCTTTATGCTGCACCAGGAGCCCGTGGAGGACGAAAAGAAGCTGAAAGTATACATCTGGGGGGAGCCGTTTGGATTCGAGGCGACACCCGACGAGGAGAAGCGCTCAGCGCTCTTTGAATTCAGCGAGGAGGGGCTTGGCGAAGCGATTGACTGGATGAACGAAAATTATGAAAGCATAAGAAAAGCATAAGCAGTCGAACAATGCTGCAGCAAAAAACAACCCACATGACGGTATGGGTTGTTTTTGTTACGATTTCATTCTATATTCAAGCTTAGGCCATCTGATTTACAGTCTTGGATAAACGAGAAACTTTTCTGGAAGCGTAATTTTTGTGATATACGCCCTTTGTTGTAGCCTTATCAATAACGCTGGTCGCGTTTAATAAAGCAGCAGCAGCAGCCTCCTTATCGTTTGCATCTACAGCCGCGTAAACTTTCTTGATCGCAGTCTTTACGCCAGACTTAATAGCCTTGTTCCTATCAGCCTTTGTTCTGTTGACTAAAATTCTCTTCTTAGCAGATTTGATGTTTGCCATGCTTGTCACCTCCCATTTCCCGATTTTATTCTGATGTTTCATTAAAGCCGGACACGGACGATTTAATGGAAACATACTTGTATATTGTAATTTATGGAATCTGATCTGTCAATACATATTCTTGAAAAATTTTGAAAAAATATCAGTATTATTTCAAAAGGTTTATGACCGGACACAGACAGGGAGGAATGCGTATGCAGCAGTTTCAGATACGGACAGACTTGGCACTGGAGGCGACAGAGAGTGTCAGAAAGCAGGCTTCGGGGCAAATGCGGGGAGTATCCATCGACGAGTATGATGTCATGGACGATGTACACATTTCCAAGGTTGTGATCATGAGCAGAAATGCGGCAAAAAGTATGGGAAAGCCTATGGGCACATACATCACGCTGGAGGCACCGGCACTGCAGGAGAGTGACGAGGATTATCACAGGAAGATCTCTGAGGAGCTGGCAGGACAGCTTAAAAGCGTTCTGCCGGATATCGACCATGAGGAGAGGTCAATACTCGTGGTGGGGCTTGGAAACCGTGATGTCACGGCGGATTCCCTCGGGCCGAGCACTGTCGATAATCTTTTTATCACGAGGCATATCATACGGGAATACGGCAGACAGGCATACCGGGCTTCAAAAATCCATCAGATCAGCGCACTTGTGCCGGGCGTGATGGCAAAGACCGGTATGGAAACGGCGGAGATCATAAAAGGAGTCATAAAAGAGACCGCACCGGACATAGTTATAGTAATAGATGCACTGGCTGCGAGGAGTACCAGGAGACTCAACCGCACCGTGCAGATCACAGACACCGGCATTCATCCGGGATCCGGGGTGGGCAACCACAGAAATGCGCTCACGAAGGAGAGCCTTGGCGTTCCGGTGATCGCGATCGGGATCCCCATGGTGGTGGATGCGGGGACGATCGTCTCGGATGCGCTGGAAAAACTGTCGGAGGAGTACGACGGCGGGAAGGCGTCCCTCGATTATTTTAGGAATAGTACAGACACACAGCTTCATAATATGTATGTAACAGCAAAGAATATCGATGAGACTACGAAAAGACTTAGCTTTACATTGTCGGAGGCGATCAATATTGCTTTGGATATGGAGCAGGAGGAGTAGCATGTGAATATAAGCCGCATATTAAGGAAGCAGGGGGTCATAGCGGTCGTTTTCCTGCTGATTCTGGTGCATTTTGCGATGCGCGCCGCGTATGACATTGAGGAGGGTCTGGGGGACGGCGAGACCCTCGGAGGAAGGATCTGTGGTGCGCTGGTGGAGCGGGGAATACAGTTTGCCAGCCCATATGTATTGTTTGCAAACGGCAGTGATCATTACAGGATAAAAGGTATGATGCCTCTGGAGATGTGCCTGCTGCGGGAGTCGGAAAAAGATGAAAATGTGACAGAGTACAGACAGCCGTCAGCGATCGAGGAAATGGCAGCCATCGAAAACAGTCTGGCATATCAGGAGCATCTGAAAAATCAGATCGAGACAGAGAGCCATAGTGAAGATCTGACCGGCAGCGGGGAACCGCAGATGCCGGAACCGGTTGTGACCGGCGCTTTTGTGCCGGCACAGGCGCCTGCTGCGGTGTACTCTGCACAGCAGTTGGGAGAACCGGGATTCATTAAGAAGAATTTTTATGCGGAGGATCCGACCACGCAGATCCGGGAGGAGCAGCTCCAGTACAATACACTCATGGGATTTGATGCGACATTAAAGCAGGACAGCAGCAGCGTCCAGATACTTGTGTATCATACGCACTCCCAGGAGGCATACATAGATTCGACACCCGGGGATCCGTCGACCTCGATCGTCGGTGTCGGGGAACACCTGTGTGATATCCTGCGGACACAATATGGCTTTAATGTGCTCCACCACACAGGCGAGTACGATGTGGAGAGCAGGGACAACGCATATTCCAATGCAATGGCAGGGTTAGACCAGGTGCTTGCGGAGAATCCCACCATAGAAGTCATGATCGATCTGCACAGGGATCAGACCAATCCGGACACGAAGCTTGTCACCACGATACAGGACAGACCGACAGCACGGTTCATGTTTTTCAACGGCCTGTGCTACACAAGGGCGCTGGGCGAGCTGACGAACCTTCCCAATCCTTATGTGCAGGATAATCTCTCCTTTGCCTTTCAGATGCATCTTGCCGCCGAGGAGTACTATCCGGGGCTGACCAGGCGCATTTACTTAAAAGGTTATCGCTACAATCTGCACTACAGGCCCAAAAGCGTGCTGATCGAGCTTGGCTCACAGACCAACACCGTCGAGGAAGCCATGAACGCCTGCGATCCGATGGCGCACATTATCGCGATGACATTGAACGGTGAAAACAAGGGCGGCGAATAATAATTATTTTGTTTACTATTATCGTCAAAAGGTGGTATACTAAAAATAGAGCTTTTCCCTGCTCGACGATTTATATTGAATACGAAAGGAAGGATTTGATTATGGCAGTAGTACATTTGACCGAGGCAAATTTTGAGCAGGAGGTGCTCAGATCGGACATTCCGGTGCTGGTGGATTTCTGGGCTCCGTGGTGCGGTCCCTGCAAAATGCTCTCGCCGGTCATCGAGGAGATCGCAGCGGAAGTCACAGACGTAAAGATCTGCAAGGTAAACACGGATGAGGCGGACACCCTGGCGCTCAATTACAGAGTGATGTCCATACCGACGCTCATCCTGTTCAAAAACGGGGAGATCGCGGCAAGATCTGTCGGTGCAAAACAAAAGTCGGAGATTATGGACTTTATCAGGGCATGAAATGAAGCGGATCAAAGGTTTCCATATCGTCAAGGCATTTAAGATCGCCCTGGCAGCGGTGCTGTCGATACTGACAGCGAACCTGCTGGGGCTGAGATATGCCGTCACGGCAGGAATCATCACCGTCCTTAGCATACAGAATACCAAGCGCGAGACGCTTAAGACCGCCAGGAACAGAGGACTGGCTTTTTTGTGTGCGCTGGTTCTGGCTTTCCTGTGCTATTCCTTGTTTGGATTTCGTGTCGGTGCATTTATCGTTTATCTTTTTTTCTTTGCACTGCTGTGTCTCTGTGCAGGCTGGGTGGAGGCGATCGCCATGGACTCCGTGCTGATCTCGCACTTTCTGACAGAGCAGGATTTTGGCGCAGGGATGCTTGTGAATGAACTGCTGTTGTTTGCCATCGGCACATTCTTTGGCATATTGATCAATCTCCATCTCAGGAAAAAGGAAGATGAATTTGACAGACTGTCAAGACAGGTCGATGACGAGATCAGGGGGATCGTCCACAGGATGTCAGAGAATCTCCGGCGCGCCGACAAGACAGGATACAATTCTGACTGCTTTGTGCGCCTTGAGGACAAGATCGGCATGGCAAAAGAATGCGCACTCAGAAATTGGAACAACACGCTCTGGAGTCAGACATTCTATGAGCTTGACTATATCAGGATGCGTGAAAATCAAAGCAGGGTCCTTCGAAATGTCTATGACAGCATCATCCTGATCAGGATGCTCCCAAGCCAGACGATGCAGGTCGCTGATTTTTTCGAGGAGATCTGCGCGCAGTATCACAGGGATAATGACGTGGAGGAACTGCTGCAGAGATTGGAGGACATGCTTTCTGACATGAAACAGGAAAACCTGCCTGGGAGTCGGGAGGAGTTTGAAGCTAGGTCGCTCCTGTTTTATACGCTGATGCAGCTTCAGGAATTTCTGCGACTCAAAAACCGGTTTGTGAAAAAGTACAAAGATGATTGACGCAGTCAGTCTTTCTGTGGTATGATAACTGAAAGGCTGTGAAGAGAAGAGTAGGCCGAAAGGAACATCACAGAGAGTCCGCGTTGGTGGGAGCGGATATGGGAGAAGCGGTTGAAAATGGTCTCGGAGCTGCGCACCGAAGCGGGGATCCGCCAAGGCTGCGACGGGTGCACCCGTTACAGTGATAGACTATCGATGAATCATTTCTCATCCGTAGTTGATAAGGTCCTTATCGTGAGATATGGGCGAATTTGGGGTGGTAACACGAAGCGACAGCTCTCGTCCCTGAAAAAGAAATTTTTCAGAGAGGAGGGTTTTTTTATTTTATGCACACGGGCACCCAGAGGAAGATTGTCAGCATGCGCTGACGGGTGCCCGGCCATACTTGATTCTTTTTTTGGAACCAGAAGATCACGATAAGGAAATGAGGTAGAAGGAATGGGAAAAAATATTTTGATCGGAGGTGCGTGGCCGTACGCCAACGGTTCACTGCATATCGGGCATATAGCGGCCCTGTTGCCGGGAGATGTGCTGGCAAGGTATCACAGGGCACGCGGGGATCGGGTGTACTTTGTTTCGGGCAGTGACTGCCATGGAACGCCGGTGGCGGTCAGGGCAAAAAAGGAGGGAAGGACGCCGCAGGAGATCAGCGGCTTTTATCACGAGGAATTTGTGCGGTGCTTTGAGAAGCTGGGGTTTAGCTATGACTGCTATACCAGGACTTCTGATGAAAGACATAAAAGCTTCGTCAGGGCGTTTCATGCACGCCTGTATCAGAGCGATCTGGTCTATGAGCGGGAAAGTCCGCAGGCATACTGTGAAAAGTGTCAGGGATTTCTGGCAGACAGATTTGTTACAGGGATCTGTCCGAAGTGCGGAAAGGAGACGAGAGGGGATCAGTGTGATGACTGCGGTGCAGTGTTGGAACCGGAGAACCTGATAAAGCCGGTCTGTGCCGTCTGCGGAAGTGATGTGACGTTCAGAAGATCAAGACATCTGTATATAGCCATCTCGAAATTGGAGAAAGAATTGCGCGCGCTGGTGGAAAATGCAGGTTCTTGGCGGAAGAACGCGGTAGCGTTCACGAACCGCTATATCGATGAAGGGCTGCGGGACAGGGCGCTCACAAGGGATCTGGAATGGGGAATTGATGTTCCGCTGGAAGGCTATGAGGAAAAATCGATCTATATCTGGGCAGAAAATGTACTTGGCTATCTGTCTGCCAGCAAATGTGCGGCAGAAGAGCGGGGAACGGATTTCGGAGCACTGTGGGGAGAGGACGCAAAACATTATTATGTGCACGGAAAGGACAACATACCGTTTCATACGATCATTCTGCCTGCACTGCTGATCGCAAACGACGGCGGCTGGCATCTGCCGGATCAGATCGTCTCGAGCGAATATCTGACGCTCGAGGGCAGAAAGATCTCCACAAGCCAGGATTATGCGATCTGGGTAAAGGATATCGTGGACAGGTATGATCCGGACTCTATCCGTTATTATTTTCTCGCAAACGGACCGGAGAAGAAAGATGCGGATTTTTCGTGGAGAGAATATGTCAACAGCCATAATGGGGAACTGCTTGGCGCATACGGCAACTTTGTAAACAGGTCGCTCTCCTTTATCAGCAAGTACTGGAACGGTGTCGTGCCCGAGGGCAGGACGGACACGGGGATCGCTTCTGCAATAGAAAATCTCTTTGGGACGACAGGAAGTCTGATCGAAAAAGGGGCATTTAAGGATGCAGTCAATGGAATCTTTGAATTTGTGCGCCGGGCAAATAAATATTTTGATACAGAGACGCCGTGGATCACGCGGACTGCCGACCAGGCCGCCTGTCAGAATACGCTGTATCAATGCGTACAGATCATTGCAAACCTGGCAGTACTGCTCTATCCGTTCCTTCCGTTTTCATCTAAGAAAGTAAGCGCGTGGCTTGGTCTTGACAGTAGCTGGCAGATACACGAAGTTCCCGGGGGCTATATCCTGCCAGAGATCCAGATCCTGTTTGAACGGATCGATAAAAGTGTGGCTGGGCAGGAGGCGGAGAAATTGAGAATAAAAAATTGAAATTTGTTGTTGACAGATGAAAAATGACGTGGTAATATAGTTTTCGTCGCTGCGAGAAACGACGACATAAACACATAGTGATTGAGAAGCATCAAGCTTATTGCGAAGCGATTTTGCATGGCTTGATGCTTGTAACAGGAAGCCGAAGGCTGAACTGTTACAAAATATTTCAAAAAAATGAAAAATATGCTTGACAGACGCGAAAAGTTATGATAAAGTGAATAAGCTGTCGCAAATGAGACAAGCAAAGATCAGAACCTTGACAAATAAACAGTAATGCAACCCTGAAAATTCTAAAAAGAATTATTCAGAACAAAAACCTTTAAAAGTAAATGCATTGAAAAATGCAACGGATCAAAGC
>JAETQI010000015.1 GCA_021770755.1 Lachnospiraceae bacterium
GCATATAAGCAGCCAGATTTCAGGGCGGTTGAACTTCTATAATACGATTGCAAGCTTATGATGATAGAATAAGGGGGACTGCCCACTGCATCCCCCAAGTAAAGTTACACTATCAATTTTTATAAATCATTAGACAAAATAACCAAAAAGATGTATAATTGCCTTATATATTTCTTATTTGTCCTGGGCACGAACATGTCATACAGTTGTAACTATTTAGTACCGTATCATGGATCTGTTTCAAGATATACGAAAACGCGTATCTGGCCGCCTTAGAGTTCTTGGATTCTTACCCGGTTTTATGAAAGTACTGAACAGTTGATACGTTCTGACTGCGCAGAAGAAATAACGGATATATGAGTACAAAGAGTAAGGAGAACCAGGAACTATGTTAAAAAAACTGAACAATCTACAAATCAGAGACAGGCTCGTCAAAGCCTTTGTCACGGTTGCATGCATTATGACTGCAGTGTCCGCCGTTATCTTGATCATGATGCTCGTTCTTTCACGCCAGTACGCATCCGCATTGGTTGATTACGGTTTTGCGCAGGGTGATATCGGAAGGGCAATGGCTCAATTCGCGGATTCACGCTCCGCAATGCGCGGCATCATCGGCTACGATGAGCAGGAAGCCATCGATACCCTGCTCAAGAATCACGAGACCTACAAGGACGAATTCACCCGCGAGTTCAACAGTCTTGAATCCGCTATGGTCACCGCGGAAAACAAGAAGCTCTATGACGATGTACAGGACAAGCTCGCCGATTACTGGGTATTTGAAGAAGAGATCATCACCATGGGTGCCACGGTAGACCGTGAGCAGTGCAAGATCGCCCAGGACAAAGCGCTTGGGGAGCTTGCCCCCATGTACAACGATATTTATAATGACCTGACACAGATCATGGAGATCAAGGTAGACAAGGGACAGTCCGTGTCAAACCTTCTCACGACCGTTGTGATCATCCTCATCGTGATCATCGTTGTGATCATCACCGGATCGATATTGTTTGCACTCTCTCTTGGCAAAGGGATCGCAAACAGTATCGCCACGCCGCTGGATGCGATCAAGGATCGTCTGGAAACATTCGCACAGGGCGACCTCTCCTCTCCGTTCCCGACTGTAGACACCAAGGATGAGCTCGCGGAGATGGTTGACACGACCACTTCCATGGCAGCCGCGCTGCAGTTTATCATCAACGATGTCAAGGATATCCTGAACCAGATGGCGGATGCGGACTTTACCGCTTCAAGCGCGGACAAGTCAAAATACGACGGAGAATTTGAGGCTATCCTGGATGCCATGGCACGGCTCAAGAGACAGATGACCGAAACCCTGCAGTCCGTGGGCGAGGCATCAAACCAGGTCGCTGCAGGTGCAAACAACCTGTCCGAAGCTGCCCAGAGCCTTGCAGAAGGCGCAACCGATCAGGCTGGCGCTGTCGAGGAGATGCAGGCGACCATAACGACGATCTCCGATGACATCCGCGTTACGGCAAACAGCGCCGGAGATTCTTACAATCAGGCGCGCGCATACGCCGAGGAGGCAGAGCGCAGCCACACGGAAATGCAGGCGATGATGGACGCGATGTCAAGGATCAACGACGCTTCCCAGCAGGTCGGCAACATCATTTCCGAGATCGAGGACATCGCATCACAGACAAACCTGCTCTCGTTAAACGCTTCCATTGAAGCCGCAAGAGCCGGCGAGGCAGGAAGAGGCTTCTCCGTCGTTGCAGACCAGATCCGCCAGCTCGCGGAGCAGAGTGCAAACTCCGCTGCCGAGACCAGGACGCTGATCGAGACATCGCTGAGCGCGATCGCCGACGGAAGCAAGACTGTGGACATCGTAAATAACTCGATCAACCGCGTGGTGGAAGGTATGGAGCAGATCGCACAGTCTTCCAAATCCATCAGCGAGATGGCAAACGACCAGGCGGAAGCGATGAAGCAGGCGGAACAGGGTGTCAGCCAGATTTCCGAAGTTGTCCAGTCGAACTCTGCAACGGCAGAGGAATCCTCCGCGACAAGCGAGGAGCTGTCGGCGCAGGCAACGACACTGGATTCACTGATCAGCAAATTCAAGCTTCCAACCTTCTAAATACATACAGAACCAAAAATCGAGTAGGAATCCCTACTCGATTTTTTATACCGCTTTCAACAACAGATCACTATAAATCCCGCCAAGCTCGCGCAGTCCCTTTGCGATCAGTCCCGCGTAGAGCACTGCCCCCTCATACCGCAGGTGTGTATTGTCCGCCTTGCCCTCCGGATAATTCTTGTACAGGCCGGGATCAAAGTACATGTACCACTTGCGGCTGTCCGGCTCGCCCGCCTTCTTTAGCTCGCATCGGCTCATGCTGTAGAGATCCACCAGCGGCACCTGGTTCTTCTCCGCAGTCTGTTTCATGGCCGCCACATAATCGGAGTGGGCGCCCATCCCAAGGTGCTTTGCATCCGCAAAGCATCTGCGCTCCAGAGGAGTGATCAGCACCGGATGGGCACGGTGCTCCCTTGCCACATTGATGTACGTCTCCAGATTCTCCATAAAGGTTGAGAACGGCTCTGTATAGCGCGCCGGATCCTCACTCTTCTCATCATTATGCCCGAACTGTATGAATAAAAAATCGCCCTCACCGATCTGCCTGTCGATCGCATCAAGCCGCCCCTCATCCATAAAACTCTTGGTGCTCCTGCCGTTTTTGGCGTGATTGGATACGATCACACCCTCTCTGGTGTACAGTGAAAACACCTGTCCGATTCCCGTCTGAGGATACGTCGTGATGTCATTTGTCTGAACGGTCGAATCCGCCGCCCAAAAGATCCTGATCGCAGTACCTTCCATAATATATCCTCCATTTCTTTCCAAAAAAAGGGAAACCAGCGTTTCCCTTTTATTCCTTGACAGCTCCGATATTGACACCCTTTACGAAATACTTCTGCAGGAAAGGATACAGGATCATGAACGGAAGGACCGCGGAGATGATACCCGCATTGTACAGCGTACTCTGCGAAACCTTATAGCCGGTGATCGGTGTATCACCGTCCATGATCATGTTTCTGAGCTTATACTGGAAGTTTACCTGCAAAGGATCTGTGATGTAGATCTTTACGGTTGAATAATCGTTCCACACTGCTACCGAGAACATCAAGCCGATGGAAGCGAGCGCCGCCTTGGAGAGCGGGAGCACGATCTTGAAGAAGATCCCCATCGGAGAGCATCCGTCGATCTTTGCCGCCTCGTACAGCGAACCCGGGATACCCTCGAAGAAGTTTCTCATCAGCACTAGGTTGTAGACGTTCATACCATGCTTGACAACAAGGATCCACCAGTTGTTCACAAGTCCCAGTCTTCTCATGACCAGATACTCCGGAATCATACCGCCGGAGAAGATCATGGTAAAGAGCAGTATGTATGCGAAGAGATTGCGTCCGGGCATATCAAACTGAACAAGCACATATCCGCCGAGTGTTGACAGCACCAGTCCTAACAGTGTTCCCAGCAAGGTTGTGACAACCGAGATCACAAACGGCATATAGAGCTGCTGGGTTCCGATGATCGTCTTGTAGCCATCCAGCGTAAACGAGTTGGGCCACAGCATGAACTGATACACGCCAACCTTGTTAAACGAGTCCACGACAACCTTCCAGATCGGAACGATGATGACCAGGCCGATCAATATGAACACGATATAGTTCACTACATCAAATACATGCAGCTTATCGCCGGGCTTTTTGCTAACCATTTCTTTTGCCATATCCACACCTCCTACACAATACCGCGTCCGCGGACTCTCTTGCTCGCATAGTTACAGATCAGCACCAGCACACAGCCCACGAGGGAACGGAAAAGTCCTACAGCCGTTGAGTAACCGTAATTCGGCAGCGCGATCGCAAAAGTCTGACGGTAGATATATGTCGCAATAACGTCTGACACCTCGAAAACAGCGTTGTTGTAAAGTACGAACACGGACTCAAACAGGTTCATAACCTTTGCAAGATTCAGGATCAATACTGTGATGATCGTGTTGGTCAGCGCTGGCAGTGTCACGAAACGGATCTTCTGCATACGGGTCGCTCCGTCGATGTCTGCCGCCTCATACAATTCCGGGTTGATACCGGACAATGTCGCCAGATAGATGATGGTTCCCCAGCCTGTTTCCTTCCAGACCTGGATAAACCAGTAGATCGGACGCCACCATGTCGTACTTGCGAGGAAGTAGATATTCTTGTCCGCCTCCTTCAATATTCCCCAGTCTCTCAGAAGACCATTCACCATACCGGTGCTGGAGGGTGACAGGAACAAACTGAAGATAGATGCCACCACTGCCCATGACATAAAGTGGGGCAGATAGATGACTGTCTGCAGTGTCTTCTTTGCAAACAGGTTCTTCATCTCGTTCAGGAAAATAGATACCACTACGGCTGACACGTTCGTCAGGACCAGATTTGCGATACTGAGCTGGAGCGTGTTCCAGAACGCCGTCCAGAATGCCGGGGTAGAAAACATCTTCGTGAAATGGTCGAAGCCGACAAAGACCTTATCCCCTACCGGTTTGTAGTCATAAAATGCATAGCGCACGCCGAGCATCGGCCAGTAATGCATAATCAGCAAAAATATCAATACCGGCAGAAACATGACGTAGTATCCCCTGTTGTTCCATATGCGGAGTCCAAGCGGTTTCTCCCGAACCTCGATGCCGCCGGAGGTTACGACTTTTTTCTTACTCATACCGTTCTCTTCCTTTCTCTATTTATTTTTTGCAGGAATCCAGATATCATCTGTGTTTCCCGTAAACGACAAATACATTTATCGTTTACTGTATATTTGCGACCGGATCGGATCAAACGGTCACTACTGTCCAGCGCATGCACTGATAATAGTTGCGCTCCCATCCGGCGACTGCAAACAAATGATCTGTTCACAGTTCTTTACAGACAGAAGCGCAAACTACCTGCTATATTTTTCTCATGATGTCTATTGCATTTACCGCTGCATTATTGAGCTGCATTCAGCTCTGTCAGACACTGGTCAATGATCGAACCAACTGTGTCGACATACGTCTGCATTGCTGATTCTACATCACCGCCATCCACTACGACTGCAGTGATCACTGCCATCTTCGCGTCATGGATCGTACCAGACTCATTTGTAAAGGTCTCGGAAACCGGTGTAGCCGGTGCATCCACACAGTTCTCTGTAAAGAACTTGTTACCCGCTGCCGCAAGCTCATCCTGATCGTTAAAACCGTTTGTGAGCGGTGAGATCGCGAGTGCCGGATCGATGTAGTTCTTCTTCCATACCGTATTCGGGTCATTCGGTGACGGCTTCAGATGGAATACACCTTCCTCATAAGAGTAATCCTGTGCCTTGTCTGTTCCTGGATTGGTTGTAAACTCTTCTGCCTTTGTGGACCAGTGAACATCTTCTGCACCATATACCCACAGTGTCTGCACGACATCGCCGTCCAGCATCGTGTCAAGCAGGGCATCAAACACTGCCTGGTTGTGCACAGGGTCGCCCTGATCGATGATAACCCATACCGGAGCCTCTCTGTTGAGGTAACCGCCAACTGAATTCTTGATCTCCTGGATCGGCGGAAGCTGTACCAGCTCCTCGTTCACTTCGTTCTTGATCAGATTGTCTGTCAATGTTCTGTACCATGTACCTGCCCAGTATGTGAACACGCCGGAAGAACCCTTCTGATCATTGGAGAACCACTTCTCACGCGCGATCTTTGTCGATGCGGTCAGTGTCTCCGGGTCGATCGCACCGTCCTTGTAAGCCTGCTGCATTCTCAGAAGCGCTTCCTTGGTAGCATCCTCCTGGAATCCGTCCACCCATGAGCCATCCTCCTTCTGATAGATCGCAGGGAAAGCATCCTGCCAGAATTCAGGCAGATAGTTGATCCACGGAGCCTCGGTTCCGATGAAGCCCGCTGCCACAACACCGTATGTATCGCCGTCAACGCCGTTTCCGTCCGGATCGCCGTCATGGAATGCCTTTAACATATTATAATAGTCGTCATACGTCTTGACATCATCTATATTGATGCCCACTGCGTCCAGCCATGCCTTCTTGACATAGGTAACGCATCCATTGCCATATGCAGGTGCAAAAGCGTACAGATGGCCTTCCGCATCCTTCATGTTCTCATTGATCGCAGGAAGCGTGATCCTGGACTGGAACTCTGCGTTTGCGTACGCGTCTGCCATATCCCACAGAAGACCTGTCGGCGCGTACTGCTTGAACATCTCGGCACTCATGATCATCGCGTCAGGATAGTCCTGGCTCGCAAAGAGACGCCCTACTGCGTCCGTATAGCCCGAATGGTCGAGCTGCTGGATCGTCAGATCGATCCCGACTGCCTCTTCCCACTGCTTCTCGAAATCCGCCTGGCCGTTATCAACAGAAGCGGTCAGTGTACCATTTACAACAACCGTGATACCATCCTTAAGAACCTCATGGTAATCTGGCTTCTCGCCTGATGCAGTGTCACCTGCGGCATCATTCGATGCTGCTGTGTCGCCTGATGCCGCATCATTCGATGAAGAATTCGAAGCCGCTGCATCATTACTATTGTTTGATGATGAGCTTGACGCGTTATCTCCTCCGCCTCCGCATGCGGTCAGGGAAATAACCATCGTTGATGCCAAAAGTAAAGATAATGCTTTCTTTTTCATTTACTTTCCTCCCTTTTAAAATTTTTGATCCTGACAAAAGTTTCCAGAGCATCGACTCGCTCTGTATGTTTTTAATCTAGCATTGTAAGCCTTTACATTCAAGAGACAATTTTTGAGAGAGGATGCATATTTTGATGACAACTTTTGAAAACGCCGAAAAACAAGGATAATGTAAGCAGTTACATATTGTAATTTTTTTATAAAGCTGATAAAATGTTACTAAAATCAAATTAAAATTTGCGATAAAAAAGTTTCAAAATCATAAACTCAGGAGTAAATAACGTGAGTAAAAAATTCCAGACTATACAAAATGACCAGAATTCACCCCAAAATTATACAAGCTCTACAAATGGCGGCCAGAACGACAAGCAGGCTATGATGCTTAAGATGGTATCCTCCTACAGCATCTTTCTCTTCGTCATACTGGTACTGTTCGTCCATCTGTATATCTCCGACACCCAAAACGCGCGCAGCCAGTATCAGTGGCAGGTCAAATCGACGCTCATGAGCAACGCGGAGCTTTTCGAGACGGATCTGGAGATCATGGAAGCCTACTGCCGTCAGCTTTTGCAGGACAACAGAGTCCGCAAGCTGGCAAGGGCAGACGAGATCGACAACCAGCTCTTTGACCTTGGGAACGCCGTCGCGACCACCATGGCTACAGATGTGTTTCCCCAGGCGCTCCTGCCGATGGACGAGTTTTTCTGTTATTTTCCGAAGTCAGATTTCGTGCTCGGTTCCGGCTTCTTTATCCAGGAGGCGCGGTATTACGCCTGGCTCAAGGACTATCCTGCGGAAGAACATGAAACTTTCGTGAAAGCCCTTACATCTCCGTCCGGTTATTACCGCTTTATGCCGATGAACATCTTCCGGCCATTCAGCAGCAAGAACTACTATATGTATATGATCAACATGAATGACCTGTATTATATGGATCTTGACGTGATCGCGTGCTTTGTGCTGGAGGAGGAAAAGCTCTCCTCCCTGTTTGAATGTCTGGACTCCGATTCCCCGTACCGCTATTTATCGGTCCGCACAACGCATTCCGACAATATATTGTCGCTGCACACGCCGGAGAGTGAAAATTTTGACAGCCTGATTGCGGACGACCTGCTGGACGAGATGGAAGATTACCTGCAGTCCCAGGACATGTCCATGGGCATTCACACCTCTGCCGATACCGGTTTTACTTACTACTACAGCCACCCCTCCTACGATGCCACCACAAATAATGCACCTCCTCAAATTTTGTATGCGACTGTGTTTGTGGCGGCACTTGTGGGCGGGCTGATCATCATTTTCATGATTTCCGAGCGAAATATACGGCCGATCATCGAGCTTGACCAGCAGCTACAGGTGACGGAGCAGGAAAAGAGTGATCTGCAGGAGGAGAAAAGCCATCTCGAGGAAGTGATGGACAGCCAGCGGCCGATCATCTTTAACTCTTACGTGCGCCAGTTTTTGAGAGGCATGATCGTCTCCCCCGAGGAAGCTACCTACGCGAAGGACTTTCTCGGGCTGACGGAGGAAAACCTCATCTACAATGGCCTGTACGTGGTTGCCTACAACAGTTCAAATGAGTACCAGTCAGCCCCAAATGAATTTATCACCCTCGAGGAGTGCAACCGGATCGTGCGGGAAACACTGGAACAATTTCTGGGAACGCCGCTCTATTATTTCAGCCCATCCGACCGCGTCTACGCGCTCCTTGTCGTTGGAAGGCAGGGTGTCGGAAAGGATCTGATCCTCCGGACAAACGAGGCGGTCATAAAGCTGCACGACTATCTGCTGGACACTTACGGGATCTGGCTCTTTGCGGGCATCGGCAAAAATACAGATGATATCCTAAATGTGTGGGAATCCTACCAGCAGGCGATGGAGGCGGTCAATTATACCAGCAAAAACTATATCTTCTTTCCGTATGAATTCATCAAGAAGGATTCCAGTGCGTTTTACTATCCGGCAGAGCTGTCGACGAAGCTGATCCACTTCATCACGACCGGCAACACTTCGCAGGTGCTGGAACTCTTTAATCTGCTGCATCAGGAGAACATTGAGGAGCGCGCCCTGCCGATCAATATGGTACAGTTCCTGCTGTCCGATATCCGCAACACGCTGCTGAAAGCAAGATTTGCACTTCCGCCAAACACGCCGGCAGAAGCGATCAAGAACCTGGACGAGACCTTTAACCAGCATGAATCCTTCAAGCTCTGCGAGGATATCGCGCTGCGGCTCTGTGAGCTGTTTACCATCAAGACCGACGACACGGACCTGATCTCGACCATTGAGAAATATATTCACGAAAACTATGCCGATCCTTCGATCGGGCTCAATAAGATCTCAGACGAGTTTCAGATATCAGAGAGCTATTTCTCGCATCTCTTCAAGGAGAAGAAAGGGGTAAACTTCTCCACATACCTGGAGAACATGCGTCTGAGCGAGGCGTCCCGGCTCATACGGGAGACCGATATCAGCCTGAACGAGCTGTATCTCTCCGTGGGCTACAACAACGCCAATACGTTCAGACGCGCGTTCAAGAAAGTTTACGGCATAACGCCGAGCGCCATGCGCGACGGGACATGACCTAATTGTGATATACCACCTTGCCATTCACGATCGTGTATCTCACAACACCCTGCAGCGTCTGCCCCGCAAACGGTGAATTGGAAGACTTTGACGCAAAATCGTTCACGACCCACGATGCATTGGCGTCAAATATCACAATGTCGGCGGCGCTCCCCTGCGCCAGTGTCCCGGCAGAGAGCCTGTACATCTGCGCGGGAGCCGCCGACATGCGCTCGATCAACTGTGTCACGGTCAGAAGCTTCTGGCTGACCAGATTGGTGATGCCAAGCGCAAGCGCCGTCTCCAGACCGATAATGCCGCTCGGTGCTTCCGTGACGGGTCTGGCTTTTTCCTCCCTGCTGTGAGGCGCATGGTCTGTGGCGATGATATCGATTGTGCCGTCGCGCAGCCCTTCTATGATCGCCAGCCGGTCGGATTCCTCGCGCAGCGGCGGATTCATCTTCGCAAGTGTGCCATACTTGATCGCTGCCTCCTGCGTCAGACTGAAATGGTGCGGCGTCGCCTCCGCGTGAATGTTGTTCCTGCCCGTTGAAGCCGCTTTCTTTTTCGCCTGTCTGACTTTCTCCACGCCCTCCTTCGTGCTGATATGCTGGATATTCAAAACAGCACCTGTTCTCAAAGCGATCTCTAAGTCACGCCCGATCAGCGAGATCTCCGCCTCCCTTGGCGAGCCGCCGATCCCGTAATGCTCCGACGCCTTTCCTCTGTTGATGCCATTGTCCGCGATCTGTGAAGGATCCTCCTCGTGAAGACTGACCGGCACGTTCAGCGCCGCCGTCTTTGTCATGGCGCGCTCCAGCAGTTGCGCATCCATGATCGGTATGCCATCGTCGGTAAATCCTACCGCGCCTTTTGCCAACAGCGCATCCATGTCCGTCAGCTCTTTTCCCGCCATCCCTTTCGTCACGGTAGCGCAAGTATACACCTTTAGATCTGTCTTTTTCCCTTTTTCAATGACATAGGCCAGCGTTTCGGCATTATCCACAGCGGGCTTTGTGTTCGCCATCAGCACCACGCTCGTGAAGCCGCCCTTAAGCGCTGCCCGGGCACCCGTCTCGATATCCTCCTTGTGCGTGAAGCCCGGATCGCGGAAATGCACATGCACATCCACCAGTCCGGGCGCCACGATACAGCCGGACGCGTCTATTGTCTCACAATCCGCTCCGGCGTCCTCCTCTGTGATCTCCTTTGCTATTTTCAAGATCTTTCCGTCTTTTACCAGGACATCCGCCAGCAGTTCGATCCTGTTTGCCGGATCGATGACCATGCCGTTTTTTATCAACATCATCGCTTTGTACCTCTCTTCCAAATGCTCCGCATCCGTCTGCCGAAAACCGGTTCACAGTCTGCCGCCGCTTCCGTGAACACTCTACCATATATTCTACTTAAATTCTATCATTTTATCCGCGATATTCTGCGTCTTTACCACGATGTACGGGCGTGTCGGCGTCTTTGTCACATTCTCCGCCTTCCCCGGTCCGATCAGGGTCGTATCGATGACAAGTGTATCCGGCGTCTCATAAAAAGAATTGACGCTGATGCTGTACCCGCCGCTGGGCTGCTCCCCATATCCGACCGCTATGTAAAGTTCCTCTCCCAGCGTGTAGCTGATCTGGAACGGATCCGCATACTTCTCCGCGATAATGTCCTTTAGGGAATCCGGCTGCTGATCCTCCCCGACTACAGTGAAATCAATGTCCTTGATCTTATCCTCCGGTGTCTCCTCCTCCGAGCTGCAGCCAAGCGACCCGACCGCCAGCATCGCAGCCAGCATCACAAGCGCGATCGTTCTCCTTCCCTTCTTCATCAAACGCACCAAATCCATAAACAGATCCATAATACCTCCTAAAACCAATCGGTCACAACAAACGCTTTTATCTATAATTATGTCTTAATTCAAAAAGATATACGTTTTTGGTTGATTTTACCTGCAAAAATGTATAAGATATATTCATTGGTATATTATTATGGAAAGGTATGGTATTATTATGATTCGATTGATTCTAGTGGCAGGCTTTGTCATCCTCTTTCTCATACTGAGCATGCCGGTCATGCTCGTGGAATGGATCATCGGCAGATATAACCCCGATCTCAAGAGCCGCTCCAGTCTGGCGATCGTCAACTGGGCATTCCGGTGCGTGCGCTTTCTGGCGGGCGCTAAAGTGGATTATATCGGCGAGGAAAATATCCCGGCGGACACTCCCGTCCTCTATATCGGAAACCACAGAAGTTTCTTTGACGTCGTGCTGACGTATATACGTGTTCCCCGCCCCACCGGCTATATCGCCAAAAAAAGCATGGAAAAAGTCCCCCTGCTCAACATCTGGATGCGAAACCTCCACTGCCTGTTCCTCGACCGGGAGAATATCAAGGCGGGTATGCAGACCATTCTCGCCGCCATTGACCTGATGAAGAACGGCACATCGATCTGTATCTTCCCCGAAGGAACCCGAAACAAGGAGGAGGGCACACTCCTTCCCTTTCACGAAGGGAGCTTTCGGATCGCCGCGAAAGCAGACTGCCCGATCGTTCCCATGACGATCAACAACAGCGCCGCTGTCTTTGAGAACCAGTTCCCGCGGATCCGAAAAGCCCATGTCATCATCGAGTACGGCAAACCGATCTACATCAGGGAACTCCCCAGGGAACAGCAGAAAAAGCTGGCGCCCTACGTGCAGGAGATCATCCTGGAGACCTATCGTAAAAATCAGGACAATATATCGTTATGACAATCTCTCTATGATCTCCTCAAAATGCATCCCGTGCGATGCCTTGACGAGCACGATATCGCCGTCGTGAATGATCTCCCCGATATCCGTGTACAGCGCTTCCTTGCTCTCATAATAATACGGTCTTACCGACGGGTTATCCACACTCCTTGCGCCGTCATACATGTTTCTGCACAATTTCCCCACGCAGATGACCACATCGATATCTTTCTGCGCCGCATAGACACCGACCTCGCGGTGCAGCGCAGCCTCGTCTGCGCCAAGCTCAAACATATCCCCGAGGATCGCGGCCTTGCGCATCTTCTTATGCGGCGCCGCCTCCACCGGATCATCAGATGCAGCCGACACGTCTGCCATCTTCTGTGCGCCCGCCATATCCGAGGCATCTGTCATATAAAGCAGATCGATCGCCGCCTTCATGGAGACGGGATTGGCATTGTAGCAGTCGTCGATCAATATCAGCCTGTCGGTGCGGATCACATGGCTCCTGCCGCCCACGGCTTCCACATCGCGGATGCCTGCCTGGATCTGCTGCGGCTTCAATCCAAACAGCGCGCCCACTGTTGCCGCGGCGAGCGCATTGTAGAGCATATGCTCGCCGGGAAGCGGTATCTCCGCCACAAAATCCGTCTGCGCATCATTGTCCCCGATCGTTTTCCGGATATGGATCCGCGCCCTGCTGCCCATCAGCCCTCTGTTTTCATAATTGTCCGCATAGACTGCACTGTTTCTCCCGCTCCCGAAAAATACAGGAATACTCCCCCTGACTTCCCTGATCGTTGCCAGCTTGTCGTCATCGCTGTTCAGACAGACCTGCCCGCCCTCCTGCATATAGTCAAAGATCTCTGTCTTGGCTTTAAGGATCCCATCCCTCGATCCGAGATTCTCAAGATGGCACTGTCCGATGTTCGTGATCAGACACACATCCGGCCTTGCGATCCTGCTCAGCCTGTGCATCTCCCCGAAATCGCTGATCCCCATCTCCAGCACTGCGATCTCACAATCCTCGCGGATCTGGAGCACGGTCAGCGGCAGTCCCACCTCGTTGTTGAGATTTCCCTGCGTCTTTAGTACACGGAAGCCCTTTGACAGCACGCTTGCCACAAATTCCTTCGTGCTGGTCTTGCCGACACTGCCCGTGATGCCAACCACCCTGATATCCAGTTGTCTCCGGTAGTACTCCGCCACGTCCTTTAGCGCCTGGAAACTGTCCTCCACGAGAATGTAGGCACCCCTGGGATCCTTTGGCGCCTTCTCGCAGATCACCCCCAGCGCACCGGCATCAAATACCTGACGGATAAAACTGTGTCCGTCCACACGCTCGCCGCGCGTAGCGATAAATATGTAGTCCTTTCCTGCTTTGCGGGAGTCGATCACCACCCCCTCCGCACACCTCTCTGTTATGTGCGCATCAGCGATATCTGACAGCGCTTCCGTGTGAAGCACACCGCTTACTGCCTCCGCGATATTGCCCAGCGTCATATTTTTCATGACAGCCCTCCATTATCCTTTATCATCATCTATATTTTTCCATAGAGCTGTCAATGATCTTCTGGCACAGATCCGCAAAGCTCATCCCGACAACTGCCGCCTCCTGCGGGAGCAGGGAGGTCGGTGTCATGCCCGGCAGCGTATTTGCCTCCAGGCAATAGAATTTGCACTCACTGTCCATACGAAAATCCATGCGCGCATACGTTTTCAGCCGGAGCGCCCTGTAGACCGTCTCCGCGCAGGACTGCAACGCCCGCGTCAGATTGGCATCGAGTTTTGCCGGGCAGGTCTCCACTGTCGTTCCTGCCTGGTACTTATTCTTGTAATCGTAGAAGCCTACCTTCGGCGCGATCTCGATGACAGGAAGCGCCTCCCCGTCGATGACGCCGATCGAAAACTCCCGTCCGTCTATGTACTGTTCAATGATCACCCGGTCCTCAAAGGCATATGCCTTTTCCAGCGCCGCACAAAGCTGCTCCCTGTCGTCCGCCCGATAGACGCCTACGCTCGAGCCGCCGCAGTTGACCTTGACAATGCACGGGAATATATTCCATGTATCGATCATCTGACGCTCGTTTTTGCAGACCGTGATCCCCTTTGGCGTCGGTATGCCGTACTTGTGGAAAAGCTGTTTTGAGATCGCCTTATCCATGGCAAGTGCACTGGATAAGTAATCCGTCCCGGTGTACCTGATATGCAGAAGATCGAACATCGCCTGGATCTTCCCGTCCTCGCCATTCTGCCCGTGCAGCGCCAGAAATACAATATCCGCCTGGGAGCAGATCGCGATGACATTTTTCCCGATAACGCAGTCCGGATCATCCTTCCTGAGCGCCTTCACCGCACTGATATCCGGATTGATCTCGGTGATCGTGCCAAAGCTTTCACTCCAGTCTTTGTCCACAGAAAAAATATCGTCCGCCTCTCCCTCATATCCCAGGTACACATCCAGAAAAACAACCTCGTGCCCCTTATCCCTGAGCGCACGGTAGATCATTGCCCCTGTAACCAGCGACACATCACGCTCCGTGCTGATCCCGCCTGCCAAAATAACGATTTTCATCTTCATTCCCCCACTCATTTTACTATTTTTCCAACTTATTGATATTGCCGATCATATCGCTCATTGCCAGAAGCAGAATCCCTTTCCACTCCACGCTCTGCACCTGCGCGCTCCCCGTCCCTATATAGCAGGTCCCGTCCACGTTAAGCCCGCCCATATATTGTATGGTATTCTCAATGATAACAGTATATTCCTTGCTGGGAGTCAGATAGTTCACAAAACTTAAGTGGAGCATGTTGGACATATTTTCCTCGATCGTCCTCGTCCCTGTGCCAAAGACCTCATCCTGCCGGATCTCCTCGCACAGCGCTTCCACCCGGTCTACCACATCCCTCATAATATATGTGCACAGATCCCGGTCGGTGCCACTTTCCGCGCTGATATATGCCAGCACGCCATAAAAAACAAAGCACTCGCTGGCGTAATCCTCTGCCTTCTCCCGCAAAAACTTCTCCGCGGCAGCCCTGTATCCCGCGTTTCCGTCCGCCTTATAAAGCTGGGCGGCTGCATAAAACCGTGCCGCCTTCTCCCTGTCCGTCTCACACGGCTGCTGTTCAAGCCACCCCCACGCCGCGTCTGCCGCCTGCTGGTACTCTCTGCCTACATTCGCCTCATAGCGCCCAAACATATCCCGGCTCATCGCCATGATACCGCAGAACGCCGCAGTCGCCTCATAATCACCGTACATGCTTCCGTCGCCCTTTTGTCTGGAGCTTAGCCACTTTCCCATGTACAGTAGCTGTGTGACTAGCTGTTTGTCCTGCTCGCCCTGATCCAGATGCTGGTATGCCGCCTCAAACAGCGCGCCGTTGCACTGCATCGCATACATTGCCGCGTGCATCCCAAAGCTCACATCGCATACGCCTTGCGGACTTTCCTGCAGATCGGCATTCGACATGCTTTTGAGCATACCCAGAAACAGATTCTCATAGGTGTCCTCCGCGATCCCAAACGAATAGGATCTGCCTACGATGTCGGTGTGGATATAATACGTTCCCGGTTCATCAAAGATTGTAAAATCACCCACGCTCAGCGTCAGCCCGCTCAGCGGATCCGTCCCGCCCCGCGGTATGATCCCTGTATAGACCACCTCGTCATCCGCGCAGCGCACCACCTCAAAGGTCTGCCCGTGATCTTCACCCGCAAATATCACCTTTTTTTCCCTGCCCGACGCATATCCTGCCACATCGACATAGATACTCGGCCTGCTGACTGGCAGCGCAACGCCATACGATGTCAGTACAGTGCCAAAATTTCCCTGATGATTTGCCAGCCCGGACTGCTGCGCTGTGTCCGCCGTGTCCGTCTTGCTTCCCTGCTGCGTGTCGGGCTGCTGCGTCTTTCCCGGGCTGCCGCAGGCATTCGCCGCCAGGATCACCGCCAGAATGACACAGCACATGGCATATTTATGAAATTTTTGACACTGATCCCGGAATCTCATCTCTCCATAGTCCCTTTTCCCGTATTTTTCTGATCCTATCCGGCCGCTGACGGCATCCGTCTCTCCAGACGCTGATCCCACCTCAATATTCTACACGCATTTGCCCGACAAGTAAAGTGTTGCCGCGTGAAAATCTAAACAGAACTATAACCCTTAAATTTCCATTTGCCCCTGTGGTAACGACCCATACTCACGATGCCGGTCAGCGCCCACGTCAGTCCCGTGGTCAGAAAGATCCCCCACACGCCGATGAACGGTATCATCGTGAGCGGCAGGGCAAAGCCGACGCGCCCTGCCACCTCCATCAGACCGTTGATCATCGCAAAGGCGGCATCTCCTGCTCCGTTCAGCACGCTTCTCGCCACATAGATCATGCCCAGGAAGAAATAGAACCAGCTCGTGATCGAAAGTCCCTTCGCACCGATCGCGATGACCTCCGGCTCTGTCACGAACACGCCCACGATCTGTCTCCCAAATAGCTGGCACGGGATCAGCATGACGATGCTGAACACAATGACACTCCGGAAACCGGCTCTGTACCCCTGCTTCACCCGGTCGATCTTCCCGGCTCCGATATTCTGTCCCGTGTACGTCGTGAGCGCTGCCCCGAGTGAATTGTACGGCTGCTGCACGAGCTGCTCAATGCGCCCAAGCGCTGTGTTTGCCGCGACCACGTGCTCCCCAAATCCGTTGACGATCTTCTGCAGGAAGATGCAGGAGAACGCGATCAGCGCATTTTGCAGCGCAATCGGAAGCCCGAGCCTGAAACAGCGCGCCATGATATCTTTCCGCACAGGGCGGTTCTCTCTCTGAATGCGGAAATACGAAATCCTGCACAGCGCATATGTAAATGCCCCGATCGCTGCCACAAGCTGCGCGATGACTGTCGCGAGCGCCACGCCGAACACAGACCAGCCAAGCACGATGACAAACAGCAGGTCCAGTCCGATATTGACAAAGCATGAGACGACCATAAAATACAGCGGCGTCTTGGAATCCCCCAGCGCACGCAGCACCGACGCCACACCATTGTACGCGGCGATCGCGAGTATTCCCGCGCACGAGACACGCATGTACGTGACCGCATCATCCAGTATGATCTCCGGCGTGTCGAGTGCCGAAAGCACCCATTTCGCCGAAGCGATGCCGATGATCCCCATCACGACAGAGACCATCGCCAGCAGATACATGCCGTTGATAATGCTCTTCTCCACCATATCCATTCTGCCTGCGCCAAAATGCTGCGCCACCACGACACCCACGCCCGCCGAAATGCCAAAACTCATGGCAAAGAGCAGAAAGTTGAGCGATCCCGTGGCACCTACGGACGCCAGCGCATTCGCGCCCACAAACCGCCCCACCACAATGGAATCGACCATGTTGTAAAACTGCTGGAACAAATTTCCGATCAGCATCGGAATCGTGAATCTGAGAAGAAGCCCTGCCGGGTTTCCCTCTGTCATACTGTAAACTGCCTGCTTTTCCATATTGATACCCCTCTGATCTGTAAGATTTCACTGATCGCACCTGCACCAATCCCGGTACATAAATCCTTCCGGGGCTGCCATTTGCTTTCTCGAAATGCAATCATATCATGAATGCAGAATAAATCAATGGGGTAATGTAAAATAAATAACTTTGTACAAGATTAATATCGAATTGTACAAAAGACGATCGAAAGCGGCGAGCGTTTTCAGCAGAATATATCCGCCTCCACATTCAGTTTCCCCTTGCGCGTCTCGCCCGATACGCCCACAAACCGGAACCTGCCAAAGCCCCGCACCGTCACCTGATCGCCGGGTTTTAACTGGCCGCCGTTGTTCTCGTTGAGCCTGCCGTTCACAAAAATGCGCTTTGCCCGGAAGAGCTCCACGCTCTCACTCCGCGACAGATTATAGATCTTCGCAACGATGCTGTCGGCGCGCGCCGCGCTGACCTGCACAGTCCTGCGCTCCAGTCTCGTGACCGCACTCTCCGGTATCTTTTCCGCGATCCGGCACCGGACGCTGGTATGCCTGATCTGATCCAGATTCTCTATGATATAGGGCGCCATCTTCTCCGTGCAGAACAGGAAAGCGTGTTTCCCGGCAACAATGATGTCCCCGAGCGTGGCGCGCTCGATCCCAAGGTTCATCAGCGCCCCCAGGTAATCCCTGTGCCCCAGCTCCTCGCCGAACTTCTCGACAAGCGGCGCGATCTCGATGCACCGGATCGGAAACGGTTCCTCGTACCCGCACAGCTCCTCGCTGCCAAAGCGCAGCATCACGCGCTCGCAGTCCGCCGTGCCGCCAGACACCGTGACCGGCACATAGGACAGCTCCCGCTCCATACGATAATATATGTCAAGCTCCGCCGCCGACAAAAAACCGGTAAATAAATACTGGCTGTTATTGTATGCTTTGTCCGCCAGCTCCTCCAGACGTTTTCTCAGCAATATCTCCTCCGAATCCATGTCCATGCCCCCCCTCTCATCTGATCTTCTCCATATCCTGCAGGTAATCCCTGTCCCACAGGAGGATCTTTAACTTCCGCGCCGCCTGCACTGCCGGCTTCGTAAAATACTGGTTCGTCAGCACCGCGCCGACCATCCTGTCATAGTAGTCCCTGCCCGCGTAAGCTTCCTGCACCGCCTTGACCCCCACAAGCCCCGCGTAGCGCTTGCACTGGATCGCATAGGTCACGCCGTCCTTCTCCGCGAGAATGTCAACGCCGTAATCCCCGCTGCTGCGCGTGACTTTCACATCGACAAAGCCGTCTGCCGCGAGCAGATCCGCACAATAATATTCAAAATCAAAACCGTCCATCGCATCGAGCTCCCTGCGCCGGACGCTGACCCGAAACTGCCGGCAGACCAGCACGCCCGCCGCCACTGCCAGCACGATACCCGCCGCGATCGCGATCCACATAAGCAGTTGTATGTTCATCTGTAACTCCATCCTTCTTATCACATCATTTCACATCATTCTTTATGATCTTGTACATTTGTCACGATACAGCCTCAAGGACCATTCCTGTGAATGAATCCATTCTACCACACAGATGTTCGTATTTCAAGTCCTTTTGAAAAAACGCTCCAAAAAAATTTCCTCTTTACAAATCGCGCAGATTGTTGTATAGTTCGATTGTTACAATAATAATTATTTAATATCATGCAGAGTAGAATCGCGTGCGTCAAGTGCCTTGTGAACAGGGAGTTGTCACAGGGACGAAAAAAGAAAGTGTTTCCACTTTCTTTTGCGGTACGGGGTTCGCATCCCGCTGCTACATATTTGACTGATTAAGACCACAGAACGATCTTCTGATCTCTTAAGTCTCATTTGTGTAGTTTCAGGCTGCTGCATAAAGGAGGCTTTTTTTATGCAAAAATTTTACCTGGATTCCTTCAAGGAACTGAAAGTCACACACAATCTCGTCCTGTGCGGCCTGATGGCGGCACTGGCAGTCGTACTCAACTACACCACTTCCATCTTTATCACGCCCAACATCCGCATCGGCTTCTCGGGGCTTCCAAACCGCGTCGTGGAATACCTGTTTGGACCGTGGGTCGGCGCGGTCTTCGGCGGCACGCTCGACATCCTGAAATACATGCTCAAACCGGACGGCGGCGCCTTCTTCTTTGGCTACACGTTCAACGTCATGGTCGCAGGCGTGATCTACGGCTCGATCCTGTACAGAAAACCGGTGAAGCTCTGGCGCATCTTTATCGCGGAATTCCTAACAAAAGCGATCGTAAACTGCGGTCTGAACACGCTGTGGCTCGCGGTATTGAACGGCAATGCCTTTATGGCGATCCTGCCCGCGCGCGTCATCAAGAACCTCATCATGCTGCCAGTCGACACCGCGGTCCTGTTCTTTGTGCTCACCTTTGTCACAAGGCTCGTGAACATGCCGGAATTTCGCAGATTCAGGCGTTAAATAAAACCTCATTTTCCTTTTTTTGCCGAACACGAATTAAGGCTTTTTTCACTCAAAAAAATGTGTTAGAATATGTGTATAACACTTACTAAAAACACTTATAATAACGATTTTACAGGCAGAAGGGATACATATATGAACTGTAATGACAACCACATTTTTGACGAACTGAAATTTCTGATAGACCAGTCGGCGCTGATCTGGCTGACCGTCATGGCGGGCGCGTCTCTCATGATCGGACTGCTCTGGCTTGCCGGCGCACTGCCAGCCGCAGCGCTGTGGTCGCTGATTTGGCTGCTTCCGACAGCGCCCGCCCTGTTTTTTGTCGTGCGCCGCTGCCACAAAAAGACAAAGGTACTCGCGCAGAAGCAGCAGATCTCCATGATGGCATACCACGCCAAGCAGGTGATGGAACATCTGCAGGAGCAGATCCCCGACACGCTGATCTCTGACAGCAGGATCAAGATGCGCTATCTTGCCCGCCACGGTGTCGACATCGATGCCGCGATGGCAAGGCTCGGTCACAATGTGGAGAAATATAACAGGCTCGCCATGGCATTCCTGCAAAACAGTGACAAATATGAAGACACACTCTACGACCTCATGCAGCCCGACACCCTGATAGAATACGGCACCCATGCCCATATCCTCAGAGTCCGGGCAAATGAGCTGGGGCTTATCGCCCTCACAGACACCGCATTTTTCCATGAGATTGAAGCCTACGCCGGCGACCTGAACGTGATCCGCGACAATTGGAAGAAGCTCTCCTTTGAGCTTGACGAAGCCTACAGCATCCTGAACGAGTACATAAGATCGCTCGATCTGAAAGACGATCCCACCGACAAGGACGGAAACCATATGTCCTTCAAAATGTGGGGCGAACAGCTACAGGAAGCTTTTCGGGCTCTCGAGACCTATGATACCCAGAAGGCAAAAACGATATTGAACGAGCTTGTCAGATTCCCGATCGACTCGGACATCACCAAGGCGCTTAAGGGGATCATCTCCAATATCGACGAGATGATGGCGGTCTGAAAAGGAGGTTATTCCCCGTCAAACAATGCCTTCTCAAGCCCGGCAATGTCATCCGGGTTGGGTGTGTACACATTGTTGATCAGCTCGATCCGAACAGTCATGGAAGCTTTCTCATCGTACTGTACCTGCGCAAGCACTGTCTCCATACTGCTCCTGAACTCACTGTATACCGCTGCCACCATCTCCTCCTCTGCGGGCGGTTCCGCCGCCTGCGCCCATCCGTCCATCATCGCCGCCACGTTTTCCTGATGCAGCGCCAGCGCCGGCTTGAAAACGTTCATTTTCTCATAGCTGACTGTCACAATATAAGAACCGTCGCTCTGTTTCTCGGCATCCTCAACCGCATACCGGACTTTCCCGAGCATATCCATATAGATCGGACGGAATTCTTCTATGTACGCGTCGGACACGCCAAGCCTGCTGCAGAAAACGCCGACACCGGTATCAATTCCCTGTTCGTAAAGTGCCTGCGCATCCTCCGCGGTTCCCAGCTTGATCTCCACAAATCCTTTGGAATCATTTTTATAGGATGTATCCAGCAGCGCCTGCAGATACGCCTTGACGCTCTTATCGGATGTACAGCCGCTGACAGTGCCTGCGATCAGTACACTGACCAGCAGAAACAAGATTTTTGTGATACACTTCTTCATTTTTGTATTTCCCATTTTAGTCTCCATTTGCACCCATATGAAAGTCAAAACGCATATCCCGCTCTGTTGAGATATGCGTTTTGTATTTATAAAGCCAGTGTACTAGCCCTCCAACTCTACCTTATCAAGATGCCAGATCTCATCCACATACTGCTGGATCGTTCTGTCAGAAGTAAACTTGCCGACCTTCGCAACATTGAGCATCGCACTCTTTGCCCAGCCAGTCTTATCCTTGTAAGCCTTCTCCACTCTCTTCTGCGCATCCGCATAAGCATGGAAATCCTTGAGGATAAAATAGCGGTCCGCCTTGTCTGTATCGAGCGTGTTGAGCAGGGAATTGTACAGACTTCTGAAAAGCTCCCTGTCCTCTGCGTAAGTTCCGTCCACAAGCTGGTCAACAACCTTTTTGATCTCCGTGTCGCTGTTGTAGATATCCATCGGATTGTAGCCGCCGTTGTTTTCATAATTGATGACCTCATCCGAGCTCAATCCGAAGATGAATGCATGTTCATTGCCCACTTCCTCGACGATCTCCACGTTCGCACCGTCCATCGTACCGAGCGTCAGCGCGCCGTTGAGCATGAACTTCATGTTGCCTGTCCCGCTTGCCTCCTTGGAAGCCGTGGAGATCTGCTCGGAGATATCTGCCGCCGCAAAGATCAGCTCTGCGTTGGACACCCTGTAGTCTTCTATAAATACAACCTTGATGCGGTTCTTGACGATCGGATCGTTGTTTACCTTGTCCGCCACCGCATTGATCAGCTTGATGGTCAGTTTCGCGTTCTTGTAGCCTGCTGCCGCCTTCGCGCCAAAGATAAATGTCCTTGGATAGAGCTCCATCGAAGGGTTCGCTTTCAGCTCATTGTACATATGCATCACATGAAGGATATTGAGCAACTGCCTCTTGTACTCGTGAAGCCGCTTAACCTGCACGTCAAAGATCGAATCGGGATCTACCGTGACGCCGTTGTGCTCCTTGATATATTTTGCCAAGCGCACTTTGTTCTTGTGCTTGATCTCCATAAACTCCTTCTGTGCCACGGGGTCATCCACATATTTTGCGATGCCGTCGATCACGGGAAGGTCTACGATCCAGTCCTCGCCCACCTTGTCTGTCACCCAGTCTGCAAGCAGCGGATTGGCATGGAGCAGGAAACGTCTCTGTGTGATGCCGTTGGTCTTGTTGTTGAACTTGTGCGGGAACATCTCGTAGAAGTCCTTGAGCTCCTGATTCTTGAGGATCTCTGTGTGGAGTCTTGCAACGCCGTTCACGCTGTAGCCTGCAACGATCGCCATGTGTGCCATCTTGACCTGGCCGTCCGCGATGATCGCCATCTTCTTGATCTTATCCGCAGGCTCCGGATATCTGTTCACGATGTCGAGCAGGAATCTGCGGTTGATCTCCTCGATGATCTGATAGATCCTCGGAAGCAGTCTCTGGAACAGATCCACCGGCCACTTCTCAAGCGCTTCCGCCATGATCGTATGGTTCGTATATGCGCAGGTCTTTGTCGTGATCTCCCACGCCTCATCCCACTCCAGATGATAATCGTCGAGCAGGATCCGCATCAGCTCTGCGATCGCCACTGTCGGGTGCGTATCATTTAACTGGAACGTCACCTTCTCATGGAATCTATGAATATCGTCATGCTTTGACATGTACTTCTCGATCGCGGTCTGCACGGAGGCCGAGATGAAGAAATACTGCTGTTTTAAGCGGAGTTCCTTACCGGAAATGTGATTGTCGTTCGGATAAAGAACCTCGACGATATTTCTGGCAAGATTCGTCTGCTCCACAGCCTTCTGGTAATCACCCTTATCAAAAGAGTCGAGACTAAAGCAGTCCATCGGCTCTGCATCCCAGATCCTGAGCGTGTTCACGATGCCGTTGCCGTATCCGACAACCGGAAGGTCATACGGCACTGCCTTGACGGACTGGTAATTCTCCTGATACCAGATCAGCCTGCCGTCCTCTTCCCTGCACGCCACGTTGCCGCCGAATTTGATCACTTTTGTATATTCAGGACGTCTCAGCTCAAACGGGTTGCCGTCCCTGAGCCAGTCGTCGGGTACTTCCCGCTGGAATCCGTCCCGGATCTGCTGCTTGAACATACCATAACGGTAACGGATACCGCAGCCGTATGCGGAGTAGCCAAGTGTAGCGAGCGAGTCGAGGAAACATGCTGCAAGCCGTCCCAGACCGCCGTTTCCGAGCGCTGCATCCGGCTCCTGGTCCTCGATCACATTGATATCCAGTCCAAGCTCCTCCAAAGCTTCTGAAAATTCCTTGTATGCCATCAGGTTGATCATGTTGTTGCCGAGCGCGCGCCCCATCAGAAACTCCATGGACATATAGTACACGGTCTTGGGATCCTTCTCGTCATAAGCCTCCTGTGTCTTGAGCCAGTGATCCACAATGTTGTCCTTCACAGCAAAAGCTACCGCCTGAAAGATCTGCTGCTCCGTAGCTTCCTCCAAAGTCTTTCTATACAATGTCTTTACATTGTACAAAACGCTTCTCTTAAACATTTCTTTGTCAATAATTGGCTTTTTTGGCATTTCGTTTTCTCTCCTTTTGTCCTGTGCCCTGTTTCTTAAAAGTATATCGTTTACTCCAAGGATTTTGAACACGTGATTTTTTAGATTGCTGCTATTTTTTAACAATTCTGCTTTCATTCTTCATATTATAGCATACTATGTCAAATGTTTAAATATTTAATTTCATTTTCTTCTTCATTTTCTTCTTTTTCTTCGGCTTTTTCCGCCGCGATCTCCTCCGCCTTTTCCTGCACTTCCTCCTCGTCTGTGCGGGATCCGGCATCGTTGCGCTCATCGATCGCCTCCTGGACTCTCTCCTCCAGTTCCCCAGACGCCTTGTCAAGCGCTCCCTGCGATACCTCGTTCAGCGCCGCCGCGGCACCCGCGTCCATGATCGCCTGCTTCGCACTGTCCACACCGTCGAGCGGGCTGACATCGATATGCTTCTGTTCCACTTCCCGCGCGTCCCGGATCTCCTGATGTCCCTTCCTTCTCAGATCCATCATCTCCCCGTAATTGGACGTCGTCATACTGTGCGCTCGCTCCATGTGCTCCGACACAAGCTGTTCCCGCTCCGCATCGCTAAGATCTGTCCTGCCAAGTGCCTCCGCCGCCAGATCAAGCTCTGTCTGCGCGTCGCGCATCATGCCGTCCGCCTCCGCCAGCTTGCCATAACCGCTCTTAAACATGCCGTCGATCATATTTTTCACCTCGAGCTCCCGCTTTGCCGCGGAAGCGCCAAGTATCGACGCGGCTTCCTGATACGGATCCCCGACGCGGTTCCCGTCTGTATCCGCCGTATCTTTTTCTGTACCTGGATCCGGATCTTCGCCGCGCTCATCCTCCTCTTTCTCCTCAAGGCTCTTGAGCATCAGATACAGGTCGGCATTTTTCCGGTCGATCTCCTCCTGCTCTTTCGACGCACCGGCGGCGCTGCCTGCCGCATCCTTTATGCGCTGCTCGTTCTCCTCCTCCTGCCGCGCCTTGAGATCAAACAGACGGTTCAGCGCATCCTGCTTGGCAGTGATCGTCTCCTTGTCCTCGCCTGCGGCGTTAGAGCGCCTGATCTCGCTCATCAGGCCCGAGATCTCGCCAAGCGTGTCGGACTGCTCTTTTCTGTTTGTCTCCGCCTGCCGCTGCTCCCTGAGCAGGAGCCGCTCTGTACCGGCTGCCGCAAAACTCTTTGGCTTCTCCGCATTCATCTGCGCGCTGAGCTTTCTGCCCTCGCCGGAGATCGTCACCACGCACTTCGCCCCGAATGCACTGCCCGCACCCAGCCCGGTAGCGCCTGCGCGGAGCCTGCTGCCGCTTCCGATCCGCATGCCGGACCTGCCCATACCTGCGTGAAATCCATTTCCAACATATGCCATACGCGCATTGATATTCGTATTGATATTCATATTCGCATCCTCACTTTCCTTGTGTCAGCCCGTCGCCTTTCCTTTTTCGTGCAGGAGACTCATCTTCAGGTCATAATAATCGGGCGTCATATCCATATAGTGCACATGCGGATTGTTGAACCGCTGTTCCTCCTCCCAGATCTCCTCGCCAAGCTGCCGCTTGACATACGACCGGATCTCCTCGAGTGCCGGAAGCTCGTACACTCTCTTGCCTTTTTCAAACACTTTTACCTGCAGCGGTTTTGCCGTGCAGTTCACAAATTTCAGATTTCTCCACGGCATCTGCGGATCGACAAACCGGTATTCACCGCTCATATCGATCTGCTCATCCGCCTTCGCGATCAGATCCGCCTTCGCCTTGCCGTTCTGGTCGTAGATCCGGTAGACCTTTTTCAGCCCGGGGTTCGTGATCTTCTCCACGGTGCCGGAGATCTTGATGCGCGGCTCAAACACGCCGTCCTCCTCGACTGCCGCGATCTTGTACACTGCGCCGAGCAGTGCCAGCGTGTCGTCGGAATAGTCGCTTGTCGCGCCTGTGATCAGTCTCTCGCCCACACCGTAGCCGTCAATGCACGCCTTCTGAATATTCAGGGACGAGATCGTGTGCTCGTCGAGACTGTTCGAGACGATGATCTTACAGTCTGTGAGTCCCTCCTCATCGAGCATCCTGCGCACCTTCGACGACTGGTATGCCAGGTCGCCGCTGTCGATACGGACACCTTTGAGCCGTTTGCCCATGGGCTCAAGCACCTCGTGCGCCACGCGTACCGCGTTGGGAATCCCCGACTGGATCGTGTCGTAGGTGTCGACCAGCAGCACCGTATTATCCGGATAATTGACTGCATAGTTCTTAAACGCCTCGAACTCATCCTCGTAGTACATCACCCAGCTATGCGCCATCGTACCGCTCACGGGAATGCCGAACATCTGCCCCGCAAGCACGGTCGCCGTCCCCGCCGCACCGCCGATGTAGGACGCGCGCGCGCCGTACACTGCCGCGTCCATGTTGTGCGCGCGCCTTGCGCCGAAATCCGACACCATTTTGCCCTCCGCCGCCCGCACGATGCGCGCCGTCTTGGTCGCCACCAGCGACTGGTGGTTGATCTGTGTCAGGATCGCCGTCTCGACAAGCTGTGCGTCGATCAGCGGCGCGACCACCGTGATGACCGGCTCGTTGGGATACATGATCGTCCCCTCGGGAAACGCGTAGATGTCCCCCCGGAACTGAAATTCTTTCAGATAATTCAAAAAAGCCTCCGTGAACGTGTCCAGCGACCGCAGATACGCGATGTCGTCATCGGAAAAATGCAGGTTCTCCACATATTCCACGACCTGCTCTAACCCCGCAAAGATCGTAAATCCGCCCCTGTCGGGATTTTTCCTGTAAAACACGTCAAATGCTACCCTTGTCTCCATATCACCGTCATTAAAATAACCGTTTGCCATAGTCAGCTCATACAGATCCATGACCATGGTCAGATTCCTTTGATCCGCCTGCTTTATCATATCGGTATATCCTTTCTACCCTATATTAAATACTTATCTCTATCATATGCCTTTTGCATATCAGTTGGCAAGAAAATTCTCTGAAAAATTTGAAGTCCGCCGATGTCTTTGCTCTTGCACCCCCTATCCAAATGTGGTATGCTAAAGTTGTAAAAGTAGGTACATACTTCAAAATCACAGGAAAGGGGGAATATTTATGCGAATATCGCCTATGTCTTATATCGCAAGACAAAATAACCGCAACTTAGGGCGCTCTTTCCAGAAGCTCGCCAGCGGAAAACGGATCAACTCCGCCGCAGACGATGCCGCGGGACTTGCGATCGCCCAGAAGCTTCTAAAGCAGACAAACGGTTTGAGTGCAGGCGTATACAACGCACGGACTTCCCAGAATATGATCAATGTCGCGGAGGGCGCGCTGGGTTCGGTTTCCGACATGCTCCAGCGTGTGAACGAACTCAGCGTACAGGCCGCCAACGGCACAAACTCCTCTTCGGACAGAGGTGCCATCCAGGCTGAGATCGACCAGCTTACCCAGGAGATCGACCGCGTGTCGGCAACCACCAAGTTTAACGAGACCTACCTGTTAAAAGGCGGCTCCGGCAGAAGCTCTGTCCCTGTGAGCGCGCGCGATGCAGGCATCGAGGGCACGCTGACACAGAACGCGTCGACAGCCACTTTCACGATGGATGCCTTAAAGATCGGGGATAAGATCAAGATCGGCGGGACAGACTTCACGATCGGCGACAAGGACGACGACACGAATCCCAATCTGATCACCGCGGACACGGCATACTCCAAGATCCAGGAGCAGCTTGCAGCCGCAAGCAGCGTGGGCGCCACGACAGCCGCGACCGTATCCGCTGCGACCGTGGATCCAAACGATCCGTCAAAGGTGCAGTTCTCGATTAACAAGGGCAGTGTTGACCGGGCTGACAGCTTCTCAACCGCACTCCAGGTAGGCGCTGAGTCCGATATGTCCAACAAGGTCAATGTCAGTATCGATGCGCTCAATGCAGCGGGAATCGGTATCAAGGGACTCAACGTGACCGACAAGACCGGAATGGGCGCCACCAATGCCCTTGACGCCGTCGCTGACGCGCTGGCAAAGGTGTCCGCACAGCGCTCGTCACTCGGCGCTGCTTCCAACAGGTTAGACCACTCGATCGCCTACGGCAACAACGCGGTATACAACCTGACGGCATCACACAGCCGCATCGAGGATACCGAGTACGGAAAGTACGTGACAGATCTCAAGAAAAACCAGCTTCTGAACACTTACAGCATCATGATGCAGCGCAAGTACATGGAGAATCAGAGCGGACGTGTAAAACAGTTTTTTAACTGACGTACACCAGAACACTGAAAAAGGAACCGATACGGTTCCTTTTTTGATGCTGGTCAGGATTCCTTCGCCCATCCGTAAGCGTACTTGACAGCCTTGTGCCATCCGCTGATCCGCTTCTCTCTGTCGCTCTCGCCGATCGAGGGCGTAAACTCCTGGCTGCTCGCCCAGTTCTTCCGGACTTCCTCCGTGCCCGTCCAGTATCCCACTGCAAGTCCCGCAAGGTAAGCCGCCCCCATCGCGGTCGTCTCCACACACTGCGGGCGGATCACCGGGACATTGACGATATCTGCCTGCGTCTGCATCAGAAAGTCGTTCGCGCTGGCACCCCCATCCACTTTCAGCGCGGGGATCGCGATCTTCGAATCCGCCTCCATCGCCGCAAGCACATCATTCACCTGGTATGCTATGGAGTCAAGCGTCGCGCGGATAATGTGGCATTTGTTGACGCCGCGCGTGATGCCGACGATCGTTCCTCTGGCATACTGGTCCCAGTAGGGCGCTCCAAGCCCGGTAAATGCCGGGACGACGTAGCAGCCGTTCGTGTCCGCCACCTTCTTTGCCATATACTCCGAATCCGCGGCGGAATCGATGATGCGCAGCTCGTCGCGCAGCCACTGGATCGCCGCACCCGCCACAAAGATCGATCCTTCCAAGGCATAGTTCACTCTGCCGTCAAGCCCCCACGCGATCGTCGTCACCAGCCCGTTGTCGGAAAACACTGGCTTTTCGCCTGTGTTCATGAGCAGAAAGCAGCCTGTCCCGTAGGTGTTCTTCGCCTCACCCGCCGCAAAGCACGCCTGACCAAACAGCGCCGCCTGCTGATCGCCCGCCGCACCCGCGATCGGTATCGCACCGCCGAGGAAGGAGGCATCCGCCTCCCCGTAGACACAGCTTGAAGGCTTCACATCCGGCAGCATGGATCTGGGTATGTCCAGCTCTGCAAGGATCTCCTGGTCCCACTCCAGCGTGTTGATGTTGAAGAGCATCGTGCGGGAGGCGTTGGAGTAGTCCGTGACATGCACCGCGCCTTTTGTAAGCTTCCAGATGAGCCACGTCTCAACCGTTCCGAACAAGAGTTCGCCGTTTTGTGCCCGCTGCCTTGCCCCCGGCACATTGTCCAGGATCCATTTGACCTTGGTCGCCGAGAAATAGGCGTCGATCACAAGTCCTGTCTTTCGCTTATACTGCTCTGTAAATCCTTTTTCTTTCAGCGCGTCGCACGCCCTGGCAGTCCGCCTGCACTGCCACACGATCGCATGATAGACGGGAACGCCCGTATTCCTGTCCCACACGACCGCGGTCTCCCGCTGGTTCGTGATGCCGATCGCGGCAATGTCCTGCGCGGTTGCCCCGATCATGTTCATTGCCTCGACCGCGACGCCCAACTGGCTCGCCCAGATCTCATCCGCATCGTGCTCCACCCATCCCGGCTGCGGGAAATACTGCGTAAACTCTCTCTGTGCGACGCTGCACATCCTGCCCTTTTCATCAAATAATATGCATCGGTTGCTGGTCGTCCCGGCATCTAATGCCATGATATATCTTCCCACGAAACTGTCCTCCTTGTACATTTTTGTATCTGCGGAGAATGCCCGTACTTTGGGCATCTTCCTGTATGAAATTTAGCGCGAAACAGCCCTTGCTGTGAGCGGCTGGAAGTTCTTCTTATACTATAGCCTTTAGGAAATGCGCCGACTGCTCCATCCCCGCCAACTGGTCCAGATCCCCGAAGTGCTCGATCGACAGATAACCGCGGTAATCTGCCTCCTTCAGCTTTCTGACTAGCTGCGCGACCGGAATATATCCGCTTCCTGTCGGAACGGATTTCAGGCCGTTGCCCTCGCTCCCCCTGTCCTTGCAGTGCACATGGACGATATATTTTTTCAAAAGCTCATATGCCTCCATCACATTCTCGTAGGCGAACGCAAAATTTCCCATGTCAAACGTACATTTCAGACCGTGGACATTTCTCATGAACCATAAAAGCTCGTTCATCCGCGAGCACGGCGATCTGCTGTCGTCAAAGTCCTCTAGCGTCACCTCCACCCCGAGCGGTCCTGCGTACCGCACAAGCTCTGCCAGCGCTTCCCGCATCGACTGGATGCACAGGTTTTGATCCATAAAACGCTCCACGGCAAAATAATCGCCGCTCACGCTGTGAAGCGCTTTTGCCTCCTCATCATCCAAAAATCCCGGCACGATCAGAACCTGCTTCACCCCCAGCTTATGCGCCATGTCGATCTGCTCTTTTCCGATGCGGATGTCGGAGCTGTTGCGCAGGTCGTAAAACTGATAGATGCTCGCCACTTCCATGTAATGATACCGCAGCGCCTCTTCGATCCGGTCGTAATCCGCACAGAGGCGTCTGTACTCGATATCAATGCCGCGTATGCCAAAATCACTGCAGGACTTCATGACCTGGTTGAGCGATCTGTCCCCTTTTGCCTGATTGACTGCCTGCAGGATATGATCGTAAAATACTGACAGCCGGATCGGGTTCCTGTATTCTTCCTCGAGCGTCACCTTCACCGCCGTGCAGTCGAGCGGCCGCTGCTGCCTTCCCGTCTCCGCACACCAGTATACCGCATTGGCGAGAATGCGCTGGATCTCCGGCATATGATAGATCGGATACTCCTCATGCCCCGGCTGGAAATAAAAGATCCTGCCCCGCCCGCGCTGGAACGTACAGCCGCTACGGAACACCTCACCGCCCGCAAACCAGCCTGTAAAAACAACGTCGTCGGGTTTTGGAATGTCAAAGTACTCACCGTACATCTCCTCCACCGGAATGTCAAAATGCGCCGGGATCCCCTGCGCGACCGGGTGGCAGGGCGCTGTCGTAAACAGACGCTCACGATCCCCATGCCGCCAGCGCAGCGTCATGCCTGTCCCCATGAGCAGGCGCATGATCTTTGCCATGTGTGCCGAGTGGAGCGCGATCAGTCCCATGCCCTGCAGCACATGGCGGTGCACGCGCTCCGCCACCTCATCGGAAAACGCATGATGCGCCATATGCCCCCAGTAGATCAGCACGTCCGTATCCGAGAGCACCTCCTCGGTCAGACCGTGCTCCGGCTCCTCCAAAGTCGCCGTGCGCACATACATATTCTTATCCTCTCCCAAAAAATCCGCGATGCATCCGTGGATCCCCTTCGGATAGACCGCCCTGACTTCCTCCTGCTGCTGCTCGTGCAGGTACTCATTCCATACCGTTACCCTGATCATTGTTCCCCTCCTGGTAAAACCCGTCATTTCACTATAATTTGAGGCAAGAATACCACAAGGGCGGGATAATGTCTACCAAAATGTCAAAATTAATGCTAAAAATGGTAACAGTTCAGCCTTTGGCTTCCTGTTACGGGCATCAAGCCATGCAAAATCGCTTCGCGATGGGCTTGATGCTTCTCAACCACTACATGTTCTTACGGACTTTGCAGCGTAGTGCAAAGTCCTAGGCTGAACTGTAACTAAAAATGTCACTATCCACGATTGCCTCCAGATCTCACACGTTTTTTCCAAGGTGCCCCAGCCAGCGGCCGCTTTTTACCCGCCGCACAAAACACGCGGAGCGAAACAGCCAGTCCACGCCCATCGCCGCCCAGACGCCCAGCAGTCCCATATCAAGATACAGCACAAACAGATAACTCATCCCGATGCGGAACACCCACATGGAGACGACCGATACAGCCATTGTATAGTTTGCGTCAAAGACAGCGCGCATCGCGTTGGGCAGCGCAAACCCTGTCGGCCACAGCAGCATGGCGCAGACCGAGTGGAATACGACCACGCGCACTGCCATATCCGCCGCCTCGGGCGTGACTGCGTACAGACCAACGATGTTGCGCGCCGACAGTATCATCAGCATATTTAATCCTGCCATGCCGGCGTACGCGTACAGCATCAGCTTTTTCACATAGCGGACTGCTTCATCGAGTTCCCCCGCCCCGGCAGTCTGCCCGACCACCGTGATCATCGCAACGCCGATAGCCGACGCAGGGATCACGGCGATGCCTGCCATCACGCCCGCGATGGCGTTGGCGGTGATCGCCGTGGTGCCAAGCCCCGCGATCAGGCTCTGCACAAGGATCTTGCCAATCTGAAAGATACAGTTATCCATTCCGGTCGGTATCCCTACCTTCATGATCCTGCGCACGATGTCCGGCGAAAAACGGATCCGAAATGTGCCGCTTAAATGGATCGGATTTTCCGGATCCCGCAGGATCGCGTACATGACGACCGCCCCCAGGATCCTGGAAAGCAGCGTGGAGAACGCCACCCCGTACACTCCCGCGTGAAACGCCAGTATGAATACGGCATTGCCCGCTATATTGACAATGTTTGTCAGGATGGATATATACATCGTGATCCTGGAATTTCCCATCGCACGGCTGAGCGCGGAACTCGCGTTGTATATCCCCAGAAACGGAAACGACACCGCCGTGATATAGAAATAAATGACGGCATTGCGCATCACATCCTCCTCCACGCTTCCGAACACGGCGCCCAGGATCACACGGTTTCCCGCTATGGATACCAGCGCCACCGCAAGCGATATCCCAGTCACGCACAGCAGCAACTGGTCGGCTGTATTGACTGCTTTTTCACGCTGATCCTCCCCCAGATGATGGGCGGCCGCCACCGCGCCGCCCGTGGAGAGGGAACAGAACAGATTAATCAGCAGTATATTGATAGAATCCACGAGGGAGACGCCGGAAACGGCTGCCTCCCCCGCGCTGGAAACCATGATGGAATCCGCCAGCCCCACAGTGATACCAAGAACCTGTTCCATGATCAGTGGCAGGATCAACTGCCGAAGCTGTTTTCCTGAAAAGATCTCTTTTTTTGCCTCCATCGTTATCCACCTGCTTTTTGTCAAAAATGCTCTATCATGCTGCACGCTTTCCACCCGTCTGCCGTCAGGCGCAATGTCTTGATCTCATAAGGTCCAAATGCCACCGACGCCTGCACACCGTTTGCGGACACGGCCGCATTGCCGCCAGTCCCCTCCGTCTCAAACAGGCGCACGACCAGTTCACTGCGGTCGTACTCCGACGTCTTTACCGCGGAGACATGCACATGATCATCCCTGTCAATGGTCAGGAGCCTGCCGCGGCGCAGCCATTCCTTCCCTGTATGGCTGCTGTCGCCCAGATACGCCACCGGCATGTGCAGAAAGTCCGCCTCCGCAAACAGCCGCTCTTTATTCATCCGCCCCTCATGAGGAATCAGCACCAGCTCATAGTCATAACACCCCTGATTCATAAAGCGTCCCTCCAGGTTCTGTGCCAGCCCGCCTCTTCCCCCGCGCGCAAAGGATGAGCTGCGCAACAGGATCAGGCGGTACTGCGCCCCTGCCTGCAAAAATCCATAAATGCAGTTGTTGAGCACGGCGATGCCGCTTCCGTCCGCACGCTCCGTGATATCCGCAAAGCGGTGCTGATAGTGCTCCATGTTGCTGTCAAAGCAATCGATCTTGTCCTCCGCCAGAAATGCCGTCTCCGTGAAGACACTGGGATTTTCTGCCGCCACCGGAAGATTGTAGGTGATCATCCGCTGTTTCTCCGCACTGCGCAGCTTTAGGCGCATTTTCAGCCGGTCGCTTCCCTTTTCCAGAATGTAGTCCACCATCATCTCGGACTTATCGTACTCCAGGAAAAACCGCACGATCGCGCGCATCCGGTTCACCTCGACTACCTTGCTGCCCGTCACCTGGAACGCTCCGCAGACACTCTCCTCCCACACATGTTCTCCCCAGGAACCGCGGTCATCATGGTAAACCGCAAAAGAGCCGCTGCCTGTCAGCAGTTCCCTGCCCTCCTTGATGTAGAGCAGGGTTTCCGCCGTGGATTCGCCGCCGTCCCTAGGGCCTACCAGAAAGCGCAGTGCGATCCTGCAGCCTTTGCCCTGAAATGCCCGGATCTCATCCGGTATCCTGACTACGGTGCGAAACCACGCCACACGGTCATATCCGCCCCAGGTATCCCACAGTTTGAAATCCGCCCAGGCGCTGTCGTCATAATCCGGCGCATATGCCCCGTCGACCGGCTCATCCATCGACGTCTCCTTATATTTCCAGTTTCCAAGCTCCACCACGCTGCGATATCTTGACGGTTTGATATCCTCGTCGAGATATTTTCGTATTTTCTCCAATATAAAATGGGGATCTTTTACTTTCATATTCATTTTGATATCCCTCTCTTATCCCAAAACAACCTCATCTGATCCCGGACAGGCTGCCTTCTCCCTGCCGCGCTGCCGCAGCAGATTGCCCGCCACCGACAGCGCGGCATAATCGCCAAGCTGCTCTCCGAGTCCCGCGGGCACGATCTCACACACGCGCCTTGTGTGGAAGAGCGCCTCCCGCGCGATAACCTCCTCCATAGGCTTGCGCAGCACAGCCTCCTGACACAGAAAAATACTGCCGATCACGATCCGCTCCGGGTTCAGGATATCGATCAGCATCGCCAGTCCTTTACCCAGCCTGCGCCCCGTATCCTCCAGGATCGAGACTGCCAGCGGATCCCCCGCCACTGCCGCGCGCCCGACATCCGCCGCGGTTATATCCGCGGCATCCTGCCCTGCACGCAGAATGTCTGTCGTTTTTCCCTGCGCTGTCCATTCTGTGACGATCGGCACGGCGTAGCGCGCGATCCCGCCGCCGCTGCAGAAGCCCTCGAAGGATCCTGCCTTTTTGTACCCCTCGGGGCCATCCTCCTCCAGACGCACATGACCGACCTCGCCCGCCATGTCGTTCGTCCCGGTATAAAGCCTGCCGTCCAGGATCAGACCGGCGCCAAGTCCTGTGCCGAACGTGAGGAAGATCATGTTGCGGCTTCCTCTTCCCGCTCCCCAGAGCCACTCTGCCAGCGCGCAGGCGTTGGCGTCGTTCTGCAGCGCCGCCGGCACGCCAAACGCCCGCTCAAACGGCGCTGTGACCGCTATGTTATCCCAATCCGGCAGATTCGGCGGACACTGCACGATCCCCCGCGCCGAGTCCAGGGGACTGCCGCAGCTAATCCCGACCGCCGAGAGTGTCACTTCCCTGTGCGCCGAAAGCATCTGCCGCAGTGTCTCCACAAGCTTTTCCACCGCCTGCCCGGGATCCTTGGGCGTGGGAAATCTTTCTTTGCAGAGGATATCGCACAGAAACGCTTCCTCCCGCAGAATGCCTACGCTGACTGCGCACTTGGTTCCGCCAATGTCAATTCCCGCGATATATCTCATCCGAAATACGCCTCCTCCAGCATCCTGCACAGGCAATGGTACACTGGCAGATGCAGCTCCTGGACATCCGGGGTGAACGACGCCGGGACGCAGATGCAGGCATCGCACACTTCCCGCATCTTTCCGCCGCCCTCCCCCGTCAGTCCGACAGTCTTCATCCCTTTCAGCTTTGCCGTCATCAGCGCATAGAGCACATTTTTTGAATTTCCCGAGGTGCTGATGCCAAGCAGGACACCACGATCGGCTTCATCATCACGTCCTCCTCGATGTCGATATCCCATGAGATCGCCTGCACCGCATAGTTTAGATTCTTCTGTCCTACCGCCATCGCCTGCCCATAGAGATACGAGGCGTCGTCGTACGCTGAGGGAATGCTCGTCCCCGCCAGAATATCGTGAAACTGGTTAAACAGCACACCCTTCCACGCATCCGCAAAATCCTGCGGGTACGGCTGATGCTTTATGGCGTTTGCGACCGCGCTCCACATCTCCGCCTGGATCAGCTTGTCCTCCGCCCGCCTGTTCTCCCGCTTCACCTTCGACAGCACGCTGTAGCAGCCGCTTGCGTGGTGCTGCAGATCCCCGGTATACTCGGGATACTCCCTGCCGTTTTCCCGGATATTCCGGAAAAAGCGCGCCGTGCTTCCCATCTCCATGGCGGGCATGTCCTCCCTGTCGTTCAGCGCATAAATGCTCTGGATGTTCTCCTTCGTGGGACCGCCTCCGTGATTGCCCACACCGTAGAACATCATCAGCTCATCCTCGCCGTCCTGCAGTTCGCATTTCAGCCGCCGGGTGTACTTCTCAAGATCCTTTCCCCAGGAGCAGTACTCATAGGGAATACGGTACGTCATCACCCTGGAACCGTCCATGGATTTCCACCAGAAAGTACGGCCCGGCAGCCCTTTTTCAAGCGGCATGGGACGCATGAACACATAATTGTCCAGCCCGCTCTTCTTTAAGATCTGGGGCAGATTGCCGTTGTGCCCGAAGCTGTCCACATTGTAGCCCGTCGTGGCAAGCGTGTTCAGTTTTTCTTTGAAATAGCGCTGACCATACAGTCCCTGCCGCACGAAGGATTCGCCGGACGGGATGTTGCAGTCCGGCTGTATCCACCAGCCTCCCACAACCTCCCATCGTCCCTCCGCAACACGCTTCCTGATCTCCTCGAACATCTGCGGGTTGCTGCGCTCCACCCACTCATAAAATGCCGCGGAGCTGCAGGTGAATACAAAGTTCTCATCCTCGTTCATCCTGTCAAGCGCCGAGCGGAACGTCGCCTTCACCTCCTGAAAGCCCTCCTGCCAGTTCCAGAGCCATACCGGGTCCAGATGCGCGTTCCCGATCATGTGCAGCTTCTTATCTTTCATAACACTACCCTTGCCTTTCGTGATCTATTTTTTTCGATACTATGCCTTGTTATTACTTCCCAGATAATTGTTGATCTTATCCTCGACCAGCAGTCTCACCGCTTCCCTTGACTTTTCAATCATGTCATCGGAATATGTATTGAGCTCCTCCTCCGTCATGTGCCCGCTGCGTCCGACCACCGACAGCATCTCAAGCTCCAGATCCGTCGCGATATTGACTTTGCTCACGCCGCCTGTGGGAAGCGCCGCCGCCCTGACCACCATCCTGCTGGGCACGCCCGACCCGCCGTGCAGGACAAGCGGTGTCGCCGTCAGTCTGTTGATCTCCTCAAGCCGCCCGAAATCGATAAGCGGCTGCCGGACCGTGTACACGCCGTGGGCAGTCCCGACAGAGACCGCCAGACAGTCCACATTCGTCTGTTCACAGAACGCCGCCGCCTCCGCAGGAACCGTGTACATCTCCTCGTCGTGATCCGTCTCCACGAAATCCGTCGTCCCGATCTTGCCAAGCTCCGCCTCCACCGTGATGTCTCTCCTGTGCGCCATCTCAACCACCTGTTTTGTCACCGCCACATTATCGTCAAAATCCTTCTCGGAGGCATCGATCATCACGGAAGTAAACCCGGCATCCATCGCCGCCTGAATCGTCTCAAGCGTCTTGGTGTGGTCCAGATGCAGCGCGACAGGAACCTGCGGCTGCAGTTCCTCCACCACCCGATAAAACTCTTTTGCAAACGCTTCCGCACTGACCTTGTGCCGGATGATCTCCTTCTCGGAGAGCTGTACGATCACCGGAGAATTGGTGTTTACCGCCGCCTGGATGATCGGCAGGATCAGCCTGGTATAACGCGCAGAAAAAGATCCCACCGCATACCCATTCTCCGCTGCATGTTTTAACATATCTGTCAGATTAACTACCTTTGTCATATTCTTCCCCTCTCATTTATCGTGTCCGGATTCCGTCTCAGAATCTCTATCATCGGCAGGAACCGCTCTTCCTGTATCCTTCTATATTGTGCATGCAGCTCCGGATCCGGCTCATAACATTCCTTTTCAGCAAACGCGTTGCACACAAACGCCTCAGACACCGCCTCACCGCACTGCCGTTTCAGCAGCAATGCCGCCGCACCCGCAAGAGTCGCCTCACCGACCGACGGGACGCTGACCGGAATGCCCAATATGTCCGCTTTCATCTGCATCAGTGCCTTATTGCGCACTGCGCCGCCCGCGCAGATCAAAGACCGTGCCTCAGCATCATGCTTTTGCCTGCAGATGTCGAGCAACCATGCAGCCTGATACTGGATGCCCTCGAGGATCCCTTTCAGTATGGTGTAGCAGTCATGCCCTTCCCGCAGTCCAAGCAGCGCCCCGGCGCTTTTGCTGTCATAACAGGGACTTCCCATTCCTGTCAGATACGGATAGTACAAAATCCCTGTAGGCTTCCTGTCAAGGGACAGTAGCTGACTGTTCATCCTGTCATAATCAAACGCCACATCCTGTACATTCCTCCGAAACCACTCGACCGAGTGCCCGGAGGAGGGCAGATTTGCCATAAAAAACCACCCGCCGTCCACAAACGGGCCATAGAGCAGCCCGTCGTCCCTTCTCAGCCTTTTGTCCAGCGTCTCAAGCCGCCCGATATAAGTCTCCGAAGTTCCCGCGCTGTCGCAGACCGCATTTTTGCGGTTCCAGAGCATTCCAAACGCCGCGCAGACGTGGTCATGCCCGGCGATCGCCGCCGGTATCCCCCTCTCCTTCCAGACACCTGCCGTCTCCCCTGAGGGAAGCACTTGCGGAAAGTTGTCCTCCCGCAGTCCATACTGGCGCAGGCGCGCAGTGTCCCAGCGGCCGTTCAAAATATCATAGACATAGGTGCGCGCCGCGAAACCAGGATCGGTGACAAACCTTCCGGTCAGTTTGTACAATATATAATCGCACATGGAGAGCCACACTGCATGCTCCCTGTCCGCCTTCTGATGCTTAAGCAGCCACAGAAATTTGTAGATGCCGTACTTGAAACTGTCCCGCAGCCCGGTCTTTGCAAAGATCCGCTCCTCCTCGTCCGCGCCGGAGTGTCCCGCCAGCGAGACTGTCCTGCGGTCAAACCACGGTATGATGTCACTCTCCTGCGCGCCGCTTTCCCTGTTGACCACCAGACCAGCCTCCGCCATCCCGGTGATACCGATTCCGGCACAGGTTCCCTGCGCCTTGTCCGCCAGCGCCAGAATCTGTCTCTGCGCGATCTCCCATATGGCGCCCGGCCGGTATACACTTCCCTCTTTCGTTTGCGTCAGGGGTGTCTGCGCCCTCTCCTCCGCAAGAACCGTGCCATCCGCACCAAACAGCATCGACTTGATATGCGTCGTCCCGATATCGATTGCCATGACCGTCCTCATGCGCCCTCACCAGTCCCTTTCAGAAGCTCCCGCATTCAGAAGCTTTTGCAGTTTCTCCATGCCAAGGCGCGGGCTTGTGAGGATCTTCCCACGCCCCTCACACGCATCCGGTATCGCCGATGCCATGGAAGCCTGCGCCAGCAAAATGACATCCGACTCCGCCATATATGCGCTGACAGCCTCCATGATCAACTGATCGTGTGTCCGTCTGTCCCCGCGCATCAGGGCATCGTACGCCCCCTCCACCAGCACAGTATTGACGCTCATCTCACGCCCTGACGCCTTCTCCTTTCTCTCCACCAGACGCACGGTTGGCGTCAGCGTGGAGCGCAGCGTCGCAAACACGCTGACCACCGATCCCATCTCCACCGCGCGCTCCGCCATCGCCTCATCGATGCGGCACACCGGAATCTCTAACAGTCTGTCCGCCTCCTCCGCAAACTCCCCGACCGTAGAGCACGCAGAGAGCACCGCGCTCACACCGATCTGCTCCAGATTGCGCGCGTAGCCGATCCATCTTTGCCGCACGGACTCCACGTCACGCTCCGCCATCATATCCGGCAGGATCGAATCGTCCAATATATTGAAAACTCTTATATCGCTGCCCAGCACTTCCCCTGCCAGCGCCGTCAGTCCCGCTATGGTAGCCGGCGTCGTATGAATGATGCCCACTGACTTTTTATCCATGATCTTCTCCATCCCTTTCTCTCTTTGCCTATCCGCCATTATTTCACTGCACCGCCCACGTTCATACCCTCGATAAAGTAATTCTGGAAACAGAAGAACAGCACCAGGATCGGGATCATGGACAGGAAGGACACTGCCATCAGGTAATTCCACTCCGTGTATCCCTGTCCCTTAAACACCTGCAGGCCAAGCTGGATCGTGTACTTGTTCTTGTCGCTCAGATAGAGCAGCGGTCCCTGAAAATCACTCCACGCCCCCTTGAACGAGATGAGCGCCACTGTCGCCATGACTGGTTTCACGAGCGGCATCATCAGCCTGCCCCAGATGTAAAAATGCCCTGCACCGTCCACGCGCGCCGCCTCCATCAGCTCATTGGGTATCGTGCGGTAAAACTGGCGCATCATAAAGATGTGGAACGCGTTGCCGCAAAAAGCCGGAACAATCAGCGGCAGATACGTATCTACCCAGTGAAGCTTTGAAAAAATGACATACGTGGGCACCAGCGTCACGAACCCCGGTATCATCATCGTGGCGAGCACGACCTTGAACAGCAGCTTCTTCCCAGCAAAGTCAATCTTGGCAAAGCCGTACGCCACAAAAGAGTTGACAAACACGTTTCCGATGATCGTGAAGAACACGATAATCAGTGTGTTGATCGTATAGCGTGTAAACGGGGCTTTCCCCCACGCGATCGCAAAATTCCCAAACAAAAGCTTCTCCGGAAGAAGCTTTGGCGGATACATCGCCACCTCCGGCGCAGACTTGAGCGCCGTGCTCAGCATCCAGGCGATCGGAAATAAAATGAAGATGGCGCCGATCGCCAGGATGACGAAGAGAACGATATCCGCGATCTTATTTTTTCTTGATCTAATCATCATTGTCCCCCTCCTCATAATATACCCATTTCCTGGAGATCTTCTGGTTGCATACAGTCAGTATCATCACGATCGCAAACAGAAACCAGCACATCGCATTGGCATAGCCTGTCTTGAAATTCTTAAACGCCTGGTTCCACAGATGCAGGTTGTAGAACAACAGCGAACCTGCAGGCTTTCCCGTGCCGTCCCCCGAGAAGATATAGCCTTCCTGAAAGACCTGGAACGCGCCGATGATGCCGATAGTCAGATTGTAGAAAATGATCGGCGACAGCAGCGGAACCGTGATCGTCGTAAACTTCCTGAACGCGCCTGCGCCGTCGAGACTCGCCGCCTCATAGTAGTCCTGCGGAATACTCTGCAGCCTCGCCAGATACAAAAGCATCTGTCCGCCAAGCCCCCACAGATGCATGAGGATGATCGCAGGCTTTGTCCATGCCGGATCTGTCAGCCAGGCAGGACCCTTGATCCCGATAAGTCCAAGTACCGTATTGACAAGGCCGTTCGCCGGATCCAGCAGCAGCATCCACAGAAAGTAGGTACCGACGCCCACCATAATTGAGGGCAGATAGTAGATCGTGCGGAATGTGCGCAGCCCCCAGATGGATTTGTTTAATATAACCGCCACGATGACACCGCCTACTGTTACCAGCGGAACATTCAGCAAAGAATATACCAGTGTGTTTCCCAGCGATTTCCAGAACAACTGATCTTTAAAAAACATTTTCTTATAGTTCCCCAGTCCGATGAAATCCACCGTGAGCATATTATAGTCCGCAAAGCTGGTGATAAATGAAAAAACAAGAGGCCCCAGCACAAAACAGACAATGCCGACAAGCCATGGCAAGATAAAAACATATCCATATGCAGTCTCCCGTCCCTTTCGCGATCTGATCCCGAGTCTGGTGAGCAGTTTCCCAAACATATGACTCGCTCCTTTCCTTTTGAAAAGAAAGCCTCTTCACTTCATCAAAGTCAAAAGAGGCTTTCCAGTCCGATCAATTATTTTTTACGTAATCCTCCAACGCTTTCTGCGCCTTATCAAGCGCATCATCCGTCTTGCTAAGTCCGAGCGTTCCCTCATCGATAAACGGATTGATAACCGTCTCATATCCCTTCACTTCGTTTGGCAGAACCAATGTCGATGTCTCGCTCAGGCATTTCGCCAGATCCTGATTTAACGGATTCGACATAAATTCCGTAGAATCATCAAAGTCATTTCTCGCCGAGAAATCCCCGATATTGGTCGATAAGAAATCCTGTGTCTCCCTGCTTGTCACATACTTGATGAACTCATAGGAGCCTTCCGGGTTCTTGGCGCCCTTAGGGATCTCCAGCACAAATCCGCCGCCGTTTGCAACATGGCCTGTGCCCTCCTTGAACTCAGGCAGCGGAATCACACCGTAGTCAAGATCCGGCGCATTCTGCCTCAGGGATGAAGGATACGCGGATGTCTGCACCAACATGGACATCACACCCGATGCAAAGGGATCCTGCATACCGTTTGCAAACACTGCGGAGAGCTCGTCGTACTTCGTCTGTCCGTAGCGGTCGATCTGTGCCCTGATCCAGCGAAACGCCTCCTTGTTGACGTCCGTGTTCACTTTCGGCTCAAAATTCTCATCAAACCAGCCGTAGCCGGAGTTTGCATTGATCACCCATGTATCCACGCCGCCGTTGCCCAGCACAGGGATAAAACCGATCCGCTCCCATGTGTCGCCGTTCTTCTGATCCAGCCTGATCGCTGCCTCCTCCAGATCTGCCCAGGTCTGGATATCTTCGGGGTTGATACCCGCCTCCTCAAAATGCGCTTTGTTGTAGTAGATCGCCCTGGTGTCCACCGAGAGCGGCAGCGCGTAGATACTGCCATCCTCCCCTGTGCACGCCTCCAGATACTGTTCGTAAAAAGCCCCCTTCACATCGTCTGTCAGGAACGGATCGAGCGCCTCCACCTGTCCCTGGCTTGCGCGGAAACGGACCTCCTCCATGTTGTTTGCCATAATGTCACACGGCTTTCCTGCCGTGATCTGCGCTATGTTCTTTGTAAAAATATCTCCAAACGGAATATCCACATATGTTACATGATACTTGCTCTGCGACTCGTTGAATCCTTTGACCATCGACTCGATATGCGGTTTTCTCGCCTCCGAGCTCCACCATCCCCAGAATTCCAGTTCCACAACATCGCCGTCAGAAGCGTTGTCTGCCGGTGTACTCACAGCGCTGCTGTCCCCTGCATCACTTCCGGCTGTCTTGTCCGCTTTTGCCGTATCATCTGCATCCGTGTTCTTCCCGCCGCATCCTGCCAGCGAAGCCGCCATCAACGCAGCGCCAATCAACAGTGCCAATCCTTTCTTCTTCATAAAATACCTTCCTCTCTTCATTTGAAAATGCAACAATTGGTTTTTGTAATCATACATTACCATATTTTTTTCATTTTATCAAGCATTATCTGAAATATTTTGATATATTTTTGATTTTTTAGTTCATTTCCGGATATGCCGATCTCCTGAATTCCCTAGAGTTTACCAGTATTTTACCGTTTTCATCGCTATTTTTACATTTTTTGCCATTTTGAACAAATAGTTCAAAATAATTCAAATTTTATTCATTTTCTTTTTTATCTTTTTCAATTCACATTCCCATCACCTTATGCTATACTGAAATAGAAACGATTATCCCTGACCATCAATTATTATGAGGTGATATGAACATGATACCCGCTGTCCGCCAGAAGACGATCCTGAATATCCTTTCCAACAATGAAATCGTAAATATCGATTATCTGATGGAAAAACTAAATATATCGATTTCCACCCTGAGAAGGGATCTGACAAAATTAGAGCAGGAAAATGCCATTATCCTTCTGCATGGTGGCGGAGTTAAATTATCCCCAAAACCAGTAGAATTATCCATCACGGCCAAACTCGATCTGAACAAGGAGGCAAAGGAGGCCATCGCCCGCAAAGCCGCCTCTTTCGTCGAGGACGGCGATGTCATCTTTCTGGATCCCAGCAGCACCACGTACTTGATGATCCCCTATCTGGTGAACCGGGACATCACTGTCCTGACAAACGGCATCTCACACATCACCCAACTGGTCAGCAAAGACATCCCATGCCTGATGATCGGCGGCAGCATCAAAAAGACGACAAGCTCATGCATCGGTCCCATTGCCGAAAGCACCCTGCAGAACCTGTACTTTAACAAATGCTTTCTCGGCGCCAGCGGATTCAGCATTCAGTCGGGCATCACAAACCACGACATCAATGAGCGCGTCATCAAGCTTCTGGCACTCAGCAATTCCAAACAGCCTTACTTCCTGCTTGACAGTTCCAAATTCGGCCTGATCGCCATGGTAAAAGTTGCAAATCTGGAGGATTACCCGATCATAACAGACGCGATACCAGACGAGCTTGCCCCCTACCATAATTTCATTTCATGCGCTCCGTAAGGAAAGGGTGAAGTGCCCGTGCGCATAAAAAGAAGGCTGCGATCGCAGCCTTCTTTTTATCTCGTCAGATCCTGTACCCACTTGTACTTTCGAAACCGTATCATCACCCAGGGGATCTTGCCCACCTCATCCAGACAGGTGCAGGCGTAGACCGCAAGCGGCGACCAGTGCAGCACAAACGCACCGGCGAGCGCGAGCGGAATCGCGAGCAGCCACATGCAGACGACCAGACTGTACAGATCAAATATCGTATCACCGCCGCCGTCCAGCACCCCGTTGATCGTGACGGTGTTCACACACCGCCCGATCATATAGACAGACATGATCACCATCATCCCGATCAGATATCCTCTTGCCCGATCCGTCAGGATCACCATGTCCACCGCAAGCGGCGTCACTGCAAGCACGAGCGCCGTAGAGATAAATCCGATCACATACGAGATGTTCTTGAGCTTGATCCCGTACGCTTTTCCCATCTCAAGACGTCCTGCCCCAAGTTCATTTCCTACCATGATCCCCGCCGCACTGCCGATCCCGTTGCACATGCAGCAGATCAGATCCCTGACAACCGCTGCCACAGAGTTCGCAGCGGCAGCGTCTGTCCCCATATGCCCCATGATCGCAGTGTATGACGTAAATCCGACGCCCCAGAGCAGCGAGCCGCCCATGAGCGGCAGACACTGTTTTGCAAAATCGGCGCCCAACTGCTTAGGCAGCCTCGCAAATCTGTCAAACGCCGGACGGATATACGATGATCCTGCCGATACCGCAAGACACAAAACCAGCTCGACAACACGGGAGATGGTCGTGGCAAGCGCAGCGCCCCTTGCCTGCATCCTTGGCGCTCCCAGCAGTCCAAATATGAACACGGCATTCAGACATATATTCAGAAGCACCGCACAGCAACTGATGAGCGCCCCGGGCTTTACGTGCTCCGACACTTTCATCGTGGTCAGATAACACTGGGATACCCCTGTGAGCAGATACGACCAGCCCGCAATTCGCAGATAAGCGCTGCCGATGGCAATCAGCGACGCATCGCGCGTAAATATACACATGAGCTGCTCCGGCGCCAGTTCGCACGCCAGAAAGAACAGGACGGACAGGATCCCGCAGAACCAGAGCATGATATTAAAGACATTCTCCAGCGTCCGTCTGTCCCCCTTGCCCCAGTACTGTGCGCCGAGAATGGCTCCTGCCGCCGTGACAGCCGAGAGGAACATATTCTGGACAAACTGGATCTGGGTCGCCAGGGAGACCGCCGTCATCTCATCCTGCGCGACCTTGCCCAGCATCAGCGCATCCCCCGCCGCGACCGATGCGAGCATCAGGCTCTGAAGCGCGATCGGAAGCGCGAGCCTTGTCAGATTTCTATAAAATATTCTCTTGTCGATCAATACGGCCTGCTTCTTTTGTTCCATAAAACATCCTCCGCAATTTTCATTCCGAATTTATTGCTATCACGTCATCCACACATTCAGCAGAATGAGTGCCGCCAGAAAACCAAGATTTGCCACTGTAAAGAGCAAAATGTACGCCCCCTTGCGTCCGCCCGCTTCCTTTGCCACATATTTGTACGAGATCAGGCTTGCCATCGATGCGATCAGCGTTCCCAGCCCGCCCAGGTTCGTGCCGATCACCAGTCCGGCATAGTCGTCCGTAAAACCCGACAAGAGCAGTGCCGCCGGCACATTGCTGATGATCTGGCTCGCCACGATGGACGTGCCGATCTCCCTGCCGGCAATGACCTTCTGCAAAAAATCGCAAAATGCCGGCATCCTCCCCACATTTCCGATAAAGATAAAAAATCCCGCAAACGTGAACAGCAGAGAGTAGTCTACCCGCGCAAGCACCTGCCTGTCCGCCACGAACACTACCAGAAGAACCACCAGAAACACTGCCTGCCACGGCAATATATGCCCCACTGTGAACAGGCAGAGCATAAACAGGATCAGATACGTCATAAGCTGGTATATCACTGTTTTTCTGTCTCTATCCGCACTATATTCTTCCTGCGCAAGCGCAGTCCCCAGGCTCAGATCCACCGGACTAGCGCTTCCCTGTATCAGTCCCCAGCCGGTCAGAAGCACCAGGGACAGCGCCGTGTACGGCAGCATCAGCGCAAGGAAACCGCCGGCGGAAAATCCCGCCTTCCCATAGAGATACAGATTCTGCGGATTGCCGACCGGCGTCAGCATACTTCCCAGGTTCGCCGCGATCGTCTGCATCACCACAACCGGCAGGAGCAGCCGCTTTTTCTGGGCTTCCCCCAGCAGGTCCAGCACTGTAAAAGTAAAGGGCACAAACGTGATCAGCGCCACGTCATTTGTGATCAGCATGCTGGAGAAAAAGCAGAGCAGAACCAGCGTCAGGACAAGGCTTCGTCCGCCCCTTACGGATCCAAGGAGTCTCCTTGCGATCCATCTAAATACCCCGATCTTCTGCAGTCCCGCCATGACGCTCATCAGGCTAAACAGTATTGCCAGTGTCCTAAAGTCTATGTATCCGAGATACGCTCTGTCCGGCGGCACAAAGAACATCGAGACTGCCGCCAGCAAAAGAGCCACGCACAGCACCGTTTCCCGTTTTATGAACGCAGTTATCCTATCTATCATTTTCGACCTCATCTTTCTTTATTTCATCATCCGCTTTGCTGCAGATGGCTTTGTCCAGTATATCATTCTGTGATGGATTTAACAATATGATCATGAAGATTCGTGCAAAGAAATGTGTTCTGTCTGTTATGTCAGAATTTTTTTCAAGAGCCTGCGCTGTTCCAGACATGCGGCAGGAATACTCTTATCAATCCACACTTTCACGTAGGGAGTGACCTGATATGACTCATCAATGTGTAAATCTTCTACTGATTTCAATCCACACTCCCACGCAGGGAGTGACACGGGACAACGGGAGCCGAGTTCCGGAAATGTATATTTCAATCCACACTCCCACGCAGGGAGTGACTATTTGCCATTGCCTGGTCAAAATCCGCATATGTAATTTCAATCCACACTCCCACGCAGGGAGTGACATTGCCCAGATGCCGGTTTAGATCCACCAATACTCATTTCAATCCACACTCCCACGCAGGGAGTGACCGGACGATGTGCGCGAGGACGACGACACATACAAATTTCAATCCACACTCCCACGCAGGGAGTGACCGGTAGAGAGCGTGAGCATGTCCGGCGACAACTTTATTTCAATCCACACTCCCACGCAGGGAGTGACCTCCTTTACCTGTCGCTTTTTCTACCGCGTATCTATTTCAATCCACACTCCCACGCAGGGAGTGACGGTCGGACTATTCCTTTGCAATCGGCACTTTCACCATTTCAATCCACACTCCCACGCAGGGAGTGACGAGGCCATGGCTCCAAACTATGTGATCCTTGCCAAATTTCAATCCACACTCCCACGCAGGGAGTGACGTTGTACGTATCCCCTGTCTGCATTCCTTCTGCCGATTTCAATCCACACTCCCACGCAGGGAGTGACTTGCGGTAAGTCTTATAGGGATCTCAATGTTGCGTATTTCAATCCACACTCCCACGCAGGGAGTGACCGTCCGCGTTTGGCGAGCGTGTGCATCCCATTACAGATTTCAATCCACACTCCCACGCAGGAAGTGACGTATGACGAGGACGGGGACATCGTCTGTATCAAATTTCAATCCACACTCCCACGCAGGGAGTGACGTAGCCCTCATCCGTATAATACGTCTGGTTAAGTATTTCAATCCACACTCCCACGCAGGGAGTGACCTGTAATGATCGGTATCGGTGCGGAGGACAAAGAAGGATTTCAATCCACACTCCCACGCAGGGAGTGACGCCTGATCACACTGCAGCAGAATGACCTCGCACTATTTCAATCCACACTCCCACGCAGGGAGTGACTTTCACTGTCAGTTCCTTGTTTGCTGTGAACAAAGATTTCAATCCACACTCCCACGCAGGGAGTGACTACCGCAAGCATTGGGTAGGCGCATATCTCCAGGAATTTCAATCCACACTCCCACGCAGGGAGTGACTACCGCCGGCCGCAGGAGCAGGCTTACAGCAGCGATATTTCAATCCACACTCCCACGCAGGGAGTGACTACCGCAAGCATTGGGTAGGCGCATATCTCCAGGAATTTCAATCCACACTCCCACGCAGGGAGTGACACCTACAACCTAATTATTTGGCAGATATCCGCGTAATTTCAATCCACACTCCCACGCAGGGAGTGACTGTCATGGTTGTTCTCCTATCAAGTCGGGATTGTCATTTCAATCCACACTCCCACGCAGGGAGTGACTTGCATCATGGCGATAAAGATAATGGACATGCATGATTTCAATCCACACTCCCACGCAGGGAGTGACTGTCATGGTTGTTCTCCTATCAAGTCGGGATTGTCATTTCAATCCACACTCCCACGCAGGGAGTGACTATGGGATATGAAGTTAAAATATTTAGGCTACAGAATTTCAATCCACACTCCCACGCAGGGAGTGACTATGGGATATGAAGTTAAAATATTTAGGCTACAGAATTTCAATCCACACTCCCACGCAGGGAGTGACTGACTGCCGCTTTTGTTCTGGTTCTGCTCCTGTGTATTTCAATCCACACTCCCACGCAGGGAGTGACTTGCGGTAAGTCTTATAGGGATCTCAATGTTGCGTATTTCAATCCACACTCCCACGCAGGGAGTGACTATCATCTACTGTTTCACATAACGCACATTTGGGATTTCAATCCACACTCCCACGCAGGGAGTGACCTCTTTGCGTTCGTCAAGCTCATAGATAAACGGATTTCAATCCACACTCCCACGCAGGGAGTGACGCGCATCATCGTAATAGTCAAGCCATTCTTCATTATTTCAATCCACACTCCCACGCAGGGAGTGACCTACCGTGCCACCTGTCGGAATCTGAATATTTCCTATTTCAATCCACACTCCCACGCAGGGAGTGACTCAATCAGGTTACAACCCACCATGAGAAACACGGATTTCAATCCACACTCCCACGCAGGGAGTGACAATGTAACTATTCTTACACTGCAGCCAACGCTTTATTTCAATCCACACTCCCACGCAGGGAGTGACCCAATTTGAGCAAAAGTACTATCAATTGCATTTAATTTCAATCCACACTCCCACGCAGGGAGTGACCGTCCCGTCGGGAGAGACGCTAAAATTGTTAGAAATTTCAATCCACACTCCCACGCAGGGAGTGACTCTGCACTTGCGTACCTTGATCCCCCGGAAGAAATATTTCAATCCACACTCCCACGCAGGGAGTGACTTCTCCGTCTGCTCCTGTGCCTGCTTTAACCTGTATTTCAATCCACACTCCCACGCAGGGAGTGACGCATCACGATTTTTCTATCAAGGCGACTGGATTTATTTCAATCCACACTCCCACGCAGGGAGTGACTCCGGCGGATAGTAGGCGGCGTGTGATGTCTTTGAATTTCAATCCACACTCCCACGCAGGGAGTGACCTGTTTGCCATATGTGCCACTCCTTCCCATTGCCATATTTCAATCCACACTCCCACGCAGGGAGTGACGAATGGATTCCGAAAGCGTTTTTAAATCCTGTGATATTTCAATCCACACTCCCACGCAGGGAGTGACTGATGTGTCCGAGTGATTGTGAGTATTATGAGCGATTTCAATCCACACTCCCACGCAGGGAGTGACGGCTGTTTTAATTCTGATAGGATTAAAAGTCAAAATTTCAATCCACACTCCCACGCAGGGAGTGACTAGTGCTGCGGGACATTTATATAGACGTGCTTAAGATTTCAATCCACACTCCCACGCAGGGAGTGACCCGCAGTGCTTCCCAGTCTACTTTCTTATTAAAATATTTCAATCCACACTCCCACGCAGGGAGTGACACCAAAAATCACATATTTTCATAAAAATACAGATTCTTGTCTGAGCAATACTACCAAAAATCAGCATCACCCATTTGCTTTCAACATGGCTTTCGCCATATATTGTAAACTTTTTCTGGTGCGAACCCTCCTGGTGTTTTGTGTGCACTTATGGTTCGCACCGGTTTATATCATCAAAGTCCCCTCGGCATCATAGGAAGTTTTTATGCCGAAGTGCTCGACCTTCGTCTGATATTTATTGCCGAGATAGTAAAATCTTAGGCTGTCTTCTTTCTCGTTGATCAGCGAGACAAGACGATCTTTCAATAACAACAGTTGTGAAGCATCCAGAATGCACTCGAATACCGAATTTTGAACGCGCTGCCCGTAGTTCACGCATTCCTTTGCGACTTTGCGAAGGCGGCTTCTTCCAGCCGCATCCTGGGTAGCTACATCGTATGTGATCAATACCAGCATTTCAACACCTACTTCCATAAAAACGGTGGATATTCATCAATATCACCGCGGATCGTCCGGGCAAGTAACAGAGCCTGTACATAAGGAATCAGTCCCCACTCGATTTTTTCTTTCAAATATGGGTGTGTGATCGTTTCCTTTTTATGATTCTGCCATGCGTTAAAGAATACTTTTCTGCCATCGTCATTCAGGAGCACCGCATTGTCTTTCTGCCTCTCGAAATGAGCCGCCTGAATCGCTTTCGTGTTGATCAGTGTCAGGATAAAACGATCCGCCAGCACGGGGCGCAATTCTTCCATCAGATCCAGTGCCAGGGACGTCCGCCCTGGTCTGTCACCATGCATAAATCCGACATATGGATCCAAACCGACACTCGACAGGGCATTTGCGCAGTCTCCAGCAAGAACTGTATATGCAAAAGATAAAATGGCATTGATGTTGTCGAGCGGCGGCCTGCGGTTTCTCTTGACAAATGCAAAATCTTCTTTCTGATTGAGTATCATATCATTTAATACTGAAAAATATTGTTCCGCCGCCTTTCCCTCTATCCCCCGCAGTTCGTCAAGCCGAGATGTGCTGTCGATCTTAGGCAGCGTCTCGTATAAGATGCTGGATACCTGTTTCAATTTCCCGGCATCCACACGGTGTGCATGGTCACGAAGCGTCCGCTCTATGCTCCACCTGCTGTTAAAGACTTTCCCGACGATCATGTTCTTCGCATATGCAGCACTTCTGATATCATCATCTGAAATGCGATACTGCTCCTTTCGCAGCAGCACATTTCCATACTCTTTCCCGGCAACCCTTGCCAGAAATGCACCTCTCGGAGAGAAGAAACTCATTCCGATCTTCCGTTCTGCACAGGCTCCCATCAGTGCCGGTGTTGCTCCTTTGTATGTGAAACATATGATATTTTCCAGTGTGTGCAGCGGAAATCTGCCAAGTATCTTTTCGCCGTTCTGTATCACGATATTTTCACCATCAAGTGTCAGATAGCAACTCTCCGTCATAACATATAACGTGTTAAGTAACTTTCGCACATGAACCTCCTTCTTCCGCATGACCTATGGAAATCTATCCTGCGGCTATTCCTTTGCTTTGATCCCCTGCTCAATGTATTCTCTTACCCTTATTGACTTCTGCAATCTGGGGACACATAGATTTTCCAATGAACATGCCTTGCACTGCTTCGTAGGTTTCACATTGGGCGTATGTCCTCTTTGAAATAAAGCGTGCATCTCATCAGCCATCTTTTTTACTTCAAACCGCAAGTCGTCAGTAAATTTGACGGGACTCCGCCTTCTCTTCTCACCGTAATACAAAAATCCTTCCGGTACGTCTGTCTGGAACATTTCCTCCAGACAGACTGCCTGTGCACAAAGCTGCAGCTCGTCGGCATTGTTCTCTTTGGGCGATCCATGCTTGTACTCGATCGGCACCAGATCCCATTTTCCATCGTAACCGAATATCGCAATTCCCTTTTCATTCTCATGAAATTCAACGACATCACACTGACCGCTCAGTCCAAGCTCCCGGGAAGCGATCCGCAGTCCTCTGACGATCAGCAGATCTCCTCTTTTCTCAAAAGAGCCTTCGTCGTGTGCTTTCCTGTGCATCAGTTCGCCCGCCGTTGTGCGATAGTTCTCCGCCCACTGCTGCTCGATATGGATCATCGCCCATTGCCGCCTGCAGAATGCAAAGTGCTGAATGCCCGAGAGCATCAGATAATCCTCTTCGGCGTACATGACTAAATTCCCTCGATCACTTCTACATCCAATCCCGGCAGGGAATCCAGCGTGATCTTATAGTCCTCAAACTCCTTTGGGTCGTCTGCTTTTGCTTCGACTGTCAAAAGCCTATGTACCTTTGCCGATGAATACTGTCCCATGGGACAATTGTGCTTCCACCAATATATTCTGCACACTTCCATGCTGCCATCCGGCCTCGCGGAGGACGCATCATTGACAAATAATGTGCGCAGTGCCTCCTTGATCTTCTGGGCGTCCTCATCGCTGAATCCTGTCTTCTGGGCAAGCTGGTGATTGATACTGCCTTTTATGACATATAATGCCGAATATACCTTATGCTTCATTCCCATCGTATCCGATGATTTCCTGCCCTCTTTTCCAGTCTCGCTGTTGACACTTTTGGTGATCTGCATGCTGTCGATCGAGATGGGCAGCACACTGAATGCAGAATGAACGGAAACCGGTCCCCGCACACCGACGGATACACTGTCATCTTTAAAAGCAAATACCTGTCCGAAACTGCGCACATCCATCCATGTCTCACATGCTGCCTTTGCATAGGCCTCCTTGTCCTTATCCTTTAATGCCTTCTGCATTACCGCATTATTCTTTGCACGTTCCGCAAGGTTTTTAGCACCGTCATCTGCACGGTCATCGCTCTGCACGAAGATATTTTCCCCCATATCCTGCAGTCTGTTCCTGATCTTGCGCTTTATGCACACATCCGAAATCTCTCCGTACCCATCATACGTCTCACGCGGCCTGTTTCCGTTCAGCGGATCTCCATTTGGATTTGCATTTTTTACCATCACCAATACTTCAAAATCGATCTTGTTTGTAAATTTACCCATTATTCTTATCTCCTTCACTGTTCTTTTTCTGAAATGCCTGTCTCATATACTCCATCTGCAGATAATAGCCCGGCAGATACATCTCCGACAATGCTGCATTGCTATATCCATTCCCTGCCAGATATTGCATGATCTCACCTGTCCACTCTTCAAATTTCATTACCTTATAATCAGATAACTTTTTTTCATATGGTATCAGATTCTGCTTTATCGTCTCAAATGTCTTGGCAGGTCTTCTGCTGTACGCATTCCAGTATCTTTTTGCATTTGTGGTACGTCTCTCCAGCACCTTTCCATTCTCGTCGCGCTCAAACATGGCAAGCTGTTCCATGTAATCGTACACCGCCAGCAGCCTTCCGAACAAGACACTGCGGTCACTGGTGTTATTTTTCAAAAAATCATCCATCGTCTTCCCTCCCATTTCATAATCATACCGGATCATCGCGCAGGCAACACACAACACATCATTGTACCATACAAACTCACTCATGGTCTGCGGCATCGATGCCCGCTGCACTGCTGCTTTGACGAGATCCTTCGGAATCTCTACCCCTATTTTTGTAATACATGGCAATAACCGCTTCACAGTGCTTTTGATCAGTTTGCCGTCCGCTTCCAGCCACTCAGATCGCTGTACGCCAAACGCCGCAAGCGCCATATCCCTGGGCGACGGCGTGCATTCGCAGGTGATCTTCTTCTTATCCTCTCCCGCCTTTCCCACATTCACCGTCCTCCGCCACTTACAACGCTGCTGCCAGTTCAGTATCGCATCCATGTACTGTCTGGCTCCCATCTCGTCATAGTATGCCACCGAGAGCCGCCCTGTAGTGGCCGCTTCGAGCGCGATTACCGCCGCCCTGTCATCGGCCTTGAATCTGCCCACATACCCATTTACAGCATTGTTAAACTGCTCCGCAAAATGCTTTCCAGTGTCCCGCTGGTCGATATTGCCTGTTCCAAGGAAATCCCAGTCATCAAAATCATCCATGTCATGAAAGGCATTGACCGAATCCTGCATGATATCCGGCACAGGCATGTCCCTGTTCACGATCCATGTTACGATCGCGGAATCATCCCTTGTATATCCCTGTTTTTGAATCAGCCACCTAAGTGCATTGTGCGCTTTTTGTGACACGTCATATCCGACGGATACCGCCTGTCCTTTCGTGACAAACCTTCCGCGATAGGTAAATCCCGACTCATCATTCCCGGAGATCAGTTTTGCCTTATCCCCGCTGTTGCGGATCTTCGACGGGTGCTTGTCCGTGCAGGACTCCAGTTTCCCCGATGCATAACACAGCTCCTTCTCACCCGCCTTTTGCTGGTAGTACGCGCTGTATCTGTCATACAGTTCCTGATTCTTCCAGACTTCCGGTATGCCGATCCCGTCGACAATAAACCGCACCGCAGCCCCTGTCTGACCTAACGCCTGTATCTTCGTGCGGTCTGTGAGTCTGCCGCCGCCGTCCAGCTCCAGCACTTTTCCTGCCACAAGATCCCGTATCAATGATTTCTTTTCAAGATATCGGCAGACCGCCTGCACTGCCACATGCGTATACGCTGAATCCGCCCAGTCCCGGAGCTGTTCCATATATGCTTCATAGTAAGCATCCTTGTTGTCCCCCGTGTATGCCGCATAATCTCCAGCGATATAGCAGAGCTTATCACACAGCGGGTGTGGTGCGATACCGCTGCTCCTGGCAGCAGAATCCTCTGTCACCGGAATGATCGTGACCGCATCATTTCCCTTTTCAAGCTTCCTGGCATCGACATAATTCCCATCCTGATCCAGTATCACTTCAATCTGGGCATTGAACGTCGAATGGGAGATCGGCAGCAGCACCGGCTGGTCATCCCTGACTACTCCCGCCAGATCCGCATAGACGTCATATGTATCAGCCAATGTCTTTAACCACGCCAAACAAGTCACCTCCCTCAAACTCTGCCAATCCGGTAAAGTTCTTTTCAAATATAAACTGTTTCTGCTTCGCCTCCTGCAGCACACGCCTGATCCCGCATGCCTCCGGGCGCGGAAAATGAAGGACTCCCTTTATCATCTGCGCATTCCAGAGCCGCACCGTCATTTTCCCTTTTTCCTCTTCCCTGACGGCCTCATCCGGATAGGTGATCCCGTGTACCATGACGCCAAATGACAGATCCGTTTTGTCATAAGCGCCGTCACCCTCATCAAATGAACAGGGCTCCACATATCCCTGGCACTCTCTTGCCCCCAGAAAAATATCCCTCCTTCCGCCTCGTTCAACCATTCTCCTGGCAATGTCAAAATGTTTGTTCTCGTTCCGGTCGTGCGCCAGATCTTCCCGGTTTTCATTCCATTCAAAGTGTGCCCTCACACGATACTCCACACTTTTCAGATAAGTGTAATATGACAAGTCGTTTCCGCCGCTATATCTGACCGGCCGGATCCCCTTCGATTCCGTCTGGATCGGATTCATGACACGGCACTCATCGATCACCCACGTGATCGTCGGCTTCCAGTAGATCGATTCCGTGATCCCTTTCAATGCCTGATACGTAGGGATCTGATACGTGCATTTCTCACCGCCCGTCTTTGACAACGGATCGGTAAACAGTGCATACCTGCCAAACACACTGTACTCGATCACATTTGGTTTCTCCATAACTGCTTCTCCTTTCTGTATTTTCTGTTAATAAAACAAGTTTTCCCATTGTGGTGCGATACCATAATCCATACTGTACGCTCCCGGCGCCGATACCATGTAAAGACCTGCGATCTTCTCGCTGACAGGCTGTATCAGCCCGTCATACCGGTTCAGCAGATTCTCACGCACGTTGACCGTATATCTCTGCGCCTGCCGGATATAAGTTTTGATGTCTGAAAGATCTGATGTCTCCTGTATTTTCTCTATGAGTTTTGCACCTTCCCCATATGGCACAATCACGCCAAATGAATGGTCATCGATCACCCTGTACGTCTGTCCCGCAGTCTTATACGCCGCATTCAATAAATTCTTCCTCGTTTCCACACCAAACCCGTTCGACAAAAGTTCTGTGATATTGGTCCCCGTCCCCGCGACCGGAAAATTCATCTTTCCTGCTGCATATTGATAGACCTTCTTAAAATATTGCTCCATCCACCGCGGCATCAAGAGGCTGTCCTCTCTGTCACCCTGATCATAATCACGTATGATCTGCTCTGTCACCCTCCTGTTCTGCAGCAGTTCCTCCATATTTCCAGTATTTTCATCTTCCAGCATGATCAGATAGATGACACCGTATTCCAGCTCCCCGTTGCGATTGCACCGGCCTGCGCTCTGCGCCAGACTGTCCAGTCCTGTCATCGAGCGGTAGACACACTCAAATGAGATATCCACGCCTGCCTCGATCAGATTCGTGCTGATCACAACAATATTTTCCCTCCGTTCCCTAAGGGTCTCCTGAATCTCACTGATCCGGTCACTTCTATGCTGGGCGCACAGATTTGTCGTGAGATATCGCACATTGATCTGCTTTGCCTTCAGGATCTCATACAGCTTTTTCACCGCAGATCTTGTATTCAGAACGACAAGGATCGACCAAAATTCCGCTGTCTTTTCTGCGATCTCATCGCCAAGACTTTCAAACGTGTATTTCTGTCCCTGCCCGGGCAGCGCTCCCGACGTATAAATCTTCACGCGGTCAAATACCCGAAACCATCTGTCTACAGCGCGGATCATGTATTTCGGCTCGCTGTAGCAGATCGGAAATTCCGTCTCTGCCAAAGTCGGCTGCGTCGCTGTACACAATATGATATTCGTGTTGCAGACCGCATTCAGAAAATTGACCATATAGTTAAACGTATGGACACACTTTAGCGGCATCGACTGGATCTCATCGATGATCACAACCGAGTTGACAAGCCTGTGCATCCGCCGTACCGACTCGCTCCTGTCCGAAAACAGAGTGTTCATAAACTGCACAAAGGTCGTACATATAAAAGGCTCTTCCCAGTTGATATCATATCTGGACACACGCTTCGCACGATAGTCCTCGCTCTCATTCTCATCATTTCTGACCACAGAAGAATGATGTTCCAGGATCCACTCTCCCTCACTGACGGCATCGCGAAAGACTCCGGCGTTCTGTTCCGTCACGCTTATGTAAGGGGATACATAGATGACACGCTCTGTCTCCGGGTGCTGCCTGCAGTACTCCAGCGCATACGCAAGACCGCTCAACGTTTTCCCTCCGCCGGTCGGAAGCGGCAGACAGTAGATCCCGGCCGGGTGCCCTGCAAACTCCCTGCATTCCTTTTGCAGTGCATTTCTCGCATCCAATATTTCTCTTTCCTTATCTGTCAGGATCTTATTCCTGACAGCCTTCTGCTTTTCCTGCATGTATTTCCTGAAATTCTCTCCGGCTTTTTCAAACACCTCCTTGCTGCTGAGGTCATCCGGTTTCGAAAATGTATCAACATTCTCCATAAAATCTGAGGTTGCCTCCCAATCGGAATCGATCAGGATCGATAAGATCAGACGCTGCAGACAGGAAAACAGGAAAAGCCGGCAGCGAAACATTGTACCCTTTTGATCTGAAATGTTTTTAGACACGATCATAGATTTTAGTCTTGTATATAATTCCCGGATCTTATCCTGTGTCCTGTCAAACTCTTCCAATGCACCTGCAAACTTCTGGCCCAACTCCATTTTGTCCAGATAATCATTTTCCGAATTGCTGCACGCCTCGTCATAATCCTCGACTTTGTCCATCTTTTGGGAAAAAAGATCCGTGTGCCCGATATCCACACAGTCAAACATACCATGATGGGCAGCGACAGCGTAGGAGATCATTTCCGTCAAAAGCTTTACGTCACTGGCATTGTCATCGTGATGCATATCATACAGATATTTCGCTCCCGTAGATGCATGGGCGATGGTTCCCCGCAGCTTTTGCCGAATCTTTTCATCTGCATGGATATAGTCGTCGAACTTTTGTTTATTTTTGCCCATGTCATGAAGGATTCCACATACAGACATGACCTGTGACAGACCGCACCGCTCTCCCTTTTTCCCACAGAGAAATGCAGTCTTTTTCGTATGCTCCGCCACAGACTCCTCTCTGTCCAGTCCGTCCTCTGAAATATGTGCTGTCAATCTGATCACACTCCTTCGTTTTACTCACACAGCCGGATAAATTAATACATGCTTATTTCAATCATCCGCCAGACAGATCGATAACCTCTCCTTCAAAAAGCAATAAGAAGTATCCAAAAACGTCTCCATATCCGAACTGTTATCATATATTTCCTGAATGTGCTGTGTCAACGGCTCCCCCGCGATCCGGATCGCGCGGAGTGAAGCATACGCCTCATGCCTGATCGGAATGATCTCCTGAATACGCCTGTCATTCAGTGTCGGTTCGACTGCAAGCTCCTCCAGAAACCATAGTATGTCTGGGTAAACAGGCTCCTGTTCTTTTGCATAGCCATGCATTGATTTCCATTTATCAAACAGAATCATATGATCGATCTCGTGCATGGAAGCGCGCAGAAATATATCATCGGCGATATCGTAGTGCAGCCAATATTTTTTGTCCAGGACAGCTCTTGGAAACGGATTATAAAATCCCAGATAACAGCGAAAGACCTGCTTTCTGTCATATTCTAAAGCAAAGAGGTCAAGAAGCCTGCCGACTCCGGCATACAGCTTTTTCTGTGTCAGTTCCTCAAAATGTTGTATCCTGACCGCCATCTCTTCCGCAGCTTCCGCAAATCCGGAAGCAACCAGATATTCTATCTGTGCATATATCTCCTCCCGCGTCATTCCCGCATGTATTCTGTCCATAACTTCCGGCAGCATCTTTGCCACCCTCTCCATATAGGGAAGCATATCGTCCTTCCCCTCCTGTGATAAAATGATGGTATCCGTCACCGCATCGATATTATGTTCGATTGCCGCCTTTTTTATTGAAATATCAAACAAATTCATGTTCATACCACTCCTGTATAGCACATGCTATTATACGTCCCATACTGCAACCCAAAACAAAGCAAGCGAAAATCACACACCAGTTCCCTGCAAAACCTCCACTTCACACCAATGCTCCTTCGTCTCCCGGCTGTAACTGATACCAACCGCCAGGATCCTGCCAGTAAATTTCGGACTTTCACCCAGTTTTCCCTGAAACCGCAGATCATACCGCTTATCCTTAATCTGCTCAATTGCCTCCTTTGGCGTACTGTCCACTTTCAGTTCCAGAATGATCCCGTCTGCATTTTTCCGCTCTGGATAAAATATAAAATCCACAAACCCCTTTCCTGCCCGGTCTTCCCGCTCAACCCGGTATCTGTTTCGGGCGGAAAGATAACACAGATTTACGACCGCCGACAACTCAACCTCGTTATTATAAGACAGAATCGGCGTCTCTGTATTGTGTGCAAACTGCAGGATATCTTCCATGGTCTTTGTATCTCCAGCCAGCGTCGCCTGAAGCATCTGCTCCGATTTCCTTGCGAGGTTGTAGACATATCCCAACGCGTCCTTCGTCAAAAGCAGCTCGTTAAACCGATCCATCAATTCTTTGTTCGGAATCAGAACGGCTCCATCCTCATAAGTCAGCAGACCATAAACCACCATGGCGGAATAGATCTGTTCCCTGGAATGGATCTCCATGGAAACCGCCGCAAACTGCCCGATATCAGCCGCCACCCGTTCCCCTGATACCATTAAGGCCAGATCGTCCCTCACATCCTTGATATTGTTCCTGATATAATAAAACAGCTCATCATACGGGCCGGAACTTGTCCAGTAATTCCTGAGCTGGCCATCGGTCAGCGCCAGAACGACAGATCGAGGATTGTATAAGCGGTTTCCGGCAGCCGTATAATACCCGTCATACCAGAACCGAAGTTCCTCCCGGTCAAACTTTGGCGTTTCTGATTCGTTCCGGTAAATTTCATAAAGCCGGTCAACCTCCGCATCCGAAAATCCAAAATATCCGCTGAATTTTTCTGACGTGACCATGTCATACTCCACAAACATATTCAGTTCTGAACCGCTGGAATATTTTGCGACCGGCAGGACACCTGTCATATATGCAAACTCTACGTATGGCTGATCTTTTAACAAATTTTTTAAAAACAGTAAATACTCCTGCTGGTTCACCTCAAAAACAAAAGACATGTGGAATACCGCATCCCATTCATCCAATACAAACAAAAACTTGTTCTTTGTCCGTTCATATATTTTTTGCAGGCCATCCCACACAGCTTCCGTCATACTTATGCCCAGATCAGGATAGGCAGCGATCAGATCCTCCGTGACCCGGTCCTGAATACGAGCTATATACATCTCATACTCCCTGCAGTCTTTAGCCATTTTGCTGAAATCAATATAGATCAGATCATGCTGATTCAGATGCGCGCTGTATTCCTTCTCTCCGGATATTGCCAGATCCTCAAATATCCGCTCCCCTTCATCCGTTTTCCCGAAAAACGCCCCCACCATATTTGCCATGACTGTTTTCCCGAAGCGCCGGGGCCTCGTGATACAGCAATAGCGGTTTCTTTTTCCAAAATAAGGCACCAGTTCCTTTAAGATCAGCGTTTTATCCACAAAATACGGATCCCGAAGCACTTCCTTATATCCTTCGTACGGCACACGGCTATTTAAAAACATTCCCATTCAACGTCCCTCCTTTCCTTTTATTGTAACAGATGCCATGGAGAATGCAACAAGTGACATTAGTGAAATACATTGACAGTTTCCGACAAGTCTTCCGAGATTAGCGGCAACTATTGCAATTCTAAAATGTCTGAAATCGTAGATATAATGTCACCCGTTCCATGAATAACCTTAAATGCGCCTGACCGTAAAGCCTCATCCCCATATCTCTTAATTGCCTTATAACTAGAATAGACGATGATTGGTATCTGGCACCTAAGCAGCCTGAGACTTCTCAAAAGCACCAATCCGGCATCCTGCTCATCTCCCCTTCCCATATCCGTAATAACCAGATCATATAACCGGCTCTTATACAATTCTAGCCCCTGTTCTGTCGTAAGCGCTATATCAAACTCAATATTTTTGCTCTGAAATAAATTGATTATTAGCTCATTATTCTTCGGATAATCGTCCACCCACAAAATTCTGTTTCTTTTCTCCCTGCCCTTTTCCACAAAGCTGTTCTCTCTGGGAACTTCATCGACAAGCCGCCAGATTAATTGCTGCATTTCTTCCAATTTTTTCTCAACAGTATTATACACTTTGCTATTTAAGGTACTGATAACCGGACTGTCACAAATACTATCATCAATTTTATCCAGATACTTCCCTATAGAGTCTTTCAGGCGCTGCTCCAACCCAATAGAATCCTTATAAAAAACGATTCCAAAGTGGCTGACATCAAATGGTATTTTTTGTCCCTCCTGCAGCAGCATGATTGTCCCCGTTTTGAGTGTATGCCTAATTCCCAACTCATACCATACATTTGAATTGAAGTCTGTCAAAACGGCTATAACAATATCACTATTTTCAAGATTTTCGATAATAGCGTCAAGCATTTCATAAGGTCCCACTTCAGATCTTATACACGTATAGTCTTTATCTTCCATAATTTTCTTGATGATACCAAAAAAGATATTCCAATACTCCTCGTCATGTCGAGCGTCCGTTGTTGAAAACGGCATAATAACAAAACATTTTCTTTTCATTCTGATCCTCCTCGTACTTTAATATTTTCTTATGTATACCAATATGTTCTGCATCCTGTATAGTTCATGTTATTACATATCCCCAAATGCAACAAGGGACAGAACCGACCAAAATAAACAGTCCTCCCTCAAAAAACATCAATCATCAAATCCCTTCAAAAAAAGCTTTTCAACTCACCGTCTTTATGATAAAATGGGCGTTAGTTAGATTTGCATATTTATGCATTTGTACAAACAGTTGAAAGGAAACGGACAAATGACAGCATTTCAGGAATGGTTCACTGATTTTTCTAATCTATTTTATAAATGTTTTATCCGGGAGGACCGCTACAAGCTATTGCTCGAGGGCATCGGCGTGACGATCAAGGTATCGCTTCTCGCCGTCCTGATCGGTATCCTGATCGGAATGCTGGTCGCGCTGTGCAATCTCTCCAAGAGAAAACTGATCCGTTTTTTTGGCAGCGTCTACACTGATGTGATCCGTGGAACACCCTCCGTCACGCAGTTGATGATCATTTATTTTGTCATCTTTGCCACGGTGGATCTGGACAAATGGATCATCGCGGCGATCGCCTTTGGCATCAATTCCGGCGCCTATGTGTCAGAGATCATCCGCGCCGGTATCCTGTCTGTCGACCACGGACAGACAGAGGCGGGCAGATCCCTGGGGCTAAATGCCTTTCAGACGATGACAAGGATCGTGATCCCGCAGGCAGTCAAAAACATCTTTCCCGCACTCTGCAACGAGTTTATCGTTTTGATCAAGGAGACCGCCATCGTCGGTTATGTGGGACTGATGGATATCCAGAAAGCGGGCGATTTTATCAAGAGCGCGACGTTCAACGCGTTCATGCCGCTGTTTGGAACTGCCGTGATCTACTACATCCTGATCAAGATCCTGACACTGTTGCTGCGCAGGATCGAGATCGTGCTGCGAAAATCTGATATCCGATAAAAATAAATTCAGAGGACAGGAGTTTACATGATAAAAGTAAAGAACTTACATAAAAAATTTGGAGACCTGAACGTCTTAAACGGCATCGACGAACATATCTCCCCCGGAGAAGTCGTCGTTGTGATCGGCCCATCCGGTTCCGGCAAGAGCACTTTCCTGCGATGCCTGAACCTGCTCGAGGACGTGACGGAGGGCGAGATCTACGTGGACGATCAGTTGATCAACACGCCCAAGATCGACATCAATAAAGTGCGGCAGAAAATGGGCATGGTGTTCCAGCAGTTTAACCTGTTCCCGCATCTGACGATCATGGACAATATCACGCTGGCACCGGTCCTTCTGAAAAAAATGACAAAAGACCAGGCCGTCAAGACAGGACACGATCTCCTTAAGCGCGTCAATCTGGCGGACAAAGCACAGGCGTACCCGGCACAATTGTCCGGCGGGCAGAAACAGCGCGTCGCGATCGCGAGGGCGCTTGCCATGAGTCCGGAGATCATGCTGTTTGACGAGCCCACCTCGGCGCTCGACCCCGAGATGGTCGGGGAGGTGCTCGACGTTATGAAGGATCTTGCCCGATCGGGCATGACGATGGTGATCGTCACCCACGAGATGGGCTTTGCCAGGGAAGTCGCATCGAGGGTTCTGTTCGTCGACCAGGGCGTGATCATGGAGAGCGGCACGCCGGAGGAAGTGTTCAGCAATCCGAAGAACGAGCGGACAAAGCTCTTTCTGAGCAAGGTTTTGTAAGGAACTGTTAATGAAGGTATTATGCCAAACGGCTTAATATAGATATATCAACAGGTTTTCATAGCCTCTGACGCGGAGTGCGGATCTCAGACCACAGCGGCAGGCTATGGCAGACAATCATCAAGGAGGAGAAACATTATGAAAAAAGGAACAAAAATGGCAGCACTCATGCTGGCGATGGCGATGATGACGACCGCGCTGACAGCATGCGGCGGCGACGCGAAGAGCAGCAGCACAGCGACAGATACGACTGTCACAGACTCCCAGCCGCAGGACAGCGCACCAGCGGACACAGAACCGGCAGAAGCCGGTACGCAGGAGGCCGCTCCAGAGGCAGGCGGCACACTTACATTTGGCACAAACGCCGAATTTCCGCCCTTTGAGTTCGTGACAGGCAGCGGCGTGATCGACCAGTATGACGGTATCGACATCGCGATCGCCAAGCAGATCGCGGAGAAAAACGACATGACACCGGCGATCGAAAATATGGAATTTGCTTCTCTGCTGGTGGCATTGCAGAACGGTCAGATCGACGCGGCGATCGCGGGTATGACCGTGACCGATGAGAGAAAGGAAGAGGCGGATTTCTCAATCCCCTACTACACAGCCACGCAGGTAATGATCGTGAGAGAAGACTCCGATATCACCTCCGCCGCCGATCTTGCAGACAAGAAGATCTGCGTTATCGAGGGCTACACGGGCGAGATCTGCGTCAAAGATATGGGATATCCCTATGAAGCATTCAAAAAGGGCACCGATGCCATTATGGAACTGGTAAACGGAAAATGTGACGTTGTCGTGCTCGACTCTGCCACATCCCAGAAATACATCAGCGACAATGAAGGGCTCAAGATCGTGGAAGATCCTTCAGCCTTCGAATCCGAAGAGTATGCCATCGCTGTGAAAAAGGGCAATACAGAGCTTCTCGACATGATCAATACCGCCATCGATGCCATGCTCACCGACGGCACAGTCGCGGAATTGGGTGCACAGTATACGGAAGGACTTTCAGCAGAGTAAACCAGCCGGTCAACACCGCCAGCTCGCGTAGTGTGTGTTCAAAAAATATTTGTGGAGGGATACGGACCAGAACAGCCGTATCCCTCCACTTGCTTTTTCACTGATCAGCAGGTGATCCGGTTCAGACCGCATGCCTGTTGCCTACTTCCGGATCCCGTCAAGCACCTCTGCCGGAATCTCAAACTCCACCGTTCCCATATACATCGGCGCTACATCGCCCTCGTTGAAGCCGATGACCACATTTCCCCGCTCATTCAGATAAAACGAAGTCTCATCCGTGATCGCCTTGAAGTTCCACTCCTCGATCTCGTCATTCAGCCAATAGTGCACATTTTCGTCGGCATCCATCCGCTCCTGCATCTGGCGCTTGATATCCTCGCTGATCGGTGTGATATAGTCGGCGCCTTCCTTGAAGATATCCTTTAACTGCAGTCTCTCGCCGGTGTTTAAGTCGATGGTGTAATAATAATTCCACTGGTATCCGCTGCCGGCGCCCTGATAACAGATCAGTTTCAGCGTGAAATAATCGGGCGTGGTCGTGAGTACCTCGCTTTTTACCACGACATCCTGATATCCCATCTCCTCATCCAGATTCTTCTCAAACTCCGCGATCAGATCGTCTGTGATCGACTGGATCTCCGCGTTGATCTCCGCCGTCGTGCGGTCTATATTTTCCTGCAGGGTACTGTCCTCGAGCTGTTCCTCCGGCTTGATCTCGGGCACTTCGATGTCTGCCATATTGCGGTCGCTCTCATACGCATAATCGCGGAATGTCACCACCCTGACAAGCTGTCCGATGATCGGGATCTGTTCCATCGCGTGCGCGATCGTCCCCGACGTGTTGGGCAGTATGACAAAGAGCCCTGCCGCTACCGCCGCCGCTGCAACGGCTATTCTTATCTTACCTGTATGATTTTTATTGTTCTGATCCATTTCCTTCGCCTCCCTTATTTTTTCCTGCAGTTGTCTCACCTGAAAGTCCGTCATCCGGTGTTTTTCATACTCCTTTCTTAGTATATGTAGTTCTCTTTCCAGCAAATCATTTTTTTCTGCCATATTCTCCCTCCATTCTCATGAATTTTCCAGATACACGCGGAGCTTTTTGATACTGCGGTAGAGCCTGCTCTTGACTGTATTGACATTTTCCTCCAGGATATCCGCGATCTCCTCCAGTTTTCTGTCCTCAAAATACCGCAGTATGACGACCGCCTTGTCCTTCTCCGGCAGGGAATCGAGCGCCCTTTGCAGATCGATCTTCTCACAGTTGTCCTCCGTGTAGGACAGTTCGAAACCTGTCTCCTGCATGGACTCATACGAATATTTCTGAGGCTGCTTTAGATGCCGGAAACACTCATTGAGCATGATGCGGTACACCCAGGTCTCGGCGTACTCCGCATTTTGCAGCGTATCGCTGCCCCGCAATGCCCTGTAGGCGCCATTCTGCACAATATCGCAGGCGTCCATGTCATTGTGGACATAACTGTATGCAAGCCGGTAATACTGATCATACTTTTCCAGCAGGATCTTTTCCAGCAGATCTTTCTTTGCATTTTCATTTTTCTTTTTGTACGAAAAAATCTGCAATTTTTTCACCTCCTCAATTCTTTTAAAACATTAGACCTCTCACCTGCCCGAATAGTTTCAAGTTTTTTTAATTTTATCTTGACAGTCATTGTCTACTGTTGTAAACTATAGTTGTCTACATCAGTAGTCATACTTTAGACACACTCTGATGCAAATAGTCTCTCCGAATCACCTACAAGGGAGATTCCGGGAGACTCTTATACAGAATGGAGGATTCATATGAAACCAAAAATAACCGTATCGGACTCGGAGCTTGCGATCCTCGAAGTCCTCTGGTCAGCGGGAAGCGCGCTGAATGCAGGCGAGATCCGCAATGCTCTGAACGATCACAAAAACTGGGAGCGCACCACCGTCCTGACACTGATCCAGCGTCTTGTGAAAAAAGGAGCGCTCCTGCAGGAAAAGCGCGCACAGAATAACCGCGAAGTCTACTATTATACACCCTGCATCGCACGCGAAGAATACATCCGCACAGAGACGAAAAATTTTATAGAGAAATTTTTTAAAGGAAGCTCCAAAAATCTGGCGGCTGCACTGGTTGACAGCGATGCACTGACAAAAAAGGACATCGAGGAGCTCCGGGATTACTTTAACCAGAACCTTTGAACCCTGATTTTCAAATGGAGGAATTGCTATGTATGAATTGATAACCAGACAGCTTTTTCCCACCGTGCTGTCCCTGTCCCTATCCGGGGCTTTGACTGGAATCCTGATCGCGGCCGTGCGCCCCCTGACAGGAAGATATTTTTCGAAAAAGTGGAATTATTATATCTGGCTGCTCGTCGTCGCGCGGCTGCTGATCCCGTTTCACTTTGAAGCCGGTCTCCCATGGACACTGAATATCCATGCCCCGGCCAGCACAGTACATTCTGGCAGTGCAGCTCCTGACAACAGCGACACAGCACAGCCTGACAATATGATTCGAAACGCTGGCAGCCTGGCACAGCCTGACATTACAATTCCGGACAACGAAAATCTGACACACCCCGGCAGCATGATCCAGCGTGAAGGCGGAAACCCGATTGACCGCATAAAGGCAGGCATGTGGACTGCCGCCGCATATATATGGCTGCTCGGTGCTGTTCTTACGCTGCTGGTAAAGCTCCTGCGCTACCTGCACTTTCAGAAAGGACTCCAAAAGAGCTGCACGCGCATCAGCGACAGTCAGATCATGATCCAGGAGAACGTGTTCTGCTCCAGACTGCAGATCTCAAAAATACCTGCTGTCTGCGAGAGCGCTTCCGTGCACAGCCCCATGACGATCGGACTCCTAAAACCTGTGATCATCCTTCCAAAAACCGTTTCCTGCAATGATGCAGTCGTCCTTTCCTGCATGTCAGACAGCCCGATTCGATACGGTTATCACAGCACGGAGCAGTTTCAACTGATCCTTCACCACGAGCTGATCCATGTAGCGCGGAGGGATCTGCTGTACAAATGGGTGTATGAATTGCTGCGCTGCGTTCACTGGTTCAACCCGGTCCTGCATCTCATCGGCAGGCAGATCAGCAAGGACTGCGAGCTCTCCTGCGACGAGGCATTACTCCCGGAACTCACAGCGTATGGCAGACAACTGTACGGAAACCTCCTGTTAGATACTGCCCAGCAGCAGGTCTCCTGCAGGCAGAGCGCATTCTCCACCACGCTGCTGGAGAACAGGAAGGACCTGAAAAAGCGCCTTGACAGCATTCGGTATTACAAAAGATCCACGCGCATGCGGATCGCATTCTCCGCATGCGTGTTCGCGGCCATGCTGCCACTGTCCGCGTGCAGCTCGATCTGGATCGCAGGAAGTGATTCCAGCAGAAATCCACACACCGATTTCGTAGACGGTTCCGCAGACAGCGCCACTTCCGCTGCCGTCAGCGATCAGATCCCGGATCGATCCGACGAACACGATTCCGGCACATCGTGGAGTTACTCTGACAGTTTACAATCCGACCGTTCCAGCGATGCGTGGAAAGTCTACGATAACGATGAGATGATCGCCGGAAAAGACATTACGGATATCTGGTTCGCCTCTGTCTGCTCAGGAGGTAAACAGCGTTTTCTGGCGACGAACTTTGCTTTATTCGGATCGTATTCCTTCGTCATTGCCTACGTAGACCGCGACATCGATGTACAGATAAGCTCCTCCTTTGAGATCCGGGAGGGAAAATTCAAGATCATTCATGTCGCACCGGATAACAGCATCGTGACCCTGAACGACACCGGTGCGGATACAACCTCGACTGTCACGATGAAAAAGGGCAGGAATGTCCTCAAGATGGTGGGACAGGGCGGAAAAGTCGCGCATGTCAGGATCGACTATCCCGACATCGTGCGATCTGACTTTGCAAACGTTTTCTCTTCCGAGAATGCTGAATACTTCTCTTCCGAGAACGCTGAATACGTCTATCTGGTAAAAAATGGACTGGTGCCCGCCGAGAAAGAGCAGATCGTCAACGTATTATACGATGTGGACGAAAAGGACGCCAGTGAACTGTTCCGTATCCTGCTGACCAGCGGCGCCTCCTTCACTGACGATGAACTCTGCGATTTCTTCATCTACTCCGACGCTGCGCTGTCAGGCAGATATCTGACCGACGCACTCCGTGACAGGACCATCTCCCCCCTCAGTGCAGACGCCGTCTCAGCGATCATGCCCTACATGGAAGACGGATACCGGGCGGAAGTGCTCAGGCAGCTCCCTATGGAGGATTTTTACGATGTCTTTTCAGAAAACATATTCTATCTGGACAGCAGCGAGATCGACGAGTGTCTGACCTTTTACATAGACGGGGGCGGCACACTGACCTACTCTATGTATTATGAGCTCTCTCCCTATCTGGACGAGCGCAGCAAATCCAGACTGGACCAGTTGATAAATGATTAATATAATGCCCCGCTCATTCCGATCGAGCGGGGCAGATTTTTCTACTTATTTGCCGTTCGCAGGCTCGATGTTGATCGTCTTGCCTTTGATCTTGACATTTTTCATTGCCGCGAGCACGTCCGCGGCATTTTCCTTGGGAACCTCCACGAAGGTGTACTTGTCATAGAGATCGATCGCTCCCACGAGTTTTCCTGGAATGTTCGCCTCACCCGCTATGGCGCCTAAGATGTCTTTCGCCTTGACCTTCTGCGCCTTTCCGATGTTGATGAACAGGCGCGCCATTCCTTCCTCCTCCGCGCCGGTGTTGTCAAACGTGTACTCCACATGCGACTCATTTCCCTCGTTCTGTTGCCCCATGTACAGCTTTAGAAACGCCGCGGCGATGTCCATCGCGGTGTAGTCAGACTCATTGATCTGCTTTTCGATGGTGTTGATCATGGAAGTCAGATCCTCTTCCTCGATCACGTTCCCGATCTTATCCATCACTTTCTCGATCTTGATCTGGTTGACATCGTTGAGGGACGGCACCGGCATCGCGTAGATCTTCGTCTTGCAGTAGCGCATGATATCCTTTAACTTATACACTTCCTTGCCCTTTACAAAGGTGAAGGAGCGCCCTGTGCGCCCCGCGCGCCCTGTACGGCCGATACGGTGCACGTAGTACTCGTCGTCCTGCGGAATGTCATAGTTGAACACCGCCTCCACATCGTCGACATCAATGCCGCGCGCCGCCACATCCGTCGCGATCAGGATATCCGTCTTGCCGCTGCGAAAGCTCTTCATGACGCGGTCGCGCTGTGCCTGGCTCATGTCGCCGTGCAGCCCCTCCGCAAAATAGCCTCTGCCTTTTAACACTTCCGTCAGATCGTCGACCATCTTCTTGGTATTGCAGAATACAAGGGAAAGCTTCGGCTCATAGTAGTCGAGCAGGCGGCAGAGCACTTCCACCTTGTCCTTGCGCTTCACGTCGAGATAATACTGCTCGATCATTGGCACAGTCAGTTCCTTCTTGACCACCCTGATCATCTTTGCATCCGGTTTCTGATAATTTTTCGTGATGTCCAGAATCGGCTGCGGCATGGTCGCCGAGAAGAGGATCGTCTGCCTGTCCTCGTTCGGTATGTACTGCAGCACCGTCTCGATATCCTCGCGGAATCCCATGTTGAGCATCTCGTCCGCCTCGTCGAGTACGATCGTATCGACATGGTCACAGCGGATCGTCTTGCGGCGCAGGTGATCCATCACACGCCCCGGCGTGCCGATGATGATCTGTGTACCCTTGAGCGACCTGATCTGTTTCGTGATATCCTGTCCGCCGTAGATCGGGAGTACTTTCACCCCGTGCATGTACTTTGCAAGCTTGCGGATCTCCTCCGCCGCCTGCACGGCAAGCTCCCTTGTCGGGCACAGAACGAGCGTCTGCGGGTGCTTGATCTCCTTCTTGACCTTCTCAAGCACTGGAATCCCGAATGCCGCGGTCTTTCCGGTCCCTGTCTGCGCCTGCCCGATCACATCGGCGCCTGTCATGGCAACCGGGATCGCCTTGCTCTGTATGGGCGTCGCCTCCTCAAAGCCCATCTCCTTCACGCCTCTTAAGATTTCCGGGCTCAGATTCAATTCATTAAACTTTAATGTCTCCATATGATATATTTTCCTTTCATGACTATGATTGTTCTTTTTACACACATCGGATTTGCGGTCTGCCAGGAGAAAATCCTTCCCTTTCCCCGCGTGTCAGTGCGCATAAAAGCGCATGCGTAAAAGCATGCGCTTTCCAGTCAGCTTATTCATTATATTTTCAAACAGTATCAAAGTCAATAGTTTTCGACATTTAACTTGCACAATCCGTTCTGTTCCTTTAAAATATTGTGTGACTGATCTACACATTTTATTAAGAGGTATCCATCAATGCTGATCAAACGCATTTCCATATTAAATGAATTCCACTGCACCGGGGCGGACTGCTCCTTCAACTGCTGCCGTGGCTGGAAAGTTCCGGTCGACCATGACATGTACATGAAATATCTGAATGAAAAAGGGCTCTTTGGAACCCTGCTGCGGTGCTCCATCGAGAAAAAGGAGGAGCTCGTCGCATTCCGCAGCACGCCCCGCGGCTGTCCCTTCTGGGGCTTTGACCGCCTCTGCACGATGCAGAAAAAGCACGGGACTGCGTACATGCCCGCCGTGTGCATCCAGTTTCCAAGACAGCTCTACAACCTGGACTTTTTCTGTGAGGAGACGCTCTACCTTGCCTGCCCCGAGTCCGCAAGGCTTTTTCTCGTGTCCGTCCTTGAGCAGAAACCATTTGATTTCACCGAATCAGACGGCACTGTGTCCTATGAGGTGAACACGACCAACGACGACGAGGATTTTCTCGATTACCTGTTAAGATCGCGGGACGATCTGGTTTCCATGCTGAAAAACGGCACTCCTTTTGACAGCATGGCGATCGTGGATTATGGGCGCGGTGCACAGAATGCATGTCTTGCGCAGTCCCCGCTTCCATGCCCTGCAGACTTCACATCCAAGGAATCGTTTCCCATCCGTTTCAAGGAAATGAACGAACTGCTCTTCAACGGATTTTATCACCCGAGCCTTCGGACGATCTCGCCGTTTCTATACCGGCTGTGCAAGAAATATCTTTACCTGTTCGGCACACTGCGGCATACCGATCCCGCTGCCGGAGAGCGGAAGCTTGCCGCACTGAAAGAACGCCTGTATCAGAAAATGCCGTATTTGAACGATCTCCTGAACCGGTATTACGAGTACTTTTTGTACACGGATTTTCTTGACACGTTCGAGGACTACAGCTTTTCAAAACACCTACTCTACGGCATCGCCAAGGCGCACATGCTGTGGCTCTTTCTCGCACTCTATGCCAGCAACAGAAAGCAGCTCAGCATCGACGAGATCGCCAAAGTCATCGCCGTCTTCGAGCGAAGGGCGCCCCAGATCGAGGACGCGGTAAAACGCCTGTGAACGCCCTGCCCTATCTCCTGCTGACTCCCTACAGCATCAGCCGCCCCTCGATCCCGTCAAAATCGATCACCTTCACCGACCCGTCCCTGTGCGTGATCGTCACCGGCCCGTAGCCGCCTCTCGCCTGCGGATCCGTGTATGTGATCTTCCGGATCGGGAACAGTTCATCGTCCGTAAAATCCGCCAGCGCCTCCTTCGTGATCACCTGCGAGACCAGGATCGCCTGCTCGTAACGATTGTGCGCGCGCCTCGCCGTCTCTGCGTACACGATGACCGACCGCTCGGAATCCGGATTCGTGCCCGTGCTGTTCACAGTCTTTAGGCTGTCCCAGCCGTCGTAGATGGTCATGGCGAGCTGCTTCTCCCGCCCTGTGAAGTCCTTTCCTTTCAGAATGACTGCACGCGCCGTTCCGCCCTCGTACTCCCGTTCTCTGGTGATGACCTCCGTGCCGTTATCAGGGAAGCCGTACGCCCCGAGCGTCAGCCCGATCGGTTTTCTGCACAGTCTGATCTTATCCGCGCGCATCACACCGTAGGGCACCGCGTAATCGGCGAGGTTTACTGCCTGCATCCAGTGGCACTCTGTCCCGAGGTCATAGCCGAAGAACTGCCTACGATAGAGCACGCCGTCCCGCTCCCCATGCCAGAAGGTCACATTCGCCCTGTCGTACGTGTCCGTCGTCACGTCGTGGAGGACATACTGCTGCGACTCCACGGATGTGAGAGGCGCGGACTCCCATGGATACTTTGTGTTGAAGCACAGCTTGGAATAATTCCACATGCCGTGCACGTCGTTCCTGTCCTTCACGACTTTTCCGCTTCTTAAGATCGTCTCGCCGTTTGCCTTGTGATTGCTGAAACAAAGTGCGGGGCCGTCCAGTGTTGTCGTCTTTACCTCTTTCTCACCCAGCTTTTCCCAGGTGCCGTTATTCTCCTTTGCCGTCCAGAAAGGGTGGTCGGCGGGCAGATGCAGGCACAGAAATGCCTTGCCAAGCCAGAACGGGGACTCCGCGCACGAGTAGCCCTGCACGAGCGGCGTGAACTGTCCATAAAATCCCAGCGTCGGGACACCCTTGTACAGAAAATCCTCCCGCCCCAGAAACTGCATCAGGGAACCCGACGAGATGCGCCTTGCAAGTCCCGGATCCGCCTTGTAGTCCCGAAGCATCATATTGCCGTCAAACGCACTCGTCGCGGCGTTGCGGTAGATATTGCTCCGCCCCCACATGTTGGTGAAACCGTCCTCGTCGAAAAAGTCCGCGTAGGTCTTCATCAGCGCGTTCGAATTTTCCTCAAACCGCTTCGCCAGATACGGCTCATGCTCATAGCCGTACCACTCATTCCAGAGCGGCGCATAGACGTTGAACGCCCAGCAGGAATAATAGTCAAACGAATGCCCGTCGCGATACCAGCCGTCCCCCGCATAGTAAGCGAGGATCGCCTGCGCATGCTCGCGCATGATGTCCGCGTTAATCGGATAGCCCTCCATGCTCAGAAACGCCATGTCGAGCATGTTGAAAAGGCGCCAGTTCTGCGGCACTGTATTGCCGTACGCGTACTCGAGCAGCAGATCCGCGATCATGTCCTTCTCCGCCTTCGTGTATGTATCCCAGATCTCCGCCTTGCTCATCCACAGGCAGATGACGAGCGCGCACGTCTCGACTGTCTGCTGGAACGCGCGGAACGGGTTGGGATCCTGAGACAGCTCCTTACACTCCGCGTAGCTTCCCACGTACACGCTGTCACCAGGTGTGCATGACCGCAGGATCTGGTTCTTATAATAATCTCTGATATGGATGTCATTGATCACAAGCTCCGGTTTGATATGAATGAGCGGCGCCGCGAGAAAGAGCGAGCGCGCAAGCCCCTCAAAATATTCTGCCTTGAACTCCCACACGGCGTCGGCGCTGTGCGGATAGGTGACTTCTGTCTCCTTTCTCGGCATCACGACCGGATCCTCAAAGTTTTTGATATTCTGGAAGATCCCGTTTAACAGATACTCCGCCGCCTCGATCCAGCTCTCGCGCGTCAGACCGGTGTACGGGCTTAATTCATAATCTACATGTTTTGGTTCAAATACGTTTTTCACACTAATCACCTCATATCACTCATTTTCGGGGTTCCTTTTTCAACCGGTCATGATAATACTCATAGGCAAGCTTCGCGAACTGCCATCCATCTCTCTTTCCTCCTGATCCAGTTGATTCCAGTCCCCGCCAAAGCCAGCTTCCAGCGTTTCATTGACCTGAATGGAACCTACCAGATAAAAAGCTCCTTGCCCATCAGCTTCCAGATTGCTTCTATAAAATAGTAGTCGCCATAGATAATTGAAAATTCATGCTCCGCATCGTGGTACGCGGCAGTACATTTCTCCACCAGGTTGTCCACGTTCTCGTCCCAATTGCAGCGCTTGTCCGCAAGTGCCTTAAGCATCTCGAGCGCGGCCTCTTCGTACTTTGCCTTTTCAGTCTCAGGCACATACTTTGCAAGCTCCAGAAGACCGCAGGAGACGATCGCCGCCGCGGTGGAATCCTCGTAAGCGGGCGTCTCGGGCTGTCTGAAATCAACCGGTATCAGCTTTGAATCCGGAATATTCGCGATAAAATAATCCGCCACTTTCTTCGCGGTGGCAAGATAGCGCTCCTCCTTCGTGTGGATATAGCTCAGCATGAAGCCGTACACCGCCCACGCCTGCCCTCTCGTCCACGAGGAGCCGTGTCCGTAGCCTTGTCCGCCGACAGAGTGCAGATACTCGCCTGTCTCGGCGTCAAACTCAATGATATGCTTTGCCGATCCGTCCTCGCGGATAAAGTTTTTGATCGCCGTGTCCGCATGCATCTTTGCGATGTGATAAAATCTCGGATCGTGCAGCTCTTCCCCCGCCCAGTACAGAAGCGGCAGGTTCATCATGCAGTCGATGATCGCGCGCCCCGCGAAAGAACCGTCCTCGTTCCCGTCCCAGTTGTTCCACGCGCGGATAAACTTTCCGACGGGATTAAAGCGGCTTGCGAGGTTGTCCGCCGCCAGAAGCGCCCGGTTGCGCGACGCCATGTCGCCCGTCACGCGATAGTGCGCGACCGCTGTCGGCAGCCACTTAAAGCCGCTGTCGTGATCCATGCCCTGACGGTTCATAAGATTCTCGTCGAGTCTGATCTCCGTGCGCAGCGCGTTCTCCAGATAGACGGATTTCTCCGTCGCGTGGTAGAGCTGCCACATCATGCCGCCCCAGAAGCCGTTCGTCCACCAGCAGATCTCCGTCTTTCCCCTGTCGTCGAACACGCCGTCCTTCGTCGTGTAGGGGATCTTGTTCCGATTGCGCTGCGCCACCTTTTCTTCCTTTGCGAGGATCTTTTCATAGACCTCGCTGATCCATTTTCTTTCCATAGCGTTCTCCTTTTTATTAAAAATATCTCCACAATTTTGTTTCCCTTAGCGATATTAGCGTATCCATCAGCAAATCCTGGTTCCTAAGTGCATCCATCGCCCTGAATACACTGCCACTGCCTTTGGCTTCCTGTTGCGGCATCAGGCAGACACCAGAATCATGAGCCGTATCTCCCGCACCGGCGGTCACCGCTCCCCATGATACATTTTGTCAACATTTATGACCAGATCCCCGAAAACACAGCCAGGAACATCTTCATTCCAGTTATACTGGTTGGAGCGCTGGTCTTTCTCAAAATCAAAAACGGTGATCGTTCTTTTCTGCGGATTCACGATCCAATACTCGCGCACGCCCGCGGTGCGGTACTTAAACAGTTTGATCCCATAGTCTCTCTGCGGATCAGATGGAGAGGTGATCTCGATGATCCAGTCCGGTGCACCGTTGCATCCGCGCTCGCCGATCTTGTCCCGATCGCAGATGACAGAGAGATCCGGCTCAACATAATTCTTGTTATCCGCACTGAGAAACACCGCAAACGGCGCTGGGAGAACTTCGCAGGTTCCGCCTTTATCGTAAATATAATTTCCAATTTCCCGGTCAAACAAGTGAACCAGCTTCTGATGTGCGAAGTTCGGCGCAGCCATATCATAGATCTGCCCATCGATCAGTTCTGCCCGATGTCCTTCCGGAAATGCGTAGATGTCCTCTACGGTATAAAATTCTCTTTCTGGCAATGCCATGACCTCACTCCTTTACTCATTGAAACTACAGCAGACAATATTTCGCAAGTACATGCCCACCGTATCCCCCTTTATCTCAGCCGGTCAAACGCCTCGTCGGAGATCACGTTCCCGTCCGCCGTGTAGATTCCGGGATTCTTTGTCTCCAGCGCCGAGATCAGCGCCGTGCCGGATTCCTCGGTGCACTCCGCTATGGCGCGGCTCCCGTTTCTGCCAAGCAGCATGACCGTGAGGAAGTTGTGCTCTTTGTGCACCGGCATGCTGTCCACCTTTAAGGTCTGTCTGACCAGACACGCCGCCTTGAGATCCGCGATCTTAAAGACCGAGTGGTGCGCGTCCGCCAGGTAGATGTAGTCCCTCGTCAGGATGCCGTCCGACTGTCCGTTTGCCAGCGCCTGCGCTGTGCCGAGAAGCTTCACCACACGGCACTCCATACTCAGGGTCTGGCGCTCAAACTCGTCCATATCGCTCACGGTATAGCCGCTGTTCTTTGCGCACTTTTCTTTCCATTTTTTCGTCCCGCGCGCATGGCGGACGATCGTAATGACAATGCACGCCAGGCCAATGACAGCCAGAACCGCAAAAACGCCCAGGATCACATAACCTGCGCTGATCATGTCATCCTGCCCCTCCAGACGGTACTGCCCGATCCTTCCGTTCGCCCAGTAGGCACCGTATGCGCCGCCCAGAAACACGATCCCGAAAAAGATATAGATCCCAAACGAGATCTTCGCCGTTTTCCTTCGGATGGCATCAAACACACCCTTGGCGTAATGCTTCTCCTTGTAATCCCCGCTCATGACAGGCAGATATTTTTCCATACACAAACACTCCTTTTTGTAACTCCATACTCATTTATCTGAATCAGTACCACTCATAAGTCATGCCTTTTACTGAAATCATGGACGGTTCTCTCCCTTGTCTTCCCGGTCATCTATGACCGCCTTTGGCGTCAGGAGCCCCCCGCTTCGCTCCATGCGGTCCTTTGCCGCTTTGCGTTTATCCGCTGCCGCATCCTTCACAAAATGCCGCCCCGTATCCTGCACGTCCTCTCCTTGTACCTGCGCCGCGCTATTTTTCTTTCCATGACTTGACAACGCCTTTAACCGCAGATCAACGACAGATTCATAATCGTAAATCTTTAGATGTTTGGCGATCTCCCTGTTTTCGGCAAGCTCTCTGGACTCTTCTATAAAAACATTGTACGCCTCCGCGCGTTCTTTCAGGGTAAACTCCTTATTCTCAAAAACCTGCAGGGTTCTCTCATAGCTTTCATCGAGCATCCGGCTGTACTCTTTTTCCTGCATCGCCTCCGCAATCCGCTGTCTGTCAATCTCATCGATATTCTCCTGATTGTTTGTATCATAATTCATTGTCTTTCGGTGATCCGCCGCTTTCTCCTCACCAGAAACCGCTTTGTCCCCCGCCGTACCAGACATGTTCCCGGCAGAAGCCTCCTTGTATGCTGCCGCATCGTTCTCCTGCTCCAGCCCTTCCATACTTTTGGCGATCATATCCGCCTCTGCGGCCTTGTTTGCTATCTTATCCGCGTTCTGCGCAGCCTCTGCCTCCTGCTGTGCGGATTCCTCCTGCTGCGCCTCATCTGCCGCCACCTGCCGCATGTCCTTTAAAGCCTGCTGTTTCATCAGAAAATTTTTTTTCATCTTTTCAAGCAGCCTCTCGTCATTATCCGCAAGACGCAGGTTCGACATTTCGCTGTAATGCCTGTTGATTCGGTTGAACATCTCTGCCTCGAAACGCTCCTGCTCCTCTTTGCCAAGCGCCCCGCCATTCAGGGCGGCATCCATCAGATCATCAAAGGATTTCTCAGCCTCTACCACCTCTTCGCTGTCATATATTTTCTCCTGGTTTTCCAGCGCGGCGTTATTGGCATACGCTGCCGCCTTTTTGCTGCCTTCGGGCGAGATTTCCACCGTTGCCGCCTCCCGCAGCAGACCATATCCCGCCAGTCTGGGCATTCCTTTTGCCACTTTGCATGGCTCCGCATGATTTACCGGAGTCGTCGATGTGTACTGCGCGCCTATTTTTGTCATTTTGATATCCCCCTTATCTTCCACAATTAAGATCATTATAAGGGTATTTACATATTTCGTAAATACCCTTATCGCAAAATGTGCATGCGTGTCTTAAATGTACCGATAGATATTGTAGATATTGACTACAATGATCACCGCCATCAGCCCGATAAACAGGTGATCCACCGCCTTGTTGTCTATGCGCTTGTTGAGTCTGCTCCCCGCAAGCCCCCCCAGTATCCCGCACGCCATCATCACGACCAGCATGGGCGGCGCAAAGTCCGGCACTCTCCCCTGTACGACCGCCGCGAGCAGGCTGGCGATCTGCGAGAACATGATGATGTAGATGGAGTACATCGCTGCCTGCTTGGAGGTCATGGAGAAGAAATAAAAGAGCACGACAAGGTTGATCGGCCCGCCGCCGATGCTCAGGAAGGAGGAAAAGATCCCCAGAACCACCCCGATCAGAAAAATGACCGGGCGGCTCGTCAGCTCCTTTGTCCTGATCCTTTCTTTGTATACGGTCGCAAGCAGTGTCCCCAGCGTGATCACCAACAGAACGGCGGCCTGCACGGCGCCTACATGGCTCGTGTCCGACAGATTGTCCAGAACCATCTCGTACAGCGCCTTGCCCGACAGACCGCCCGCCACGCCGCCCGCCGCGATCACGGTCGCAAACGCCTTGTCAAACACAAAATCGTGCTTCATCCGCATATTTTTGTACAGGGACACGACCGACATGGACAGCACGGTACAACCGGACAGGAAGGATCCGGTCGTCACCGCGAGGATCCCCGTCGCGTCCAGCACCGGCTTGATGATCACTCCGCCGCCAATACCGCAGACCGCCCCCACCACGGAGGACAGGAAACACACCAGCACGATTATGATATATTCCATGACGCACTCCCTTTCCAGCGCGTGCCGCCGATAAACACGTCGGCGATCTCATTCTTATCATTCAGCAGTACCAGATCGGCGTCCTTGCCGTCGGCGATCGAACCCTTTCTGTCGTAGACGCCGATCAGCTTCGCCGGGTTCTCCGTCAGCATTGGCAGGATGTCCGTCAATGGAAGTCCCGTAAAGGCAAGCAGGTTTTTGAGTGCCGTCCCCTGCGTGAGCGTGCTGCCCGCGCGCACGCCCGTCGACGCCAGCTTGGCATCCCCGTTCTCCACGACCACGCTGTTGACGCCCAGATGATAACTGCCGTCCGGCAGTCCTGCAGCCATAATCGAGTCCGTGACAGCCACCACCCTGTGGATCCCCTTTGTCTTGATGATCAGGCGGACCGTGCCGGGGTGCAGATGCCTGCCGTCACAGATGATCTCGCAGTACGCGTCGGACTCCAGCGCGGCTCCCCAGATCGCAGGCTCATGCTGGTGCAGCAGCCGCATGACATTTCCCGTGTGGGTGATCGCACGCGCGCCCCGCCGGATCGCGTCCATCGCAGTCGCATAGTCCGCGCCGGAATGCCCGATCGCCACCGTGATCCCGCTCTTTGCCAGCGCCGGGATCATGTCCATCACGCCCTCCACCTCCGGGGAGACTGTGATGTAACGGATCGCGCCCTCCGCCATGGCCTGATAGTGCTCCACCAGCCCGATATCGCCCGTCCGCAGCAGCTCCTCGGGCATGGCTCCCTTGTACTCCGCTGCCAGAAAAGGTCCTTCCATATGAAATCCCAGCAGTCTGGCGCCGCTGCGCGGATGATCCCGGTACTCCTTGTACGCGTTGATGCACCGGTCTGTCTGCTCCGACGTGTCCGTCAGCACGGACGCCAGCCAGGATGTCGTGCCGTTCCCCGCAAAGAAACTGCCGATCTTCTCGAAATCATCCGCGGACGCCCCGTTGACGTCCACTCCGACCGCACCGTGCGTATGAATGTCAATGAAACCGGGGACTACCTTTTTGTGGGTGCCGTCTATGACCTCCGCATCCGCCGGGATCTCACATCCTGCCGGATAGAAGCGGATCGTCCCCTCATGGATCCCAAGAACGCCCGTCCGAAATTGTCCTTCCACATATATGTCAGCGTTGATAATGTACTGTTCTCTCATGATCTCCTCCACCTTAAATCTCATGCGGCAGCTTCGCCACAAACTCCGTCACCCGCAGAAGCGCATCCGGGTGTTCCTGAACCAGTGTCACCGGAAAATGCGCGGAAATCTCGCCGTATGCCGCGTGGCGCACGACGCTGCGGTGCCAGTCGCGGAAGCACCCAAGCCGGATCTTTCTGGCATTTATGATCTCGTTCATTCCGATCGTGACACAGTAGCGCGGCATGTCGTCGATCGCCCCGTTCAAGTCGCCGATCGCATTCGCCGTCCTGGTCTCGCGGCTGATCTCGAGCACCCTCGTATGTAAGTTCCGGAATTCCTCCGCACTCAGCGTGTCGTCCGCCTCGTTGAACGCCAGATGCCCGTTGATGCCGATCCCGCCAAAGCAGATGTCCACGCCGCCCAGCTTCCGGATCAGCTCCGCCATTCTGCCGGGATCCTCCGGATCCGGGAACACCCGCTGCTCCTGCGGCATCACAAGCTCCGGGCGGATCCTGTCATACACTGCGCGGTCCATGAACCCGCGGAAACTCAGCGGATCCTCCTTGTCGATCCATGCCCTGTCATCCGTCAGATACTCGTCCATGTTCAGAAACCACACATTTTTCAGGCTGATATCCTCATTGTTCACGAGTTCCACAAAATAGGGATACTGTCCCACCGGTCCTACCGGGCAGATAAAGACGGTGTGCTCACCCAACGCGTTTTTGCGCTTGATCTCATCTGCCATCTCCTGCGCGATCGCGCGGAATACGGTCTCATTGTCCGGCAGCACGGTAACCGGCAGCTTCGGCGCCTTCAGAAATTGTTCCTTGTCATAATAATAATATTCATGTCTCATACGCAATCCTCTCCTTCTCTTTTCTTATGACTTCTGTCGGTGCAGCCCTGTATAATTCTGTGTGACCTCAAGCACACGGTACACATCCAGATACGGCTGATACTTCTCCTCATTTTTGCAGATGTACTCCCGCAAAATCTCCCACTTCTGATCCGCCTGCGCCTGATCCCCCTCAGCCAGTGCTTTCAGCGTCCGCGCAAACAGAATCACATAGTTTCTGTGATACTCCAGTACTTCCCAGTAAATGGACTCCCAAGCTCCGTCCTCGCCCTGATGGCGCCGCACGGTCTCCGCAAATGCCTCGCAGCAACGGACGGCCTCCTCCATGCGCGCCGCAATGTCCGCATCGCACCGCGCGCTCTTGCCATTCACATAGTCGCAGCTACTCAGTTCGGACAGCCTGGACAGATAGTCCAGCACCGCCTTTGCATCCGCGTCATAACATGCGCGGTAATACTCCCTGATCAGCTCCTCCACCGGACAGTTCTTCTGAAACAGGGTGTGTCCCATCACATAGTTTGGCAGCGCGTTGGGAAAGGCGGCGCGCAGCTCCTGGCAGCTAATGTAGCCGTCAAGCCCCATCTCGTCGAGCTTGCGTATATCCGCGTTCAGCACCCGCGCGATGTGGACATATCCAAAGTCCCCGTAGTGCGCCCTGCCCAGCGGATAATCGTACACAAAACCGCTGCCTGTGAAAATCTTCTGCCATGCCCGCAGAAACGCCATGTTTTCCCCCAGATTGACCGGCAGCGTCACCTGGTTCCTGTGAAATTCCGGAAGCGCCGTCTGCGCGCCGTCCAGCTCGTAGCTCTTCTCAAAGGTGCGGCTGATCGGGGCGAACATCAGCACAAAGCGGTCCGGATTCTCAAGCCTGCTGACCTCTGGCGGCCACAGCAGCTCCTGGTACAGCAGGAACACAATGCGCGTTTTCAGCCCCTCCTGTGTCAGCCTGCGGTCGATCTCGTTCAAAAGCTCCACATACTGGTCAGACAGCGTTGTTTTGCAGCAGTCCTCACACTCGCACAGATTGTTGTGCGTGTCGGCAAGCCACACATGCAGATAGTCCATGTACGGATTTTCCCGCGCGTATTTTGTCACCAGCGCGGCGAACGCATCCACCGCATCCCCGTTGTGATAGCACAGGTTTGTGTTTGCCGGAATCCCGTGGAACAGTTCGCGCCTGCCGCCGATCATGGCCATCCTGTGACGGTACTGCTCCTCGTTCGGCTCTGCGCCGGTGTCCCACGATACGGTCTGATAGCCCAGAACCTCTCCTGTCCAGCCGTGTCCCGCCTTGTGCACCAGCAGCCCCCTCTTCTTGGCCGCCTGCTCGAACAGCACCATGTCGCGCTGCGCGTCCTCCTGCGTGTAGGGCTCCTCCTCGGCATAGGGATTGCGCTCATGGCTGTACCAGCGGTGCAGGAACGCGTAGGGCGACTTAAACTGCAGGAAGAAGCTGTTGAAGCCGGCCTTGGGCAGCCATGCGATATAATCCATAATATTCTCAAACGAGTCCGCGCCCTCGATGCACACGCCCCGGTGGAAATAGGACGCCTGCTTCTCATAGACTGCCGCGAGATGTTCCCTGCCGATGCGCGGAACGATCTCACAGATCCTGACCGGCATCAGAAAGCGGCAGCCCAGATACTGCAGGTAATCATACACTGCAAGCAGCACACTTCTGTCGTTGCTGCCAACGATGGTGCCGCCGTTTTCGCCATCCGCACAGATCCGCACACGGAAGCTGTCATTGCAGCCCGCCGCAAAAACGCTGCTGTCGCTGTCCAGGCTGATCTCCAGATCAAGCGCCGGGTCCAGCATCCTCTCCAGGTATGCGGTCAGCTCTTCTGCCGCAAAGACAACAACCTCGGAGGCTTTTGCATTATAATGTACCTCTATCACTTTGTCATCCCTCCATCCCTATCTCTTCTTAATCTTAACTTTTCTTATTTGACTTTCTTAACTTGACAAAAGACTCCGGGAACAGACTTTTAAGCCGCTCCACAGAGTCTTTTCCTCTCAATCATGCAATATTATGTTGTCAGATTTGTTCGTCCTGCACAGGCTTAGTTGCCCAGCGCTTCCTGCATCACATCAAACAGCACGTAATTCTCCAGGGGAACCTCTCCCTCCACAGCGCCGCCTTCAATAAACATCTGCTGCTGACGTGTGTAGTAATCCTGCATCGTATTGTCCGCGATCCCGCTCTTCACGTCGTCCGCGCTGAACCATGTCGCATCACCGGTCTCCACCAGACATGCTTCCTTGTCCTTTGCACACTGCTTCGCATACAGGCCGACTGCGTAATCATAGTTGTCCTCCTGTGAAGAGTACGACATTGCCTTGTAGAGTGCGCGGCTGAAACGTACCAGGATATCATGGTTCTCCTCCGCATAGTCCGGCAGGCAGATCCAGCTTGACAGGTTCACAGAGTCGGTTGCAAACTCAAGCTCGATGGAGCCTTCGCAGTTATTCAGGATCTGGACACTGTACGGATTCCATGCCGTGCAGGCATCCACGGAACCGGAAGACATCGCTGCCACCATGTTCGTCGCATCCATCTCATACGCATCGATGTCGTCCATCGTAAGCCCTGCCGCTGCCAGCGCGCCATTCAGCGCTGTCTCCGAAGAAGATCCTGCGTTGTAAGCCACTTTCTTGCCAGCCAGATTGGCGATATCGTCAACAGACGTCACACCTGACGAGGGCAGCACGATGATCCTGTCTGTGCTGTGCACGGAGCTTGGTGCAAAGATAGACGCCTGTCCATTGATGCACAGCTTGTGCGCGCCATGTCCTATGTATGCCAGGTCGATACTTCCGCCTTCCATCGCCGCGATCTCAGACGGTCCGTCCGCAAACTCCCACAGCTTGATCTCGATCCCTTCCTCTGCAAAGAAGCCCTGATCGATACCGGTCAGCACAGACCAGAGTGACGCGTAATTAGGCATGTACGCTACGTTGAGCGTCACCGTCTCGACCGCTTCCTTCTCAGGCTCTGCCGCCGTTGTCTCCGCCTGCGCTGTCGTTTCTGCCGGAGCGGGTGCCTCGGCTTCCTCCTTCGCCGGCGCTGACTCCTGCTGCTTGTCCGCCCCCGCGGATGTCTGCTGGTCACTGCCTCCATCATTGCCGCAGGCTGTCATGGAGAATACCATCGCAGCCGTCAGTAACAGTGCACATAACTTTTTCATTGTTTTTTCCTCCTATTTAAAAATATTTTGTGGATATTGAGTCCCTTTTTTGTATCGGAGATCTTTTATTTCCTGACCTCCAAAAATTCCTGATATACCTCATTCCAGATCTCTGCCTTGAGCTGCAGGAACCGTTCGTCGGACTTGGTTTCCTGTGTCCTTGGATATGGAATGTCGATCTCCACGATCCGTTTGATACGCCCCGGCCGCGCGCTCATGATGATGACGCGCTGGGCCAGAATGATCGCCTCGTCGACATCGTGCGTGATGAAAAAGCACGTCTTCTTCTCCTTCTCCCAGGTGTTCAGAAGCTCCGTCTGTAGCTGGACGCGGGTCTGCGCATCCAAGGCGCCGAACGGTTCATCCAGGAGCAGCACCTCGGGGTTTGCCGCATAGGCGCGGGCGATCGCCACACGCTGTTTCATACCGCCGGAAAGCTCCTTGGGATATGCGTTCTCAAACCCTTTGAGTCCCACCGCCTCGATGTACTTTAACGCAATCTGCCTTGCTTCCTCCTTGGGTGTCTTCTTCATCTCAAGTCCGAACATAACATTCTTGATGACAGTCCGCCACGGAAACAGGGCGTACTGCTGAAATACCACGCCGCGCTCGACGCCAGTGCCCTCGATCTGCTTCCCATCCAGATAGACCGAACCGCTGGTAGGCTCCAGAAGGCCGGCAATGATGTTCAGGAGTGTCGACTTGCCGCATCCTGACGGCCCTACCACACAGATAAACTCATTTTCCCGGATGTCGAGATTGACTCCGTTGAGGGCGACCGTCTTGCCGTTGCGCCCCTGATATTCCTTGTACACATTGTCTATCTTTAATTTTACTAATTTATCTTCTCCTGCCATCCTGTTAGCTTCCTTTCAATAATATCGACCACTTTTACCAGTATCAGTCCGATGATGCCAAGCAGTATGATGTACATCAGCATCGGTGCAGACTCAAAGGAGTTTGACAGGGAGCGGATCCTCATACCGATACCTGCCTGTGCACCCGTGGATTCCGCCGCGAGCAGCGTCGTGAGCGCCGCGCCAAGCCCCAGCCGGACTGCCGTGATGATGAACGGCACCGTCGCCGGACAGATGATCTTCATGAAAATGTCAAAGTCGTTCGCACCCAGCACGCGCGCTGCCTTGATCAAAGTGACATCGATATTTTTGATTCCCTGATAGATCGTGATGCTCATCGTCATAAACGTACAGATCCAGATCAGAATGATCGCCGGCTTCTGCCCTACACCAAAGATGATGACCAGCAGCGGAGCGTATCCCAGTGCCGGGATATTGCGGATGAAATTGATCCACGGCTCGATGATCTTCTGTACGGGCTGATACCACGCCATCAGAAACGCGATCGGCAGTGCCGTGATAAACCCAAGTCCAAACCCGGCCGCCACGCAGAACATACTGCTGCCGATATCCTTCCAGAAAGCCCCCCTCTCGATCATCGTCCCGACGGACGGCACGACCTTCTCCACAAAGGGAAAGCTTCTTCCGGTGGATTTGCCAAGCGAGAGCAGATACCATACCAACAGGGCGGCACACAGGGAGATCAGCAGCCAGACCTTGTCATTGATCGCTATTTTTTTCTTTGGTGATAGTCAATAATTGTGTTGGTGTTACCTTAAAGTATTACTAACTTATAGTTCCGAACATCATTTACACTATGCCAGTAACAGTTTTGACTGACTGTGCACAAGGATGAAAA
>JAETQI010000077.1 GCA_021770755.1 Lachnospiraceae bacterium
GCGTCACAATTTGTGGGAGATTTGTGCCGAATGAAGGAGGCATAGCGGGCTATGTTGACTGAATTCGGTGCAAATATCACGCAAAGTGGGGCGTATAGATGGCGGGAATGATTTTTAAGACACGCTCTAACATCGTATGGCACCCCAGTCTTTTATTGCCATCTATCATTGCATGATTTTTAACCAGTCCACTGTTCTTTTGTCAACTTTATCATTTTGCAAGCACCTCATAAGATTCCTTATTCTTCTCAATTAATCGTTTCGATATACTCAACACATCTTCATTTGACGCAACAGCTTCATGTTCTGCTTTACTGAAATCTATGACAAGGTATCTTGGTACATTATTTTTTAATATAACCGCTGTCCCATGCTCATCCACTAATCTTGCTACTTTTGAAAAATCCTGATTTGCTTCCGAAATAGAAACCATTGTATTTGTATTTATTGTCATCGTCCATACCTCCTGATAGAAATTACTACTGATTCATCTGTTTTCAAACACGCTCTAATACAGCCCCCGCCTCCCGTTTCTCCACACCGCTGCGCTTGCTCTCGCTCCTGTACTGAACCGGCGTCCTTCCGGTCGCTTTCTTGAACGCCTGCGAAAAATAGGACTGCGAGGAAAATCCCAGTATCGTCGAAATCTGTGAGATAGAATGCGATGTGGAGCTGAGCAGCGATTTCCCCTCCTCGATCCGCTTCTGAAGCAGATACGTGATGGGGGAGACACCCATATATTTCGTGAAGGCATGCGCCAGATAATATTTGTTCATGTGGGAAAAAGCCGCCAGCGTATCGAGCGTGATGTTCTCCGAATAATTGGCGTCCAGATATTTTTTGATCCGGGCGCACTCCCTGTTCAGCAGGACATTGCTGTTCTGCACAATGGACAGATTGTTGTGCCGGAGCATGCACAGCATGATCACTTCCAGGAGATTCTGACAGACTGCCTCATAATTTTCCTCTTTCTTGGTGATCTCCTCGAGCATGATGTTCAGATAGGCATACACATACGAATTCTGCGTGTTATATTTGTACACATCACCCAATGCAGTCTGCATCAGGATACTATCCTGTACAGACGCAATCTTGTCAAACGAGAACATGAGCCCGTCGATTCCCAGCACAATATATTCAAGCGGCGTCGTGTACAGTGATTTCTCGGTGTGCTGCACGTGGGGATTGATGATGACCATGTCATTCTCGCACACGGGAAACTCCATATCCTCCGTAACAAATGTACCGCTTCCATGCACCACATAAAACAATTCGCTGAACGGGTGGGAGTGCAGTATGCTCTGCCAGTCTCCCTCATATTTCGAGGTGGATACATACAAAAGCCTGGCCCCGTCAAAACCAGAGGGTTTTCTGTCTTCAATACAATATCTGATATTTCCCATGGTATCTCCTCCCAGTTCTTTTCACTACTTTGGCGGACGGGCAAACAGTAACGTTGCGCTGCCCCTGTTTACGTTTGATTCATTCCTATTATAATATATACCAGAATTTAGATATTTTGTCCACAGGTTCCACTATTCAAAAATTTCTAAAATTTACTTTTTATCCGTTTTTGTATATCCGGTACATTTTTTCAAAAAAGTGGTTCAAACTTTCAATTTTTCATTTTGATAACTTGTATAAAAATAAAAGTATATTTGTACACGTACTATATAACATGCACAATATCAAAAAATTATCTGCTTTTCATTTAAATAAAAATATCCAAAAGCAAGATTTCTAAAATATCAAGCAACAATCAGATTGAATATAAATAATATTTCCATTATACTTAAACCATACTTAATAATCGCTTATGGCAGGCAACCGTTTGCCATACAAGCATCTATGTGTCCCCAGAGTTTTTATGTACCTGGTCTTTACCAGATGCACAGAAGCCTCCCGGATCACCCACCTTAATAAGGGAGGTATGGATATGAAACACATCATCAGAGTACTCTACCTGCTGGTCTTCATCGCCAGCATGGCACTGATCATAACAGGCCAGCGCAATATCGGACCTGCAGGGCTTCTGACAATGCTTGCCGGGCTCGCCGGAATATTAGTTCTCCTCTATCTTTACAACAAAAAGTATCAATAAATTATCACACAGACAAAGGAGGCACCGCAATATGAATATAGAAAACACAGGCAGACTGACACTGCCGACCGATGTCGATATGGTTGATGAGACGATCCGCCTGAAAAATCTGCTGGGGGCAGATGCCCTGCGCGACTGCGACGGCACGACCATGCCCGAAGAGCTCCTGAACCAAAATGCCAAGATATATGCAACCTACTACACCACGCGCAAGGACAACAACTGGGCGATGCAGCACCCGGAGGAGATCCAGCAGGAATACCTGATCAGCGACCGCGTCACGGCGAAGGGCGAAAGCCTCCGCATCAGGCTTATGAAAGGCTTCCACACAGAACAGCTCAAAGTCAATACGATCGACTCCCCGAAGCGCTGGTGGGAAGTCGTGGACCGCACGACAGGCGAGGTCGTTCCCACAGACCGCTGGGAGTACGACAGCGCGGCAGGCGAGGTTGTGATCGAGACCATTCCGTATCACCAGTACACCGTCAGCTTCCTCGCGTTTCTGATCTGGGATCCGGTGCATATGTATAATTTCATCACAAACGACTGGAAAAATGCGCCCCACCAGCTAACCTACGACGTGCGGCAACCCAAGACGCAGATCTATGTGAAGGAAAAGCTGAAAAAATGGTGCGAGGACAATCCGAATGTTGACGTCGTGCGCTTCACTACCTTTTTCCACCAGTTCACCCTGACCTTCGACGACCAGAAGCGGGAAAAATACGTGGAGTGGTTTGGCTACAGCGCCAGTGTGAGCCCCTATATCCTGGAACAGTTTGAAAAATGGGCGGGCTATCCGTTCCGTCCGGAGTACATCGTCGACCAGGGCTACCACAACTCGACCTTCCGCGTGCCCTCCAGAGAATTCCGGGATTTCATCGAATTCCAGCAGATCGAAGTCTCAAAGCTCGCCAAAGAACTCGTTGACATCGTGCACAGCTACGGCAAGGAAGCGATGATGTTCCTGGGCGACCACTGGATCGGGACGGAACCTTTTGGAAAATATTTTGCGGATATCGGCCTGGACGCTGTCGTCGGCTCGGTCGGGGACGGCGTCACACTGAGAATGATCTCCGACATCAAGGGCGTGAAATACACCGAAGGCAGGCTGCTCCCCTACTTTTTCCCCGATGTCTTCACGGAGGGCGGCGACCCGATCGGCGAGGCACAGGACAACTGGCTGAAAGCCAGAAGGGCGATCCTGCGCTCCCCGCTGGACAGGATCGGCTACGGCGGCTACCTGAAACTGGCATCCGAGTGGCCTGGATTTATCGACCAGATACAAAAAGTTGTCGACGAATTCCGTCAGATCCATCAGAATATGCAGGGAACCAGGGCATACACTGCGCCTTTCAAGGTTGGGATCTTAAACTGCTGGGGCAATATCCGGCGGTGGATGTCGAACCAGGTGCACCACGCGCTGTGGTACCGCGAGATCTACTCCTATGTGGGTGTGATCGAATGTCTGAGCGGAATGCCGATCGACGTCGAGTTCATCGACTTCGACCAGATCCGAAACGGCATTGATCCCGATATCAGCGTGATCATCAACGCAGGGGACGCCTACACCTCCTGGAGCGGCGCTGAGAACTGGAAAGACGAAAAGGTCGTGTGTGCGATCCGCCGGTTCGTGGACGAAGGCGGCGGATTCATCGGCGTGGGCGAGCCGAGCGCCTGCCAGTATCAGGGGCGTTTCTTCCAGCTCAGCGACGTGTTGGGTGTTGACAGGGAACTTGGCTTCTCCATGAGCACCGATAAGTACAACGAGTCAGACCGCGAACACTTTATTCTGGAAGACATTCCCAGCGAGATCGATTTCGGCGAGGGAAAGAGCCGCATCTACGCGCAGGGCGAGCACTATCAGATCCTCGATATGGACGGAAAGTACAGCCGCCTGGTAGTCAATGAATACGGAAAGGGCAGGAGCGTCTACTTCACAGGGCTTCCGTACTCTCCCCAGAACTGCCGCATCCTGCTGCGCGCGATCTACTACGCCGCGCACCGAGAGGACGAGATGAAGAAATACTATGTCACAAACGTGGATACGGAGCTTGCCGTGTTCGAGCAAACTGGCAAGATCGCTGTCATCAACAATTCGAAGAAACCGCAGAAAACCGATCTATATGTGAACGGCGCGCTCTTCCGGCAGCTTGACCTTGCTCCGATGGAAATGCAGTGGATCGAGGGAGGTTTAATATGAGTAACACAAATCCAGCCTGCGCAAGGATAGACGAGGCGGTCGCGGCATTTGGGATCGCTGCTGCCATCAACGGCACCCTTGTCCAGCAAAGTCCTTATGGAAACGGCCATATCAATGACACGTTCCTCCTCCGCTATGAGACAGCGGATCACAGCGAGAAAAAATATATCCTGCAGCGCATGAACCATGACATCTTCAAAGATCCGCCGCTGCTCATGGAAAACATCGTCCATGTCACGGATCACCTGCGCGGTATCATCTGCTCCCGCGGCGGAGATCCGGAGCGGGAGACGTTAAATGTCCTTAAGACAAGGGACGGAGCAAGCTTTTTCCGGGACAGCGGCGGCAGCTACTGGCGGGTTTTTCCCTTTATAGAGCGCTCAGTCTGTCTGGAAAAGGTGAGAAACGCGAAAGATTTTTATGACAGCGCAGTCGCTTTCGGCAGTTTTCAGAAAATGCTGGCGGACTTTCCGGCCGGGACGCTGCATGAGACCATACCGAACTTTCACAACACGTCCTCCCGCTTTCGGGATTTCAGGGCGGCTGTGCAAAGCGGCGACAGGGAACGCGCCGCCCTCGCCCGGACAGAGATCGCATTCGCCCTTGACAGGGAGTCTGATACCGCTGTCCTGACAGCCCTGCTGGACGCGGGAGCGCTGCCGCTCAGGGTAACGCACAACGACACCAAGCTCAACAATATCCTGTTTGACGCGGACACCGGAAAAGCGCTGTGCATCATCGACCTCGACACGGTCATGCCCGGACTCTCGCTCTATGATTTCGGGGACTCGATCCGCTTCGGCGCGAGCACCGGCGACGAGGACGAACCGGATCTGGACAAGGTGTCTCTGGATCTCTCCCTGTTTGAAGCCTTCACAAAGGGCTATCTCGAGGGCTGTGCCGGCAGTCTCACCGCAAAGGAGATCGAGATGCTTCCGATGGGCGCGAAGCTGATGACCTACGAGTGCGGCATCCGGTTCCTGGCTGATTTCCTGACAGGAGATACCTACTTCAAAGTCCACCGGGAAAACCACAATCTCGACCGCGCAAGGACGCAGTTTAAGCTGGTCGCGGACATGGAAGCAAAATGGGATCAAATGGCAGCGATCGTAGAAAAATATAGCAGATAAAAATAAGAAAAAGCGTTTCAGCCCGGACTGAAACGCTTTTTTATTTGATGCCGCCTTGCACACACCCCCGATAAATACGGCAGCTACCGCGTCACAACAGGATACTCTTTTTATCCATATCAATACGCAATCATAGGGATCGACTTCGCTTTCTGCAGGCTCCGCGCCGCCCTGCCGTCCGCCACGTCGTAGATCCTGCCGCTGCACGCCCTGATCTGTTCCATCATCTCCGGATAGGCGCGCGAGCAGATGTCAAACAATCCGATGTTGTAGTTCTCCCCGTCAAAACGCCCTAACGTAAACTGGTCATAGCACTGGAAATAATGACACCCCACACCGTTTGGGTGCGCAGCCACGCTCTCACAGTAATAACGGTATGCAATCCCGCGGTCCTTCTGACTTGCCACCCCTTCCAGCCCCGTCGCCGGCAGACCGGCATCCAGCGCGCCAAAATGAAATTCCCCGATCATGACAGGCAGATCGACACCCAGATCCACGATATGCTGTATCTTCTCTGTAGGATCAACTGCATAACAGTTGATCGAGAACACATCAAAATTTTCCCATCCCGTCACCAATTCAGGATTGGAAATCCACGCCCAGCGCATACCCAGTATCATATGATTCGGGTCTACCCTGCGGCACTCCTGAACGGGAATCTCGACATAAGCGCGCAGCATCTGTCTGGAAAACGCTCTCATATCCTCCCTCGAAGCCTCTGACCATGATGATACGCTTTCCTGCGGCTGGTACAGGCTGTCAAAATCCTCCAGGGTGCTGTTCCATGCACTATTCAGCTCCCCGATACGCTGATAACGCTCCTGCAGAAACTCTATCAGCCTTTCTTTGCAGGCTGTCCTGGCCGGATTGTACAACACCTCGTCTGCAAGCTCCAGATTATCGACAAACGCCCACGCAGGTTCATTGCGCAGAAAATACCCGATCATCAGGGAGTCGTACTTGCGCTCCTCCAGCGCCTGTGCGCACCGCTTCGCCTGAACGCGGTATTCCTCGCTGAACACATCGGGAAAATCGCGGAAGATTTTCTGCGCAGTCTCCGGGAATTCCGGCAGTGATGTCACATATGGAATGTCAAGCTTTCCCATGATCCGCCCATCACTCCAGTTTCCCAGCGTATTCATGCCGCACTTCTTCAACTGACAGGATATCATCTTTTCCCAGTCCTCATACCAGGTCTCCCCAAATGCCCTGTACAGATTTGCCTTGAAGAAAGAAAACATGCGCGGGCTGCGCCGTCCTGCCCTTTTGTGCCCAGGCTTCAAGAACATCTCCCCATACACCGCATCGTCCTCATCCGGGAGCCAGTCCAGCCACTGCTCCACCCCGTCGATCCTGCAGTCACCGCCAAGTCCCACACAGTCCGGCCCCATGCTGAAATACGCATATCCCTGGGGATCTGTCAGCCACCACCTCCCGTTTTCCTTCCATGTCGAGAAATAGCCTGTCCCATCTTTTAGCTTTTTCTTCTTCCAGCCGCCATAAACGGACCAGTCCGCAAAAGGATAGCCGTCGTCGCTCTCCGGCCGCTGCGCCATGAGTGCTGCTCTCAGCTCGTCCGTATCCCTCGTTTTTCCTCTCCAGTCTTTCCACTTGCTCTGTCCGAAGCAGTCCACCAGTTTTTTGTCCGTCAGGACAGGATTTCCAGGATACTGATCCATCAGCATGATATCCCGGAACCGCAGTCTCACGTCGTGGAATGCCGACATGGACGACAGGGTGATCTCTGCGATCTCCTCCCTCCGCACGCGCCTTCCGTGACACACCATCTTTAAACCGCCTGTCACCGCCTCCGGAAACAGCTCGCGGGCGTCCATCCAGTCCAGATCGATGCAGACAGTCGTCTCCACCCCTGGAAGCAGCCCGAAACGAACCGTAAACGCGGGATCTTTCTCATCACGGACATACACCAGCAGATTCAGGGAAATGCTGTGCTCCTCCAACACTTCCGCATGAAAAGTCAGTAAATGTTCCTGACAGGCTATGAGCTGCGGAAGACGCAGCCCCGCACCCTCTCTTGAAAACTGAAATGTGTATGTACTCTGATCCGCCTCCTGAAGAATGGTTCCTTTCATCAGATGGTCTGTGGCGATTTCTATCTTCTGCATAACAGATCTGCCTCCTTTTTTATTTATGTTGATATACATCATACACCCGCACGGCCCCAAATACAATGTGAAATCGAGAAAGGCCGCTGAAACTCTCAGCCGCCTCTCTCCGATACAGACCTTCCATTGCGAAAGTCTGTTCATACTCATTATCTCACTGACTGATACCACTCATTGACTTCCTGCGTGATCTGCTCTCCGCCCTGCGCTTTCCAGTCCTCCACAAACTTGTCAAATGCCTCGATGAGTGCCCTATGTCCTGACGATATGCCCATTATACCAAATAATGCCAGAGAATCTTTGTTAGATTCCTGGCAATGCGCTTTTACATTTTTTGCTATTCCCTTTGCTATTTTGCCTGCAAAGTGGTAGTATATTACAGTACGCAGCACTAAGAAACTATTAATACAAAAATGAGGATACACTCTTGAAAACAAAAGACTATCAAAACGGACTGCGCGACGGGGTTGCGGTCGCGCTGGGATATTTTGCCGTATCATTTACATTTGGAATGGCGTCCGCCGCAGACGGGCTGAGCATCCTGCAGGCGGTGCTGATCTCGCTCACGAACGTGACCTCCGCCGGACAGTTCTCCGGACTTGCGATCATCGCCGCAGGCGGAACCTATATCGAGATCGCCCTGACGCAGCTAGTCATCAACCTGCGCTACTGCCTGATGTCCTTCTCCCTGGCACAGAAGCTGGACCGCACTGTGCCGCGCTGGCACAGGTATCTCATGGCATACAGCGTGACAGACGAGATCTTCGGGCTGGATGCAAGCCTTGACAAAGCGCTGTCCCCCGCCTACCACTATGGCGTCACGAGCGTCGCCGTCCCAGGGTGGGTGCTGGGAACGCTGGCGGGCGCAGTTTCCGGGAACATTCTTCCCGCCTTCGTGATCAGCGCACTCGGCGTTGCCATCTACGGAATGTTCCTCGCGATCATCATACCGCCCGCCAGGCAGAACCGCACGGTTCTGCTCGTCGTCCTGTCGGCGATGGGGTTAAGCTTCTTATTCTCAATCCTTCCGGTTCTGAATAGGATCTCGTCGGGTTTTGTCATCATCATCACAACCGTCACGGTTGCCGGCATCGCAGCATGGCTCAGACCGATCGAGGACGGGCATTCGAAATAAGGAGGATCATAACATGGAACACAACATCTATCTCTATATCCTTGTGATGGCAGGCGTAACCTACCTGATCCGTATGCTTCCGCTCGCGCTGTCCAAAAAGGAGATCACCAACATTCACGTCAAGTCTTTTTTATATTACGTACCCTATGCCTGCCTCGCCGCCATGACCTTTCCGGCGATCCTGCACACCACCGCGAGCATCTACTCCGCGCTGGCAGGGCTCATCGTCGCCGTCATCGCGGCATACCGGGGCAGGAGCCTGCTCACAGTCGCCCTGCTCGCTTGCGCGGCCGTGTTTGTCGTGGAGAGGATCCTGCCTTTTTTGCACTGATCCTCTTTCCGCGTACACGCTCTATAACTCCGCATACCGGATTTCATTATATGTATCTCTAAAATACTTTCGACACTTTTCCGCGACAACTTGCGGCTGAATATTCCTTAACATTCTGTCCCCATGCAATTTTTTAGAGTAATACAGATCTCTGGAATTCTTTATCTGATTCGCATAGGACTCATTGCGATCCTTCCATTCACAGATATACGTTTTCACTTCCGTCTGAACTGCACTGATGAGCAGATCACTCAATTTAACATACTTTTCCTGAAACCAGCCAAATTCCTCTATATTTTCTGAATATTGTTTTAGCACATATTGATTGATATACTGTTTCAAATGATAGGAAAAATACTGTTTTGCACCGTGCTCTACATCTGTAACCACACCGCTGTCGCAGTACAGATATTCAAAACCATTTTTCCAGTCTGCAAGAAACCAGCTCTCCACCTCCGGTGACGCATACAATATCCATACTGGTATATCTTTTTGCAATCTGGAATGGACTTCCGCGATGATCCGGTCTTTGTACTCCGCGATCTGCCCGTCGTCATAATCATGAAATTTCCCATCCAGATCGTCCTCGATCAAAACAGCCTTGCATGCACTGATTTCCTCTCTGTTTTTCTCTAAAATATTATAAATCTTTTCCAGCAGCGCATCGCCCGTAAGTCCGCTGATTTCTTTTGAAATACTTTTAGGATCCCCCTTCTTCTTGATCGTTTTGTTGGGCAGATACTGTTTATACTCATACCTGTCATTTAGTTTTCTAAGAAAAAACTGCATCGCGCCAGCTTCCGTATAACCGCATGTCAAAAAACACGCTATCCGCTCTACCATGGCCACCCTCCCAATGCCGGATCATTTGTTCTGTATAGATCTCCTAATTCCCATTCTCCCAACTCATCGACAATATCCTCATATCTGATTTTTTTAATCTTTCCATCGCTTCCGAATACAAAAACGGCAACCTTTCCAGCCCGAAATTCCTCTGTAAAAACATCCAGAAAGTCTGGAGAATGCGTGCTGATAAAGCACTGATAAAATGTATCCGCCGTCTGTATCCAATTGCCAACCACTTTTTGCCATGCAGGGTGCAGATTCGTCTCTGGCTCATCGATCGCCAGCAATGTTTTGGGTTTTTCCATCGGCATGTTGATCAGCAGATTCAATATCAACCCCTTTAGCGTTCCCTCAGATACGTCGGACAGATCATACTGCTCCCCGTCATATACCAGCTTAAAAATTGATTTATCATACGCATTGACTGTGTCAGCTACCTTTAGACCCGGGATCAGTTCTTTTAGTTTCTCCTCAAATCCTGTTTTCCAGAGAATATCTTCCGCCTTATACCTGTTAAAAACATTGACAAAATTAGAAGCTGTATGATTCAGATTGTCGTCTGTCACCTTGGTACTCACTGGTTCGCGCATACGGCTCGTCTCAAACTGGGCACTGGTGTAGACATGGAAACTCTTAAAATATTCCTGCAGTCCATACAACAACTGTGCGATATTTACTCTGATCAGCTCATTTCCATAAATATTTTTGTTTCTCAGAAGTATATCTTTAAACTGCATGACCAGTGTTTCTTTGCTATCCACATCAAATCTCAATCTATGATTTTTATCTCCCACCTTTAATGCCGTAGAAAATTTTCCCGTGCCTACTTTTAAATCATGGCACCTAAAATAATTAAATCCCTGGTTATATCCAACCCGCGACTGGGCAGAAGTCAATTCCTCCAATATAATATTACACTTTTCTACCCGGTCTCCCACCTCATAAGAGAATTTATAGCAAACTGGCTCACCATTCAAATTGATCTCCCATGAAAAATCAATCGGTTCATTTTCCTTTGCATATTTATTTAAAGAATGATCCCAGCCATTACGGGCAACTGAACTCAAAAAGGCCGATTTCAGATTTCCTTCCCCCGCGTTTTTTAACATTTCCGAGAAAAATGTGATTGCCTTAATAAAATTACTCTTTCCGGAATTATTAGGACCTATCAGTATATTTATCTTTTCAAATTCCAGATCATCTGCTTGAATGTTTCTAAAATTATGACACGTAAATTTATTGATCATTTCTCTTTCCTCCTGATCCATTCACATTCATTCCTATCATATACCATTCTACCACGAGTCTTTCAAAATAAACACTGGAAAATGCGCTCATACTGAACTCAGTTGCCACCTCATGCGCCATGCCAGGTCTCACCGGATCGGCAGAAGAACCTCCGTGGCAAACACGCCCTCCTCCGACTGGCGGTCCAGAAAGCCGCCGTACTTCCGAACGATCCGGTCTACTCTCTGCAGGCCGAAGCCGTGAACCCCCGCCCCGCGCTTGGTGCTCTGAAACAGCTCCCCGTACCTCACAGCGCTTCCCTGCATCCCGTTCATGACGGAGATGTAGAACTGTTCCTGCAGGGTGTCCATATAGATCCTGATAAAACGCCCCTCCTCCTCCGAAACCTTCTGACATGCCTCAATGGCGTTGTCCAGCAGGTTTCCCAGGAGTACGCACAGCTCCGTATCCGTGATCCTCATCTGCGCCGGCACATGGGCTGTCACCTCTGTCCGGATCTGGTATTCGCGCATCAGGGACAGCTTGCTGTTCAAGATCGCATCCGCCATGAGATTCCCTGTCTTTATGATCTGGTCGATCTCATAGAGGCTCTCGTCAAGCTCTTTGAGATACACCGCCAGTTCCTCATATTTTCCCAGTTCCAGGTACGAGCCTGCCGCCTGGATGTGGTTGTGGTAATCATGGCGCCATGCCCGCATGGTGCGGTACATCGTTTCCACTTCCTCATAATGACGGTTTACCAGATCGCTCTGGAAGCTTTCCGTCCGCCTGTCGATCAGGCGGGGAATCCACACAAAAGCCGCTGCAAGCCCCAAGAGCAGCAGCAGGACGAGAAAAAGAGTCAGCATAGTTCATATCCTTTCAGCACAGCGCAGTCTCCAGACCGGGCAGGAAGAACAGCTATCCCTCCCTGCGGAACTGGCGGATAAACGCGCGGTTCAGCCCCTGGTACTGTGTCCTGCTCACAGGGACCTCGCTGCCCCCTGCAAGGGTCGCCCTGTCCCGTCCGACCGCGGTGACCTGCGCCAGATTCACCAGATAGGAGCGGTGGGTGCGGAACACCGAAAGCCCCAGGATCTCCAGTTCTTTTTCAATCTCCGATATGCCTTTCTTTACCAGAAAGCACTCTTCCAGCGTATGCATCAGACAGGTATGTCCGAAGGATTCCAGATACAGGATCTCTGTGAGCGCCACCCTCTTTTGGCCTTCCGGCGTCTCCACCGTCCAGTATCGCTGATCTCTCATCCTCCGGATCAGAAAAAGATCCAGCGCCTCCCACAGCTTTTCCCGCCGCAGGGGTTTTAACAGATACCGGAATGCCTCCACCTCATAGCCCTCCGCCAGATAATCCTCATACCCCGTGACAAAAAAGATTCCTGCATCAGGGTCTGCTGCACGGATCCTTCTGGCGGCGCTCATCCCGTCCGTTCCCTGCATCTGAATGTCGAGAAGCACCAGGTCGAAGCCCTTCTGGAAAAAAGCCTGCAGCAGCGCTTCCCCGCCGGAAAAAGATAAGACAAACGCCTGATACGCCCTGCAGGCTGCCCACTCCCTGATGTACTTTTCCATAAGCTCGCACTCCGCCTGCTCGTCATCACAGACCGCGATCCGCAAAGGCTTCATTTCCCCATATCCTCCGTTTACGCCTGACTTCCTATATCGTACCACATACGCCCGTTTCCTGCAATTAAGTAATGTTATAATACTTCGCCTGCGCCTCCCACATCCTCCGGTAGAGCCCCTCCTGTCCGCACAGCGCGTCATGACTCCCCCGCTGCACGATATCCCCGTCCTCAAACACCAGGATCTCCCCGGCAAACCGGCAGGCTGAAAGCCTGTGGGATATGAAAAGAGCCGTCTTGTTTCCTATGATCTCATGGAATCTGGTATAGACCTCATTCTCCGTCACCGGATCCAGTGCGGCAGTCGGTTCGTCCAGGATCACGAACGGGGCGTCTTTATAAATGGCACGCGCCATGGCAAGCTTCTGCGCTTCCCCGCCGGAGATCACAAAGCCATTTTCTGAAAAATCCCGCCCGATCACGGTATCCAGCCCATCCGGCATCCTGGACAGCAGCTCCCCGAGCCCTGCCCTGCCTGCCGCCTCCAGCGCCTTCTGCCGGTCCACCTTCTCATTTCCTGCGATATACTCTCCCATCTTCAGCGAAAAAACCTGAAAATCCTGAAAGACGACGGAAAACAGCCGCATGTACTCCCCATACCGGTATTTCCGGATATCCACGTCGTTCATCAGGATCGTTCCCTCCGTGGGATCATAGAGACGGCAGAGAAGCTTGACAAAAGTAGTCTTGCCCGAGCCGTTGGGGCCTACCAGCGCCACGCGCTCCCCGATCTCGAAGCGCAGATTCATGTTTTTCAGCACCCATACGTCCGTTCCCGGATATTTGAAGGAAACATTCTTAAATTCGATCAGAAACCGTCCATCCCGCCGCTTCTGCACCGGGATCGTTCCCTTTTTCTTTTTTTCCGGCAGGTCCAGATAGGCAAAGAACTCATCCATCCTTCCCCTGTAGTTGTGCAGATAATCCCAGCTATACAGGAGATCCGAGACCGCCTGCACCATCTGCTGGATGCCTCCGGCATAGCGCACAACGCTTCCCGGGGCGATCGCTCCCGCGTACGCCTGCAGTCCAGTGTAGAGGTACGCGGCCGCACCCAGCACCGCCGCCCAGAGACTCTGCAGAAACCCCTGCCCCATCCGGATCACGGAAATCTCTCTGTATACCTTCCTCCCGTTTTCGCACATCTTTTCGCCGTATTCCATCAACAGCTCCTGCTGATGAAACAGGCGGATATCCTTTCCGGCTTCCGGATCCAGAACCACCTCCGACATGATGAACGTGTCCAGGCGCTCGTTATCCGCATCGTCCCGCCAGATTTGGTACTCCCGTCTGCTGGCACGGTGTGCCGTCCTCCGCATCAGACCAAGCCCCGCCGACAGCACCACCACGGTCGCAACGGCGGTCATGCGCCCGCCCCGGGAGGACACTGCCGGCAACGTACAGACTGTTGCGATGGCAAAGACCAGCTTCAGACAGGCGGTGAGAAAGAGCTCCATCTGCCAGATAAAGATCTCAAAAGCGCTCCCGCCGCGCTTGAGGTATTCCGCCTGCCTTGAGCGGAGCTTTTGCACCGCCTCATCCTCCATCAGCTCATAGTCCATCCCCATCGCTTTTTCCATCATGGGTTCCTCCATACGAAAGCGCATTGACCACCAGAGGGTGTTTTTATACTTTGCCGTCAGATGCCGCAGCGTAGTTACCAGCAGTGACGCCCCAGCTCCCAAAAGCGCCCAGAATACCATCTCCTCAAGCGGTCTTTTCTCATAGAGGGCGTCGAGCAGCATGGCGGAGACATAGATGCTGATAAACGGGTAAACGCCGTCCATCACCAGCGTGACCCCCATGACAGCCCACTCCCGGCTGTAGATAAGCAGGAGCCGGACCGCTCTCACATGACTGCGCACATCCTTTTGAAATTCCGAATCTTTTTTGTCTATTCCCCGCATATTTCTTCGTCCTCCTCCCTGTAGTACTGGCTCTGGATCCGGTACAGCTCCGCATAGGCGCCGCCCCTTTCCAGAAGCGCCTGATGGCTTCCCACCTCCGTGATCTGTCCCTTTTCCATGAAAAAGATCCTGTCGCAGAAGCTGGTGCTGGAGAGTCTGTGGGAAACAAATACAGAGGTTCTCCCCGCGGACATTTCCCGGTATCTCTCATAGACCTCCTGCTCAGCCAGCGGATCAAGCGCCGCAGTCGGTTCGTCCAGGACAAGGACAGGCGCTTCTTTATAAAATGCCCTTGCCATCCAGAGCTTCTGCATTTCGCCGCCGGACAGATCGACCGCCTGGGCGCAGACCCGCCTTCCCAGAGAGGTGTTTTCCTTTTGCGGAAGGCTTTCCACCTTTTCCCAGAGCCCCGCCAGCTTTAGGCAATGCCGCACCCGTTCAGGATCCATCCCCGCCTGAGCCGCGCCGGCCTCCGGCGCGGAAGCTACATTCTGCGCGATACTTAAGGGCAGCAGCTTCACGTTCTGAAATACGGCCGAGATCATCCTGTAATATTCTTCCCTGTCATACTCCCGCACATTCCGCCCGTTTATCAGGATCTCTCCCTCCGTGGGGTGATAGAGCCCGCACAAAAGCTTTACCAGCGTCGTCTTTCCCGCGCCGTTTAATCCCACCAGGGCAATCTTCTCCCCGGGACGGATAGTAAAGCTTACGTCTCTTATCGTAGCGGCAGGACTCTCCGGGTAGGCGAAGCTCACATGCCGGAAAGTGATCTCTGCCGCCTGCTCTTTTTCCAACGACTGCTGCCTTCCCGAAAAAGCTGTCCCCTCCCAGCTATCCAAAAACTGCCGAAGCCTGCCGTAATCCAGATTCAGCCGCCCTATCCGCTCTCCAACGGAGAGAAGCTGGGAACATGCCTGCTGGGTGTTTACTACCATCGCCATATACCAGACAAAATCGGACACAGCCATCTCTCCCCGGACGATCTGGACAATAAGAAACACATACGCACAGCCATCCCGCACAAAATTCAGGACGGAATCCACACAATTTGCCGCCAGGTAGGCATTTTCCCACCGTTTGACATAGCCCTCGCTGATCTTACGCTCTTTTTTCAGGATCCCCAAAAGCCACCCTGACAGGTCAAAGATCCGTATATCCTTGCCCGCCCTGAAATCGGCGGTCAGCCGCGCCACATAATCCATCTTCCGGTTGGCTGCTTCCGCGAAATGCCGCATCTTTTTGTCATACGCCCTGGCTCTTTTCTGTAAAAAAGACGCCGTCAGCGTGGGCAGCAGCACCAGGATCAGGATGCCCGCACTCTGGGTGAACAGGATTCCGCCGTACAGCGCCACCGACAAAGCCGCCACCAGAAAATCCTTCCAGATCGTGCAGCCGCGCCGGAGTTCGGCGTGGTGCCTGCAGACCGAGTCATAGGCGGCATACGCCTCATTGTGGAAACGCTCATTCTCCAGAACCTCATAGTCCACAGACAGCCTCTTTTTCATGATGCGCAGGTTATAGAGATCCGGAATCGTACAGGTTCTGGTCTCCACATAAACGCCCGTTCCCGCCCGCAGGATACCCACAAGCGCCAGAACTGCCGCCAGAACGAGAAGCCGGCCGAGAAAAAGGGACTGCGCCCACCCGTTTTCCAGCCCCGTCAGCACCAGCTTTGGCAGTCCGGCACTAAGATATGGCAGCAATACACCGCTGGACACCGCCAGAACAAAACACAGCGCCGCCATCGGTTCCCTGACACACATTTCCCGGAAAAAACAGAACGTATTTTCCAGAAAACAATACTTTTTTTCCCTCTTTTTCGTATTTGACATGACCATTTTCAGCCCCCCTCATCGCATAACAGTGCTTTTTATACACACACTCCCCTACTCGATTTTCTCCTGATTTTATCATGCCATACAGCATCACTGCAATTGTTCTGCACGAATTGCAGTGTGGGAGCACGAAACGGACTGACTGTCCTGTCACGGGGTTTAACTTTCTGTATTCTTTTTCCGATTACGGCTTCGTCTCCCATGGAAATACTGTTGTCTTCTTTACAAATATTTTCAAAAGGATAGATATGCCGCCCTTTTCCATATATCTAAAGGACAGATAAATGTGCATTCCCTGATAAAACGCTCATGTACGGTAAAGAAGCAAGCAACCAAAACAGGAGATAGACCGCCAGCACCACACTATTCCGAACCAAAGAAACCAAAGACCAAAAGACAAGCATTATGGAAATGTGCATAACAGGCTATGGAATCATGGATAACTCTATTCACAGCACATGGAAAAGCTAAAGTGCAGCTTTCCCACGTCCTGCAAACAGAGTTACCCACAATTCCATAAGA
>JAETQI010000078.1 GCA_021770755.1 Lachnospiraceae bacterium
AATTTTTCCCCAATCTCCATAGAACCGCCAATGATTGCCCAAAGTCCATTATCGCGTCGCTTTTGAAGTAATATTTCCCCTTTGTCGTTTTCAATAATAACTCCGCACCCTATTGTCCTAAGCGGCGCATGCCCTACTACTTTACGCATCTCTGCTATATAATTTCCTCTATACTTTTCTATAATATCTTCCATACCAATAACCATTCCTTTACGTTATTTGAAAATTTCACACCATAATTTCATTTGTAACATTCCATTAGAAATATTGAATCAATTCGTTCATTTCTTTAATATATAGACCAACATCTTGTGGCGAGTGTGCATCTGATGCTGTCAGAATTGGCACATTACACCTTACCATGCACTCCAACATATCCGCATTCATTCCCAACTGTTTATCGCCATAATTAATCGCCAATCCGCTGCTTTCCTCAATATACATATCATTTAAACAAAGCGCTTGTGCAAGCTGTAAATACGCAAGAAACTGTTCTATCCATTCCACCGAATAATCGCCTTTTTCCAGAGGAACATGCGCGTCAATCATGCAGAATTTCCTCCTTCCATGCCTCAATCTGTGAAAATAACTCTTCCATATTAATTGTTGAAAAATCTGTTATATCAACTTTGATTTGTTTGCCATCAACGCAAAAGGCATCAAATCCCCTCTTTTCGATTCCACAAACAAAATTTTCATAAGAAATAGTTTTTGCTTTTAGGGTTTTCATATTATTTTCTTTCTTTTCCGGATAGCAGTCATTCACTACATGCCCCCTGTGCCTGTCAGGACTGTTTTCGCGTTCCAGGAAACGCTGGTAAATCACTTTGTAATCACCCGTTAAGGTAATGGTCAATACGGAATATTGATATTTTTCTAAAAGGCTTTTCATTCCCTGTTCTGATGAATATTCAAAATTATTCTCCAAGATAAAAGGTTGCTCTGCTTTCATAAGTTGACCTGCGGCATAATACATGATTTCCATACTGGCAATTCCAAGTTTTACTTTTTCTGCTCTCGACTGAAAACCAACATTGTCAAACAGCAATTCTTTGATGATATCCTTTGAAATAACAGGCAGTTTCAGCTTTTCTGACATAACTTTTGCCATAGTGCTTTTTCCTGCTGCCGGAATACCTGTCACTAATATACAATACATTTCTCATACCTCCTTCAAACGAACTGTTTCTACAGCCACTCCAAGTTCCCTAATCTGTATCAGAAAATCCTCTGATACATTATTGTCCGTAATCAGTAAGTCATAATCTTTTATCCTGCATACAGAATGGATGGAATTTCGCCCTATCTTCTTAGACGGATATAACCCGATATTCATCCCGCTGTTCTTCATAACAGCTTTTCCAAATTCCACACCGGCAGGATCGTGAATGGATGCCCCAAAATCCAAAGACAATGCGGCGTGTGACAAAAAAGCTTTATCCATGCGGATATTATTCACCATTTGAATGGTATAAAAATCATGGCAGTGCCCACGATGGGACATTTCTCCGCCCAATAATATAACGGATATATTTATTTTTTTGCGCAATACCTCTGCAATGGTAACGGAATTTGTCAATACTGTAATGGTTATATTTTCCGGCAGATTTTCAGCCATATAATACCCGACTAAAGATGTGGTAATATAAATGACATCCTTGTTTTGAATATACTCGATTGCTTTTTTGGCAACTGCCAAGTAATCAGTCTGAATTTCTTTTATATCTATTGGATTATATGTCGGTGTGGGATAGATTTCTTTTGAATTAACTGCAATGGCGCCGCCATGTGTTCTCTGCAGTAATCCTTTCCTTTCCAACATCCTTAGATCCCGCCTTGCACAATCTGCCGAAATCTGATAACATTCCTGAATTTCTGATACTAAGATTCGTCCTGTTTGGTTTACTTTTCGAATAATATCTTTTTGTCGTTCTTCCATAAACATAATAAATACCTCAATTTCACATTTCTACTCGTTTTATCTTGTTTGTATTTGATTATACTTATTTGCTCTCGAATATGCAAGCCTTATTCATAAATATTGTAAAAAAAATGGGCATTGACGCACAGAAAACTGTACGGCATAATATGATTAGAGAAAAGGAAGCGAGGTGAATTCATCTGATGAAAAATATCCGAGGTAAGGACTCAGTACAGTTGATGTGTGGAACTGTTGGCAGATTGTGCTGAGGAATGATCAAAGAACCTGCTGACAGTCACAACTGTACTGTTTCAATAAAAAATGCTAAGAAATATGAAATTATGAGATGTAAGAAACGGAGTACAGTTATGCGTTATATGAAAGAAATAATGAAAAACAACCGGTATTGGATCGCGATGTATCTGGCGATCGGTGTGTTCAATGCCTTTATGTCAAATTTCAAGGCGGACTATTTCCAGCGGATCGTTGATGGAATGACGGGCAGGACGATCACATTTTGTGGGATCCTCTTCTACGGGGTGATCCTGGTCGTCCACTATGGAATGAACTATCTGGACGAGTACCCGTCGTCCAGGCTGGCAAACGAGATCTATCTGGATTTCAAATTGCTGGCACTGCGCAAGATCGGGAAGATGGATTATGCGGAGTACCAGAAGCTTGGGACAGGCAGGCTGGTGCAGCAGATCGAGAACGGTGCCGATGCAGGAAAGGGTGTTCTGTATGATTTTTGGTTCTGTGTTGTCAGAAGCCTGTTTCCGACGATCCTGTTCAGTCTGTATTTTATCTGGAAGATCGATCAGAATATCACGTTTTTTCTCATGGCAGGATATGTCGTTGTTTTTATCGTGACAAATCTGCTGCTCAAAGGGCTGTACCAGATCAAGGAAAAGATCCTGACCAACGAGGAGGAACTGAATCATTTTCTCGTGCGCGGTTTTATGGAAATGCTGGTTTTCCGCATGAAACATCAGTTTCCGGACGAGATCAGAAAAGCGTCCCAGGCCAGGCGCGTCATTGTGTCGTCCAAAGTAAAGATGACGATGATCCATGAGGCGTTTTTCACGATCTTTGCATTGCTGGTCGCCTGTCTGGATATCGGGATCCTGACTTATGCGTGGCACAACAGCCGCCTGTCCGTCGGCTCTGTTGTCGCACTGATCACGCTGATCGATAATGCGTACACGCCGATCGCCATATTCAACGTGATCTATGTTCAGTACAAGCTGAACAGGACGGCGTGGCTGCGGTTTGCGGGGGTGCTGGATCTGAAGGAGGATCAGCAGCTTGGGGAGGGTGTGCCATTTGATACGCTCTCGAATGGGATCCGCGTGGAGCAGGTATCGTTCTTCTATGAACACGGGCAGCCGGAGGAAGACCGTCCGCCGGCGCTGACGGAGGCCCGGAGCATATCAAAGCCTGGCAGCAGCGGCTGTGGCGATGGAGTGCAGGACGCTTTGCAACAGGGCATGTCAAAAGTGCTGGATGCTGTCAGCCTGACGATCCAAAAAGGCGAAAAGGTCGCATTCGTCGGGGAGTCCGGTTCCGGGAAATCGACACTGGCAAAGCTCCTGATCGGCCTGCTGAAATACGAGGAGGGCGACATTTATTTTGACGATGAGCCGCTCAGGAACATCGCACTGGAGTCCCTGTACGAGAAAGTGTCGTATTCGTCGCAGGACGCGCCTGTGTTTGACGGCACGGTCAGGGAAAACATGGTATTTGACAGCGCGGTTTCGGAGGCAGACTTGTATGCGGCTCTTGAAGGGGCGCAACTGCTGCCGCTGGTCACCTCGCTGGACAGCGGGCTGGACACGAGGATCGGTGAAAGAGGGACCTTGTTGTCGGGCGGCGAAAAGCAGCGGCTGGCATTGGCGAGACTGTGGTTTGGCGATCCGAAGATCGTTGTGCTGGACGAGGCGACATCGGCGCTTGATAATGTGACAGAGGGCATTGTCATGAAAAATATCCTGGCGCGGGTGAGTACTGCCACGGTGATCGCGATCGTCCACCGCCTGAACTTTGTCAATGAATTTGACCGGATCTTCGTCTTTCGGGACGGCAGGATCGTCGAGAACGGATCCTTTGCGGAATTGATGGCGGCAAACGGGTATTTTGCGGAATTGTACAGGAGTAAGGAATTGTTAAGTGATCAATGATGAGGGTAAAATGATCTTGAAAGATATTTTTGAACAGGTGGAAAAGAATATAGACAGTCTTGTCGCAAAACAGGTGGACTGGGCTGCGGGTGCTTCCAGAGAGGAGCTTCAGGCTGCGAGGGCAGGGAAACTGAAACTGCATTTTTTTGACAGGGAAGTTCCCGATGAGTGGCTGTCGGACATCAAAGGCAAAAAGGTGCTCTGTCTGGCAGGGGCAGGCGGTCTGCAGGCGCCGCTGCTCGCATGTGCAGGCGCGAAAGTCACGGTCATCGACCTTTCGGATAAGATGCTGGATCAGGATCGGGCAGCCGCAGAAAGGGAAAATCTGCAGATGGAGATCGTGAAAGGGAATATGTGCGATCTGTCAATGTTTGGTGAAGGCACGTTTGATTATATCATCAATCCGCCTTCGTTAATGTATGTGCCGGAACCGGGCGCTGTGTTTCGGGAATGTTATCGCGTACTCAGCAAAGGGGGCGTCTTTATTATGATGGCGCCCAATCCGATCAATTACGTGTGCGATCATATCGATGATGCAGACGGCGGATACTACAAGGCAGTACATAGAATGCCCTTTTGCTCGACGGATCATGATGACTCGGACTGGATCGAGTATGGGCATACAATGGAGACATATTTAGGAGGTCTGATCGATTGCGGTTTCCTGATCAACGGATACATGGAATGCCAGATGGAAGACATCACAGAACTGTATTTTATGACGAGGGCAGTAAAGAATTGATCAGTGAAATCTTAGATTAGTTGGTCAAAACCGCAATCCATATCAACAGTTCTGCCGCAGATATGGTATACTGTTTGTGAGGAGTTTGATCATGAAATATGCAGAATCACTTGAAAGGGTTTTAGAATACATCGAGGACAACCTGTATGAAGACATTGACCTGGATCATCTGGCTTCTGCCGCAGGCTATTCCAAATATCATTTTCTGCGGTTATTTAAGGAATCATTGGACATGACGCCGCTGGAATATGTTCGCAGAAGGCGGATCACGGAAAGCGCCCGCGATCTTGCGGATAGCGATGAATTTATTTCCCAGATCGGGTTTAAGCACGGGTTTAATTCCAAAGAGAATTTTACAAGGGCATTTCAGTCAGAACATCATATACGTCCGTCGGACTACAGAATGGCTGACAACAGTCTGAAACTGCTTCACAGGAATAAAGTGCATAAAGATATGGCCGCACTGGTTCCAGGGATCGTGACATTAGAGCCGTTTTGCGCAATCGTGTATAAAAGTGATGAGGAGGACCCGCCCCTGTTTTGGAACAAATATAACTGCGGGGGATTCTCCAGAAAATTATCCGGCGGGGAGGCGCAGACTGATTATGGCTTTTCCGTGTGGGATTTTGAGAGAAATCGGCTCGACTATTACATAGGCATCCTGACAGAGCATGCCTTGGGAGATCTGTCAGGAACGGTGCAGCTACGTGTGGAAGGCGGTTTGTATGCGGTCTTTGATACGCCCGGGGCGGATAAGTATACATTTGTCAATACGATACGCAGTACATGGGATCATATCATGGGCGCATGGCTGCAGGAGTGGATTCCGCAGAGTGCGTATACATATCCCGGTGACTGTGATTTTGAGACATACAGGGAAGACAGCAGGGAATATTCGGAACAGATATTTATTCATATTAAGGAACTGCAAACAAATAACTCATCAGTTTGACTTGTCTAAATGTCCCGCTGCGCAGTTCCTAAGAATAAATGATAAAAAGGAAAAGGAGAAAAATGATGGCAGAAATTACAAAAGTGTTCAAAGAGGAAGTCCCTGCAATGAGATTTATCGGAAAGAGATATCACGATTACGGCGGCTGGGGCGAGTGGTTTGCAAACGGCTGGTTTGACACCATTGAGAACAGCATGGGCGGAACGGATCAGATCTTAGCGGTCTGGGAAAACGGCGGAGCGTACGTTGGACTCGAGCGCCGTAAGAACGGTGAACTGCTGGAGTACTGGATCGGAATGTTCACGCCTGAGAATACAGAGGTTCCAGAAGGGTTTGAGCAGATCGACCTTCCGAAGTCAAGTCTGGGAACCTGCTGGATCTACGGCAGGGAGGACGAAGTGCACGGTGCCGTGGGAAATTGCTGGGAAGCTGTCCGCAATGCGGGCATGGAGATCGCTGCCGCTGACGATGGCGCTGTGATGTCTTTTGAGAATTGTCTGTGCCCCCGCTTTACAACGCCTGATGAAAAGGGAAATGTCATTTTGGATTACTGCTATTTTGTGAAATAGCTGATGAGTTAATCGATATTATTTTTCATTCCGCAATTTTTTACAATTCAAATTTTGTGCTTATTGTTATGATATTAGCAGGCAGGAACACTGTCAAAAAATTTGAAAGGAAGTGTTGGGAATGGATTATAAAAATCTGTTTGAAAAATTCAATGAGGGAGGAAAGCTGCTTTTGCCAGAAGCTACGGTTGCTTTTGATGCTATTCCGTGGTCGAAACATCCTGCTTTCGAGGGTGTGGAATTAAAACATATCATCACATCCGAAAAGACAGATGGACAGTTTAGCTTCCATCTTGTGAGGATAGCCCCTAATAAGAAGATTGGCAATCATATCCATGAGAAGCAGTTAGAGACACATGAGGTTATTTCTGGTGCAGGCATCTGTGTGAACAATGGAGCGAAGCTGCCCTATGAAGCAGGCGTAATTTCCATTTTTCCTGTCGGAGTGCCGCACGAGGTCATTGCAGGAGAAAATGGTCTTTACCTGTTCGCAAAATTCATGCCTGCGTTGTGCTAACTTATTTCCCCACTTTTAATTGTCCGGGAAGATAATTTGTAAGTCAGCGGAGGCAAGCCTACCTGTTTTTTAAATTGCTTTATGAAGTGGCTTTGATCGCAAAAACCTGTGGTCAGAGCCACTTCTGTTATTGTTTCGGCGCTGCGCATCAATCGTTGTGCCTTGCGGATGCGGTTTTGAAGCTGAAACTGATGCGGCGTAAGACCCACTTCTGCCTTAAAGCTTCGGATAAAATGGTATTTGCTGATCAATGCGTTTTGTGCCATTTCTTCAATACTGAATTGGGCTTCGGGATATAATTCCAACTGCTTTTTCAGGTTATTGATCAATGGATCCCGGCTTTCAGAACGCCAATCTGTGTAGGCGGATAATGAGTTTAAGCAGTCTGATAATCGTGATATCCGGTACGGATTGATTCGTTCTGTATTGGAAACATTTCTTAACATCGTCATTATGTTATGCCGGATCTTATCGGTGGAATACTGCGCGGCAATATTCTTGTCAATACATAAACTTAGCAAAGTATAGCTGCTGTGTGCCAAAATACTATGCGGCATATATGGGCGAATGATAAAGGTCTGATCTTTTTCATAAACCTGTGCATTATGATTCGCAGTCAGCACAATAGAGCCATCTAACACAATGCCGATCGTGAGTACGGAAACATGGTTATGTGTGGGATAGGATATTGTTGAATTTTCGCAGAAGATCAATTCCATGCCCATATTTGAATCGTATATGTAGCGTATGCTGTTTGTAACCATAAGTATTACGTCCTTGCTATGTATGTGCCTGCCAGACAGGGTGCTTTGTTTATTCGCTGAGGTTTTCATCTCCCCATTGTTTTATGTGTTCCAAAACGGGAATAAAGCTTTTGCCTAATTCAGTAAGGTTATACTCCACATGGGGAGGTACTTCTTTGTAATCATAACGGGTAATGAAGCCGTCGGCTTCCAGTTCCCGGAGCTGCTTTGTCAGGCTTGATTCCGTAATGTCGCCGATATGCCTGCGAAGTTCCCCGAAGCGGTGTATATCCCGAAAGGCGATATAATAGATGATTTCAATCTTCCATTTACCGCCCAGGATTTTTTGTATGGTAGAAACGGTTTTACAGCGTTCAACAGCCAATGTACTCTTTTTCATTCCTGTCACTCCTTCTAAGTTAGTATATCACACTTTTTTCTCAAAAATCAATGTACCGCCTGGATATAAGTACTGAAAAAAAGTACAGTACTTGTAAAATCATTGTACGAAAGTATAATTAGGAGCTGTAGGAAAATAAGTGATACAGATTGCGCAGGATATCCTTGATGCACAAAAAGCAGCGCAGGGATAAGGAAAGGAGCGGTTTTATGCACTACACAGGAACAATTTGGCGACCGCCGTATGAAGCGGCATCCCTTTTGTTGGAGGTAACGGCAGGCTGTACGCATCATAAATGCAAGTTTTGTACCTTGTATCATGATCTGCCGTTCAAATTCAGAATGTCCCCTCTGGAGGATATTGAGAGTGATCTGCGGGAGGCTCAAAGAGCGATGAAAGGTTGGAACAGCGGGCATACCCGCCGGGTATTTTTGACGGGAGCGAACCCCTTTGTTTTGTCTTATGACAAATTAACTGCGATTGCAGACCTGATCCGCAAATATCTTCCATTCGTTAAATCTATCGGCTCGTTTGCAAGAATTACAGATGTTATCCCTAAAACCGATGAGGAGCTTGCCAAATTGCGGGATATGGGGTATGACGGTCTAACGATAGGAATAGAGACAGGCGATGATGAGGCCCTGCGGTTCATGAATAAGGGCTATACCGCTGCCGACATCATAGCGCAATGCCAGAGATTAGATGCAGCAGGCATTCATTACAGTTTCTTTTACCTGGTGAGCATTTCCGGAGCAGGCCGTGGAGAAACCGGAGCAAAATTGACGGCTGAACTATGTAATCAGATACACCCTGCGCTTATCGGGGCAAATATGCTTACGATCTATCCCGATTCCGAACTTTATGCTGAAATACAGCGTGGGAACTGGCAGGAGGAGGGCGAACTCGAAAAATATAAGGAAATGCGGACGCTCATTGAGAATTTGAAGATACCTGCCGTCTTTGCGGCAATGGGTGCTTCCAATGCGTACCAGTTTCATGGGCAACTGCCGAAAGACAAGAAAAAGCTGTTGGCATTTCTTGATGAAATCATAGGAAATGTCAGCGAAGAAAAATTACAGCGATATAGAAAAAGTGTTCATCATCTGTAAGCGAGGAGGAATAATCATGCACTTTACAGGCAGAACCTGGCGACCACCATATGAAGCGCATTCGGTCATCATACAGGCTACTTCTGGCTGCACCTATCATAAATGCAGGTTTTGCAGCCTGTACAAAAGTGAGTGCTTCCGAATGTCGCCTATTGAGGAATTTGAGGAGGATTTGGCAGAGATCAAAAGTTATCAGCCAAACGCCCGAAGGATTTTCTGGACGGGAGCGAACCCTTTTGCAATGAGCTATGAAAATCTCAAACTGCGGGCGTTGACGGTCAGGGACTATCTGATCAAGTGTCAGACAATGGCTATGTTTGCGAGCATCCGTGATATAAAAGACAAAGAGGTATGGCAGCTTAAGAAGCTCCGTGCAATGGGCATTAACGGGCTGAGCATCGGCGTGGAAAGCGGAGATGACGAAACGCTTGCCCTTGCCAATAAAGGATATACCTCGGCGGATATTCTGGAGCAATGTAGGAAATTGGAAGAAGCAGGTATTGAATACTACTTTGTTTATATGACAGGGCTTGCGGGAAGAGACGGCGGATACCGGAATGCAAGGAATAGTGCTGAACTGTTCAGCCAGCTCAATCCGTATTTTGTTTCCGTGGACTCTCTTACGCTTTTCCCAGACACGGAGCTGTACCAGATGGCACAGCAGGGCTTGTTTGTTCCTGCCGAAGAAAAAGAGCGTATCCGTGAATTACAAATGTTAATCAACAACTTAAATATACGCACACATTTATTTGCAAACACAGTTTCAAATTTCACGCCCGTAACAGCGTATCTTCCCTATGACCGTGAAAAGGTAACAAACGAGCTGCAATTTGTTTTAGACAACACGGACGAAATGGAGATGCAGGAATATAGAAATAATTTGAAGTCTTTCGGATAAGGCTTGTAATTGAAGTTATAGCCCGCCATATCGTCCTGCATATTTTCTCTCACTCTATTGTACTCTGGTTCCTTTTTTGTAACTTTTGCAACTGAATCAGTGGCATATGAAAAATCATTGTGGTAAAATAAGGGTTGCAGAAAGCATAGGTGGAAAGAAAAAATGGCACGGCCAATTAAATAAGATATGGGAATATTGTTGAAGAGGAGTGAAACAATGATCATTTTGATAACAGGCGCATCGCATACGGGCAAGACCGTTCTTGCCCAGAAGTTACTTGAACGGTACAAATATCCCTATCTGTCGATCGACCATCTGAAAATGGGGCTGATCCGCAGCGGAAATACATCTCTTACGCCCATGAGCGGAAGCGATGATCTGACGGCGTACCTGTGGCCGATCGTCCGCGAGATGATCAGGACAGCCATAGAGAACGATCAAAACCTGATAGTGGAGGGGTGCTATATTCCGTTTGACTGGAAAAAGGATTTTGAGAGCGAATATCTGGATCATATCAGATATTGCTGTCTTGTGCTGAGCGGGCACTATATCAGGCATCATTTTGAGGACATCAAAAAATATGCGAGTGTCCTCGAAGAACGCCTGGACGACGGGTACTGCACCCTGGAGACCGTGTCGGCGGATAACGCGCAAGTACTGGAACTGGCGCAGAAGAACCATGCGGACTATATTCTGATCGATGATGAGTACGAGAAATCCATTGATCAGGTAGTCGAGTCCTTATTTTGATCGCCGGCCGCTGTATTTTGTGATACCAGTTTAACAATGAGCTGCAGGAAAGGGTGAGAATGAACATGCATATCGTGATCGTGGAGGACGAGGCGGCGATCAGGCAGGAGCTGAAGCTCCTGCTGGAAAATGCGCTCTACAAAGTCACGGCGCTTGGCGAATTTCAGGACACAGCGGCTGCGGCGCTGGCGGCAGAGCCGGATCTGATCCTGCTGGATATCCGGCTGCCGGGGGAATCGGGCTTTGACGTCTGTACGAAAATACGCGCGGTGTCGGATGTGCCTGTGATCTTTCTGACCAGCCAGACGGATTCTGCGGACGAACTCAATGGAATGTTAAGGGGCGGGGACGACTATGTCACAAAACCGTTTTACCCGCCGGTTCTGCTGGCGCGCATCACGGCAGTGCTGAAACGGACAAAAAGGGCAGCGGGGCAGGAGAAGGAGCCGGACAGGCTCGCGTACCGCGGTGTGGAGCTTGACGTCGCGCGCGGCAGTATCCGCTGCCAGAACCGTCAGGCGGAACTGACAAAAAATGAGTTTAAGATCCTCTATTATCTGTTCCAGAATACAGGCAGGATCATACCGCGCATCGAGCTGATCGAGTATCTGTGGGACAATCAGGTCTTTATCGACGACAACACGCTGAGCGTCAATATGACGCGCATCAGGGCAAAGCTCGAGCAGCTCGGCGTGCACGACCTGGTGGAGACGAAGCGCGGAATGGGGTATCGCCTATGAATGTCATATCGTTTCTGAAAGACAGGATCATGCTGTATGTCCTCCATCTGGTCTGCATGATGGCGCTCGGTGGGTTTCTGCTGGCGACAGGTTATCACAGAGACGCCTGTCTGCTGATCTGGATCTGCTGGCTTTTGATCCTTCTGGCGTGGACCGTTTATGAATACCGCAAAAGAAAGCAGTATTTTTCCAGAATGGAAGCGGTGCTGGCGCAGATCGACCAGCGCTGGCTGCTCGGAGAGTTAATGCCCTTTTCGGAGCGGCTCGAGGATCGGCTGTACCGGGAAATGATACGCAGGTCCAACGGTGCGGTCATCGAGAGGATCCACGCGGCGGAGGAGACAAGGGACGCCTACCGCGAATACATAGAAAGCTGGGTACATGAGATCAAGGCGCCGATCACCAGCGTCGCGCTGATGTGCGAGAACCACAGGAGTGAGGTCACGAGAAATATCAGCGCTGAGAACAGTAAGATCGAGAATTATGTGGATATGGCGCTCTACTACGCGCGCTCTGACGAGGTTTATAAGGATTATCTGATCCAGGAGACGGATCTGGGGGCAGTGGCGGCGGAAGTGGTCGGGCGCAGCAAATATTATTTTATACAAAATGCCGTGCAGGTGGAAATCGACTGCAAAGATGCGGTCTGTACGGACAGGAAATGGATCGCGTTCATCTTAAACCAGATCCTGCAGAACAGCCTGAAATACAGGCGGGAGACCGGTGCATGGATACGCATATACACGGAACGCATATGCATAGAAAAGAGAACGCGGGGCGTCCGCCTCGTGATCGAGGACAACGGGATCGGGATCCGTGCGGAGGAACTCCCGCGCATCTTTGACAAGAATTTCACAGGGACAAACGGCAGAAGCCATGAGCGCTCTACAGGAATGGGACTGTACCTGTGCGGGAAACTCTGTGCAAAGCTCGGGATCGGGATCCGCGCGGAGTCAGAGGAGCATGCCGGCACGAAAGTGATGCTGAAATTTCCGGTCAGCATGTATCTTTTGCCGGAAATGAATTGATGTTTATTTAAACGGATAGAATGCAGGCTTCCTCGTAATCTGACATCAGGGAATCATGCGTGATAAATATCATTTTCTCCGCCTTTGCCTGTGCGATCATGATTCTGTCAAATGGATCATTGTGCGGTTTAGCGCCAGCTTTTCTGTATAGCGTCTCCAGATATTTGACATGGTTATCTGCGATTGCGAGCATTTTGAAATCAACAGTATTACATTTTTCAGCTAATTCTGTTCCTGAAATCAGCATTTTTTCGGGTTTTGCCATATGCTTGATCGTTATTTCCCATATGGAAGCTGTGCTGTAATACACATCATTAGATGTATCTGCTATCATATTCCATACATCTCTGGAGATTCTGTCATTTCCATAGAGAGACCAAAGTAAAATGTGTGTATCCAAAAGTAACTTCATTTGATCACCCCAAACATTCTGGCGATTTCATCGTTGTCTTCATCAATGTCATATCCATCAGCACAGAACTTTTCATGTTTATATAATCCGAGAGGTCTGACAGAACTGCTATTTTGTATGAGGGGATTTTCGTCCACTGCTGGTTTCATGAAACGGTTTATCATTTCTAACAGGAAAGAAAGGTTCTCATCTGACAAGCCTTCTAATGATTCTGCGACCTGAATTTGTAATGCGGACATAGGATTGCCTCCTTATAAAATAATAGGTAATTCTGCAAGTATAGTAAATTTCATTATATGCTGGGATTGGAAATCCATACTTTATTTTAGCATAACATAGTCTATATGATATTTCTACTGCATTTTTGTCTTATCTTTCAAAATTGTAAGCTTACCGCAAGCAACATCGATACCATTTCAGGGTTGATTCTGATAGAATAAATAAAACGGGATCGATCCTATGATCAAAGACGGAGGTTGAGATGAAGGCATATATCAATGTGTGTGATGTGGAGAAATATTATGGCGGCGATGCGGGTGTGACAAAGGCGGTCGACCGCGTGAGCTTCCAGGTGGCGGAGGGCGAGTTTGTCGGTGTGATGGGGGCTTCCGGCTCTGGGAAGACCACGCTGCTCAACATGCTCTCCACGATCGACAGCGTGACAGCGGGGCACATTTACTATGGGGACACGGATATCACCGAGCTAAAGCCAGACGGGCTTGCGAAGTTCCGCAAGCAGAATCTGGGATTTGTGTTTCAGGAGTACAATCTGCTCGACACACTGACGATCGGGGAAAATATCGTGCTCGCGATGACGCTGCAGAACAAGAGCAGGAAGGTGATCAAAAAGGACAGCGAGGAGATGATGCGGCTGCTCGGCATCTGGGAGATCCGCGATAAGTTTCCCTATCAGGTCTCGGGCGGTCAGAAGCAGCGATGCGCCTGCGCGCGGGCGCTCATCAACCGCCCGAAGCTCCTGCTGGCAGACGAGCCGACCGGGGCGCTGGATTCCAGGGCGGCAGAAACATTGCTGGAGACTTTTCAAAAGCTGAATGAGACCAGGCGGGCGACGATCTTCATGGTGACGCACGATGCTTTCTCGGCAAGCTACTGCGGCAGGATCCTATTTTTAAAGGACGGTCAGATCTTTCATGAGCTGATCCGCGGGCGGAAGGACAGGCGTGAATTTCTGAACAATATTCTGGACGTGCTGTCCATGACAGGGAGTATGACGCACACTGCCACAGGGACGGGGGAAGGTTTTTCTGCAGCAGTGCAGGATCAAAGGACAGGAGGTGACGGCGATGTTCGCTAAACTGGCTCTGCGGAATGTGCGGCGTTCGGCAAAGGATTATCTGGTATATTTTGTCACGATGACGGTCGTGGTGGCGCTGATGTTTGCCTTCAACAGCCTTCTGTTTTCGCGGGATATTCAGGAGATGCTCGATGAGGCGGATATCATGACGGTCATGCTGGGGCTGGCGACCTTTTTCATCGTGATCATCGTCGCCTGGCTGATCAATTATATGCTGCGGTTCATCATGGAAAAGCGCAGCAGGGAGTTTGGGATCTATCTGCTCCTGGGTATGGGGAAGAGACAGATCGCACAGTTGTATATGCGCGAGAATATGCTGCTCGGCGCGGCGGCTTTTCTCGCGGGACTTGTGTTTGGAATGCTGGTGCAGCAGATCCTGATGGCGGTGCTTTACAGTATGATCCTGATGGAGTACAGGCTCGATATCGAGCTGGACGGGCGGTGCATCGCCATGACGGCGCTCTGCTATGCGGGCTGTTATCTTCTGGCGCTTCTGCGGTGCAGGCGGAAGCTGAAAAAAATGAATATCCATGGTCTGATGAACGCGGAGAGACAGAATGAGGAGATCCGGGAATCCCGCGAGGGTTTCAAAAAGTGGCTTCTGCCGCTTTCCGCAGGATTCCTGATCCTTTTCGGAGTGTGGCTGTTTTGCTGGAAAGAGTGGGATACGGGCGTGATCGTGGCATTTCTGGTGGGGATGATCCTGGTGATCTATCTGTTTTATACGGGACTTTCCGCGTGGGTGATCTGTTATGTGCGCCGTGAGGGAAGGGCAATCTACAGAGGTCAGAATCTGTTTTTGCTCCGACAGTTCGCCTCCAAGATCAAGACGATGCGGTTTACGATGGGGACGCTGACGGCGCTGTTTGTCGTGGCGTTTCTGGGGTGCTCGATCGCGATGATGTTCAATTTTTATCAGGATCATATGCTTGCGGAGAAGATGCCGTTTGACATACAGCTCCGCAGCGGTTATGTCGAAAATGATTTTGCGGCGGAGCTTGCGGTCATAGAGAAAAATGTGCCGGTTGAGGAGGCGTACGCGTACCAGATCTACACGAATGGAACAGACCAGATGAATGTTTATCTGTACACGCACCTGAGAGCGTTTGGCGATGAATACAGAAACGGGGACGGCAGCCCTGATATGGAAGCGATCGCGCACTACCACAATAATATATACTGCACGTACGATACGTATATGGGGCTGACGGATTATAACCATCTGCGGGAAATGCTCGGATATGGGGCGGTATCCATGGCGGAGCATGAGTATGTCATTCACATGAAGGACAGGGTATTTCGGGAAACGGGAGACTTCTCCGACCAGCTTTTTATAGAAGGCAGCAGCGGAAAGCTTGTGTGTGCGGGGTATTACACAGAACCGTTTTCGCAGGACGGGCAGAATGGCGGGGATTATGTGATCGTGGTGTCCGATGCCGAGATCGCGAAGATGCGGCCCTATTATGCGGAGCTGGCAGTGGACATCGCGGGGGAGGCGCCGGATCGTCTGAAAAACAGGATCGATGCGGTGTCAGAGACTTCCAGGAAATCGATGGCGCTTGATTTTGATCACTCGCGGACGCTTGATATCGGAGGGAATACCTGCATCGGATCGGACATGATCATGGTGTGGGGGTCGGACAATCTCGTCCGCGATAATCTGGTGAAAGAGATGAAGTGCATGCTGCTGCCGCTGATCTTTCCGCTGATCTACATCGGCATGGTTTTTCTGTGCGTTGCGCTGACCGTGCTGTCCGTACAGCAGCTCAGCGATTCCGCAAAGTACAGATTCCGCTACAGGGTGCTGAAACAGATCGGCATGGGGACGCGGGAGGTGGCAGGGCTTATAGGACGGCAGCTCGTGTTATTTTATCTGTGCCCGGCGCTGCTTGCAGTCGTGATCAGCGGGATCATCGCGGGGTATGTGGGCGGAAACTTTAATTTTTATTCGGGTGTGAAAACGCCGTCGTGGTTTTATTTCGGGATCTCGTTCCTGCTGTTTTTCGGGGTGTACTGTATCTATTTCGTGGTGACGTATGTCGGGTTTCTGCGGAATGTGGAGTCTGAACAGTTTTAAGGATCATTTTATGAACCGCGCCGTCGCCAGCTCCTGTCGCGCCATGCGTTGGCAGGAGCATGGCGTATGACAACTTTGCACAAATTTTTTTACCTGCCTATCCAACAAATTATAGTAATGCCTGTTTCAACAATCAGGTGGATAACATGATGATGAATATGAATATTATTTTGCTTGAAGCCATTCATGAATGTACCGGCAGAAATACTTAACATTCCAATGATCATTATAAAATTTTTGGACCATATCATGTTTGAAAACGTATATAAAAAGACGACTTTATATCTTCTTTGGAAAACACTAAAATGCCGATTGCGATTAAAGATAGTATTACGACGACATTTGATACAATAAATCCCAACTTGAGTACGATGCTTATTTTCTTACTAATACTCATAATCTTTTCCTGGCTTGGTTTCATTTCCATTACCTCCTTTAGCCACCGATTTCAACAGTGATACCGCGTCATTCCTTGAGAAGATAAAAAAGAAACGGCGGATTTGATATTTCAAAACCGCCGATAGATTAGATATTGCGTAAAAAGGCATACAAAAACAT
>JAETQI010000016.1 GCA_021770755.1 Lachnospiraceae bacterium
TATCAATTTAACAATTATATATTCAGAAAGAAAATATTTTCAATAAGATAACTCTATTTTACCATTGTGGATAACTTTTCCCTTTTAGTTATGCAATTACCTATGATGTATTTATTATAATATATTTCATTCAAAATGTCAATTATTTCATACATGCAATTTTGCAAATCATTCAATCCTCTTAATAATTTGAATTGCAATAATCTCAATCAATATCATAGTATCGTAAAGCCATTGAATAGTATTTGAATAAAATAAATAGTTCAATTCAAATGGAAACGTTTGGGAACCAACAGTTTTGGCTATCACGTTTGCTATAATCAGAAAATATGTAAATGAAATAACACTGGACTTTCCTATGATTTTCCAGCCCCGCTCGTCTCGATTTCTTCTCTGAACAAGTATAACAATAAAAATGATTGTAAGCGGAAGACCTGCCCATGCTCCAACGACTAAAGTCTCTTTTTCGTTAAAAAAGTTCCAAATAAATTCCTGAAATGGATTCATTAGAGTACCTCCTCAAAATCAAATAATTCTTCAATCGAAACACCAAATACTTTTGCTATGCTATATGCAAGTAACATGGAGGGATTATAACGATTTCGTTCAAGCTGCATAATCGTTTGTCTTGAAACACCCACCAGATCGGCAAGCTCTTGCTGTGTCATTCTTTTTGTGGCACGGTAAATATGAATTTTGCTGAAAAACTGGTATTTGCTCTTGTTGGCCACTGACTCACCGCCTTTCATTGTTTTTTTCCTTTTCTCATGCGGCTATGAGTATAACATATTTCATACATTTTGTAAAATAAAAATATAATGCTGACTATTGACATACGGGGCAAGATCGCATGGAAAGTATCCCATAGACATTTATGGGAAGGGGATTCTGCGGTTCTGTACTTATGTGATTCCATATACATTGATTCAATCTTATCCCTTGCAGTTTCTGCTGGGCAAAACACGCTCTAGCATTCTACCCTCTTGGAATTATTGTGTTTTTGTTTATCTGCTATTTCATATGGCGGTTCGGAGTAAAACATCATAAATCAATTTGCTGTCCGGATCAATTTTTCTGTCACACGGGCACAAAAACGCAGTCTAATAAGATAAGGAGGTAAAAACGATGGATAAAAAAACGAATGAAAAATTGCAGGCTTTAGTCGCCCAGGCGACGGCAGGGGATAAGAAAGCCCTGGAAACACTTGTCGCAGGTGTGCAGGACATTGTATTTAACCTGTCCCTGCGAATGCTCGGCACTTTTGCGGACGCGGAGGACGGCAGGTTTGACAGCAGTATCGTGCATAACGATCCGAAGGATCTCACGTTCAGGCTGGTGCGCGACACCCGTTTCAGCCATGACAAATCGCCGTATAATCCCGCATTCCGCGCCCACATTTCCTCGAAAGGGAAACTGCCCGTCCCTGTCGGCTATTATCTGATGATCAGGCCCGGCGGCCAGTCCTTTTTGGGCGGCGGTCTGTTTGCGGACATGTTCAGGGACGCCACGACGATGGTGCGGGACTATATTTCCCACAATGGCAGGGCGTGGGAAGCGGTCATACATGATCCCGCGTTTGAGAAACATTTCACGGTAAAGGGAACAGCGCTGAAAAACGTTCCTGCGGGATATGAGAAGGATCACCCGCAGGCGGAGTACCTGAAATATAAGAGCTGGTATCTGGAGTATCCGCTGGGCGATGATGAGCTGGGCGATGCGGAGGCGTTTCTTGCCAGGGCAGCGGAGCTTTTTCGGATCATGAAGCCGTTTAACGATTACCTGAACAGTGCGCTTTCGGGATTTCAGATGCCGGAGCGGTAAGGATTTTTGATTTCAAGCCGGACTCTACTGTCATTCGGTTGCTTTTGGCAGGTACGGATAGTAAAATAAATTCCGAAGGACAGAGGAGGTAGAAGGTTATGTATGAGATTGACAAACAAAAGTTTGGTATGTTTATCGCGTCACTTCGCAGGGAAAAGGGGCTTACACAGAAGGAACTGGCGCGGCAGCTTTTCATTTCTGACAAGGCTGTCAGCAAGTGGGAGACGGGCGTCAGTATCCCTGATACAGCCCTGTTAATCCCGATCGCGGAGCTGTTTGGCGTCACCGTGACGGAACTTTTGATGTGTCGGCGCATGGAACAGGAAATGGACGCAGAGCTGATGGAGAGCGTGGTAAAGACAGCGGTCTCCTACCCTGCGCCAAAACCGGTGAGGGCGTATCAGGTAAAAAACAAATGGGGAAAGCTTTATGTCATTTCCCTGATCGTTTCCTGCATCGAGTTTCTGATCAGCCTGATGGGCGGGTACGTGACGACAGGGCTGATCGTGATCACGGGCTTAAGCATGGCATTTGGCGGATATTATTGTTTTCTGGCGGTCATGAAGCTGCCGCCGTACTATGACGAAAACCGCATCAGTGTCTATTGTGATATGGGTTTTGAGATGAGTTTTCCCGGTCTGGCATTCAATAACAACAACTGGCAGCACATTCTGAATGCGGGACGCATCTGGGCGATCCTCTCCATGACAGTCTATCCGGTGGTCAATGCACTGCTGGTGTCCTGTTTACAGGACATGTGGTTTCTGGAGCTGATCCTTGTGCTGCCGGCTGCGCTGGGCGGCATATTTATTCCGGTCTATGTCGTGGGGAAGAAGTATGAGTGACGGCGATCCGCTCCTCGATCCGCTCCAGCCATGTCATTCCCGCACCGGTTACCTGGATCCTTCCCGCTTTCGGTGTTTCCCAGTAGTTTGCCTCGCCGTCCGTCAGGCGGATCAGGCAGGCAATGCCGTGAAATACCGCATCGTCGATCCGTATCTGATAATAGGGATAGTGCTGAAATCCCCAGCCATCTCTGTTCAGTCTCTTGTGCTTCATAACGGTTGTTCCTCTCTTTTTCATTTTATCCTGCGATGCAATCCTGCGCGAGCGCCTCTGACAGCCATTCCACGAGCCGCAGCTCCACTTTTCCTTCTTCTGCCATACTTCTTAGGATACCGAACGCCTTCTCCTTTGGCATCGGTTTCTTATAGGGACGGTCGGATGCTGTCAGGGCATCGTAGATGTCTACAACGGTCAGGATCCGCGTCTCCAGATCGAGTTCATCTGCGGTCAGATGTTTTGGATAGCCGGTACCGTTCAGAAACTCATGGTGTGACGCTGCCCATTTTGGCACCATCGCATAATTTTGGTTGAAACGTACTTTGTCAAGAATCTTTTCCGTCATTACCACATGATTTTCCATCGCTTCGCGATCTTTCTCGGTGAGTGTTCCCCGCCGGATGCTCAGACATTCTGTCTCGTGTCCGGTCAGGTACGGGATCACCGTGCCATTTTCGTCAACATGCTGTTTCGATGCGATACGGTGAACCCGCTCATAATTGTCATCATTCAGAAAGCCCATGGAATCGACCTCATGGATAAATGTTAGATCCGATGCCAGCTCTGCAATGGTCTCCGTGTACGTTTCCTCTGTGATCCTGCCCCGCAGCATGTCGATCTCATAAAGCGCTTTCAGCAGTTCAAACCGGGCGTCCACGCCTGAAAGTTCACTGTCAAGGCGTGTTGCGCGGTTCATCACATTCAGTGGAACGATCATCTTTCCGATGTCGTGAAGCAGCGCCGCAAGCTGCAGTTTCTCCTTCCGTTCACTGTCAAACGTCTCCTCGCAGATCCCTTTCTCATGCATTTTGGTAATATGGTCCGCAAGCAGCGCGGCATATTTCTCCACATTCCTGGTGTGTGACGCATTGTAGGGCGTGCGCTCGTCAAGGGCTGTCGTAAGTGCCTCCACAAACGAATAAAGCTGTGCCTTGAGCGCTTCCACATAATTCAGGTTGCTAAGCTCGATGGCAGCTATCGAGCCCAAAGACCGGATAATGATATCGTACTGTTCATCGAACGGGATGACATTTCCCTCGTCATCCATCGCATTGATCAACTGCAAAACCCCGATCAGCTCATTTTCGCTGTTCTCAAGCGGTATGACAAGCTGGGATCTTGTATGATAGCCGGTGATGGCATCATACTGCCGCGGTCCGGAAAAATCAAAACGGTCGCTATTGTAGACATCGGGAATATTGACGACTTCCCGATGGATCGCCGTGTACGCGCACACATTTTCTTCTTTCATCGGAACCGGCGGAATGTCGTCGATCAGCTCTCCGTCCACGCCGCGGCTCACGCCCATGGAGATTGTTTTCATGATCTTAAACAGGAGTTTGTTGTCCTCGTACAGATACAGTGTGCTCGCGTCGCAGTTTGTAATACGCATGCCGTTTTCCAAAATGGACGTCAGCAGGTGGTTCTGATTTTTCTCCGTGGACAACGCGATCCCGATATTAAGAATGTCTTTGAAATCCGAGTACTCTAAATGCATCGTTTGCCTCCTTATTCGTGTTCTTTTCCGCACAAAGGATAAATACCGTTCCTGCGCATGAATTCCAGTGACTTTTTCTGGGCTTCATATCCGCTGACCTCCACGAGCACAGTCGCGGTAATGTCATAAGCGTCCATCAGCTCCTGATAATGCCGCCAGTCGATCCGGCCTGTGCCGACCGGGCGGTGAAGGTCATTTTCCAGATCGTTGTCATTGATATGCATATGCCGTGTCCAGGGCGCGAGTGCCCTGATCCATTCTTCCTGCGCACAGCCTGTCAGCGCCGCGTGGGCATAATCCAGACAGATCCCGAATCCCGCAGTGCGCTCCGCCATCTGCTGTGCCAACTCTGCCAGCACGTCCGGCGCTTCATCAAACATGTTTTCCATAAAAATCTGCTGCCCGGGGTATTCCTCCGCTAATTTTGCGAAAAATGCCAGATTCATCTCGAGCCATTGTTTCAGATAATGGGCGACGCGAAAACCTGCCAGCCGTCCTGTATGGAAAATCACGCCCCGGACGCCCATGCGCTTTGCGATTTCCATCGTCTGGTGTACGCGCAGTTCGGACACCTGACGGATCAGCGGGTCACTGCTGTGCACGGTCACATCCAGAAACGCCCCGTGCAGGGTATCCTCCGAAAAGTCCGTGCGGTATTTCGCATAATACTGTATGATCTTCTCCTGCTCCTTGGGGGCATCCAGTATTCCTGGCAGGAAAAAGTCGTTGTATTCAAACGCGCAGCCGTACTCCGCCGCAAGTTCTAATGACCGTTCCATATTCCCGTACTCCGGGATCAGATATATTTGCTTCATATTATGCCCTCTTCTCATCCTCTCGCCACATCATCCAACTGATAGACAAATACGCCGTTGCTTTTTCCCTTTAGCGGGATCTCACCGATCGGAGTGACCTGCACGCGGTCTTTTACCGCAGCGTATACTTCGCTGCTGATCAGGATCTGTCCCCGCTTCGCATTGCTCTCAAGGCGGGCTGCCGTATTGACGGTATCCCCGATTGCCGTGTAGTCCATCCGGAAATCGCAGCCGATATTTCCGACCACGGCATTGCCGCAGTTTACACCGATTCCGAACGCAACGCTCTTCCCGAAGCGTTTCTCGAATTTTTCCGCGATCGCGTCTGCGCCCATCTTCATATCCCATGCTGTACAGACGGCACGGAAGATATAGTCGTCGAGGTCAAACGGCGCATTAAAGACCGCCATCGTCGCATCCCCCACAAACTTGTCCAGCGTCCCGCCATTATCAAAAATGGATCTGGTCGTGAGGCTTAGATACTCGTTGAGGATTTCAACGACCTCCTCCGGCGCCAGGCTTTCCGACATTGTCGTAAACCCGCGGATATCCACAAAAAGCACGGCAATATGGCGGTTTTCCCCGCCGAGAACCAGCTCAAAATCCTTGTCCCGGCTGATCTTGTCGACGACCTGCGGCGCGACATACTGCCGGAACACATTGAGTACGCGCCGTCTGCGCAGAAGCTCCACCAGATACCCGTGCACGATCTGCGCCAGATAGATCGCGGACACGGACAGCGGGAGCAGTATCACCGGCGCTATGATTCCCCGCTGATAGAGCAGCCGGGAACCAAAGACGGACAAGGCAGCCAGAACCAGCGGCAGAAGCGTGGCGGGCAGGATCTTTAGCTCCCGCGACGGCAGGAATGCCGCAAGAAAGTACAGGCCGCATAGAATCCCCGCCGCCACACCGTAGAATATCGGCGGGACAGGAAGCTGTGTCTTTTTCTCTAATAATGCCTCGATAATATTGGCATGGATCTCAACGCCATACATCTGGCTGTTGTGCGCGATTGCAGGAGTGTAGGCATCCTGCATACCTACGGCGTAAGCTCCGACAAGCACGATGGCATCCCGAAACAGCGTCGCATCCACGGTGCCGTCCAGCACATCCGCCATGGAAACCACACTGTAGCCGCCTGGCTTGCCGGAATACGTAAAATAATACCGATTGTTCCCGCCGTAAGTTGCGGGTAAGACAGCCTCTTTCCCGCGGCTCTCCTGATAGCTTTTATAGATCTGCGCAGAAAAGCTGTATACCCGCTCTCCCTCATGGTCGAGATAAGCCATTGCCTGGCGCACATACCCGTCTGCATCCACCATGGTATTTACAAATCCGCAGGTCACATGCTGCCGGAGCACCGGATACGGTTCAAGCGTATGATCGACATGGTAGGGGTTGTAGACCACATTGCCGGTTTCGTCCGTTTCCGGCTGTTCCTTAAAAGAAAAGCCTGCCGCTGCCACCACATTTCCGGCTTCCGCACAGGCTCTGGCAAAGTGCCCGTCCGCCTCCGCCGCAGTCTGCTCACTGTAAATAACGTCCAGACCGATCACGGCAGGGCCTCCTGATTTGTCCGCGCTTAGGATCTCGATCAGCTTCGCCGGAATATCCCGGCTCCAGGTATTGACCGGACCGTATTGCTGCAGTGTCTTATCGTCGATCCCGATGATAAAGATCTTTTTATTTGTCACGGAACTTCGCTGATTCAGCCAGTCAGACACCTTCGCGTCCCAAAGGCCGGCGGCGCCGCAGAAATGAAACAAAGCTGACACCAATGTGACGATCACCGCGATCACCATTACGCTCAATTTTTCTTTTTTCATCCTGATCACTTCCAGTATATTGTCAAGTCTTGGTTGATAGTGTCCGAGAAATCAAAATCCCATCCGCCCTGTACATCCGGAGAAAGCTTCGGTTCTGCAGCATGATTTCCAGACGTCACTGTCTGTGTCCCGAATACGTTTCCCTGATATATGAATGTCACGGTATACGATGAAGTGTCATCTTCCGGGGGCTGTGATGATCCGCTGTCTCCCGGGGTTTCCGAGCCGCCGTTATTACCCGGGTTTTCTGAGCTGCTGCTGTCTCCCGGATTTTCCGAGCCGCTGTTATTACCTGGGTTTTCTGAGCTGCTGCTGTCTCCCGGGTTTTCCGAGTCGCCGTTATTACCTGGATTTTCCGAGCTGCTGTTATTTCCCGTGTTTTCCGAGCTGCTGTTATTTCCCGGGGGTTCTGAGCTGCTGTTATTTCCCGTGTTTTCCGAGCTGCTGTTATTTCTGGGTGGATCCGTAATGCCGGGATTTTTCGGGATCACGGGATCCATGGGGAAAACCGTGCTGCCGGGATTCTCTGGTGTTACGTTATCCGTGGATGATAACAGGGCGCTGGTGTCCTCCGGTATCCTGTGATCTGCCGGGTTTTTGGGATCAGCGCTTTCTGCATTCCTGTTTTGTCCCGTGCTTTCGGATCTCCTGAAATCACCGCTTTTTTTCCTTTCGATGTCCGTGCCGGGTTTCTTTCTGCCATTTGGCGAGCCGGGGCGCAGCTCCTGCCCGCTGGTTTCGGGCGCGCTGTCTTTTTCAGCGGTGATCTTTCCGGCATCCGCTTTCTGATCGATCCGTCCGCTCAACTGTGAAAGTACTTCGGGCGGAAGTTCACCGTAGTCAGTCTCCGCAGGCTCTCCCTGGTATTCTGTTCCCTTGGAATCGCTGCGGATCACGATCTCTTTTCCGCTCTCGACGATCACCTCATCCCCGTAGGTGCCATCTGCTGACAGCAGCTTCAACGACACGCTTCCTTCGAAAGTCGTTACTTTTGTATAGATATCCGCGTTTTTATCATGCGTCACTTCCACGCGGAAAATCGTTCCGCGCACTGCCATGACAGAATTCGGCGTCTGTACTTCATACAGGGAATCCTTGCTCAGCGGATTCTGGATCTCGTTTGTAATAGCGCCTGTTTCCAGGCTGATCGTCGTCCGCGAATCCTCCTTTGAGCCTTCAGCCTGGATCGAAAATACGGTATTCTCCTCCGCTGAGACATATTTATCATCGTCAAGTTTCAAACGCATCATGCTTTCCGCAGCCACCGTAACCCGGTCCTTTGCCTCGAGATAGAGATTTTCCACTGCGTTGATCACGCCGCTCTCCTGACGCTCGATCTGCGCTGTTCCTTTCAGGTTATAGATCTGCACGGAGCGAAAAGAATCTTTGCTGGCGCCGCAGCCTGCCAAAAGCACTGCCGCCGCTATTCCCGCCGCAAAACGCGCTGCTGCCTTTCTCACCGGTATTCGTCTCTGCATATAATCCTCCTCGCATCCTTATTGTTTCGTAAAAACGTACGTCCCGTCCGCGGGGACATAAAAGGTATTTCCGCCCTGATAGACTGTAGCATCTCCCTCGATCTTCCATGTACCCGGACCAAATACATATGCGGTCCCCGCCTGCAGCTTTCGTGTTCCGCTTTCGGAAACGGTCAGGTCAGCCGGTTCGTCTCCGCCGTCTTTTACAAAAGAGACACTCACCGTGACATTGGAAGCCGGCATTGAAAAGCTGTTGTTTTCTGACACTGCCACCGAACTGCCGTCAGCGGTTGTGACCATGATTTTATCCACCGTATATCCGATATCCGGGTGCGGCGTCACGGTAACCTGTTCCCCGTCGTATGCCTGCGTTACGTCATTTCCGGCTACCGATATCGTAAAGCTTCCGCCCTCTGTCGCAGATTCTGGGACAAGTGAAAACAATTGTGTTTTCCAGACCGGAGCGAGCAGCATGATATGATCTTGTCCTATATCTGCATCATATTCGCCCTTTGAAATCACGTCGTCCGGGGAACATTCCCTGGCTTTGTTCTGTACATAGCGCCCGCTGTCGCAGCTCCACACCGTCCAGCTTGCCAGGCTCCCCGGCCGTTCCACCAATGCCTGTTCGCTCAGCGGTTTCCCGAACAGTACCACTTTGTTTTCTTCCACATCGTCATACGGGATCAGAATACCCACACTGATCTGGCTGCTTCCAGTATATAGCAGCGCCATGGCTCCCGGTTCCACACCCGTAACCGTGATCTCCTGATCTTCCGAAATGTTCGCGATCGTATATGTACGCAGATCCTCCGCCAGCTCCAGCGTTGTACCGTTTGCTTTCACCTGAAAAGACGCCGATGACACATATCCTTCCGAATTCTTCACCCATATCTCAAAGGCATAGTCACTCCCCGCAGGAACATCCACACGTCCGCCTGGTGCGATCTCCTCGCCGTCCGCGTATATGGTATATCCCTCTCCACTCGAAAACGTGACAGAATAGGAAGCAGCCTTCGTCTCCTTCTGGGCAGGCGGGCTCTGCGTTTCTAAATAAGTGGTGCTGTCGGATTCTGCTTCGGTCTGGATCTCATGATCGGATTCTGTTTCGGTCTGGATCTCATGATCTGATTGCGTTTCGGTCTGGATCTCGCTGTCGGATTCTGTTTCGGTCTGGATCTCACGATCGGATTGCATCTCAGTCTCATTCTCGCTGTCGGATTCTGTTTCGGTTTGATGTTCTTCGTCGGATCCTGTTTCGGTCTGATGTTGTTCATTTAATGGTACATCGTCGCCTGTCTCCGCCGCCAGTCCGATCCCCGGCAGTTCACAGACCAACAGTACTGCCAGCCATATTGCGCACAACCCTTTCCATCTTTGCTTCATGTTCTCTTCCTCTTGACCTTTCTAAATTGATTGAACGAACTTTTTCTGTTCCTGTTCCGGATCAGCAGTGCCATCCACGCGTAAAGCGCCAGCGCGGGGCTTAGCAGTGCACGATATGTAAAAAAAGCGTGCAGGTAAGAATGGTTGTTCAGCACCAGATAGCGCAGAAATACCATTGCGCCTAACAAAAGCAGCAGTCTCCCGGCCACATCCTTTTGTCCCGCTTTTCTAAACAGATACCACGCGGAACCGGCGACCGCCGCGGCGATCAACAGCACTCCGGCAGCGCACCGCAAATCCACGCGCGCCCCGCCGCCGCCAAGCGCTGTCAGGTTTGCCGCGAGCGCTGCCGGAAGACGCAGCAAGGGATTTTCCGGCCCTTCACCTGCGAGACTCCCGCCAAAGCGCTCGCCAGCCGATCTGATCGCCGCCCGGAACTGATTCTCCCCGGTAACAAGCGATGCTGCTGTCCATTTTGCCAGAAAGGTGCCCCCGTAAGCGCCGAGCCAGAAAATACCGCAGCAGAAGAGCAGACAGATATTTTTGCGGAGCTCCCCCAGATGTTCCTCCGCCTCCCGCACTGCGACGACGAGGATCAGCGGCACCAGTATGACGACCATTTCCGCCGTCAGAAAGTCAAAAAACGCCGTCAGCACACCTCCGGCTGCCGATAAAACAACCAGATACCGGTCGCCGTACTGTTCCAGCCACAAGTACAGCGGCGTGAGCAAAAAGCAGATGAGGAACACCGGCTGGTATTCTAAGCTCAAACGGATATTCCATATCTGAACCGTCGCCAGAGATGCCAAAAGCGCCAGCGCCAGCAGCACATGCCCCCGCCGTACCAGCACAAATACGGAGAAAGCGACCAGCACACCGGCTGCCACCGCACCGCAGTACTTCATCCCGCGGACGTCCGTCACAAGGTGCATCAGGCGGACAAAAGCAGCCGAACCGTGCCAGTAGCGTGTATACTGGGTGTTCGGTTTCACGCCCGCGTCCATCACCGTGAGATACAGGCCGATGCTCTCCCCGAGGGCTTCCCCGTCATAATATTTTGTATCCAGCGAAGCAATGGCAGGATCGCCGATTCCCATATTCCAGCTAATGTTCAACAGGATCGCATCCGCATAATTATCACTGACTGCATTCATGCGCTGACCGTTCTCAAAGGAGAACGCCTCCTTTGTCCGGTAAGACAGGGCGCTTTGTTCCATATTGTCTCTCAGCGCCGCATTGGGGATCATAGATGCAAGTACAAGCATCAGCCAGAGTGCTGCAAGAAGACCTGCGGATACCAGTAGGGGTAGTATTATCCATTTTAGCCTGTTCATCCTCCGGCTCCTTTCCACTGCTCGCAATGAACGGTATATATATTAGTATAACTATAGCATATAATACTGCCAGTGTACCACACATTTTTTCAAACAGCAACGTTCTTCTGGATTCGGATAGTGTAACTTTACTTGGGGAATTTCATTGACAGACTTACTACAGCTACTGTCTCGGCAGATATCAGCAACCGATATACGCTCTTATAGATGGTTTTCGACCTTCATCGCTTCTATATATACAGGATATCATAGGAATACATGTTCTGTACCATTGAATATAAATAATTCCCCAAGTAATGTTACACTGTCTTTGTGCGGGAAGTATTTTATTTCCTTTCTCACTGTGATATAATTGAGGCAGGAGGTGTGATAACACATGAGGAAGATGAAAATAGCAATGGCGGCGGGCGCGATTCTGTTTGCGCTCTCTTCGTGTGGGCGGATAGAGAAACCGGAAGATGAGACGAAGGTGGGAAGCGGCATAGAAAAAATCATAGAAATCGATGAAGAACCGCAGGCTGCACAGAATACCGGGACCGCAGGAGACAGCGAAGATCATACCGGCTCGGACAATGGCGATTCGGCTGCACATGTGGCGGGAAGGGAGAAGGCAGAAACCGGAAAAGAGAGTGTGCCGGAAATTCCGGCGGGGGAATATGAGTATGTATCGGATGGGGAAATCGGAAAGCTGGTGATAGAGAAAACATCCGGCGGATATGATATTTCCGATTACAAATCGGAATACTCTTATCGGTTTTTGGCGGATTCTTCTAACATAGAAGCCGTGGAGGACAACAAAATATATATCAAATATCCAGAACAGGTATATACTGATGGTACGGCTGATTTCAGCTATTATACGTTAGAATATGGCATTGATGAAATCAATGTGTATTACAGAAAGTCACCACAGGAAGAAGCGGAATTTCTGTATTGTGCCAAAAAGAAGCAGACAGAGAAGAAGGATATTTCTGGCATCTATACCGATAAGCAGGGCACATCCGACGTCTATAGCGAGCTGGTTCTTGCCTTGCAGGCAGATGGAACCTATGCGGTAGAAATCGGCATCTACCGCCTCACTGGATTGAGGGGTACGGCAGTCTGGGAAGGGGACACGCTTCGCTTCACCAGCGATGACTCCTATCCCTATGTGCTGGCAGATATTTCCGTCACTGGCAGCCAGGCGGAAGTGGCATTTACGAAGGCGGGTGTCCTTGGTATTCAGGCTGGTGATGTCTATTCCTTCCCTGACGGCGCACCGAACAAACCGGAGGAAGGACAAGCCGGAGCGGCTGCGTCCCAGCCGAGCCTTTCCGATCAAATCGCTGCGGAGATTTTCTATGCCGAGGAGCGGGAGAAAGAAATAGAGAAAAAGCAGAAGGCGTCCGTCACGCAGATGGATATGAATCTAACTGCCGCAGAGATGCACCAAATGTGGGACGATACCCTGAATATTGTGTGGGGACTGCTGGAAGCGAACCTGAGCGAAGCGGACATGGAAGTTTTGCGGAAAGAGGAAAGAGAGTGGATCACATTCAAGGACGCGGAAGTGCAGGCCGCCGGACAGGAATGTGAGGGCGGAAGCATACAGCCATCAGTGGAAGCATCAAGAGCGGCAGACTTAACAAAAGCAAGGGTATATGAACTGGCAGAGTACGCAAAGTGAGCGCGGTTGCAGCATGAAACGAAAATCAAAAGCAGAGAGTCAGGAGAGTCCCTGCTTTTTTTGTGCACAAAACTAAGGACTGCAAAAGGCTTTATGCACAGAACCAGGTGAAAGATCCGTCGTAGAGATTGACAAAATCAGTGTTGTGACTTATAATATAATTCATGTTATATAACGATAATTATAAGAAAGGAGGAAAAACCATGCCGCCAAAACCTAAAATCACAAAAGATATGGTCATTGATGCTGCCTTTGAGATCGCGCGTGAAGCAGGCGGGGAAAACATCAACGCAAGGACTGTCGCAAAAAAACTGAACTGTTCCACGCAGCCCGTAATGTATCACTTTGCAACGATCGAAGAGCTGAAACAGGCTGTCTATACAAAATTGGACCGGTATCATACGGAATATCTAATGAATATTCAGAAGCCACAGCAAGGCGTTATGCCTGGAATTGGATTGAATTATATCCGTTTTGCAGTTGAAGAACCGAACTTGTTCCGTTTCCTGTTTCAATCGGGTTTTGCCGTTGAAAATAATCTACTTGAAATGATTGACTCCGAAGAACTTGTGCCTGTTATTTCTGCGATGCAGGGCGCAATGGGACTAAGCATGGAGCAGACCAAAAAAGTCTTTTTGACTATTGCCCTGTTCGCTCATGGGTATGCAAGTATCATTGCTAACAATTCATTGGAATACGATGAGGCGCTTATAAAATCCCATTTGGAACAGGCATATCGAGGTGCATTATTGGCAGTGCAGGAGGAAACGAAATGAAAAATCAACAAATTATGGAGAACAACAAAAAAAGTGTTGTCCTCACGATGACAGGTACGGCGATAATGATATTATTGACCGTAACAAAAGCCGTGCCGTCCTCGAATATTGCGAGTTATTCCGTGTTTGTCGGGATTGCGTTTTTCTTCATTACGGAAGCAGTTTCCAAAACACCAAATGCCGAATCGGGTTTGCGTTTTCATACGATTGTGGAGGATATTAAAAAACCGCATGTGATCGCTTGGGCGCTGCTGCCAGGCGTGAGTGGTATTGCAACGCTCGTAGTGGGAAATCTGATTTTCAGCGGAGCATTTGCTGCCCATGTAATAGGGCGGACGAGTTCCATCCTGTCTTTTGATAAAACAGTACTGCTGATAGGGCAGGTCATCATTGCGGCATTTGGCGAGGAAATTGCATACCGGGGTTTCTTCCTTGGGAAAAGTATAAAGATACTTCCGTTTTGGTTCTGCGCAGTTGTTTCATCGCTTACTTTTGCGGCAGGGCATATTGCCGCGGGAAACACAGGTGTTGTACTTTATGATGTTGTCACTGTATTCATTGACAGTTTGATTTTCTCGGTAATTTATCATAAATCGGGTAATTGCGTTATCAGTACCTTTTCTCATATTCTTGGAAACGCGATATCGCTTGTTGCCGTATTCCTGTTCTTTTAAATTAATACGCTCCAGAGCGTGTTAACTTAAGAGCGGCAATCTTTCTGAGCAGAAAAAAGATCACAGAAAAGAATCCTGCAGATCGGCGACAATGATCTGCCTTAACGCCTCCCAGTCCGTTACTGTCAGTACATTGCGGTCCTCTCCGTATGGCAGGTCGATCGCCCCGATGTACCAGACAGGAAACAGACCGGCATTTAAAGCGCCTTTTACATCACATTCGTACTGGTCGCCGATGTACCAGACCTCGTCCGGTCTCAAACCTGCCTTCTCCAAAGCCAGGTCAAATATCCTCCTGTGCGGTTTGCGGAATATATAGTTGCTTGAAGCCAGGATAAACTCAAACGCATTTTCCGGCAGCAATCGATTGATGCGCGCTGTCACCGCAGACGGATCATAGCAGATATTGCTGATCACGCCTGTGCGGATCCCGTTGTTTTTCAGAAATTTCAAAAAATCTTCTATCCCCTCCGTCGCAGCTCCCGGCGCCGCGGCATCCCAGAATACCGTGTCAAGCTCAGCATTGGTCAACGCGATCTCTATTCCCATGGATTCATAGAGATATGGCGTAAACATCGTATTGGGTATCTCGATCTGGTTTAAGTGCCTTTTCTCCGGATCAAATCTCCCGAGTTCCTGATTGATCTCATCTGCCTTTGCCCGCACCTGTTCCGCGGACAGACCGTATTTATTTCTCACGGCATGCCGTAAGACTGCCGCCGTCCCCTTCACGCCATCGAACCTGCGTTCCGCGACAAGCGTCTGTCCATAGTCAAACAGTATCATCTTCGGTATTTTCATGGTCATTCCTCCTGCGTTTTCAATCCATTCCTGTTTCCTACTCCACAATCTCTTCTATAAAAAAATCATCCATCGAGCACCGTCCGCCCGTGTACACAAGCAGCGGAAATTCACTGTAATAGCTCATTCCGACCTCTCTCATGATCATGCCGATATTCTGACGGTCCGGCGGTACGACACGCTCTTTGACAAAGCGCCTCGCCCATCGGTCATCGATCTCCCGGATCCCTTTTCTGGCAAGGATTCCCGGAATGGCCGGCAGGTCATCGGGATTTACGGACGGCGGGATCGAGATGTGATATTCGTCTGTATCCTCATCATAAGAGAGCACCGCATATTCACTTTGTCCTGTCGGCAGACAATTCTCTTCTTTGATCAAAAATCTTCGCAATGTTATCCCTTCTTTCCTGGATCATATCCCAGACGCAGCGCCAGTATTGCTGCGGAACGGCTCATAATATGTCTCAAACGCAAGCTTGTGTTCCCCCGGATCTTTAAAATCCATTGATCTGGTAAGCCATGTCCAATAGTTCCTGCTGGCTCCCCGCTTGTCCATGACCTTTCATTATTAACACATGAATAGTATACTATATCTGCGGAGTTTTTCAAATGGTTTTCATTTTTTCGTGGTTATCTGTTCTATATTTATATGCCTGATTGCGGTAGTCTCTCTCATTTGTATCTGATTTATACCTATTACATATACGTTTTCGAAAGGACTTAGCAGCAAATGCTAAGTCCTTTGTGAACAATAACGGCATACCTGCTGATCAAGGCAGAATGAGAGTTATCAGTTGCACCCGAACGGGTGAGTGTGCTATAATCAGTGAGAACTGGTACACCTTTCTGCCCGAGAACGCCGGCAGGATACAGGCGATCCGCGCGCTGCCAGAGCCGCCGCAGACTGCATCGCCTTATCCAATGATGAGGACGGCGTGGCAGACTGGATCGAAACCAATATATTTATAGAGAGAATCACAGACAATGAAATTGCACAGGATCTACAATCCGATCACAGCCACACCCTTTAAATGTACCGATGATTATATGGAGTTTGCGCCGTGCGACGCCCTCAAGCCTTATATCCGGTGTTTTTGGGGCTCCATGACGCCAGTCGTGCAGGCGGAGAACACTGCGCCCGAACCGGATATCGTCATACCGGACACCTGCATGGACATTATATTTACGGCAGATTTTACGAACAACAGCGTTGACAGCAGCTTCTGCGGGATCGACGAACGGACTTTTATCACACAGCGGAGTCCGAAAGCCCAAAAGACATTTTTCCGCTTTGCGATCCGGTTCTACGCGTGGGGCGCCTCCATGTTCGCGGAAGAATCCATGAAAAATACAAAGAATACCTACTTTGATGTAGACCATCATTTCCCCAGGATCAAAAGAGAGATCGAAAAGCGGCTGTTTGATGTCACAACGATCACCCAGTTCATACCAGTCGCGGAAGAGATCCTGCTGCATCATTTTCAGGAGCGATATCAAAATCCGGTCATCTTCCAGTCAATAGCCAAAATGCTGGAAACAAAAGGAAATCTGTCAATGACGGACCTGCAGCGGGAAGTCGTGGTCAGCAGCCGTCAATTGGAGCGGCTGTACCTCGAACACATCGGCGTATCGCCAAAGAGCCTGGCAGCGATGGTCCGGTATCAGTATCTGTGGAACGGGCTTTTATACCATAACTATTTTAATATCGCAGATGCATCATATCAGTACGGATATTCGGATCAGGCACATTTATGCCATGATTTCAGGAAATATCATTCCATGAGCATATCGGACGCCAGAAAACTCGCGATGCAGAATGTCGGAAATATACAATACAATCCTCCCGTGTCAAAGTATACTGTAATCGAGTAGGGAACAGCCGTCTCACTACAATACAACACAGACAGGAGGATACTATGATCACAAAATTTTTAGGACAGAACATCAGCACAAAGAATCCCAAAGAGCTTGCGGCATTTTATCAGGATCTGGGGATCAATGTATTTCGAACTTTCGGGGAGAGCTATGACGGGAGCAGGATCGCAAACACCGAGGACGAGCCTTGCGTATTTATATGGGACTCCACAAAGTGGGGCGATTCTAACGGGGGGTATGTACATCTGGTCTTCAAGGTTGACGATATCCATAAAACATATGAGGAGCTAAGGCAGAAAGGGATATCTTTAAATCCACCGGAGAAACAGAGCTGGGGAGAATATGAACTTCATCTAAAAGATCCCGACGGAAATGTTCTGGCATTGATGGAACGCATGTAAAGGGGGAAAATGCTTATGAAATACGGTACTACCCTGATCGCTGTAAGAGACATGGAACGCTCACTGCGGTTTTACAAAGATCTGTTTCAGCAGGAAGTGACACTCGATCTTGGCTGGAACAAGACGCTGGCCTGCGGGCTGGCTTTGCAGGAACATTTTGACGAGATCGCCGGATTTCCGGCGGACACGATGATGTTTCATTCAAATACCATGGAACTCTATTTTGAGACAGAGGACTTTGATGGATTCATCGCACTCCTGGATCAGTATCCCGACGTGGAGCGACTGCATGAGGCAAAAACTTTTCCGTGGCTGCAGCGCGGGATCCGCATCTTTGATCCCGACGGACATCTGATCGAGGTCTCAGAGAGCATGTACTGCGTGGCATGCCGGCAGTTCAGACAGGGAAAAAGCGTCGAGGAGACCGCACAGCTAACACAACACCCATTGGACATTGTTCAGGAATGGTACAGGAAATACCAGACGTCCAACATCAGCGTCTGCGGTACAGACTGCAGCACCTGCGGCTGTTATGGAACGATGTGCAGCGGATGCAATGCCTGCGAGGGCAAAGTCTTTCACGCTCCCGAAGGCTGCGCCATCTACAGATGCACCATTGGCGAAAAACATCTGAAAAACTGCGGCGAGTGCAAAGATGCACCGTGCAACATCTGGCAGAACACGAGAGATCCCAAATACTCCGATGAAGAATTTGAACAGAATATCGCTGCAAGAATGCAGACTTTAAAAGGACTGCCGTGAAAACGGCAGTCCTTTATGCACACGGGCTGTATCTACACCCCCTCAGACAGAATCAGTTGCTATTGCCGCAGGTATATGCTAAAATTAGAACGATTAGATGATGAAAAGGTGATAATATGCATAAAACATTCAATACAACCGGTCTCTGCATTCCAGAAAAGAATTATATGGCAGATATCAGCAGCAGGATCGATGCGATCATCACGGAATATATACAGGCAGGGAAATATTTTACGATCAACTGCGGAAGACAATACGGTAAAACGACGACTTTGTACATGCTGGAGCAGCGGATACAAGACCGCTATCTGGTCATACCACTCAGTTTTGAGGCTTGTGATGAACTGTTCGTATCACTGTATACGCTGTCAGCCGGACTTGTCCGGAAGATCGGCCGCGTGTTAAGGGCTCAAAAAGTGAGTCAGGCGCTGCTGGACGACTGGTATCAACCCATTTCGGAACAGTTTCCACTTGATGACCTGGGTGAACGGATCACCTGTCTTTGCGGCAGCGCCGGACAGGAGATCATACTGATCATAGACGAGGTGGATAAGAGTTCAGACAATCAGATTTTTCTGTCCTTTTTGGGATTATTGAGAAATAAGTATCTGGAACGGATGAAAGGAACAGATCGTACTTTCCAGTCCGTTATATTAGCGGGCGTTTATGACATAAAAAATCTAAAGGTGAAACTGCGCCCTGGTGAAGAATCAAAATACAACAGTCCATGGAATATCGCGGCAGATTTTACGATCAGCATGGATCTTCTGCCCGAAGACATTTCGGTCATGCTCGCGGAGTACGAAAAGGATCATCGGACAGGAATGGACATTGGCCAGATCAGCAGACAGATTTATGAGTATACCTCCGGATATCCCTATCTGGTATCGCGCCTTTGTCAGATCGCGGACGAAAGGCTCGCAGGAACAGAGGATTTTCCTGACAGACAATCTGTATGGACACACAGAGGGATCGTGGCAGCCGAGCTGCTCCTGCGAAAAGAACCCAATACATTATTTGACGATATGATCAAAAAATTAGCGGAATATCCCAAATTAAGACAGATGATCCAGAATATATTGTTCCGTGGAAGTGTCTATCCGTTTGAGCGGGACAACGATCTGATCAGCTTAGGCATTACGTTTGCCTTCTTAAAAGAAAGAAACGGAATCGTTGCAGTAAAGAATCGGATATTTGAGACAAAATTATATGATCTCTTTCTTTCAGAAATATATACGGACAGTACAAATGGTTCGATCGATCCTACAGTGCGCAGCCAGTACATTGTCGACGGTTTTCTCCAGATGAACCTGGTAATGGAAAAATTTTATCAACATTTTACAGAGATTTACGGGGACAGGGACTGGAAATTCCTGGAAAACGAGGGAAGAAAGATCTTTCTGATGTATTTAAAGCCGATCATAAACGGAACTGGAAATTATTACATCGAAGCGCAGACCAGAGATATGAGACGGACGGATATCATCGTTGATTACCGTGGCAAACAGTTTGTTATAGAGTTAAAGATATGGCATGGCAGCGAATATCATAAGCGGGGCGAAAAACAATTATTTGAATATCTGGATTATTATGGCGTTGATAATGGATATCTGCTAAGCTTTAATTTCAACAAAAACAAAAAGACAGGTGTGCAGGAGATCACCCAGGGCGGAAAACGGATCCTGGAGGTCGTTGTGTAAGTTTATGATTGTCGTTCGAAATGCTGTAATAGAAGATGCAACTACATTGATGGACGAGTGAACTGTAACCTGGAAAGCACCATTTAGAAGATAAGCGAGAACTGTATAGTGGTATTTCCCGCAGCGATGTGCTATAATGGGCGTTAGGAACTATAAAAATTCAGGAAAGGATGAACAAAATGACATTTGAATTCACACAGGACTGTGTTACCGGTATCGAAACGATAGACAACGAACACCGCAATCTCTTCGCGCTCCTCTCAAAAGCGTACAATCTGGCGTGTACCGATTATCACAGCGACTACTATCAGGAATTGAAAAATATGCTTGAAGAGCTCGACGAGTACGCGGAGACCCATTTTTCCCACGAGGAGGCATACATGGTGCAGATCCGTGATCCGGAACTGATCCGCCAGCGTTCCCAGCACACATTTTTCCGCGATAAGATACGGGAATATGAATTTGTCAACATTGATGATGAAGCCGAACAGCAGCGGGTGCTCACCGAGCTTGTGAAATTCCTCGCAAAATGGCTGTACCGCCACATTCTCAGCAGCGATATCATGATCGGCAAGCTTCCTCCGCTCGAGGAATGGATGGTTCGCGAGAATCCCTGCGAATTTACGGACGAATATCTAACCGGCATCGCGCTTGTCGACGCCGAACACAAGGAGCTTTTCCGCATCGTCGACAGGGCAAACCAGCTAGTCAAGGACTTTGACAACCTCTCCGGTTATGACAGCATCATACAGATTCTGAATGAGCTGAAGGAATACACAAAAGAACATTTCGCGGACGAAGAGGAGTACATGGAAGGCATACAGTATGAAGGTCTGAGCGCCCAGAAACGCGCACACGAGTCGTTTGTCGACAAACTCGAGAACATTAACCTCGACCAGGTTGACGAGAACCCTCAGGAATATCTGCAGGAACTGTTGGAATTCCTGCTCGGCTGGCTGATCAACCATATCCTGTATACGGACAAAAAAATACCTGTAAACATCGAGTAGGGGAAGAGTCATCTTCCCCTACTCGTATATCAGGCACCCGTCAGTGCATGCTGGCAATCTTCCTCTAGAGCGTGTGCATAAATACCCTCAGTCCTGCTCCCCGCCCGGCCTGACCGGATTTCTGTGCATAAGGAACAGACACACCGCTGCTGCCGCGATAAACGGCAGTCCCGACAAAATCCCTGTGGGAGACGGCCCCACGAAGAAATTGCCGCCGTCAAAGGTAAATAATGCCGCCTGTGACATCAGCACGTTGACCGCGCTGTGCGCAAACACTGCGGGGAAGATACTTCCCGTCCGCAGGCACAGGTAGGAATAGATGACGCCTGTCACTGCGCCAAAGACACACATCGCAAGGATATTCACCACAGGAAATCCCGCGTTGCCGGATCCATAGTAATACCCGGCTGCGACCAGCGGCGCATACCACAGCCCTGACGCCAGACCGCTCAGGATCATCGACGGAACCGCGCCAAACTTCCGGTAAAGCTTTGGAAGCAGATACGCCCGGAACCCCCACTCCTCTCCGAAACTATTGATTAAGTCAAGCACTGCCGCCGAGAACACTTTGATCAGCAGATCCGTCTTGTAGGCAGCTATGATATTGACCGCATCGATCGGCGCGCCGGCATTTGCCGCACTCTCGCCGTATGAGGCGACAAAGCTTGTCATGTTCGGATCAAAATTGTCCTTAAAGATCAGGAAATAGATCAGCGCTCCCGCAAATGTGAGCGCTGTCGTCCCAAACCAGCCAAGCAGGAACAGCGCCTTGTACTCCATGAAATTGAACTGGAACCCGGACTTCGCAAGCCCCTCCCTCGTCGCAAGCCGCACCACCAGCGCCGCCAGTGCCGGTGTGAGCATCAACTGCGAGATCATATCCACCGCTTCCTTCACAAGATCGACATCACCGCTCTGATACATCGGAATGATAGCAAAGATCTCCGTAACCCATGCCACGCCAAAACACAGCGCCAGGAAGAACAGGATCCGTTTTGTCTCAACCCTCTTGTCCGTCACCCCTATCAGCGCCCGCTTTTTCGGAATCTCACGCTCCGCCTGCGGCACCCTTGCCGCCTGTCCCGCCATGGGCGTCTGGTTCTGACCATGCTTGAATCTTCTGGTGATATCAAACGCGTCGGACTCCGGCGCGCTTTCCTGCGCCGTGTCAGCTTCCTGCGGATCGTCCCGCATCTCCTCTGCCTCCATTTTTGATTCTGCCCCAACTTCTGAGTCTGGATTTTTTTCTAATCGTTCCATTCTTTTTCTCCCTTTTCTACCAATCTCACTTCCAGTATTTGCTCATGAGCTCACCTGTCTCCTCCTCACTCTTCTGAAACTCATCCATGATATAGTGTTTTGCATCATCAAACATAACGCCCAACTTTTTATAGGTGCGTATTGCACCTTTGATCTCACCAATGATCTCCCCTTCCTCCTTTCCCTGATAGATCAGTATATCGTCTCTCGAAAACTGCGCCATTGTCATATCACATACCTCCTTATCGTTCAACAGATCCACAAAAATACCTCTCTCTATCAATAATCCCAGATATTGCGCTACACTCGATACATTATGGGGCAGCAAATATTCCTGCTGCTCTACCTCCTTTACTGCGCGCTGCATGTATGTGATCCCATTTGCGGTTAATGCGTAATCCCTCATATCCCCAACATAAGCTTCGAACCTTGCAGGAATCACATCTTTCTCAATATAACAAAGCATTTCATCAAATGTCATCCGAAAATCATAAACATGCACGACAACCTCCAGATCCGGTTTTGTTGTCTCCTTTTCATACTTCTCATTCAATGACAAATAGGAATCACTCAGACAGACATCATACTGTACCTTTTCTGGCAGATGCTCCGGCTTCATCTCCAACCCTGTCTGTAACAGATACAATTTTGGTATCGGAAAATAAACCCGCTTCCTGCTGTACAGTAACTGCTCACTGTCCACCGTTGAACGCAGACCCGCAGTGATGTACTCCAATAATCGATATGATATATTGGGGCATATCGTCGCCTGACTCTCTGTCATCACATAAAAGATCGCATCACAGACAAATGCCAGATCATTCTCCTTATTCCCGAACAACACTGGACGTACATTGGCTGTGGTAATCTGTTTACCCTCTATCCCCAGCAGAAAAGAAGCCAGCTTCCTCCTACGCTCCTCCGATGCATATACCGTCTTGAAAAAGGTATCCTTCGCCTTTCTGTTCACAGGCATTGTCTCCTGCATATTTTCCTGTCCCATAGTATCGCATCTCCTTTTCCTGAAAAACATATAAATTCAACTTTATCGTACCATTTTATCCATACAGATTCAAGGATTGCCTCATTATTTAATCTCATTCGCCATCGTATAAAAATGATGATAGATCCCGCCAAGCGCCATCAGTTCCTCGTGATCGCCCTCCTCGACAATCCCCTCGTCCGTCAGCACCAGGATCCTGTCCGAGTTTCTGATGCTCGACAGCCTGTGGGCGATCGTCAGCGTCGTGCGTCCCTTCGCAAGCTCGTTCAGGGACTTCGCCACCGCATACTCGCTCTCATTGTCCAGTGCCGAGGTCGCTTCGTCGAGGATCAGGATCGGCGGATTCTTCAAAAAGACCCGCGCGATGCTGATGCGCTGCTTCTGTCCCCCGGAGAGCTTCACGCCGCGCTCACCGACATACGTGTCATATTTGTCCTTCAGATTCTGTATAAACTCATCCGCCCCGGCACGCCTTGCCGCCTCCATGACCTCCCCGCGCGTCGCCCCGGGCTTTCCGTATGCGATATTCTCATACACCGTACCCGAAAAAAGATAGACCTCCTGCTGGACGACGCCGATGCTCTGGCGGAGACTTTTTAACGTTAGCTGCCTAATGTTCTTCCCGTCCAGTGTGATCTCCCCGCAGGACACATCGTAAAAGCGCGGTATCAGGTTGCACAGCGTCGTCTTTCCGCCGCCGGAGGGACCCACGATGGCAAGCTTCTCCCCCGCATGGATCTGCAGATCGAGATTTGCGAACACCCTGTTGTGGTCGTCCGGGTACTCAAAGCTGACATTTCGAAACTCGATCTCACCCTTCGGATCGACAAGATCCACGGCGCCCTCCTCGTCAAAGATCTCGATATCCGCGTCCATGATCTGCAGAAAGCGCTCGATCCCCGTGATCCCGCGCTGAAACTGCTCCGCAAACTCTATGATCCTGCGGATCGTCGCGATCAGCGTGGACACATACATGACATACGCGACCATGTCGCCCGGCAGGATCTTCCCGTCCATCAGGAAAAATCCGCCGCCGATGATGATCGTGAGATACATCAGACCGTCAAAGACCCTCGTGGACGTGCTGAACATTCCCATCAGCATGTACGCATTTTTCTTTACCCGCAGGAATTCCTGGTTTCCCTCCTCAAATTTCTCCGATTCGAGCGCCTCGTTTGTGAACGCCTTGACAACCTTCTGCCCCAGTAAGCTGTCCTCGATCTTCGCATTCAGCTCGCCGATCTGATGGCGCTGCTCGCTGAACGTCTTTCGCATTTTCCTGTTGATGATGCGGCAGACGATCGTCATGACCGGCACAAACACAAAGATCATCAGTGTCAGCGGCAGACTGACCTGTGCCAGAATGATGAACGATATCACGATCTTGATCGCCGCGATAAAAAATTCCTCCGGGCAGTGATGCGCAAACTCCGTGACCTCGAACAAGTCGTTCGTGATCCGCCCCATGATCTGACCGACCTTCGTGTTGTTAAAATACGTGTTCGACAGCAACTGCAGATGCGCGTAGGCATCGCGTCGCATATCTGTCTCGATCTTCGCGCCCATCACATGCCCCATATCCGCCATATAATAATTTGCCAGCGCATCGATGATCCGCAGCACAAAATACACCAGCGCAAGCCCGATCACCATGCGCGCCGTCAGAAGCGCCACATCCTCGAGCGCCGTGTTCGTGATCTGCCTGATGATCAGCGGCAGCACGATCTCGCACACCGTCGTCAGCGCCGCGCAGAACAGATCCGCGTACAGTGTCCTCCGGTACGGCTTAAAATACGGCAGAAACCGCCTGATCAGGGTATCAGTCGGATACTCCCTGTAATCACTTTTCTCATTTTGTCCCATTTTATACTCCCTTCTCTGGCGCTAAGGAACTATTCAGAAATTACTTGTGACAGGGACACCGCATAAATGTTCAGCTACAAAGAAGAGAATCGCAGGCATAGCGGACTATGTCAAGATTTTCTGATGCAGTAGATGAGCATTTAGGCAAGTCATTGTCATGAGTAATTTATTAACAGTTCCTAAATTGCGATCCACCAGCATACACCATATCTGTCGATCACGGCGGATTTCTCTTTAGAAGCTGATCTGTTACCAATGTCACTATCTTAACACAAACACGCGGATATTTCCAATTTATTTTATAAATGCACCACTCAACCATACGGTGAATTTTGGCATCAAGTTCTCCTGCTGCGTTATTGTGATCCGTTTTGAATTGTATTAATATTGGATTATAATGAAAATAATGAAGAAATCGAGCAGCACACTCTGCGCGAAAAAGGAGGAGCACAAGATGGACCATATAAAGACCGGCAAAGTCATCTGCAAACGGCGCAAGGAACTGGGGCTGACGCAAACCCAGCTCGCCAAGTCGCTCAACATCTCATTTCAAGCCGTCTCAAAATGGGAGAACTGCACGGCATATCCCGACATCGAAATGCTTCCGAGACTGGCTGCCGCCCTGAACACGACCGTTGACGCGCTGCTCGGCTATGAGAGCGTGGTTACGGACTACGACAGGCGGTACGACACAGAAGAATATTACTGGGGGCTTACGCCCAACCGCATCTGCTATGACATCATGAAACTGCTCCCGCCGATCAGGCCCTACCGCGTGCTGGACATCGGGTGCGGAGAGGGAAAAGACGCAGTCTTTCTGGCAAAATGCGGTTATGACGTGACGGCGTTTGACATCTCCGAGCAGGGGATCGAGAAGGCCAAAAAACTTGCCGGGTACAACAAAGTCAGTCCGAAGCTTTTTAAGGCGGATCTCTTCGACTACCGCCCCGACACAGAGTATGACATCATCTTCAGCAGCGGCGTCCTTCATTTTATCCCGCAGACACAGCGCCGGGAACTCTGCGACAGTCTGAAAGCACACACCTCGCAAAACGGCATCAACGCCCTCAACGTGTTCGTGCAAAAGCCCTTCATCACCCGCGCCCCGGATTCCACAAGGGACGAGAAGAGCCGGCACCCATGGCATTCGGGAGAATTATTTGGATATTATCATGACTGGCTGTTCCACACCTGCCGTGAAGAAATATTTGACTGCAACAGCGGAGGCACACCACACAAACACTGTATGGACACACTCATCGCACAGAAGATAGGAGAAAGCATATGAAACCGATCTATAGCGGCAAAGTAAGAGAGATCTATGACATTTCAGACAGGCATCTGGTGATCGTGACGACCGACAGGATCTCTGCGTTTGATCATATACTGCCTGCAACGATAAAAGACAAAGGGATCGTGTTGAACAGTCTGTCAAACTTTTGGTTCAACATGACACGCGGCATCGTGCCCAATCATATCGTCGATGACAGGCTTGAAAACATGCCCCCGTTTTTCCAGAACGAATTTTTCAGGGATCGCACCGTCATGGTCCGGAAGCTGACGATGCTCCCCTATGAATTTGTCGTGCGCGGGTATCTGTTCGGAAGTATGTGGAGAGCATACGATGCCGGAGAACCTTTTTGCGGCATTGTTCTTCCAAAAGGATACAGGCTGGCTCAAAAGCTGGAACAGCCGATCCTGACGCCCGCCCTGAAAAAAGAGATCGGTCATGACGAAAATATAAGTATGGCAGAAATCACAGCCAGACTCGGCGCCGAGATGGCACAGCGGATCACGCAGATCTGTTTCGCGCTCTATGAAATATGCAGCAGATACGCGCTCTCAAAGGGCCTGATCATCGCTGACGCGAAGTTTGAATTCGGTCATGATGAACAGGGACAACTGGTTCTGGCAGATGAGATCTTCACACCCGATTCAAGCCGGTACTGGGACGCCGACAGATATCAGGCCGGCATTTCTCCTGATTCATACGACAAACAATTCCTGCGCGACTGGCTGTTAAATCATAAGCATAACGGCGAATTCCAATTTGACAAAGTGCCGGAAGATATCCTGCTTCAGACACAGAAATTATATCACGAATGCCTGGACAGGCTTAGTCCGCCACTGCCTGTTCTGCCCTGACAGCCTGCCCCGGCAACCTATGCTAAAAAAGCTGTAGAAAACCGCCGGAAAATATGATAAACTGATACCCAGAACCTTTTAGGTACTCTAGGAAATGAGGAAAGAACGAATGAATATTCACATCAGAAACGCATCCATTCACGATTATCATGCCGTCGAGGCGATCATGCGGCAGGTACAGCAAATGCATATCGACTGGCGGCCGGACATCTATAAACACAGCGAATCCGTGCTCCCCGCAACTGTGTTTGAACAGGCAGTCCGCGACCAGACCTTATTTGTCGCGGACTGCGAAGGACGTGTGGCAGGAGTCCTGATGATCCAGTACCGTCACATCGAAAGCACAAACCAGGTGACAAGAGATGTCCTTTTCATTGATACGATGGCAGTGGACGAGCACGATCGCGGAAAAGGCATCGGGCATGCGTTTTTTGCATTTCTCAAAAAACTGAAACTGCAAAAAGGGTGCGATGGCATCGAACTGCAGGTAAACGCCAGAAATAAAGCCGCCTATCAAATGTATGCCAATTACGGATTTACGGAAAAATCCATCAATATGGAACTGTTGTGATGTCCGTCATCCATACTTTTCAGGATCAGGATCGGTCTTTCCGATCCGGCCTGTTTACCAAATCTCCGTGGTCTGGTAAACAATGATGCCTGATTGTCTGTTTCTTCTACTTGTATTTTGCACAGATCATCCACGGCGCCGCGATACCGCAGGTAACCGCACTCACCAAGGCTGTCAGCAAAATATACCCGAGCAATTCAATCCATAGGCTGTCCGGTTATCTCTTTTCCACACGACATACAAAACATTATTCTGTGCTCCTTCCTAAACGTCCCCCATCATACCTCTCTCTTGTGTGGGTTTCCTGTCCACAATCAGGCTTATTGACATGGATACCGGACTGCCGCTGGTAGTGTGGGTGTATGACGTGCATGTGACAGTGTTTCCGGATGTTGCAACAGAGATTCCGAATAAGCACTCGAAATCCTGATTCCACAGCATTGATTTCGCCATTTACACCGCTCAACAGCCACACCATTACTGTGATACATACGATTACTCCTGCAAGATGTTTTCTTTTCATAAAATAGCCTCTCCACATCCCTGTCTTCCCACACATACTATATTACTCAATACTTTAGTTGGAAAACGGTGTCAACCCCAGCACTCTTGAGTCGTCACAGTCAATCACATAGGTTCCTTCAGTAGACAGATATTCATACCACGTGTCAGCATTCATATATGTAATCGGACTGGAGTTCAGCACTTTTTCCTCTAATAACGCATTGGCATCATCAATAAAAACATTTTGATTATTCCAATTATCAGAAAGTGCAGTTGTCTCTATGAGAAAATATTGTCCTGTTCCGCTTGTATCCTCCCCATTTCCATTCCAAATCTCCACTGCAACCTGTGCATGTCCGGGGGGCAGCACTATAAAGGCGTGCATCCCTGCACTTTGGAGTGCACTTGCCACAGTCAGGGATGTCTCAATACATAGACCGCTTTTTTGCTCCAGGACATCTGCCGGCAACAAAACGTGCTGGTGACCGTCACTTAAAGAAAAACTGTCTGCATTATACCGGACTCCCATTTCGTATAATGCACGCATAATTCCCGCTGCCTGCAGATATGTACCCACGTAGTGATTAAATCCCGTTGACTGATACCCGACAATCGACTCCATACTACCATTTGTCATAGCGGACATCTCATCGATTGCCACGCGTTTTAGTTGTGTAATTGCCGGTGATTCCGGTGTCAGATAACATAAAATATTATCCTTTGTCGCAATTCCATATTCATCCGTATACCAGTTAACATCATATTTACTTTGAATCTTAACCGGAAATGATTTCGTATCAATCACAGTCCCATCCTGCTCCGAAATCGTAACACTAATCTGCGCGTCTTTTGCTGATGTCAGATCCAAATCCCCTGTCAATGCGGGCGGCTTGATATAAATTGCCCTATATGCAGAATCCAGTATAAATCTCTCCTGATATTTCTGCGTAAATCCCGGTATTTCCGCCTCCACTATGATCTTTCTGTTACCGCTTGTGCAGCCCGTTTTTATAATCACAAAGGCATTGTATGTATTGTAAAGGGCAGGATATATGGTATCTATGCTCTCATAATCCAGCCAAATCTTATTCGTGCGGACATATTCAAACTCATATCCCCTGCGTTCCTGTTCATCCATCTCTGCATACGCATGAATCTCATCCGCAAGCTCTGAAGAAACAGCCTCCTGCCGTTTCATATGATTTACTTCACCCTTGAAACAATTTATAAACTCTTTGTACTGAAGTTCTTCAACGGTTTCATATCTATTTGACATATACATGGCAGAGTACAGTCTTAACCAATCATTAGTCTGAATCGCCTGATATTCCTTCATGGCAATACTTTCATTTAAGTCTAATGTCTCACCATACCGCTTCCATTCGCCTTCCAGGCAAGAGGGACAAGAATCAAGCGCCAGATATTTCTCCTTTGCTGACTGATACCACGCATAAAGTTCATTACAATGCTCTTCGGTGCCAAAACCTGTCCCTTCTGGTCTGAGTGAAAGGTAATTATCCCAAAAATCGAAATAAACAACTAAAAAATTCCATATTTCATAATGTGCCTTTTTGGAATCACAAAGCATATTAAAATATTCCTTTCCTGCGGTCGCCAGATTCGCATCCAGACCTTTGACTGCATTTGCCTGTTGCTGCAAGGGTGAAAGATCCGAAAGCAGCGTTGCTAAAATGTCCCTCTGTACCGTAAAGTGCGCGGTACCATCTTCCTCATTTCCCGCCTCATCATAATCATTCCATGCTTTCTCCACGAGCGCCTCCGCCTGATCTATGTATCCAAGCAACTCATCGATCGAATCCTGTGATGATACTGTGTCATTTACAACATCCTGTGTCGATACGTCACTGCTGGTTTCTCTCTGCTCCGACGGTGCAGACACCGCAGAGCTGCCTGTCTCGACACTGTTTGACGCCTGACTTCCCAACCACATCAGTCCGCCAAACATGACCACGATCGTTCCGACAATCGACAAGAGCACGGTGCGCACTGTATGCTTTTTCTTTGGCGGCGCTTCACTTCTGACATTCCCGGCAGGGTTTACATTATTGATATTTGGCTGTACATTCCTGTTGATATCCTGCGTCTGTGTTTCAATCCTCTGTCCGCATTTAGGGCAAAACAATGCATTGTCATTTAACTGGTTCCCACATTTTTTACAAATCATCTTCTCTACTCCTTATACTTATACTTCCGCCCCGCACGCTTCGCAGAATGCCGCCCCCGCGACAAGCGGTTTCCCACACATGCGGCAGACCGATTGTTTTGCTGTATTCCCGCTTATGGAGACCTCTATGCACAGGCTTGAAAAATCCCATGCCCGTACAGGATTTCCGCACTGATTGCAGAACAGGCTGTTTGATGTGATAACCGCACCGCATTTCTCACACTGCAGCTTACCCTCCAGACTCAGCCTGTACTGATGCCAGAGGATTTCATTCTCCATGCATTTCTGAATATGCGTTACCTGTTCGTAATACTCAGCCTCCGCGTGATCTTTGTTGGCCTCAAAATATGCCCTGCCAAGTTCCTGCATCGCATTTTTTACAGCCAACTCCGCCTCACGCCAACTGGACTCAGCCCGTTCAATATTTGGATTTTGCGGTGCCACACCGCCCTGTGTCCTGTTGTTTACGTTGAATCTTGCCATCTTATCTCCTCCCGGTTTCATTATTAAAATGACATAACAAATACAAAAAAGTGTACTTTTTCAAATTTTTCCGCTATACGCAAATATTGTGTACTTTTTCTATTTCTTTCCTTGAAAATATGGATATTTATGGTAAAATAAGAGAGAATGATGTAGAAATATATAAAACCGAAAAAGTACACTCTTTCAGTTTGACGCAATATGCAGTATTTAGGATTTTTCAAACGCCCTCGCCTTGTCATAAAATGTGCTCTCCGCCAGACTGCAGGCTTCTGCCGCCTGTTTCAGCGTCAGCCTTTTCTCCCTCCACTGCCTGTGTACTTCATGAAAATTTTCCGGAAGTGAAACCGTCGGTCTGCCAAACTTTACTCCCCTTGCCTTGGCAGCCGCAATTCCTTCTGCCTGGCGCTGTCTGATATTCATGCGCTCATTTTCCGCGACATAGCTCAACAGTGCCAGCACGATATCGCTGATAAACGTTCCGAGCAGATTTTTTTCCCTTCTCGTGTCGAGGAGCGGCATATCGATCACGACAATGTCTGCGCCCTTTTCTTTTGTGATCATCCGCCACTGTTCATTTAGATCAGCATAATTTCTTCCGAGCCTGTCGATGGATTTCACAAACAGCACCGACTCATTGTCCAGCTTCCGCAGCAGTCGTTTGTACTGCGGTCTGTCGAAGTCCTTTCCCGATTGTTTGTCCACATAAATCTGTCCCTGCGGCACGCCCACATCCATCAACGCGATTAACTGTCTGTCCTCATTCTGTTCCTTGCAGCTACACCGCACATAACCATAAATCTTCTGTTTTTTCATTGTCATCCTCCTGAAAATACTAAGGAGCTGTAGAAAAATAAGTGACGCATTCTGACTTGCTCCTAATTAAGTATAATCGGATAGGGGAAGAGTCCTCTTCCCTTACCCGTGCGCCGGATCGTTTCCGTGGTCCGCGGTGATGAGAAGCAGGTCATCGTCCTTTAAGTATTTCAGGAACTCGTCTTTTTTCCTGCCGACATAGGGTCTTGCGATGACGCGTCCGACCTTCCACTCGTCCCGCAGTGTCAGTTCTCTTGCGATCTCACAGTATCGGTGTTTGTTCCGTCTGTATATGTTGACGGGATTAAAAATCTGCACAGTGTAAAAGCGGTTGAAACAGAGAAAGTATAGTCATTTTTTACTATTATGCAAGTTGTATATTTTGTTGAAATATACCTTTGAAATTTTGTGAAAAATAGTGATATAATCAAACCTATAAGGAAAGGAAAATATGTATTCTGACAAAGGAGTGATATAAAATTGTTTCATTGTGGAGATTATGTTGCGTATGGAAGTGCAGGAGTATGCAAAATTATTGCGATCGGAAAAATAGATTTTGCTGATAATCCCAAAAGAGTTTATTATACACTGTGCCCGCCATACATAATAAGGGATACAAAAATATATGTCCCCGTTGACGCATGTAATTCTATGCGAATGGCTATTACAGAGGAAGAAGCGCTAAGCTGCCTGAATGAGCTGGCACAGGTAGAAGTTCAGGCGATGTGCAACGTCAAGAACAACCTGCTTGAAACGCATTACCATAAAATGCTTGCCACGCATGACCTGACAGAATATTTAAGATTGTTTAAGGAACTCTATCAAAGAAAAAAGATCTGCGAAAAGGCAGGAAAAAAACCGGGGCAGGTGGATGTAAGGTATCAGGATAAAGTAGAGAAACTGCTGAGTGAGGAATTTGCGATAGCGTTACATATAACGCCGGGTGAGGCAAAGAGAAAACTATATGAGGCAGTCGATCCGGCATATGCTGAATGCGTCGGAACGCAAGATCACCCGTCAGTGGACAGGAGTCATGGATGATATGATACCTGAACATGAAAAGGAAGTGAAAAACCTAAAAAAGACAGTCACGGAACTGATGGATATCATTGCCAGCCTGACAAACCGCAACACGGAGCTGGAGGGACAAAAGAAAGAGTTCCTGCATAAATACTATGAAGCTGCCATCTCCGCAGGAAATTCACGTCCACCTGCACGGATACTCGGATTCATATTGATAATGGGAAAACAGGAAAGGATCAATGAATATGGCAAAATCTAAAATTGTAAAGGCAAATGAAAAGATCGCAGAGAAAGTTACAGGTACGTTTGAAAATATTGAAGATACCGTTGTTGGCGGCTATTCCAGAATAGAGGACGCTTTTGTTGACCGTTATCTTACAAAAGACGGTGAGACTGTAGCGGACGCAAAAGAACGTCTGAAAAAAGAGCAGGAAAACCGTGACGAAAACAGCTAAAAATATTTCATCGGCTGACTTGGCAAAAGATTAGCGCCCTACTCAATATTATGCCACAGCTTTCTCAGCGTTCCCTGAAACTGCTCTAACTCCGCCTTCGGGATCTCCCCGTGCAGCTTCTTCATGAACTGATACATATTTTCCACCAGATGCCCGCAGGCAGTGATCCCCTCCTGCGTCACTGTCAGGACATTCCTGCGGGCATCCTCCTCAGAGACAATCCGCCGGATATATCCCCGGCTCTCCATTGTGCGGAGCATCTGGTTGGCAGTGGAACGCCTGATGGAAAAAAGCTGTTCGATGTCCTTCTGATAAATTTCTTTTCCGGCATTCTCAGTTAAATGCTGCAAGATCCAGCACTGGTGTACTGTCAGATTTTCGGTTTCCACCGTCATCTGATTCAGTCTGTTGTAGATCAGATTTGACAAAATGCGGACTTCAAGTCCCAGATTTTCAATTGCCATAGCTGTTTCCCCCTCCCGCGCAGGCCGTCTTCAATATCTGAGGGCCTCCCGGATATTTCGGTTTCTTCGCTCATTCAGCTTCTCATACAGCTCGATCTCTTCCTGCGAGAATCCCTCATACTGAATCTGTTCCAGATCGCAGAGCGCGAACATCACCTCCGACAGGATCGTCTCAGTCTCCTGTGACACGGTGTAATCCTTCGCCGTGATCCTGCTCTTATTTCCCTGCTGTTTCTGCCTTCTTCCATTACTTTGCTTTTCTTTGTTCTTATTCTTGTCCTGATCCGACGTGACGATCAGCTCTTTCGCCGCAAGCCTTTGAATCGCCGCCGATGTCTCCCTTCTGGATATATTTAAGATATCTCCCATTTCTTTCAAAGTACAGTTTCCATGCGGCTGGCTCAGATAGTACAGCACTTTGACATCGGCCATCGTCAGATCATTTCTCAATGCCACGATCTCAAAAACCCTCTGCTGCAGCTTCCGCTCCCTGTAAAGGTCGAAAAATAATCCCGCCCCCTCCTGTGCCTCCGCACTCACGCTGGTCCTCTCCTCGCCAAGCTTACAGCTATGGGGCACAATGCTTCCATCGTCGGCGGCATCAAACAGAAAGCGGTACACCTGCCCCTTCCTCTTCTCATAGTCTTCATCATCAAAGACATCCTTGTAAAAATTATTGTAGTGTGTAAACACGGTGCGTTTCATCTGAATCGTCTTTTTCACACTGATCCCCTGTGAAACCAGGGAACCCTTTGTCTTGACATAATAGTACACCGGAACCTTCATCGCATAGATCGTCCGCGCATGCCGCACATATTCCATGTTGAACATAAAGTCCTCGCACCAACTGACAGAACTGTCCATCCTGATCTGATAGCTCTCTATAATAGACCGTTTATAAAATTTATTCCACAGGACGCCATAATAAAAATCCGCAGGCCGCTGCATCATATTGACAGCATATTCTGTCCTGTCCATCACGCCGTCCTTATCAATATCACCCTTCTGCGCGACGCGCTCTCCGATCACCCTGTAGAAATCCGCAATGACCATATCGCATTGATGCTCTGTGGCCGCGCGCACAAAGCCTGCCACGGCGTCCGGCGCCAGCCAGTCATCGCTGTCTGCAAACTGCAGATATTCCCCTCTCGCCATGGCGATCCCCTGATTGCGCGTATCGGAAACACCTGTATTTTCTTTGTGCAGCACATGGACGCGCGGGTCCCTTTCCTCGTAGGCATCACAGAGTGAACCGGATCGATCGGTACTGCCATCATTCATCAAGAGCAATTCAAAATCTTTGTATGACTGGTTCAAGATACTGCTGACGCAGCGGTCGATCGTCTTCTCCGCATTATAAACCGGAACAATGATGCTCACCAATGGCGCTTTTTCAAAAACTCCCTGCATATGATCTCATCCACCTTCAATCTTGTCGTTCTGCCACCTTTCGGCATATCGTAAGTATGCATACAATTGTAACATCGGGCGGCTTTCCTGTCAAGACATTGCCATTCCTTCCATCTGCGACAGCCAGGAATGGGAAACGGCCTCACTCAAACAGCTATTTTTCCAAAGTTCAGGTTAATTCCCCTTTATTTCCAAAATTTCCGACACAACCCTGCACCGCTTTCTATAACACGCGATGCCATATCGGTAGATGGTGCGCATGCCGTCCTCGACCAGCGTACTCTCATACGACCGCTCCCGAATCTGCTGCAGCGCCTCCTGGCACGCCGCATCAAACGCTCCGTTCTCCGCGTATTTGATCTCGATAACGACGCCAATATCGCGCTGACGGATCTCGATGCTGATATCGCTGTAGCCCTCTCCCGACTCGGCATTCGACTTCACCAGCCACCCGTCCATATGTGCCAGCAGCCCCAGCAGGATCCCGTGATAAAAATTCTCCTTCATTGTTTTTCTGACACCCATGTCACAAATGCTGATGGTATTCCAGAGATAATCGTTGAACCCCTTCTCGACTGCTGCGGCATCATTCGCCTCGAATGCCCTGCAGAAGCTTTCCAGCTTCTCGATGTCCTTCACCGACTCCTCCTGAAAACACTCGCGGATCTGCTGTACGAAGATCCAACGGATCTCCCTGTTTGGAATGACGAGCTCTGTCATGTCCCCAGTCTGGAACCCGCGCTGTGTCAGATACCCTGTCGTGAACAGAATGCTCCAGAGGTTGTCGATATTCGAATCCAGATCCCTGTATGTCAGCTCCTGCCGTATCATCTTATTCACGCTTCCGCCATCAATCAGAAGTTCGATCTCGTCGCGGGTCGTCGTGTTTGCCATGCTGACAAACCGCCGGATAATGTCATTGCTGCTTGTGTTTACCCAGTAATTCTGCGGAGTCACCTCTGGGTGCATTTTCAATGCGTGACAGTAGCTTACCACATCCCACGGACAATAAATGTCAAATGTACCAAAATGATAACCGTCATACCACTCCTTTATGTCATTATACCTGTCCATAAAACCATAGTATTCCAGCATCTGTCTGACCTCTGCATCCGTGAAGCCAAAGTATTCATTGTACTGGACATCCTTTACCGTGTAAACATTAAAATTATTCAGTCCTGTGAAAATACTTTCTTTCGAAATTCTAAGGCACCCCGTCAACACGGCAAAATACAGACTGTCATTGGTCTTGAACGCATTCCCGAACAGACTCTTGATCAGATCCACCATGTCATCGTAATACCCTGACTGGTAAGCCTTGTCGAGCGGTACATCATACTCGTCGATCAACATGACAACCTCCTGACCGTAGTGCTTTTTCAATAGCTGTGACAGCGTCAGCAGGCTGTCCTTTAAGATCTCGTCCCCCATCGTAAAGATGCCCATTTCATTCACATTGATAAGCGCCCTGTACTGCTGATGTTCCATTTCAGACAGTTTGTCACTCTGCATCAGGAACTGAAACCGCTGTGCCTCTCTACCCACAATTCGCCGCAGCATACTCTTTGCCTCATCAAATGTCCTGCCGGTTGCCCCCTTTAACGTAACAGAGATCACCGGAAACTTTCCCATATATTTTTCACAGAGCTGTTTATCTTTAGAAATCTCGAGTCCGTCAAACAGGGTACTCTCACTGCCCGTCTCAAAAAAATATTTCAGCATGCTCATATTCAGGGTTTTTCCGAAACGCCTTGGACGCGTAAAGAGATTGACCTTTCCCCAGTTTTCCAGAAGCTCTCTGATCAATCCTGTCTTATCTACATAGTAAAACTGCTGTCTGCGTATTTCCTTAAAACTTTCGATCCCCATTGGCAGCCTTACCTTCATTTCCATTCAGTCTCTCTCCTTCCACAATTGTCCGTATCCATCTATAAGCATTGTAACCTTTTTTAATCAAGTCTGTAAAGCGAAACCAATAAAAATCAGATCAAAATTACCAGACATGCCAACATATCAATGAACAGGCGATTCTCTGCCGCCGGGTAAAGAATAAAGCGGTCTCCATGTCCCCGCACTGGATCAAAGGAAAGAATACATTTCAACATCATAAGGACTTAATAGTCCTTTGCAGATGAACAATCAGGCAAGTCAAGGTGCCAGTTACTTAATATTCGTTGTACTGATTATACCCGCTGCAAATATTCCCCCAGCCTTTCCATCTGCCAGTCTGCCACTGCCGGAGGGAATAGCGCCGCGGTTTCTTTCAACGTGTTATTCATGTACTGCACTGGAATGTCCAGTGCAAGCTCCTTTTCCATAAATTCTGCGATCTGTCTGTTTCCAAAAAGTTCACGGACAGTGCTTCCGTCCAGGCTGTACTTTTTTCCCAGCGGTTCTGTCAGTTCATAGCAAACTTTGTAGGTTCCGGTAGATAAGAGACAGCTTCCGTCCTGAATATTTGAAAACATGGAATTTGTCCTGTCATCCATCACCGACGCCGGTGCCAGGGGCAGCCACAATTTGGCACTGCCGCCGAATGGTACCTCCACTTCCAGCTCCACGTGCGCAGGATCCGTCAGATGCCATGCACATCTGTAAAGGCCACAGGGAGAATCATAAGATGCACTTACACAACGCAGTTCCCAGTTCAGAACTGGCTCAAACACGACCCTGCGCAGTCCCGGCGCCTCATCTGTCGTATTGATGCCTGCTGTGTGGCGGAACATCCACTCCAGTATGGAACCATAAGCGTAGTGGTTCATGCTGTTCATGCCAATGCCGGAGATCGTGCCGTCCCCGAGCAGGCTGTTCCACCGCTCCCAGACTGTGGTTGCCCCCAGCTTTACCTCGGAGAGCCAGCCCGGATATTCCTCGTTCAGCAGCAGCCCGTATGCGATATCGTCCATGCCGTTCTCGGTCAGGATATTGCACATCAGCGGTGTCCCCACAAAGCCGGTTTTCAGTTTTCCGTCATTTTCGTCAAACAGCTTCCGTAGCTGCGCCTTTGTCAGCTCCTCATTGTCTGACAGATGATATTTTAATGTCAGCAGCAGGGCGGTCTGTGTCTTGATGCAGCAGCGTCCTGTCACACTGTAGTATTCTTTTTTTACAATGTCAAACTGCTCCTCAGATAATTTCCAGTACTCCGCACTCTCTGCTTCCTTTCCGAGGACTGCCGCCGCCTTTGCCACCAGCGAGGCGCTGACTGCATAATACAGGTTTGCAATAAACTCCTCGTCCGTTCCGCCCATGACCTGCTCCGCGCCCTGCACGGGATTGTCCAGCGCCAGCCAGTCCCCGTAATGGAACACATAGCGCCATCCGTGATTGTCCCCGTCAACACGGCGTACATAATCCACCCAGCTTTTCATACTGTCAAACTGATCCTCGAGAATACTCTTGTCCCCATAAAACAGATACAGGTTCCACGGAATGATACATGCGGCATCACCCCACACGCAGGCGGTGCTCTCCACACCCGCGGACGGAACCACATCGGGCACCTTGCCATCGCGGACGGACTGTTCCTTTGCCATGTCATACAGATATTTCGCATAAAATGCATAGGTATCCTCGAGATACGTCGCGGTAGGGGAAAATACCTGTGCATCGCCCGTCCATCCCATGCGCTCGTCCCGCTGCGGACAGTCTGTCGGCACGTCAATAAAATTGCTCTTTAATCCCCACTGCACGTTCTGGATCAGGCGGTTCACCAGCTTATGGCCTGTCTCGATCCTTCCGACAGGCTGGATATCACTGTAGAGCGCAAGCCCCTTAAAATCCTCCTTTTTCAGAGCTGACACGCCCTCGACCTTCGCATAGCGGTATCCATAATAAGTAAAATGCGGAACCAGCAGATGCTCCTCCCCGTCCGAGATATAGACATACTCCGACTTCGCGCTCCGCAGGTTTTCATTATAGAAATTGCCCTGCTGCAGAATCTCGCCTGTCTGCACCCGGATCCGGGTTCCTCTCGGCTCATGCACGCGCAGGGAGAACAGTCCGGCAAATTCCTGCCCCAAGTCAAATACCATCTCCCCCGCCGGCGTGCGGATCAGCTCCGCCGCATCAAAGGTCTCATGGATCGTGACCGGAAGGCTCATGCGCTCTGTCAATTCCCCTTTGGGCGCCTCTGTAAGACGCGCAGTCTCTATGGGCATTTCGGGCAGCGTATCGTCCTGCACCTCGCCGTCGTACAGATTAGAAAACAGAATATTACTCCTTCTTACATTCCAGCTTTCATCTGTTCCAATGGTCTCTGCCGTTCCGTCTGTATACTGTATTTGCAATTCCGCGATTAATTTCCATTCACTGCCATAAAAACCGCCCTCGCCCGCCTTTGTCGTAAATCCAAACCGTTCCTTGTACCAGCCATTGCCGAGCAGGATAGACAACTTGCCGGCCAGCCAAGACGCTCTTGACTGCGGAGACTGTCCTGAATGCGAAGACAGTTCTGACTGTCCCAGGCTGCGCAACTGCTCTGTCACATCATAGGTCTGGTACTGCACCCATTCGTTGTAATCATTGCTGTATGGCGTCAGATATTCATTGCCAATGCGCTTCCCATTAAAATATGCCTCATACAGCCCGAGTCCGCAGATGTATAATCTCGCCCGCCTTACTTCTTTGACTGCGGTGACCTCTTTCTCAAAATAAGGGTGGCGTTTTTCCGTGCTGTCACAGGTGATCCACTTTCCAACCCACGGCTGCTGTCCCTTACCGGTCTCAAACCACTGGACTTCGCTGACAGCTTCTTCGTCCGCGTCACTCTGCACAGAGACAGTCCAGTAGTATCTCGTAACTGGGGCAAGCACGAACTTCACCTGATACCCCAGGCTGTCCGCCCCCGCATCCCACCCGGTGTCTGTCAGAAGATCTGTCATGGCCTGGTTTGAGGCAATGCGGATCCTCGCCTGCGTCTGCCGCTTTCCGGCGGCCTCCTTTACTTTCCACGAAAACACGGTTCTCGTCATCCGAAATCCAAGGGGATTGGTCAGGTGGTTTACTTTCATATCATAAATCTTCATATCAACACTGCAGCTCCTTTTTGTTTTTCTTTCATTATATCTGAAAAAATGATTGATCTCTACATATATTATACTCACGACAGATGAAATCTGCCGTGAGTATTGCGCCAGCCGCAGCCACGAAGTGGCATATTTCCTTATGCGGCTGTGTGCATAGCTTTATACTGGCGGTCAGTCTTTTCGACCGCCAGTATATACTCACGGCGAATCAAATCCGCCGTGAGTATTGCTCATATTTCACGGTCCGCCGTTTTACCGCCGGCAGATATCACTTCCACCCGTGCATAAAAACGTCTGTCCTTCCCCTTCACATAAGCGCTCCTCGTCACGGTATACGAATCCGCAAGACGGATATCTTCCGAGGAAGCGCCGATCTGCACCTGAAATTCGCCCTTCTCGATCAGCCAGCGCATGTCCTCATCCAGAAATGCCGTCTGACTGGGTGACAGCACAAAACGGACTTCCTTCTCCTCCCCGGGATTCAGTGTCACACGGGCAAAGCCCTGAAGCTCCCTCACTGGGCGCGTCATCGAGGCATGCATATCTTTCAAATATAACTGCACGATTTCCGTGCCTGCCACAGTGCCTGTATTTTTTATCTTCATGGAAATATTCAGATCCTCAAACGGCCCGACTTCTTTCTCATCCAGTTTCAGATCCGCATACGCAAATGTCGTATAACTCAGACCATACCCAAAGCAGTAGCGCGGCGTGTGCGGCATATCTACATAGTCACTGAAACCAATGCTCGCCCCCTGATGCCAGGCTGATCCGTTCGGGTGATTGTAATAAACCGGTATCTGTCCGGCGCTGCGCGCCACCGTCAATGGCAGCTTTCCGGACGGGTTGTATCGTCCTGTCAGGACATTGGCCACCGCCCCGGCCGCATATCTGGCGGGTGTCCACGCCTCAACAAGCGCGTCCAGCAGCGTATCCGCCGTATCGCTGGAAACAGGACGGCCGTCAAAATGCACGCCGATCAAGGGCTTTCCAAGCCTGGACACTTCCCGGATAAAAGCATCCTGACAGGGCGGCAGGTTGATATCCGTGCCGTCCACCCCCTCAGCCATAGTGGCAATGGAACCAGAACCATTCTTGCCTCCCAGTGTGAGGATCACAATATCCGCCTGCGCCGCTATTTCCAACGCCTCGGCAAAACCGCTCTCGTCCGCACCGGCCTTTGGATAACCCGCAGCATATAAAATCCGCGCATCGGGAATTGCTGTCTTTAACGCCTGCACCAGATTCCGGCAGTCCGGCTCCAGCTCGCGCAGGACCGCATGAAACTGCTCCGTCTCGTCCACCTGCACATTTGTGCCGGGAACACGCTCCATGACAATGTCCGCCGTATCACCGCCCGCGCCGATGCCCGCCATAGAATTGGCTGCAGCGTGAACGGCCTCCACCATCGACAGATGTGTGTATCCGCCAAAATAATAGCGCGCATTGGCCGCATGCGGGCCGATAACCGCAATGGTTTTTTCACTGCCGCGGAGCGGCAGGACACCATTATTTTTCAGAAGAATCAGACTCTCCTGTGCCGCCTGCATGGACACAGCATCGTCCCCGGCATGATGCAGCTCCCTGTCCAGCTCCGCCCCTGTCAGCGCATAAGGATTCTCAAACAGCCCCATGCGGAACTTGGCTTCGAGAACGCGCAGCACCGCCTGATCGAGAATGGCAGTGTCCGCCTCGCCCTTTGCAAAGAGTCCTTTCAGTTCCTCATGGTAGCAGACTGGGATTGGCAGTTCCACATCCATTCCCGCTTTCATACAGCGCAGTCCTGCCTCCTGCCTGCTCTCGGCCGCGCACTGTACCGTACAGACATTCTCCACAGCACTGTAATCGGAAACGACCACTCCCTCAAATCCCATTTCCTGCCGGAGCAGACCTGTCAGATATTTTTTTGAAGCGTGTACTGGCGTCCCGTCAATCGAGCAGTAACAGGACATCACGCCACGCAGTTTGGACTCACTGATTGCAGCCTGAAACGGCTTCCCATAAACCTCATACAGCAGCCTGTCCCCAGCATCCACATTTGCGCCGTGAATCCCGCCCTGGGAATTGTGAAATCCCAGAAAATGTTTCGCGACAGACTCCGGCCGGCGCCCTGCAGTACCTGTCTCCTGAATCCCCCTGGCAAAAGCGCTTCCCATAGCGGCTGCCAGTGTCGGATCTTCACCGTAAGGCTCCGACTGCCGCCCCATACGCGAATCCCGGGAGATATCCAGCACCGGAGCCAGAATATGCGTGATGCCAAATGCCGCCTCCTGTCTGGAGACGATCTCACCAATCCTTTGCTCCAGCTCCGGGTGAAAAGTCGATCCCCTGTTCACGCCGGATGGAAATGGCGTGGCATCCCTGATAAACGCCCCGCACAGACCTTCCATATGAAAAATCGCCGGAATGTGATGCGGGCTGTTCTCCATCACCATCTTCTGGATATTTCTTTGAAATTCAGCCGCCTCCCCGGCGGTCTTTAAGTTCCGAAACTCCAGTGTGGATATCTCACCCATGCCGTACTGACAGTATGCCGCGGCTTCCTTCTCCCTGCCGACCGGAATCAGCACACAGTTTACCTGCGCCATTTTTTCTTCCAGACTTAATTTTGCCAGCAAATCTTCTGCCCGTTCCCGCGGTGTCAGCGACAAATCCATATATTTTTCTTTTTCCATAGTGATGCCTCCCTCGACAGCCAACGGCGGCTGGCGCGATATTTATTCTACAACGACTCTGACCCTGTCAATATTGCGGATCTGCGTAAACGGTGCCGCCTTATCTCCATTGCGTTCCGATTTGATGCGCACGACCGCGAAATAAGTCCCTTTCTTTTCATAGATATGTACCGCTTCTGCACTTCCTCTCTGGCCGTTGTCGCGTAGCTGCCACGCTCCTCTTTCCGGGAAGTCCTGCTCTCCCTCAAAACTCCACTCAACATAGGTCAGCGCACCGGCGCCGTCAGGAACTTCCGCGTCCACGGTAAAGACAACCTTCTCCCCGGCTTTCACATGGACACATTTGCTTCCGTTTACAGTGAGTACGGGAACGGCCTGCACACCCCTGCGCAGCACCGCGCTTTCCGGAATGATCACGTGTCCGCCGTCTAATGTATAATTGCTTGACGGCAGCGGAGCGATTCCTTTTTCCACCCATTTTGCCAGATCAATCAGCGACTGTTTGAGCGCCGCGATATATGTCGTGGCGTGCAGCTCGTCCACGGAAGCCGTGACATCATCATGGAGAACATTGTCACAGTAATACAGACGGCAGTAATCCTCCACATCTCCCTCGTGGACAGACGCCACTTTCCTGCGGTACCAGTCCGCCTGCCACGGGTACGCCTGTTCATCCAGAAGTGCCGCGACAATGATGATTTTCCCGTTGATCAGCCCGTTTTGTTTACAGCCCGGTCCGTTCCCGCAAAAGACAGGGCCTACCAGCGTCTTCTGCTGTGGGTACAGGGGATTTCCCTGGGCATCGCGGAACTGGTCCCATGCCTTGTAATCCAATGACGGAACCTGATGCCTGTGATAGGTCTGGATCGCGATATAGTCCGAATTGTCTAGATGCACCTCGTCTCCTGTCTCGATCAGATCCAGTACTTCCGCGATATTGTCCATTCCGAACCCTTCCGTCAGGTAGATGCGGTTGTCCTCAACCCTTCCGATCAGAACTTTTTTCCCTGCCGCCGCGCCGCTCTTTACGGACATTACCAGCCCTTTTAAATACAGGTCACAGCCGTCCGCAGGCGCAGGCGCTTTTTCCAGCTCCAGCCACGGTTCCGTGTCCGTCCCAGCACTGCTGATCATTTTTTTCCACGCATCGTTCACACCGTTTCGCGTGTCAACAGCTTCTTCCTTTCCCGATAGTAATTTTGCCTTTTTTCCCGGAACGTACTGTAATTTTACTTTTGTGTCCATACAGATCCGCTCCCTGGCTGCACTGCTGTCAGGGTCTGCCCCCATATATCCCGGCACATTCCAGTAATCCTCGAAGTATGCCGGGTCCATCTGCTTCACGCCCGGCGCCAGCACTGGAAGCGCACCGTCATTTAAGTCCGCGCTTGCAAACCAGCTCTTTAGCGGATAGCCAAACAGCGTCGCCTCGCGCAGCGCTGCCGCCTCCTCCTCATTCAGTCCGGCATAAGGATCACCGCTGCCGCCCGCGTCCACCGCGTCAATGATCTGACCGAGCTTATTTCTCAGAATGCGCTCCGCAAAGGCACGTGTGGTCTGGCAATTCGGAATCGCATAGGGAGAACCGATCACATACGGCGCCGCACCGTCATAGGCATTGGTATTCTCGATACACGCGATCGTCCGGTATCCACCGCCGCTGCCGCCATAGACGTAACCGTATGGGCGGTGCACATAGCCGTAGACTTCCTGCGCCTTGATTCTCGAAAATTCCGCGCTGGCTGCACTGGAGCGGTAGGACATAGTATTGTCCGCATTGTTCGTGAAAACCGCACCTGAACCCATATTGGATTCTACATAATAGGCACCGTGTGTAATGCAGAATGCAATCTTGTCATCAATTCCCGTGACCGGCAGTGACGCAAGCTCCTCCTCCGGCCCCGGAAACGGAGACAGATACTGGTAAAATCTTCCTTCGTACTGCTCCCGCATGGGAAAACAGAAGGAAAACTTCACAGGCGTTCCCTCAAAACCGCCATGCATGTAGCGAAACGGCAGTTCTTTGCCGTCGTCGAGCCTGCGCGTGCGCATCTCATCTATATCAATATATCCCTTGCTAAACTGTTCGTCTGTTCGTGCATCATATACTTCCATATCCATTTCCCTTCCTCCGTTCGTTGGTTTTTACTGTTTTGCCGCCCTGTTCTTCTCATTGTCCGCCCGTATCTGATCCAGATTTTTATTCAGCGTATAACCCTTCAGGGAAAGTGCGACGATGATATACAATACTGCAGGCACAAGAGTGAACAGCATACGGATCATTGTAAATGCGGAAGAAGGCATTGTCGCCGCATCACCCGTATATCCGACTATGGACAGCAGAACTCCCAATGCGCCTGCGCCCAGCGCCGCACCGACCTTCGCGCCGAGTCCCACCAGCGAGGACATCGTTCCCTCCATACGGTGGTTGCCTTTCCACTCATTGTAATCGGCACATTCGATGATAACCAGCGCGCTCAGCATGCTTGCCGGTATCGTCCCTGCGCCCCACATGATCGCCGCGACCGCCAGGAGCGCCACATTGCCTCCTGCCACAAAGTTTAACAGATAGCCCAGTGCGGACACGACGAATCCAGCCATCATCAGCTTTACTGTCGAAAACTTTGCGATCAGCTTCGGGAAGAACAGTGCCAGCGGGAGCGCCACGATCTGCGCGATCGCCGAAATCCCCATCAGTGCCACATTGCCCACGATGTATGTATAATAGTAGGTCTGTACGCCCATGTTGCAGACGAAATTGAACACAAATGTCATCAGCGCGATGATCAGGATAAACTTGTTCGTCTTGATCAGCTTAAATACATCTGTCACTTTCAGGGGCTCTGTATTCTTCGCCTCCGCATCCACGTCGTATTTTTCCGGGCAGAAGAGCATGCGCAGGGTGCCGATCGCCATCATCGGAACTGCAAACAACAGCACCAGCCTGCTCCAGCCGGATGCAGAGGTCGCGATCTTTGCCATCAGGGCAGGAAATGTCATATTAAAAATCACCGCTGCAAGCATTGTGATAATGCTTCCATAGGAAGTCAGCTTGACGATCTGGCCGCTCTTGAACGCTCGGACCATATATGGCGTATTGTTTGCGTTGAGAAACGTATAGCAGATGGAGTTTGCCAGCGCATACATGACGAAGATCCAGACAAGCTTCGCTGTCAGACTCATGCTCTCCGGCGTGGAGAACAGCAGCCATGTACACACCCAGATCGCGATGATAAAGAGCTCATACGGGCGTGCCTTGCCCCATTTCGTCTTCGTCTTATCCACGATAAAACCCGCACACATATCCGTCACGCCGTCGAGCAGCTTGCTCGCCACCAGGATAATGCTGACGTAGCCTGCCGGCACCTGCAGCGTGTCGGTGCAGTAGATCATCAGAAATGCCAGCATCAGTGTCACGATGGAAGTGGACACCGCCCTGCTGTTCCAGAGGAGCAGTGTGCCAAATCCAACTTTGTCATCTTTGTTTTTTCCTTTGTTTTCCGTTCCCATAAAACCTTCCCTTCTTTGCTTGCTATTATTACTTTTTTAAGATGACCTCAGTATAACACACGTGCCAACGTGCGATAGTGCACGATTTTGCGAACTTGTATCCGGATTTGTTTTATCTGGCATTTTCGCAGTTTTTTGTATAATTTGTCGAGATTTTATACAGCTAAACTTTCTCATCAATCGCCTGCGTATAAAAACCACAAAAATTCTCTGCTGCCGGAACAGAAAACTTTACCAAAGCACACAAAAAAAGCACCTTCCGATGTCTAATACACCTTCCAGTGCTTCACAACAAACTAAAATTCCCCAATAGTTTTCCTGTATTTCCCTGTATTCCTTTAAGGATAATAATACCGCTGTTGGCTGATTGTTTTTCAATATGATATACTCATTGCTATTTTTGCCACATCATTAAAAATATTTCCCGCTTTCCCCATCTATACAATTTTTCTCTGCCTGTTAAACATTTGCGGCTTTCATCCGCTCCAATTTCCTCTGAACTTCCCGTCCCCTGTTATTGTAATAGTCCATTCGTTCCTTGTCAGTCATATCTTTTGTTATCTCATAATTATATTCACGCAGTTTATGAATATCCTCAATCGTAAAATTCGGGCTTAAAACTGGCTTTTCCATAATCATCCCTCACTTTCCAATAATGCTGACGGGCTTAAAATCTCTATCTGCTTATACCCCTCAAGATTTGTGATTGCCCTCATGCCACGTATCGTTTTGACATTTACAATATGCTTAAAATTCCATGATATAATACAGTCACAGCCATTTACCACAGCCGTTCCTATATGCTGGCAGTCATCAAAGCTTTTCTTTGTGAGTACGCCCATAGAAATAATCTGTCGCGCTACACTTAGCACTTCTTCCGTAATATCATATGTTTCATACTCAATCTGATTCAAATATTGCCACAAACTGCTCTTTTTCGGTTCGGAACAATCGTCAATCTCCTGCAAAGTTACTGTTGAAAGACATACATCATATATTCCTTGCCGAAACATTTCCCATAATTTTCTTGTATCTGCCATTTTCTCTGGCACATCTTCCTGCACCAAATGGCTTATAACGGACGTATCTAAATACACCTTTAATTTCCTGTCCATAACATCTCACTCCCTTTACAGCCATTTTAGCACAAAAATCACCCTTTAACAATCCAGAACCGCACATTTGCTAACTTGTCAGTTTTCTTGGGATATATCTCTTGTATTTTGTGGTGTAAATCAACACCTGCCCTGACATCACAGCCTGCCCTGCACTGTCTGCTCCCTGTACGCTGCGGGCGTGACGCCCACAATCTCGCGGAAAACCCTGCAAAAATAATTGCGTGTGCCAAAATGCAGCGAATCGCTGATGTCCTGTATGCTCCTGTGCGTCGTCAGCAGTTCGACCTTGGCATACTCGCACCGTGCACGCTTGATGTACTCTCCCACCCGGACACCCATCTCCGCATAGAATTTCCGGTTAAAATAATAGGGCGTATAGCCGACCACCCTGGCAATCTCCTCCACAGACAGCTCACGCTTCACATTCGACCGGATATAGTCGCACGCCTGTCTCGTCGATCGGGAGATCATCGGCTCCTCCTTCAGGCCGTGCACCTGCCTGCACACCTCGTCAAGCATCTGACGGCACACATTTTTCATCCTGGTCACCGTCGTGCACTTCTCGGTCTCCGTACAGTACCTGTGCTCGATCTCCTTCGCTGTCCGGCTGGACAGTCCGCCCTCCATCGCCGCCCTGCAGCACAGCGCGATAAACACGATCACACTGTTCTTGCCATCGCGGACAGTATCCCCTGAATCCGACAATAATGATGCATCATAGTACGCTTCGCGCTCGATCACTTCGCGGTAATTCAGATTCCCGTCGCGGATTGCCTGCAGGATCAGCTGTTCCCCGCGCATCACACGGTCCGCGTCCTGATAGCGGAACGCCGACGGATCTTCCTCGTCCGCAAACCTTCGGATCTTCTCGTCCTGAAACACAAAATCTGCCGCGTAGATCTGCTCCGAAGTCAATGTATAGTGTAACATCCTGCCAAACTGGTTCAGAGAGGTCATGTTGATGACCGGCACAGTGACCAGAATGCGCATCATCTGCCTGCACATCGAGAGGGAGGCAATGCGCTCGCCCAGTGCCTTTTCAATCTGGCGCACGGAAGTCGCACTCAGAAAAAACGGACCGACAAGCGTATAATAGACAGGTTTTCCATCCCTGTAGACATGCTCCGCCATCCAGATCATGCCCAGAAAATTGCTCAATACCACAGGCCGGTTCCAGCCGCCCTCCTTCTGATTCACAAAATCCAGGCAGTCGCTCATCCGCAGAAAGTCCAGAAGCTCCTTCTCGTTTTCACAGGTGGAGTAAACCATCCCATCCGACGAAAAACACCACATTCCCAGACCGGCGGCTGCGTACAGTTGCGCGGCAAAGATGCGCAGCCGGATTTCGACAGGATATTCCTCCAGATTTTTCATATCATTTTCCATTATATCCCTCCGCTATGCGGCAGCTGTTCACCCTGCCAGAAATTCCCGCAGACTTTTCACATCTTCCTCCGCACAGATGATCCGCGCCTTCTTGAGAAATCCCCTGCCATTTGCACAGGCGGCAAACACATACTGGGACAGCGTGGATTTCAGGTTTAACCGGTCCCCCTCGACCGTCTCGAGAAAAACATCCTCCCTGCACGTTTTGACGGCAGACAGAAATTGAACGATATCCACATTTTCACTTAAATACATACCGTTTCCTCCACAATATACTTTACATTATATACGATATCCGTACTTCCCGCAATCTAATTGCCCTCTTTTCTGATCGTCTGCAAAAATGCGTTGAACTCCTTGGCCTCCTCTGCCGGAATCGTGTCACTGATCTGCCGAAGCAGGCTTTCCAGACGCATCTGTCCCATCATGCGCTGCAGATTTTCATTTGCGGAAGCGCTCTGAGCCACATCCCCGCGTTTTTTGCGCGCTCTTCCGATCATCTCCTGCAGCTTTGCCCCTGCTGCCGGGTGGCGCATGATATCCTCCATCTTGTCTTTGATGGAATAGCAGTCCGGCCTGTACTCCTCGCGGTCAAACCAGTTGACAATCCCCTCGCGCACAAACTGATATTCTTTCCTGGGTTCCAAAACTCTCCTGACCCGGATCGTATCCCTTAGATCTTCACAGGCGGCTTCCAGTGTATGCTCACCCGAAATCGGCACACGAAAAACAAAGCGGTATTTTCCCGTCTGCACCTGGGGATTCTTCCCATCCACAGTCAATGTCACGCGCGGCTGGTTGGTATACACCACCACCTCTGTAACTTCTTCCGCGCGTTCCACGTACCTGCTCCCAAAGATATGTACAAAGGGTTCCTCCGACCAGTGCGCCTTATACAGATAAAAGGCATCTTTTTTCGTCTTGCGGTCAAATGTCACAAGACCTTTCTGATTGATGCCGTGTGCACCGCCCTCATCGCGCCCGTCCGCCGCAAAATCAAACATGTTCCAGACATGGGTAGCCCACAGATATGGCCTTTTTTCAATCATTTCCAACAGATGTTCATGATAGCGCGCCTGATAAGCCTCCGTATAGTCTCCCCGTTCCGGACACCCGGTCTGAAACTGAGGATTGGCATCTGCCCCATATTCTGAAAAACCGATGCAGCGCGCAGGATATTTTGCATGGAAATCGTCAAAAAAACTGTCGTTCTGTTCCAGCTCGCCAAGATACCAGCCAAAATACAGGTTATAGCTGTTCAGATCCGGGATATCCAGAATCGGACTGTCCGTTTCCAGCATAAATACATCCGCCATCGTGGTCAGCCTGGTCTGGTCCAGCTTATGACACAGCTCATTGAGCAGCTTGTGGTTTTCCAGCATGTCTGCATCCACGGGCGTTGCTGCCGTAATCTCATTAGACAGCCCCCAGCATACGATCGACGGGTGATTATAATTTTGGACCACCAGCTCCCGGATCAGGGCGAGATCCTCCTCCATCTGCTCCCTTGTGACAGCCGGGCCACAGTCCTTTCTGTCCTGATGCCTCGCGACACCCCGCAGCGGATAACTGCGCCCGTTCAGGAAAAATCCCTCCTCCGGATCGATCCGGAAACTGCGGCAGCCAAACAGTGTGTGGACCTCATCGCCGTCCTCAAGTCTTGCCGATGCCGTATACTGATACGGGTCATTCACACCGTCCCAGAGATGGACATTTTCTATCGTAAACAATGCACACGCATACCCGTTTTCCACAGGAACATGCCCTGTCATGCCATCTACCGTAAGTTCCACGCTGTCAGCTTTTCCGCTCACCCACACCTCCACCGACACTTTAAGTTCACGTTTCCCATGTACCACTATGATATAATGCTTTTCTTTTTAAACTGTTTCCAATTACTTTCTTCCCAACAAACGCTCCTGCACAAGACAATCTGTCACCGATTCAATTCCTCCAGCAAACCTTTCAGCTGCTTTTCGCTCATTCTTCCATAACTGACAAGTGCGCTGAGCGGCATATCCATCATCATCTGCCGGCGCATCTTCTCCGCGCCTGCGCCCATGGCCGCATCGCTCTCTTTCTCCTGCCGGATTTCCTCCTCCGATTTTTCCTGTCCAAACAGCGAGTGTACAAACGCCGCTTTTGCCGGATCTGCCATGAGCTCGCCAACTGTAGAATATCTGGTGTACTGCATTGGGATCGTCATTGAAGAAACCATTTCCACATGACCTGTCAGACGGATATCCCTGCTGGATGCGCCGACTGCAATTTCAATCTCCCCGCTTTCCACAAACCAGTCGTTCATTTTTGTCTCATAATAAGCAAAGCTTCTGAAATCGAGCTCAAACACCACTTCCTTCTCTTCTCCGGGCTGCAGCGCGATCTTCTGAAAGCCGCGCAGCTCTCTCACTGCACGGTTTACACGGCTGTGGGGCACACCGACATAGAGCTGTACAGCCTCCTTGCCAAAGACCTTTCCGACATTCTGAATGCGGCATTTTACCCGCAGACAATCCTTCTCCGTCATCTGTGAGCGGTCAAGCTCCAGGCCGCTGTACGCAAACTCTGTATATGACAGGCCATGCCCGAACGGGAAACAGACTGCCATCTTTTTCCTGTCATAATAACGATAACCGATAAAGATTCCCTCACGGTATTCCACACGTGCACCCTCTCCCGGAAAATTCAGGAAAGATGGATTGTCCTCCAGCCTCAGCGGCCATGTCTCTGCCAGTTTACCCGACGGGTTTGCCGCGCCGCACAGAAGGTCCACCGCCGCCCTGCCGACCTGGTCTCCTCCCAGATACATACATAAGACAGCCCTGACATGTGCAAGCCACGGCAGCTCGATCGGAGAACCGCCGTGGAGCACGACAACCGTATTGGGCTGTACTTGTGCAACGGCCTCAATCAGCGCATTCTGGCCTGCCGGAATTTTCATGGTATCCCTGTCACAGCCCTCCGTCTCATAAGCCTCCGGCAGTCCTGCAAATATGACTGCTGCCTCCGCATTTTTTGCGATTTCTACAGCCTGTCTTAAAAATTCCTCATCGGCATCTTCCTGATCCGCGTCATAACCTTTTGCATAGACAGCCTCCCATCCGTCAAGACATTCCAGTGCAGAGACAGCGTGTCTGACGTTGATATGGCTGCTGCCTGCGCCCTGATAGCGGGGAGACTCTGCAAAAGCACCGATAAACGCTGTCTTTTTCCTTTTTGAAAGCGGCAGAATCCCGTCATTTTTCAGCAGGACTGCGCACTCCTTCTCGAACTCACCTGACTTTACATGAGCCTGTTCCCTGTCAAATATGGCTGTCTCCCTCTGGTTATCAATGGATTCCTTTACGAAAGCAAGTACATTCCGAACCGCCTGATCCAGTGTCTCCATCGAAAGACTGCCCTCCTCCACAGCCTCCATGATTGCCTCTGTCTTTCCTGTCATACTGCCAGGCATCTCGAGATCGACGCCTGCTTCCAGCCCGGTCACCCTGTCTTTCACAGCGCCCCAGTCGGTGACTACGAATCCCTGATAACCCCATTCCTCTCTCAAAATATCTGTCAGGAGCCGTTTATTCTCCGCGCAGAATGTCCCGTTGATGGCATTGTAAGCATTCATGACACTGCGCACGCTGCCCTCCTTTACCGCCATCTCAAAAGCCGGCAGATAGATTTCACGCAATGTCCGCTCATCAACCCAGGAACTTCCTGACAGCCGCCGTGTCTCCTGATTGTTGCAGGCAAAATGCTTGACGCACGCCGCGACACCCTTGCCCTGCAGCCCTCTGATGTAGGACGCACCCAGTTTTCCTGCCAGATACGGATCCTCACTGAAATACTCGAAATTCCTGCCGCACAGCGGACTGCGCTTCATGTTGATTCCCGGTCCCAGCAGCATGCCGACATGTTCCGCCTGACATTCCTCGCCCAGAATTTCCCCCAGTTCCCGCAGCAGCTCTGTGTCAAATGAGGCTGCAACCGCCGAAGCCGTCGGATAGCATACTGTCTCGACACTCTCATTGATTCCCAGTGCATCGCTCTCCCCGATCTGCTTGCGCAGGCCATTTGGTCCATCACACATCATCACTTTTGGAATCCCTAACCGCTCCACGTCCTGCGTCCGCCAGAAATCCCGCCCGGAGCACATCTGCGCCTTCTCCTCCAGCGTCATCTGCTGCAATATCTTTTCCACATCAAATGATCCCATAAAAACCCTTCCTTCTTCTATTTTTGTATACGCACTATTCTATTGTACATGTTATCTCAGTATAGCATGTCTTCCATTGCAGAATAAGGCTCATATTAGCGAATGTGTATCTGGATTTGTTGAATATTTTTCCGCAAATAGATTTTTAGATCGAGTAGACATTCCCCTTACGGGGAATGCCCCTCTACAGAACCGGACGTGCGGCTCCTAAATCCGCACTCATTTGTTATCATATACCAGTAAATAAGGCGTTTACCCCTATAAATCGGGGCAAACGCCTTATTTACTTTGTATCAAACGTGACGTCCGAATATGTCTCCTGTGACACGGTGTAATCCTTCGCCGTAACCCTGCTCTTATTTCCCTGTTGTTTCTGCCTTCTTCCATTACTTTGCTTTTCTTTGCCCTTATTCCTGTCCTGATCCAACGTGACGATCAGTTCTTTCGCCGCAAGCCTTTGTATCGCTGCCGATATCTCCCATTTCTTTCAGAATGCAGTTCCCATACGGCTGACTCAGATAATACAGCACTTTGACATCAGCCATCGTCAGATCATTCCTCAATGCCACGATCACATTCCTAACAGCCCGGCTCCACCTCCTGTTTCTGCATTTTGTTCAGCCTGCGCAGCAGAGGAATCCCGATCAGTACGCCAAGCACTGTCGTACATATATCAGCGCCCATCTGGGCGTGCAGCAATCCGTCAAGCCCCCACAGGCGGTTGAACAGATACAGAAACGGAATGTTAAAGAGGCACTGGCGCCCCAAATTTACCATCATAGCACGCACAGCATCTCCCGTCGCCTGGAAAGTACACATCATGGACATCTGTACCGCCATAAAGGGCACCACCCACGCATAGGCCCGCAGGAACCGGACGCCGACTTCAATGATCTGCGCGTCACTTGTAAATGCCCTTACAAAAGCCGGCGCAAGCCACAAAAACGGCACCAGCAGCACCAGGCACAGGCAGGTTCCCGACAGAATCGTAAACTTCAGCGCAGAAAGCATCCGCTTAATCTTACTGGCTCCGTAATTATATCCGGCAAAAGGCATATATCCGGAAACATAGCCTACCGTGATCATAAATACCATATTGATCAGTTTTCCGGCAACCCCATATGCCGAGATCACATAATCACCATATCCCACAGCCAGATTATTCAGCAGGATATTCGAAAAACTCATGATGATCTGCGAAACCGAGTTTGGCAGTCCAATCTTTAACACTTCCCGAAAGATCCTCGCACTGGGTTTAAAATCGCGGGGCACAATGGAAAGAGAAGTCTTTCCCTTCAGGAATATAGTTATATAATAAAGCACCGCAAAAAAATTGCCGATGATCGTAGCCCACGCCGCGCCTGCCGCGCCCTGGTGCAGAACGAGTATAAAAATCGGATCCAGAATAATATTCAGCACTGTACCAATGACCATCCCGATCACGGCCTGCTGAACCTGTCCTTCCGACCTGAGCAGGGCCGGCAGAATGATCTGCAGTGTCATGACAAAGCTGAACCCGACGATGATATACAGATACGATCTGGTCGGAGCGATCGTATCCGCGCTTGCCCCCAATATATGTAATATCGGTTCCATAAACAACAGGCACAGAACCGTCATCACCAGTGTGATCGCCACGGAAACATAGACGGAAACGGCGCTCGTCCGACGGGCTTCTTTCTCCTTTTCCATCCCCAGGCAGCGCGAAATATACGAGGGCGCACCGTTTCCGAAAATATTTCCGACTGCCTGAATGACCATAAACACCGGAAATGCGAGCGAGACTGCACCAAGCTGTATGGGATCATCCAAAAGCCCGATAAAATACGTGTCCGTCAGGTTGTAGATCAAGGATACGATCGTGGACAGCACTGTGGGGATCGCCAGCTTTAAGATCGCCTTGGGAACCGGCATGTTTATCATAATGTCGATGTTGTCTTTTTCTATAATACGTTTTTCTTCCATGGAACGCTTTTCTTCCATAATAACCTCCTTATTGCAATTACACTTATGTTGATTATTTCTGTTTTTTATATTATAATTCATACAGAGAGGTTATCAATGGGCAGCTTTCGGGATATGTTGTTTAATCCACATAACTGTCAATATGTATAATAAATGCACCAATAACACTACTTGTTCATGCAGGAGGAAAAATATGACACGGGAAACGCAAAACGATCTCCGATATATCAAAACGGAAAATCTGATCCAGCACACCTTCTGCGATATGCTCCGGGAAATGGACTATTCGCAGATCACGATCAAGGAACTGACAGACAGGGCAATGATCAACAGAAAAACTTTTTATCTGCACTATACTTCACTCGATGAACTCTTAGGCAGACTTCAGACCGACATCTACGCGCAGGTGCTTGAACTGACCTCTGACGTCAGACTCCCCAGGGACCTTGAAAAACTCGTGCGGGAATTCTTCCTGTTCTGTACGGACAGAGACGACATAACCGAAAAGATCATATGCAGCCAGGGAAACTTTTCCGTCGGCCAAAGCCCTGCCGACCATGTTTTGAAATCCATGTTCCACTACTCCGTTTCGAAGGACAGTCTCTCCGCCCAGGTTCCTCTTGAATGCAACATTATCGACGCCTATCTGAGGGGGAGTATCATTTCCATCTATTCCCAGTGGATAGCCGATGAGCGGAATCTCCCGTTAGAACGGATCATCGAACTCACAACCTGGCTCGTCTCCCAGGGAATCAGAAAACTGAAACTGTCGGAATAGACAGATGCTATCCCTGCACTGCCGGTAAACAACGCATTCTTTTTTGTTCCTTCAATAACAAGGAGCAGCGACAGGATCGTTGCAAGGATATCACTGACCGGCTGCGCAAAAAAGATACCGTTTATATTGAAAAACATTGGAAATATAATGATAAACGGCACTAAAAACACCACCTGCCTTAACACAGTTATCAGGATCGAGGGCGCAGGGCGGTTAATGGACTGAAAAAAGTAGCCACCGAATGCCGCAAGAATCCGCCCTGGAAAACACAGAAATTAGTGGATCCCTAACCGCTCCACGTCCTGCGTCCGCCAGAAATCCCGAACCCTTTCTTTTTGTTGATCACACCATTTCTATGATAACGATAACAGACTCACACAATTTCTGCCAAAAAGGGACGTGCCATACTGAGAGCCTGTTGATACGCTCAGTATGGCACGTCTCTTTCAGCAAAATAAGGCATCTATTTGCGAATGTGTATCTGAATTTGTCCATCCTGAAGGTTTCACTACCTGCGCAATGCCAGAACAGCCATACCTTCCCTGCCTGGAAGCGATAGTTTCGTCTTACCGCGCGCATTGTCCAGCAGGACAGTGCGCGTCATATCCCAGGTATCGATCAGCTCAACCCTGTAGGTATGCGTCTCTGGAAGTTCCAGGATATCCTCCGCGCAGGTACGCCTGTCATAGAACGTCAGGTAGGCTTCCTCCCCGCAGTGCCCCTGATACACAAACTCGCTGCTGATAAAGTCCACCAGTTCGTCACCCATGCGCAGCATTGCCTTCACAAAAGGATCTGCCTGCTGCATCAGTTGTTCCTTTTCCCCGTCGGACATCTGCGTAAGCTTCACGATCCAGTTTTCGACCGGTTCGATGGGGCCGGGAAGCTCTTCCACAATTGTTTTCAGGAACCCAATGCGCGCCGGACTCTCCCCTTTGAGCCTGCCGCCCCTGCTCCACCAGAGAACCTCGCGCTCCGGATCCAGAAAGGTCTCCCCATGTGTGCAGTAACCGCCCATCGTGACCACACGCCAGAAGCGGTTTGTCATCTCTTTACCGGATATACTGCCCCAGATATGCTGGATATTTCCCTCATAACAGCACTCGTCGATCACCACGGGCTTGTTGTACTGCCTGCGCCACTCGGAAACCTTGTTGAGCACCTTGGACTGGATACATGCGTGCGTCACGTCTGGCCGCGTAAAATCCCAGTTTTTAAAGCAATTATGGTTTGACAACAGATGGTGGTATGGATCATGCCCTGCCACATACTCCTCAATCTCTTCCCAGTCCCCTATAGACTTTGCCCCGCACAGGTCATACTCGTTTGCGAGGCTCCACCACACATTGGGAAACGCGGCGAGACGGCGCAGCAGATACTCCAGATAGATCAGATTATCCTCCTGCGGCATCGTGGCAAATCCCCATCGGTCATAAGGGTGAAATAAGATCAGATCCGCCTGAATGCCCAGTTCTCCCATCTGCGCCAGAACCGCCTCGAGCCGCTCCCAGAAGGTAAAACAGGGACGTGTCACATCCCAGCCGCCGTCCGCTTTTTTCTCAAACGCGTAGGCCGGCGGCTCATTGTGGTTAAAGTCGTAGTGCTTTGGAAATACGCAGAGCCGCACTTTATTAAACGGCGCCGCTTTCAGGCTCTCCATCGTCTGCGCCACAAGCGCGTCCTCCTGATGCATCAGCGCGTAGACTGTCGTGCCAAACGGATAAAAATACGTGCCGTCCTCATACTGGAAATGCATGTCTTTTGCACGCACCATACCATGCTGATCATCCGCTGCCGGATCGCAGATCAGCTCTCCCTGCGCTTCAACCACTCCGGTGATCCGATACCGACACACACCTGCCTCCATCGGCAGATACCTCACGATATAGGTGTTGTCCCCCGCATAGAATCCCTTCACCGTTGTCTCTTTTCCATTCATCTCAAAACAGCCCTGCACGTCAGCCCTGACATAGTCGTCGGGCACAGGCCCGTTTAATTTTATTTCATAGCATTCATACTGTCTCATCGTCTCCCTCCGTCCATTCACACTAATTTCTAATCCTGTCAACTGCTTTCTGATAGCTTTCATATTTAGCCTTCACATTTTTGTCTGCGCATGTCTTCATCTCTGGCAAAACATGCCTCCGTTTCATCGTATCAAATATTTCTTTATCCCACAAGCCCAGCTTTATACCGGCCATCTGTCCGTCCTCCTTTTTCCCTTATAATCGTTTCCTGAAAAATTTTCCTGCCGTTTTTTATGGTTTCATGTATTGCAACGCTGCATTGATTTACACATACTTTATTATGCTTTGAACTTTATTTCAATTGAAAATAAAGTGAAATTGTCTTTATTTTTCACTTTATTCTTGTAAATAAACCATTTATAAGATACAATTACTGTCGAACAGAAAAATTTAGATTCTAAGGAAAACGATCAGATTTATCATATAAATGCCAGGGAATACAGCAAAGAAAGGAGGAGACCACATGTCCGTCACTGCAAAGGAATTAGCCCAAAAATTAGGCATCTCTGCAACTGCCGTCTCTATGGCGCTCAACAATAAAGCGGGGGTAAGTACCGAAACGCGCGCCAGAATTATTAAGGCCGCGGAGAAATACGGATATGATTTTACCAGAATCAAGAACACCCACGAACACCGCGGTTCGATCTATATTCTTTTTTATAAGACACATAACGCCATCCTCTCTTACTCCCCGATCTTTAATGAGCTGTATGACGGGGTAAGCAGTGAGTGCCAGAATGCGCACTATGCTGTAAAAGTGATGCAGTTTTATGAAAAGGTAGATGTTCTTGCCGACTGCTTTTCTGACCTGCACATTTCGGACTGTGCAGGGATTATCCTTGTCGGGACGGAAATCCGGCAGGACGTATACCGGCAGTTCCTCTCCCTGGGATACCCGCTGATCCTGCTGGACACCTATTTTGACTCCCTTGAGTGCACCAGTGTCCTTATCAACAATGCCCAGGGGGCTTATCTTGCCACCGATTATCTGATCAGAACCACCCGCCAGCAGCCCGGCTACCTGCAGTCAGACTATTCCATTCCGAATTTTACACAGAGACAGGAAGGGTATTTTCGCGCATTAAAAGAGAACGGAATGTCGCCATCCCGTTCCATCATTCACAGGCTCTCCCCGTCCATCGAAGCCGCCATGTCGGATATGCTTGAGACGATCGACCGGAAGGATCCCCTTGCAAAATGCTATTTTGCCGACAACGACATCATTGCCATCGGTGCGATGAAAGCTCTGATGCTCCGCGGTTACAGGATTCCAGAGGACATCTCGGTGGTCGGTTTTGACAATATCTCCGAGAGCAGGATCATCGAGCCGTCGCTCACCACGATGGACGTGCCGCGCCGCCACATCGGCAGAACCGCCGCAAAGCTCTTAATTGAACAGATTGACACAAAAGTTGTCTATCCGTCAAAGGTTGAGATCGCGGCCAGAATGGTCAAGCGCTTCTCTGTTCTGCGAGTGTGCGATAAAGATGCGCCTGCACCTTGATGCACCTGCCATAAAAAAGATAAAAATTGTGTTGACAGGCAAGTCTTTCGGCTTGATTTGTGATCTGCTCATGCTATGGCATTTGCCGCTAACTGCAATTTTACCATAGTTTGCTGTTTTCGGGCAAATTTTCTGAAAACGAAATGGGCAGAAGAAAGCCCCCAAATCTCGTTTGACCTGGAGGCATTATTTTGACCATTATACTTCAAATCCTTTTAGTTCTTCCTGTGTCAACGGTCTTCCAAGTTGTTTCGATAACAATATTGCTTCTCTCAGACGATATACCTTACCATCAGAAGGTGCCGTTAATCTTCCATCCGACATTTCTTCACCAAATTTATCGAACTTATCCATAATAGTTTTTGACTTTCTCTCTGCTACTATCATATCACTCACCCACCTTAAAATATTTATTAATCAATGCAATGGCACCATATGAGTCAATATATAAGGTATGCCAATCTATCATTTTGGCACCCAATTCTTTCATGTAATGTGATACCAAGTCCGTCTTTGCAGTAAACTGCACATATCCCTCATTTCCAGCATCCCAACTATGTTTGCAGGCAATTGCAAATAAATGGGCGCCTACCCCTCTATACTTTCCGTTTCTACCAACATTACTCGGTGCTGCCTCTACAATGTCTATATGTGTATAATACTGTTCTCTGATATGTTTCAACGCAATCATGCCCTGAACTTCATCATCATTTTCCAGTAGCAGTTCATATACCTCGTACCCATTTTGATGAGGAATACTCCAATCAAACTTCCAGCCCTGTTCTTTTAATTCATTTGCATCCTGCTTCGTGATTGTTCTGGATATCAGACGATATTCCGTATCGCATTTTTCTCCAGTTTCAGAACATATTAAACAGTCAGTCAGCGTATCAATTATAATATCAATTTCCATAAGCTACCCCTTCTTTATAAATTATACCATATTCACCCCAATATATTCCACAGCAATTTTACACGAAACCAACCAAAAATTATCTAAAAAATTTAAATAAAAATCTTTTGTCCCATACTTTTTAATTAATGCTCCCACGCACAATCTACGCAGAAACCATTTCCTCCATCATTTTGATGCGAAATCGATTTTCCGCAGGCAGGTCAGATCATATAAGGCTTATCACCTGTCCATTCTTCCTCGCCCCAATTATCATCCACAGTTTTGTCTCCTGTCAACCGCGCCTTAATAATTAATACCATTGATCGCCAGCGCCCCATCTGCAACACCAAAATTTATACCTGCAATTCTTTCGTCCGAAACGGAAAATCCCGCCATACTGGGCTGCAGATTTTCGATATCAGCCATCTCTACGGATTGCAGCAGTTCCTCCGTAAACACGTTTTCCGCACCAAGCTTTATAAAATCTTCCCTGGTTTCTACCACACCGGCATCCGGCAGACCTACATAAACCGGAAACGCAGTCAGATCCGCAAGCGCCTCCAGATCCTTATCTGCGACGGCAGCCTTCACCTTCTCGGCGAATTCCTTTGCCGTCTTGCTGTCAACTGCAAAATTATCCTCATATCCTGCCGCGGCCTGATCCGTTTTTTCCACCGGCTCTGCGTCTGCTTCATCCACAACAATTTCGGCTGGCTTGCCTGCTTCATCCATAACACTTCCCGCTGGCTCTGTGCCTGCTCCATCCTGCTTTGTTTCCACTTCATTCACAACGGTATCCTGCGCTGTCTCCGGGAGCACATTTGGAGCACTCTCCTGCTGTGTATCCTGACGGGACTGGCGGCTCCCGCCGCATCCCGTCAGAAGCGCTCCTGTCAGAGCCAGACTAAGAATCATAACAACTGCACTTTTCATTTCCTTTTTCATTTTCTTTCTCATTTTAATTTCCTCCTATCTCAAACTCAACCTCTCCTGATGAACCGGGCGCAATTTCATATTTCTCAAAAACGATAACCGGACGGTTATCCCTGTTGATATAGAACCTGACATCTTCCGAAATCCCTGTAAACCCGCCTTCCTCTGCCGTAAAAAACACTTCTCCTGCGTTCTGTCTCCGGGCGATCTGTTCCCTGATGCTCTTGTCTGCCAGTTCCACATAATCGCTGCCCAGCAGATCCTGCAGCGTGACAGGTCTGCCTGTGTTCAGATCCAGATTGTAATACTTTGACTCACTGTAGGCATTCGTCCAGTTCTCCGTCCCCCTTACGACAAAGGAAAGATAATCGTTACTCTGCTGCCTGATCTCATAGCCTACCGTGATCTTTATATTGTGTTCTGCCCACTCATCAAGCGTTCCACCTGTTTCCAGAAAAGCAGTCCTGTATTCTTCCGCGCGCAGGAGCGCATCATGCGCATACTGCTCACACTGGTCAAGAATTTCCTGATTGATCCCGTCTACAGTTATTCCGGTATCCGCTGCGATCATCTCGATCGTCGGGATCTCCACCGACACTGCGATATCGTCCTTTTCCGTTTCATAAGAGCGGAATGTCAGTATCCGCGCCACTCCTCCGATGACGGGAAGCTGCGCCGCCTCCTTTGCAAATACCGGACTCGTATTCAGCGCTGTCGTGAAAAGAATGCCTGCGGCGGCCGCCGCCGCCGCCATGCCGCGGATCATCTTTCTAAATGTATGCCGCCGGCTGGCAGCCTTTTTCTCCGCCTGCTGTCTCCGGGATCTCGTGATCTCCTGCTGGATCCGGTCATTAAGCTCCGCCGGAATGACGACCGCATCATATCTCTCTTTCATATTCTCTAATCTACCCATAAGTCTGCCTCCTGAATATTTTCTTTTAATAGCTTTAAGCCCCGATAAAGTTTCGATTTGACCGTATTCAGATTATACCCGGTGATGCTGGATATTTCTTTCAAGGACATCTCCTCAAAAAATCTGAGTTTAATGATTACCTGAACATCCATCTCCAGTTTCTCCAGCTCCTGCTCGATATCACCTCCCTGCTCATACCCCTTTTCATAATACGCCTCCTCCTGTTTTGCAGTATCGGCAGTCAGAACAACCCTGCCGCGTTTTTTCAGTACTGTCAAGCATTCATTGATCAATATTTTATAAAACCATGTCCTGATCGCGGCTGCATTTTTGATGCGCTCATGCGCTTCCAGCGCTTTGCAGACAGCGCTTTGGACTGCATCAAGAGCGTCCTCCTGATGTCTGGTATAGCTGTAAGCCACCCGGTAAAATCGGTCCTGATCATCGAGGATATACTGAATCAGCCTCTCATTCAAACTTTGTTTCATCGCCGGCACGCACCTTTCTGTTTTATTCTTTTACTATATAGATTTTTGAGAGTTCTGAAAAGTTTCAAAAACAGAAAATAGTCCGGTGTCAATTATCCAAACGGCTTCAAACCGGATCATTGTCAGACATTGGAAAATTGTAACAGTTCAGCCTTCGGCTTCCTGTAACCACTACGTGTTCTTACGTGGCTTGTATAAGCCATAATTTGCAGCGTAGTGCAAAGTCCTAAGCTGAGCTGTAACGGAAAATTTCAGTATTTGCTTCATCTGATAGACAAAGCTGCTATATTTTGATATATTATGATATATATGCTTCAGACAACAACCAAAAACATGTTATTAAAAAGGAAAGAATCAATATGATCGATCTACAGGACAAAAACTACTGCCCTGCCATTGAAGAAATAGGAGAATATGTCCAGAATCCTGTCTTCATGCAGTTTTGCACAGAGATCAGGAACACCTATCAGTGCAGCGGGAAAACAGAATACAGTTCCTGCAGTTGGGAAAAGGGCTGGAACGTCAAATTTAAAAAGGCCGGAAAATCATTATGTACCATCTATCCAAGAGAAGGTTCTATCACCGTATTGGTCGTTGTCGGGAACAAAGAGAAACCGCTTGTTGAAGCGATCCTGCCAGACTGCACGGTCGAGATGCAGAATATTTACCATCAGACACAGGAGGGAAACGGACAAAGGTGGCTGATGGTTGATCTGGCGGATCGAAATGATCTGTATGACGATGTGCTGCGTTTTATCGGGATCCGCAGAACATGAAATTGTCACAAAGCCTCGCCGTCATCTGGAAGGCTCCGGCCTCTTTCGAAAGACCAGTTCGTCGGAATACCCCGGCTGATGCCTAGCCCCCTCTGCGCTCAAAAATCATAAAATCTCCTGCTGGATTTCTGATTTTTTTCACTGTTTTTTTGCACGAACAACCCCCACAGCAGGATTAAAGATTGTGTAAAATCCTTTCAAAACCCAACACGGAAAGGAGATAATAAATGGCAAACCGTGAGCGCAAAAATGAGCTGAAAATATACCTGAGCGACAAGGAGCAATACATACTGGAGCAGAAAGTAAAAATCTCCGGCATGCAAAGCAAGTCCACTTTCCTCCGCCGCCTGATTTTGTATGGCTTTGTCTATGACATTGACTATTCAGAGCTGCGGGAATAGTCCGTATTAAAAGTTCAATTACAATGACTTCCGGGCGATTGTTAAAGCGGCTAAGATAAGCAGCTAGAAGAACCATGTCAGAAATCGGACAACATAAAACAAAGAATAACCGTCTCAACTAAGCGGTCTTTACTTTACGCCAATTTCACAACCAGTGTCACAAAGAAGCATCCGTTGCGAATATCCGCAAACACCTCTCCACCCATAAGTGACATCACCCGTTTGCAGATAAATAGTCCAAGCCCGTTGCCCTGCACCTTATCCGCATTGTTTCCGCGATGAAAGCTCTCGAATATCTGCGGCAGTTCTTTTGCTTCAAGTGTACAGCCCGTATTTGACACCGTAATAAGCTCACAGCCGTCCATTTTATCACAGCCGATCTCAATTCGTCTGCCGTCTCCGTATTTGATTGCGTTTTCAATCAGATTTTGAAAACATTCCGCAAGGCGGTTTGGATCGCAGGAAAGAATGCAATCATCATATTTGCGAATCAAAAGCTCCGTTCCCGACATGGAAAGCTGGGGAGCATATCTTGCGTATATTTTCGTGATGATAACACTGAGAAACTCCTCGCCGGGTATGACCTCAAAGCTCATAAAGTCCTCGCTTACCGCCTTTGAGAGTTCTCTGACAAAGTGCTCTATCTCATCCGCGCGGGTATTGATGTTCTCGGCAGCGATACGCTGTTTTTCCTCGTTCTTGTATAATCCCTTGGCAAGCGCCTTTGCATTCAGCTTGATAGCCGACAAAGGTGTTTTTATGTCATGGGAAAGGGAGAGCAGCAGGAGTTTTTTATCTTTTTGCATCGTAATCTCTTTCTTGCGGCTGTTTTCGATGCTCTCACGCAATAGGTTAACTCCCCATGTGAATTCGCCGAAAAAACGGCTTTTTTCTTCGGATATCGGCACGGCAAGATTGCCCTTTGCAAGTTCCTTAGGAACATCACTGAGCCTGTTGAAAGGTACGATGATATGTCTGCGGATATAATACAAAAGACCTGTCAGCAACAGGAACAGCGCACCTAATACGCAGTTTACCGCAGCAATGCCATATTGTCCGTTCCCGACGGTATATTCTACGCGATAAAGCGTTTCGCCCGCTTCTATAATAAGATAATGCTCATCGGAACGGTAGATGTCGTCACCCGTAAACACACCTGTAATGTGGGGGTATTTTTCAATGTCATAACTGCCCGTCTCCGCTATCTCACCCGCAAGCCGCCTGGCTTCAACACGATAAATACCTTCACTATTATCTTTCGATCTCACGAGAAATATGTTCAATACCGCCGTCAGTAAAAGAAATACCATCATCACTGCGATACACAGATTTTTGTAAGCTTTCATACAAACTTATACCCCACGCCCCAGATAGTAAGCAAACGTTTTGCATTCTTAGGGTCATCACCGAGTTTATGGCGAATGCGGTTGATATGAACATGAAGCGTTTGCAATTCCGAATCGCTGTCGCTGCCCCAGACAGTGCCAAACAGGTACGATTTTTTTAGAACTTTGCCCTGATTTTCAATCAAAAGCGCCAGCAGATCAAACTCCTTTGAGGGCAGTTCCACGGGCTTTCCGTCAATGACTGCCGTTTTATCTGCAAGGTTGAGTGTCACACCATCCGCCGATAATATATCATGCTGATACCGCCGTTTGAATATACCCTTAATTTTAGCAATCAGAACATCTATATCATAGGGCTTTTCAATATAATCATCAGCGCCAAGGTCATAGCCGTTCAGCTTATCTTCCCTGCCCGTCCTTGAACTAACAATCAATATGGGAGTATCCGTATTTTCACGGAGTTTTGAACATATCGCAAAGCCGTTCATATCGGGAAGATTGATGTCAAGCACCACAAGCCTTGCGCCATATCGTTCAAAAAGATGTACGGCACGTTCTCCGCTGCTAACGCTTGATACGACATATCCCTCCTCACGCAGGAAGTCGGTCAGCAAGTCCGCCAGTTCCTTATCGTCCTCCACAATTAGAATATCGGTCATAAAATCACCACCTGCAAGTATTGTTTCAAGTATCACCAGCCCTGTTCCATAAGCCAGTTATTCAGTTCCCTTTCACGGTCACGGAACTCATTGTCACCGCCGCCAAAATGTCCCATTTCTTTTTCGCCGACGATACCGCCGTCCACAATGTAAAGCACCCTGCTGCACTTGGCGGCAACCTTTGAATCGTGGGTCACGCACATGATCGTCGTACCGTCATGGTTGAGGGAGAGCAGTTCGTTCATGACCTCGTCAGAGCTTGCGCGGTTCAATGCACCTGTGGGCTCATCGGCGAAGATCATCCTGGGATTGTTTATCATGCTGCGGCAGATGCAGGCTCTCTGAAGCTGTCCGCCAGACACCTCGTTGATGTCGTTGCTGCCCACGTCATCGATGCCAAGCCTGCGCATAAGCGCTCTGCCACGCTCATCGGTCTGCCTGCGGCTCAACCTGTTCTTTTTTGATTGTGCCGCGGGGAGGATTATGTTATCCAGAACGGTAAGGTTTTTCAGCATATACATCTGTTGAAAGATAAATCCCATTTCATCAAGACGCACATCGGCAAGCTCTCTTTCTCCCATTGCGGTGATATTTTTTCCGCAGAACAAGACTTCTCCCGATGTGATGCCGTCCATACCGGACACGGTGTAAAGCAGGGTGGATTTGCCCGAACCGGAGGGTCCCATAACTGCTGTCATTTCACCCTCGGAAACGGTGAAATTTACGTTTTTCAGAACATTGTTCTGACGTTTGTTTACTAAGTAGGTTTTGCAGAGGTTCTTTACTTCTAAAATATTCATAATAAGCTCCTTTCTTACTCGATACTTGCCGTATCGGAGGATTTAATTTTTTTGGTGTAGAGTGAGGTCAAAAATGCGCTTATGGCGGTGGCGGTAAAGACAATAACGGGGAATACTGCGTATATCTCCACGGGGGCTTGCACATATTCCACGCCCATTTCAAGACCCATTGTTCCGAAAATAGGGTCAAAGCAAAGCTTTGTAAGAGGCATACCCAAAAGCTCCGCGATAATGACTGCCGCCGATACCGCAATGAAAAATCTTAGCGTGTACTGTCCGTATATTTTGGAATTTCTCATGCCTATGGCTTTCATAAGGGCGATCTCCGCCTGCTCCTTTGCGATAAAGGAACGCTCCATAAGCACGGTTATAAGCGCGGCTAAAATTACCGTAAGGACGGCGGACATTTTTTTAACCGCGTCTATGGCATCGCCGACTCCGGTGGTGTCCTTTACGGTTTCGCCCGCTGTTTTAGCGCTTGAAAGCTTAGGATAAAGCTCCTTGATTTTTTCAATTCTGCTTAATACTTCCTTATCGTCGGGGTCGTCGGTAAATTTGATCAGTGTACCGGGGGAGCCGCTTGCTGCGATATAGTTTATATCGCAGTCGGTATGAACCCTTACGGATATGCCCTGGTTGACCATTGCCTGATACAGAGCGGTTATGATGAACTCCGCCGTTTCGCCCGTTGGGTAGGACAAGGTAACGGTATCGCCTATTTCCGCCCCCAGCTTTTTTGCCAAAAGGGTTGTCACTGCAATTTCGTCGCTGTTTTGGGGAGGAGTACCCTCTAAATATTCGTACATATCCATTGTTGTTCCCGTACCCTGAAGCATAGCTGTCTTGCTTTCATATTCGCCGTATCTTATCATCGTATAAATATAATATTCCGTCATACATTCCGCGGGCATACCGTTTTCCGCAAGGGTCTGCTCCATATCATCAAGATATTTTTTAACCTTTTCATGTCCGTCAACGGTCATAAATTTCACAGCTTCGTCGCCGATGTCCGTAACGGCGTGGCAGTCTGCATTCCCGAAATATTTCAGCAGCTTTCCGCTTTTAAGAGACGCCGTGACATTGGAAAGCATGATCAGCAGCGACATACACAGAAAAAACGTAAAGATAATGACAGCGTAGCGTTTGGGACTGCTTACAATATCGTTTGCGGCAAGGAAAACCGTCGTGCCAAGCCGCGATCTTCCAAGGCTCATAACACCCTTTTTGCGGAAGCGTTCCCCTGTCTGCCCGTTCCTTACAGCATCGATAGGGGACATTTTGCTCACCTTGCCCGTACAACTGAGACAGAACAGGAGAATCACAGCCGCTGTCAGAACCGCGCAGGCAATGTTTACAAATCCGTTATTGCCTCTGTCTATTATAATAGACTCCGAGGAATAACTTATAAGCATTTTCCCGAATGGGTAGCTGAGTATCAAGCCAAGCGCTGCGCCCACAACGGAAATAGCGAAGTATTTTGTAAGGTACAGCCCCCGAATTTTTATATTCCGTATGCCTATTGCTTTCATAACGCCTATCTCGCGGAATTCTTCGGAGAGGGTAAAAGCTATGGTGAACCGCAGTACCGCAAAGGATATGATGATAAGAATAAGGCTCACCGCAAGGATAAGACCCATGACTATCATGTTAAAAATATAGGCTTTACCCAGCATATCCGCCTCACCCGCAAAGGTAAAGCTGTCGGATATATCCGCTATCTGGGACAGAGCCTTGTCAAGATCGGCGGTGTGTATGTATAAAAATTTCCCGCCGTACATATTTTTCATCGTTTCGTCGGACATATATTCGTCAAATTCCTCGCCGTTCATGATAAACCTTTTAATACCAATCAATTCCGTGCCGCAGACAGCGTCCCTGAAACCGCCCGCAAAGGTAAATTCGTGGCTTACGCCCTCTATTTCGACAGTAATTTTGTCGCCTGCCTTAAGCCCCATGTTTTTCGCTATGAAACGGGTGGCGTAAATTTCCCCTTTCGGTACGCTTTTAAGAATACTTTCGTCGTCCAGAAAATAATTCATCCCCATATCTCTGTCACTTTGTAATACTAATATCTGATTGGCATTGGAATCGTTAAGCGGTTCGCCGGCTCGCGTAATATTGGACTGGGACATACGGACGTACTCCTCGATACGGAACTCGTCTATCGCGGAAGCGTTTTCAAGCGTCCCGCAAATGTCCTTGTCTGAGGATTTGTTTTCGCTCATCGCCCAGTAATCGGGTACGTCTGCCATTTCAAAATAGCTGTCCAGCGCAGTCAGCACGGTGATGATGTTGCTCACGCCTGAGGACATGAACATCGACGCGAGTATAATAAATACCAGCAATATCACGTTCATCGCCCTTTTGCGCTTAAGGTCTTTTTTCAGTATTCTCCAGAACATAGTGTATTCCTCTTTTCTTGAATTTGATTTTTCTATATTCTGAGTTATAACATATAAATTCTTAACAAGTCTTTAACTTTCTGTTTTCCTCCCGTTTTCTTTTATCTGCCGGCTTTTCTGCATCCTTTGGTATCAGCCACAAGCGGCTGAATTTTGCCACGCCGGGTATACGGTTTTCCTCACATAGCTTTTGCACCCGTCTTTCTGAAATACCCCATTTTTTCGCTGCTTCCGGGGTGGAAATAGTCAGGCGAATAATTTCAAATGTTTAAGGACTGCAGCATGGAAATGTGCATAACTGGCTATGAAACTATGGAAAACCCCATTCACAGCCTGTGGAAAAGCAAAAGCAGCTTTCCCACATCCTGCAAACAGGGTTTCTCACAGTTCCATAAACACAGCCAGTTATACGACATTCCCACAATGCCTGCGCCTACGGAATCCATCTCTCTATCTATTTCTTTGTTAGAAACATCTTTTTTCTTCACCATCCGACGGATTAATATATACTTTCTTTAAGTGTTCAATATCATTCATTATAATCCTCCTGCTGCCATTCGTTTACCAAGGAAGTCCAGCATTCCGTCAAGCATTCTTTATCCAGACAAACACCGACTTTCTACATGCAAATTGAAAACACAAATATTGACAGTTTCTTCCAAAGGTCAAATCGCTTTGCCTGTCAGTATCCGTAAGCTTCTGTCGATTGATACCGGCGATAAACTGGCGGCGTATACTTCAGGAGATGTTATTATGCTTAAAACTTTAAAACTTCCTTCCGCAGAAGAATTTGAAGCTTCGCTTGACAAAGCGCAAAAATGGACATTATATTGATATATGCCGTGACCCTGACGATAACAAATTTCCGAAATGTGCAAAAGATTCTCATGCCTTATATATTGCCTTCCCTACTCGCCTGCGCGGATCAGTCTCATCATCAGTTCACTTCCGGTCAGCATCTTATCCCCTGCAATGATGAGCAGCCTGTATTTCAGGAACGGATTGAGCTGCTGCTTTGCCGCCTCCGCGTCAGTAATAAAATAATTCTGCGCCTCCAATTCCTCATGGCTGCAGTCCACAAAGACAAGTATACACCGGCAGCGCGCATGATACAGCTTCAGATATGCACATAAATCTTCAAAATGAAGGGACTTATCCACATCTGCGCCTCTTTTAACCACCACATTCCCGCTATCCGCATAATTGTCTGCTGCATTGTCAAATGCATTTCCCATCAGGATAAATGACATGGGTGTCACTTTCGAGGTGATCTGATCACTGCCCCAGTACACCATATTGCTGCGCATATTCTGAAACATCTTATCGTGCGCCTTCAATGATGCCACGGCATCTCTCACAGAGCTGTACACGGCGGCGCCGCCTGACACGTCTGCCACAAATGCGATCTCCGGCTGGTGTCCCTTCGCCGGCGCGTTGGAAGGTGCATGAAAGATCCTGTCCACCCGCTTATTTAATTCAAGCTTCTGAATCTGCGTCAATGCCATCACACTACCTCCCGTTTTTCTGCGCAAGATACTGGTTCACGATCTTCTCGATCGATTCCCGCGAGATCGGATAGTCAAACTCCTTGATGATCCTGTCCACAGTATAGCCATGATCCACCAGATGCCTGATCGCACCGCCATACGCAAAATCTTTCGTAAAATTTGACAGCGCTTCCTCAAAATAGCCGTGATTCATCTCTTCTATATCCGCCATACACTCCTTATCAATGCTGTCAGCCTCTCTTCAATCTTCTCGTCTGCAGCTTTTTCCAGATTCCCCTTGCCATCCGGCACGTTTTTTCGTCATACCCCAAAGCAGCAACCAAAATATTTTTATCGACGATATCTAACGCCTTTTCAATCGTATCACCCTGCCTGATGACCGCATCCACTCGTTTTAACAGTCTCCTGACCTGCTGCATAGGAATACCGTCCAGCTTAGGAATCATGATATTTCCCACTTCTCCCGGCAATATCTCCAGCACACCACCTCCATAACTCCTGCCGCACAATTCGGTAAATGCAAAAGATATGCTATTATAGTAGGACAGCACAACGCGCTCTGGCTCAACACCTTCATGAAATTTCACTCTATGCATTGTGTCTGTTGATACGGCGTCACAACAGTTCAAAACAAATTTAGGATATAAATTGTTCCGTCTCAAAAAGAAAGCATCCGGAACCCAGATAGATGGGATACAGTACCACCTATCCCTGATCTTACATTTGTATCCCGTATTCTCTCCGTTCTCTTCTCCCAGGCGGATATATTCCCTCTGTTTTTCAGGGAAATCCTCCATATCTTTTTCCGGAAAATCAATCAGATACGCTGCTTTCCCATTCGACACATTCTGCATCCAGTCGTCTTCCCTGAAATACAGACTGTTCGCATGCGCACTGCGTCCGATCAGCGGTCTTACAACGTCATGCAGTTCATATTCATTCACTATGTCCTGATCAACAGAAAAAAATTTGTTATTGCCGGTTGTGATCCCAATATTGACCAGCGCTGCATCCGATAATTTCTGAAACTTCTCATCGCCTTTGATCTGTTTGATAAGTGCGTTTTCCTCGTTGCTGATAAAATACTTTGTCCATTTTTCATGTACATGCTGCAATTGTTGAAAATCATTCGTCTCAATATCGTAGGATCTTAAATCCTCCAGATTATTTAACGAAATGATCCGAAGTCCCTTTTCCTGTTTGCCTTTCTCCCCGACAAACACAACGATTTCCTGCTCTATATCCGGAAATATGAGTTCCTCAAATGTGATCAGTGTGATCTTAGACAACTGATCTGCCAGGAAAAGCCTTAAATCCTCCGCATATGCGACCTGCATGATTTCTGCAGGAATGACAAATGCGATCTTACCCTGTTCGCTTAGCAGGTTTACACAAGCCACCATGAAACCTACCCATGTATTAATGAGTTTATTCGCTTTCATTCCCTGAGAGGTTAAGATATCTGATAACAGCTCCCGCTGCTTTTCATCTAAATATTGATACCTTATATAAGGAGGATTGCCTATGATCAGGTCATACTTTTCCTGATCGTTGATCCTATGGTAATAATCAAAAAAATCCTCATTGTACACGATTACATTCTTATGTTCTTTCGTGTATTCCGCTGCCTTCCCTGCTTCATTTTGATCGATCTCGATGGCAATGATCTCCTTCGCCGTCTGATCAATCTTTTTCTGGATCGCCGCATCGAGAAATACACCGTCACCGCAGCTTGGCTCCAAAACCTTTATGGCAGCATCCTGATGGTCAAAGAGATCGATCATCATTTCTGCAAGTGGAAGCGGCGTATAATAAGCTCCCCTTAATTTTTGTTTTGTACTGTCCGCTTTCAGTTTCATATCTTCACCTAGAAATTCTGATGATAAACTTTGGAGATCAGATCCTCTATCCTGTTTATCATGCGGTTCTTTTCCTTTTCCAAAATATTTTTTGAGGATTTATCGATGTGCTGTCTCAAAGAATCATTGATCTCATAAATTCTTTTTGTGCCTGCCACAACCTCGTTATACAAATCCGTCTGTCGGGAATCTTCGAAATCCAATAGCACAAATGGCAATTTCTTTAGAAGAAATGTTCCCCTGGCAGTAAAACCATTCTCAAAATCACTTCCCTGAATCTGAAATATCTTTTCTGTATAGGGATGCGCCAACCATGCCTGTATGTACTCCAGCTCATATCCATTTTCAGGTAATTTACTGATCGCGCAATAACCTGCGGTTCCACCCGAAGCGATCAGCATGTCTCTATCATCAAACGCATACATCGGTACTTTGCTCAATACTCGGACGATCAGTTTCGGCGTATTGATAAATGCTGTTAAAGCTTGTGTTCTGCCATATTGATACCACGTATCGGCAGTTGCATCCGCAATATCCCTGCCGACACCATGGTTTAGGCATTTGGGCACCAGCCGGTCATAACAATCCTCCAGATATTGATAAGTTGCCGGATAAACAGATTTCATCGTGTCGATCGGGATCAGTTTTCCTTCTGAATCATACGGAAAAATGATCTGCTTATCCGTCGTTAGTGCAGTGTATGTTTCCATGCCTTTTTCAACTGCCTTAGTCGGCTTGAAATATGGTTTGAGAAGTTGCTTTTCCAGCTTATATGCTTTTCCATACTTTTCTACAAAAATATACTTTTCATCTTCGCTTTTTATTTCAGTACGGTCAAACCAATAAACTGCTTTTTTGTCAGAAAACTTTTCCGGACGCTCTGCACTGGTCTGTATACCGTTAAAAATATTCGCCACATCTGATAAAGGCACCGTTTTGCCATTTAAATTCTCCAACAGTTGCATGAAAGCAATATCCGTTGAAAGCCTCCATGGATTTTGATCGAGCTGCTCATTTCTGATCAAAATGGATTCCAGTTGCTTTCCCGCCCACAGATCAGTCAGTGAATCCACTCTTGCATATCTCATCGATTCCTGACTCCGACTTGATATCGTCACAATGGAACTATATATTGTTTTCTCTGGAAACAACTGCATATCACCGAAATCATCGATCGAGATCATTTTCCTGCCGATCAGTTTTCGAAGTTCCTGGCCAGCAGCCGTCTTATAAAATTTATTGGGAATGATATAGCTCAATACGCCGTCTGCTCCCAACAAACGCAATGCCTGCTCGACAAATAAAAAGTATTTGTCAAACTGTTTATATGCACTGCAATATTTACTTTTATAGATCTCAAACTCGGTCTTTTCTGATATCAAATGCAGATCTTCAGTCTTTACATAGGGCGGATTTCCGAGAATCACGTCAAATTGACCGCCATCATTTATGGTATTCCAATCAAACGGAACGATCTTTAACAATTGTTCCGTTTCGACATTTCGATGATCCAGATCTTCTCTCGTTATCAGCGAATTGCCATGCTTTATATTCTGATCCAGATCCGGCAGTATCGGTTTATCATTTTTAACAGAAGGTTCTGTCTCATCCTCGACCAGCTTGAGCAGCAATGAAAATCTGCTCACTTCAACTGCATGTACATCAATGTCAACACCATAGATGCACCTGCATAAGATTTCTTTTTTTTCTGCTAACGGCAGCTTTCTTTTACCGCTTTCCAGCTCAATCAAATGTGAGGCATCGTTTTTTGCATACCATCCCACACAGTAATCAATCAAAAACTGATAAGCTTCCTCCAAAAAAATCCCGGAACCACATGCAATATCCGCAATTTTAATGTTCAGTATATCATCCGGAGTTTTTCCGCGGCATACTGGCTCCAGTGTTTCCATTACCATATATTTCACAATTTCAATCGGCGTGCTGACCACAGACTTATAAATATATTCCTTTTTCTGTGACAGGCAGATCTTTCCATCCATTTGTACCAGACTTTCGACCAGAAAAGCCTCGTAGATCCTTCCCAATATGCCTGGATCGATCACTGTAAATAAATACGGTGTTTTTGGATAATATAAAGATTCTATCATCTCAAATATGATATCACTGTTAAGGTCAAAAATCGGATTGTTGCCACTAAAGAGTCCCGAGTTATACCGCTTATCTGCCTCTTTAAATACTGCTGTCAGCTTTGTCTGCAATTCCTGACGATTCTCAATCGTTTCATAGAGTTTCCGATATAGGGGCAGTTTTCGATCCTCACATATTCTCAAAAATATGATCTGATTGATGAAATCTTGTACTACATCATTTAAAAGCAAGATATCCTGATATACACTTTTGTTTTTGTACAAATACGCTCCGATCTCTAACCGCCATTGATTGATCTGCCGCAAAAAAGTCGCATCGATCTGTGTCGTGTACCTGTTATCATTTTGAAAATCTGTCTGTACAATCTGATCAAAACGACCGGAGTATACACTATCCCTGGAGAGCAAGTCTGATATTTCCTGATATTTCTCAACATACTGGTCAAAATGATATCTTCGATACAGGGAAACAGTTGCATTTTCTCCCACATTTGGTTTGATCGTGGTGTCGTAAACCAGCAGGTCTTCAAAATTTGTCAGAATCGCCAGCGCATGTTTTGCATTCCACCCATATTTGCGAATCTGCATTGCCGGCTCAAATTCTACTGTGATATCAACGCCTGGCTTCTTCGCTTCAACAAAGATCTTTGACACACCATTTAATGTCAGTGTATAATCCGGCCGCTCGTTGTTATTCGAATATCTCTCTACCACAACCTCCTTATATTGCGGCAGTTTTCCTTTCTCATTCCGAACATCCCATCCAAAACACTCCAATAAAGGGTCGATATACTCGTCCCTGCATTCCGTCTCATTATATGAATTTCTGATATCGTGATAATATGCCATATTCTTCTGATACCGGATGATCAACTGTCTTAATCTATCTATATTATCCATATTATACCTTTCAGTGAAAAGGATCCGCCCTCTATTCTATACTCAACAATAACACATATGTTCTCTAATTTCAATATATTTTTACCCAGGCATCTTTCCACCCAGGCTCTGATTGGAGACTGTTCAGAATCTGGGTGGAGTACCAGCTATATTTCGTCTATATACACCACGCCTTTTATCCGCTGCAACGTATGAAAATATCCGTCCCTGCCGATCTTTCTTGGCAGGCGGAAGGTCGCAACGATCTGAAAATGCTGCCCCTTCGCCTTTGGCTTATCGACATAAAAGCTGTCCACAAAGCAGTTGTCCTCTTTGAGCTGTCTGGACACATTGGTGATCGCCTTGCCGTCCTCGACTTCTATATAGAGCGTCATGTAACGCGAATATCTGTAGACCCTGTCCTCAATGACCGGTACTAAATGGACGCCGACAAGCCACATCACCGTGAGAAGCACCGCACCGTCAGCAAACCCGATCCCCACCGCAAGCCCGATGCACGCGCAGGTCCATATGCTCGCCGCGGAGGTCAGCCCCTTGATCTGATGCCCCGACACCAGGATCGAACCCGCGCCGAGAAAACCGACACCGCTGATAACCTGCGCGGCGATCCTCGAGATGTCCAGCCGCTCCGGATAGATCTCCTCCAAATACTGCTCCAGCAGCATCACCATCGTCGCGCCAAGGCATACCGTGATCGTGGTCCGCGCACCGCCGCCGCGCCGCTTCGCGCCCCTGTCGATACCGATCACGATGCCAAGCGCCAGGGATATGGCCATTCTGATAAAAATATTTTGCCACGTCCAGTCAGAGAGTCTCGTCGTAAACATGCCTTCTCCTCCTCCTTCCGCCAATGCCTGCCTGTCCATCACCCATTTATAAAATAACCTCTCGCAATCTTATAAATGAACGTCACACAATTTCTACCGCACGATCTCATCCGAATCCAGCAGTATCGTAAACGGCCCGTCATTTACGAGTGACACCTTCATCTCCGCCCCGAACGAACCATGCTCGACGCGGAAACCTTTTTTCCTGATCGCACTGTTGACATACTCATACAGTTCCTCTGCCTTGTCCGGTCTGCCAGCCAGTGTGAAAGAAGGTCTGTTACCCTTCCTGCAGTCCGCATACAGCGTAAACTGCGATATGATCAGAAACGCACCGCCCACATCTGCGGCGGACAGGTTTGTCTTTCCATCCGCATCGTCAAAGATGCGCAGCTTCGTCAGCTTGTCAACCATCCTATCCGCGATCTGCTGGTCATCGCTGTCAGCCACACCCACAAACACCAGCAGGCCATGCCCGATCTGTCCGATCACCTCGCCGTCCACAGCGACACTTGCCTCACATACACGTTGTATTACAAATCTCATACTTTACCTCCCGCCTGTCTGTCTACCCGATCAGGCATTCCTTCCCCTTAAGTGCAAACCCATACTTTCGTATCTGATCTGGTGCAAATCCCTCTGCAGCCTGTGGCAGGACAGTCGTACCAAACCATAGATCTGCGTTTTTCATTATTTTATCGTTCTGCACTTGATCTGCCTCACTCAGCGCCGCCGCATTGCATCTTTCCTCTTCATTGTACTACATCTTCTCCAGTTCTTCAATCCAACTCGTATGCGTATCAAGTTGAAAGATTTTTATAAAAAAACGTGAGGTGGCAGGCGGGACTAAAATATGTTACGCTATACCAAAAGAAAATGACAGCCTGATCACAATTAAGTTATAGGAGAAAAATATTATGCAATCATCAGAAAAATACATGCAGGATTTGAAACAATGGCTTCGGGATACAGCGGATTCCCCGATGGAAGAAATGTCTGAATTCTTTACGAAGCGGCTGCATGATTACGAAGAACATATGTCGGTCTGGGAGGAATCTTACCAAGTATTTGCTGAAGTCTTACCTTTGAAATGCCAAAAGATCTTAGACTTAGGATGTGGAACCGGCCTGGAATTGGACAAGATATGGCAGAAAAATCCAGACATCGAGGTAACAGGCATAGATTTATGTGCCGGCATGCTGGACAAACTACTTGAAAAACACCCTGACAAGCCACTCACCACGATCTGTCAGGATTATTTCCAATATGATCCCGGATATGATCAATGGGACGCTGTGATTTCCTTTGAAAGCCTGCACCATTTCCTGCCAGAACGCAAAAAGGAATTATACAGGAAGATTTATTGCAGCCTGAAAGAAAAGGGTGTTTTCATATTGGGCGACTACATTGCCTGCTGCGACGAAGAAGAGGAGCTTTTGCGCACTGTATACCTGAACAAAAGAAAACAATCCGCAATATCTGAAAATTGTTATGTACATTTTGATATTCCCCTGACTTTGGAGCACGAAAAGGATTTACTGCAGGATGCAGGGTTTGTAATTGAAAAAATATTGGATGGCAATGCCACAATTATCATAGCCAGTAAATGGACCCGATTTCCTTTCCCAATATTGCAAATTTCCACTCCCTGCTGTATAATGATCGATACAAATAAACCATTATACAGCAGGAAGCCACTACCCTTATGGAGCAATATTACTTATGAAAAAGAAAGGAATCCAACCATGTCAGTTTACAGCATTACATTCAGCCCTACAGGCGGCACGCAAAAAGTCGCCGATCTGTTTGCAGGATCCTTCTGCCCGGACAGCGTCTATATAGATCTTACCGACTGTGAAACGGATTTCCGGTCATTTTCATTTTGTGAAAATGATACCTGCATCATATCCATCCCGTCCTACGGCGGACGGGTTCCTGCCATTGCAGTATCCAGGCTGCGCCAGATGAAAAGCGGGGGAGCCGCGGCAATCCTGATCGTAGTCTACGGAAACCGGGCATATGACGATACTTTTGCGGAATTGCAGGACACCTTGACAGACGCCGGATTTTCCTGCGTAGCCGCAGTTGCCGCTGTCGCGGAGCACTCCATCATGCGCCAGTTCGCTGCCGGACGCCCTGACGCACAGGATGAAAAAGAACTTGCAGATTTTGCCGGAACAATCCGTTCCAAAATGGAATCCGGTACCTTATCCGCCCACTTAAATCTGCCGGGAAACCGCCCCTACCGGGAATACAGCGGCGTTCCCATGAAGCCCCAGACCGGAAAATCCTGCAACAAATGCGGGCTTTGTGCGACAAAATGTCCTGTCCAGGCAATCAGTGCCGCCGATCCTTCAAAGACCGACACCCAAAACTGTATTTCCTGTATGCGCTGCATCGCTGTCTGCCCCCAAAAAGCCCGGCATGTCAGCAAGGCTCTTCTTGCGGCCGGCAGCATGACGTTGAAGAAAGCCTGCGGTGGTTATAAGAAAAACGAATTGTTTCTGTAAGCCTTACAGCAGCCCTTCCGGTCACTGCCTGCCATTTTCATCTTCCCCTTTCTTCTTTACTGCCACGAACACCCCTGCACCGATGGCGGCTATCAGCAGGATGATCACAATAATAATCCACCATACCGCACCTGTCTGCCCGGTGCCAGGGCTTTCCGGCACACTGCTGTTCTCCGCCGTTTCGTCCCCGGCTTCCCCGCCGGTTCCTTCCGTCTGTGCAAGTTTGGCAGTGCCGTCTCCTTCTTCCTGTTCCCCATCTATCGCGATCACATAATCCGATGCATGGGTAAAGGCAAGGGATACGGTGCCGTCCTGTGCAACTTTACCCGCACAGATAAATTCGAGTTCCCCTGTGCTTTCGTTGTAATAATACAGGCTTGCCGTATATCCGGCGTTCTCTTTGCCAAGATTGATGGAAAGCACAGCCGTAAAGCCAAACTCCCCTTCGTAGGCAAGGCTTATCTGGATATTGTAGTTCTCCCCGGTGACATTGTTGATAATATCCACCGGCACGGTGTTCACGCCCGTTTTTACAGAAAAGTCAATGTCTCCCGCCTTGTCGGCGGTGATACTCTTTCCGTCCACGCTCCAGAGGATGCCGCTGCCCATGTCGAAGGTGATAGTGATGTCCTTTCCCTTAATACTGTCAAAAATATCCCCCGGAACCACCACAGAGCCATTCATATCCACGTTGATGGTGCTGCCTTCCTGCGCCTGTTCTTCTTCAGCACGGATCACATCCCAGCCACTCTTGCCGTCCGCTCCCTTGATGAATGGCTGTTTTGTCCCTTGTGCGGGCGTCCTCGCGCTGCTGCTGCCCGGAGTAGTTCCCGGCCTTGCTGTATTTCCGATTCCCGGATTTACGGGCGTTGTCCCTGTTCCCGGTGTGGCTTCATTCCCCGGATTGGTGCTTTCCGCAGGCGGGATCACGGGTATCTGCGGCGCGGTGTCTCTATTGCCCGGATTGGTGCCGCCGTTTTTCCCGTTATCGCCTGAGTTTTCTTCGGTGGCGCTGTTGCCTCCGTTATCGCCGGAACCGCCTGAATTTCCACCATCACCCGAATCGCCGCCATTGCTTCCGCTGCTGCTATTGCGGGTGTAGTTCGCCTTTACGGTCACTGATTTTGCGGGCATGGGAAAGGTTGTGGTCTTTGCTTTGCTGTCGGCAAAGGCAACGCCGTCTTTGCTGCTCCATCCGGTAAAGGTATAGCCGTTTCTTTCATTTGCCGTGACCGTCACGGTGTCCCCCTCGGCATATTCGCCGCCGCCCGTGCCGTCCGTTACAGTGACGGTATAAAAGCGTTCCACGATATTCAATGTGCCGTTCACATAGGTAATCCTGTAGCTTCCGCTGTTTTGCAGCGTGCCGCCGTTTATCACAATATCATATTTTCCGAGGGTATCCGTATCCTGTGCGCCGGCTGTTATGGACGGGGCTGTCGTAAAGGTATCGCCGTTCACCAGACCGTCCGCCCGATAAGTGAATGCAGGCATGGGATTCCCCCTCACAACCGTCTTGCTGTCGGCCTTCACCGTGAGCGCCTTCTTCGCAACCGTGACATTCCTGCCTGCGGAAGCCTCGTTGTAATTGTCATCCCCCTCTTTTATGGCGGTTATGGTGGCTGTGCCTGCCCCGGCAATGACCGCCCTGCCGTCCTCTATGCGGATCACATCCTCATCAGAGCTTTCATACCTGACCACACCGCTGCCGCTTCCTCCGGTAGTTTTAAGGGTGATCGCAGCATCACCATAGGTCTTAGCCCCGATTGCATCCAGAGAGAAATCCTGCTGGTTCTGCTTCGCCGCATCAAAGGTAAACTCCCGTCTGGCGTCCGTATAATTGCCGTTGCCTGCATAAACCGCCTTTATGGTATACGTTTGATCCAGAAGCCCATCCCATGTGTAAGAGGCGGAGCCATTGCTTAATGTGGCTGTCCCTATCTCCACTTCCGTACTGCCCGTACAGTCTATGAATGTTACCATCCCTGTGGGGAAAGCGCCTGCGCCTGCCTTTGCCACGTTCACGGTAAGCACTGCCTGCCTGTTATCTTTGCTGCCGGAGACCGCTGCCGTGACGCTGACTGCCGGAACTGCTTTCTCTACATTTACTGACACACTTTTGGTCGTATTTGTGATTGTTTCATAGTTTTTCTTCGTTTCTTCACTCGCCGTAAATACCACCGTATAGCCAGTGTTATCCACAGTCGGTACCATATTGCCGTTTTCCCATGCAAATGTCCCGTACTCCGTACTGCCCCCGGTCAGGGCGCAGTCGGATAATTTCTGCCCGTAGGTGATGCTGCCCGCCGCCGCAGGATAATCGATATCTGGTGCAGGCGCTTTCTCTATCGTCATCTTCCCTGTTGCCGTTGCTGCTTTGTAATTATCACTTTCCGCTTTGGTTGCGGTGACGGTCACGGTTCCAACTCCGATGATGGTAGACTTGTCGCCGTTTACCATAAGCACGCCGTTATTTTCAGGAACCCGGTAAAGGACTGCGCCGTCCCCACTTCCTCCGGTGGTGGACAGGGTGAATATCCCGTTCTTTTCATACTGCTTTGTCACCGCCGCAAATGCAAAATCTTTCTGTTCCGCCTTTTCGATGGTGAAGGTCTTTGTGACCGTCCCGGTGAAACTTTTACCGGAAACAGTGACTTTTGCCGTATTTTCCCCAGCATTGATGTTGTTGCTGTAAGCCACCGAATAATTGTCCGTCGCCAGCGTTTGCCCATCCACTGTGACAGTGACAGCGGGTGTCTGCGCTGTGCCAGTGTAGGTCAAATTCAGATTATCGGGCAGTGTGACCGCCAGCACAGCTTCACAGGCGCATTTTCCGTTTTCACCAAAGCTGCAATTTTCTTCATCCCACTTATTGCCGCAGGCAAGGCAGGTTTTCTGGTGGGTGGTGATGCCGGAAGTATGAGTGTATGTGCAAACACCCTCGCCGTTATGCTGGCACTCCTTCACCGTCACGGGGCCGGTCAGCCATGCGGGCTTTGCATCAAGCGGTACTTCGCCTGCCTCGTAGTCGCCCACAAGTCCCTCTGCTTTTGCAACGGGTATATCATTTTGGTGATAGGCGTACCCTGTTGCAAGCATATCTTTCAGCGAGACAGACGCATCCCCATCTACTATGATTGCGGTTCTTTTGCCGTTGTATGTTCCGCCGGAGAAAGCTATGTTTCCGCCCGCATCCACAAACAATCCGGTTTCATTTCCTGAGATAGCTCCGCCGGAAATGTTGACCGTTCCACTGATAATTTGCACACCGTAAAATCCTGAAACAGTCCCGCTTTTGATAGATAGAGTCCCGCTATTTACTTCGATGGCCATAGTAGAACTCTCAATTTTTCCGTCGGTTCCGCTGTCTTGAATGGTAATGCTGCCACCTGAGATATTAAATGCGGCATAGCCAGTTGCTTTGACAGTTTGACCGTTCAAATCCAACGTGAAGGTGCAACTATCGCTGATGCAAATGTAGTTGGTACCTAAATCTGCCTCCGACAGCAGTGTAATAATGGCGCCGTCGTTCCCTTCTATGAACGCATTGGCCAAAGCGCCCATATAGGTGGTGGTACCGCCTTTTACGACCTTCGCCACAGCGGAAATCTTGACATCCACCGTCCCATACGCATCCGCCATGTTGTCATTCCCTACGAATTTTGCAGTCAGGGTAACAGGGCCGCCGTTCGGTTCCACATTCCCCTGTTCCAGCACATCGGCGGCATTAACGGTCATGGTGTAGCTGCCGTCTCCGCTTGCTTCCACCGCATCGGACACCTGATTATCACCCACAAATACCGCCATTTGGCCCGCGGCAGGATTACCCCGCAGGCGTGCCGCCGCTTTAGTTGGAGCCTGCCCGGTGGCTGTGGGCGTGGCCTTGACGGTGATGGTATCATCAACGGTGAAGTCGCTGCACCCTGCGCCGTCTTTATAGGTTTTCACAGTGCCGTCCCCGACAAAATGTGTGCCGGACTTCAAGATTTCAAACGAAAACTTATGGAACAGGGTATAGCCATCACAAGTCGCTTCGCAGGTGTAGGTATAGCTCCCTGCGGGCATATCTGCGGGAATTTCATAGTTGTCAGTCGTACAATCCAGCGTATCAGTCCCATTCTTCCACACATAAAAGATTACTCCACTATCCACCGGAGCGGCGTTCATCGCCAGAGTGTGCGGAGAGCTGTTGTAATACCATGATGTTTCTGACTGAGGGTTGATGGTGAGGGGGATTTTCTGAACGGTGACATTATCAAGCGTCTTTCCCGCCATTTCCTCGTCTGTGACCCATGTGCCGTCCTGGTGCTTGAAGGTGTAGCCCTTGCCCAGAAATTCCGCAACACTGTTGACCTTAACAAAATTATTCTCTTCAACAGTAATATTGCTGAATGTGCCGCCGTTGATTGTCAGTGTACCTTTTTCAGAGTAGACTACTCCAACAGGATTATCTGCCGTTGTCCCTGTCATTTCGGCATGATTGATTGTGGTATTTCCAGACTCGTGATTGATTTGACCTAAGCCGTCACTTACACCTGAAAATGTTCCGCTGTTGATAATAACTGTGCCGCCCTTGTTCAAAACGCCAGTACTGGCGTAAGCGCCGTTTTGACCAGTCAAATTGAAAGCTGTTTCAGTGACGGCAAGCGTTCCCCCTCTGCTGGATATACCATGGCGTCTTACTTCAATCGAACCGTTTCCCCGCACAGACAGAGAACCACCGTTGACATTGATAATTCCATAGCTTCCATATCCGATGCCGGACAAGGTTTTCCCGTCCATGTCCAGCGTCACATTCCCGCTGGTGATATTGAGCGGAGAACCAGCAGAATCGATGCCATGTAAGCGGAAATCTCCTTTTCCCCAAGCCGCAGGTCATCCTCCGTAATGACAAGAAAACCGCCTTTTATATAAAGCGGCATCAGCCATGCCGGTATGGGGCTGCGGCAGATTAGAATAAGCCAAACGTCCGAACGCCCCGCAAGGGAAAGGACAGCCTTTCGCCCTTCCGCATTTTTCAGCAGGTGCATGTCGTCCACTACCATGACCGTCCGGGGCTGCGCCTCTTTTTCCTTCCCGAAATTATGTGACACTGTCTCCTGTACTGTTTCCGCCATCTCCGTAAGCTCCGGGGCTTCAAGCCCCGTGGCATCTTCCGCACAGGAAATGTAACGGTATCTGCGCTTTGACAGGTACTGCCTTACCAGCTCCGTCTTCCCATAGCCGGTTGCCCCGTAAATATAGACTGCCTGGTCTAGCCCCTTTGCCACGCGCAGCTTTTTTAAGGCGGCCTCCGGCGCTATGTATCCTTTATCCAAATGTCCTTCTCCCTCCACAAATCTAAGTCCGCCTCGCCCTGCGTGCCATCCTTAGATGAAAAGAAGCCGTTTAAGAGACATGGGGATACCCATGCCTCTTAAACGGCTCTGCCATTCCTGCATATGTAAAAATAATAACGGGGTAAAAAAGGGCTTGCTATGCGTGCTTGTGCTTGCTTGCTTGCTTGCTTGCTTGCTTGCTTGCTTGCTTGCTTGCTTGCTTGCTTGCTTGCTTGCTTGCTTGCTTGCTTGCTTGCTTGCTTGCTTGCTTGCTTGCTTGCTTGC
>JAETQI010000106.1 GCA_021770755.1 Lachnospiraceae bacterium
GCTTCACTGAACGCAGAAGATGGTATCAGCGCAGTGCAGACAGCAGAAGGCGCCCTGACAGAAGTTCATGACATGTTACAGAGAATGAACGAGCTGGCAGTGAAGGCTTCCAACGGCACAAACGCACTTTCTGACCGCCAGACGATCCAGGACGAGGTAGATCAGCTCCTCACAGAGATCGACCGTGTATCTGAGACAACCAAGTTCAACGAGACCTATCTGTTGAAGGGCGACAAGGATACCAAGACTGTTACAGTCAATGCACAGGATGCAGGTATCGAAGGGACAATGACACAGAATACCACAAGAGCTACATTCACAATGAATGCGTTAAGTCTTGGCGATACTATTAAGATCGGTGGAACGGAGTATACAATTGGTAGCACAACAAAAGCTGTGCAGGATTCTATTGCAAAAGCAACCGCAGGTGAATTGATTACAGTTGATGGAACACAGTACACTGTAGTAGCTGCAGGTGAAGAGAATGCAGATAAAAATATGCTTGCGATCGGAGATATTCAGAAAAAGATTGCTGATGGCAGTACGGCAATTTACAAAGGTAAAACATTGACGGCTATGGTAATAGCAGATCCAGCAGATCCGACTAAAACTACACCTCTTGCTGCAGATGATCCCAAGACTAATGCGGAAGTTGACAAAAACAGTCCGCAGGTGATTACGGCAGCCAAGGCATACGAGATGATTGCACAGGAATTAAGACTTGCAAGCAGCGTTGGTGCAACAACTGAATCGGCAAAGAATGATACAACTGCTATAACTGGTGCTACAGATACAACTATTACAAATCCTGATGCAAATGCTGGTACTTTGTATGCAGTTGGTGATGCAAATGGCGTTTATGAAGGAAAAATCATTTTTGGTCTTGAGAAAGGTACAGTAGACAGAAAAGAAGGTCTCACCTTCGCACTCCACGTAGGAGCAGACGCAGACATGACCAACAAGATCTCTGTTCAGATCGACGCGCTTGATACAGCAGGACTTGGCATTCAAGGACTGAATGTAAAGGACAGCTCTGGTGCAGCAGCAACATATGCAATCGATGCGATCGCAGACGCAGTGGCACATGTATCCGCACAGCGCTCATTACTCGGTGCAGTACAGAACAGATTAGAGCACACGATCAACAACCTGGATAACGTAGTGGAGAATACAACCGCAGCAGAGAGCCAGATCCGCGATACAGATATGGCGACAGAGATGGTGAAATACTCTAATGCAAATATCCTTTCACAGGCAGGTCAGTCCATGCTTGCACAGGGCAACCAGGCAAACCAGGGTGTTCTTAGTCTCTTAGGTTAATCAGCTTGGCAGATTCCAGGCAGATAACATGATATTTTTCGGAAAGTTGAATTAGAAAGATTTTAGGATCGATTTGCTTCAATATTTCTGATGAATATAGCGTAAGTCGATGTGACAGTTCAGCTTAGGAAGATCAAGGGCTGGATAGTTACGTTCATGACTTGCAAAAACAATCAAATATAGTAAAGTGCATATACAGCCGCCCATGAGATTGTCCCGCCATGGAACCTCAATGAAATTTTGTACAGGGCAAAAACATTGCAGAGGATCAGTGGTTTGTGGAGGGGACAGTCAGGGTAGCTGTAGCAAGGAAACAAAGTAACGATGGCGAAAGGATTCGCCCGGACAAAAGGAATTGTCCGAGCCAACAAAATTGGCTCTGGTATAGGAGATGCCAGTTACTTTGGCAGATTCTGTATCATGTAAACACAAGGAGGTAATTATATGGTAGTACAGCACAATCTTAGAGCAATGAATGCGAACAGAATGTTGGGCATCACACAGGGATCCCTTTCTAAGTCAGCAGAGAAGCTTTCTTCCGGCTACAAGGTAAACCGCGCAGCAGACGATGCAGCAGGACTTTCCATTTCTGAGAAGATGAGAAAGCAGATCCGTGGACTGTCCCAGGCTTCACTGAACGCAGAAGATGGTATCAGCGCAGTGCAGACAGCAGAAGGCGCCCTGACAGAAGTTCATGACATGTTACAGAGAATGAACGAGCTGGCAGTGAAGGCTTCCAA
>JAETQI010000079.1 GCA_021770755.1 Lachnospiraceae bacterium
GCTATGGAAGATATGAGGAATCAGACATTGAAAGAAGGAATGATAAATGTTGCAAAGAAAATGCTGGAAGATGGGACAATAACGCTTGAAAAGATTGCGGAATTTGTTGGCCTTTCAGTTGACGAAGTGAGAAAATTGAAAACAGACCAGAATATGTAAATGGCACTAATGAGCCGGGAATCTAAAAAACAGGTTCCTGGCTCTATTTTTTTGCCCTGAAATGTAAATTTTTTATGAATATGATTAAAAAGTCCTTTACAAAACGTCACTGGACAGACGCTTCTCTCTTTTTTCATATACTCCTACCTCGCTATCATTACAGTGCAAATAATGCTTCTTTTTCTTTATCATTGATTAACTTTCCTATTTTATCTTATATTCTTGTCTCCATTAATGCATCAAGGTATTTTTTTAATAAAACTCAGCTTCGTTTGATCTATACTGCATTATAAATCGCGGATGCTCCAAAGGAATAATCCTTTCAAAAAAACGAAACTCTGAATTTAAACGAGTTAAATATTTATAATTTTCTCCACTTCCAATACAATAACATGTTGAATTATCAATTCCAAAATCTAGTTGCATTTTCAAAGATTCTATTATTGTTGTTTGCAAACTCAATAATAATTCTCTATTCTCATAATAATTAACATTCGTTAACCGTCCCTTATCACTTCTCTTCTCAATTCCAACGGGACATACAAATGTCATATAAAATGTGGAATAAAATTTTTTTATACCACCAAATTCTTCCATCACACGTGCCAAAAAATTACCTGAACCTTTTTGAATATGATAATTTTCTGTTTTCATTCCTGTAATTTTTGCTATCCTATCAGAATCTTCAAAAGGAATACCTGTAAGCGCTGAACCCCTCCTGGCTGGGGAACTTCCTATTATAATTTTTCTCAGATTTTTATCATGATAAAAATGCTGGTAAAAAAGGTCAACACTAACTCTTATTTTTTGTTGCCCTGTTCCTTCAAATGGATTAAGGATTTGATATCCGGACGGAACAGTCAGATTAATCTCAGATAAATATTTATGCCAGTCTTTTACTTTCTCTGAAAAAAATTTTTGGTTCGTCATAAGTCTCTTTCTTCTTTTAAACAACTGATCCAAACGTTAAAATTTGTACTCAAAGTCAGCCAGTCAAACAACGATTTTTCCCGCTATTCTGTTTTGCAGTGTGGGAGCACGAAATGGGCAGATAAAATCCAGTCTATCATTTTTTCAATAGAAGCATCGAGCGCACTTTCACTCCAGCCCAACTCCCAACTGTTTTTGCCGATCACATCCGAGATCACATAGACCGCTGACGCAGCGCATTTTCTATAGTTTGCGATCGTAAAAAGCCCAACGCCTTCCATCTCAACACATAAAGCGCCTTTTTCCCTGTAATCCATGATCTGTCCCCAGGTCTCGTGGTACCCTGCATCCGTCGTCCAGTGTTTCCCTCTTCTAAAGGAAATGGCATTTTTTGTGAGATGTTCGCCAAGTTCGTCTGTCAGCGTTTTGGTGGATCCGATAAAATCCTTGTCAAATCCATACAGCCTTGCAACCGCCGTGTCATTATATGCGCCATCCGTCAACACGATATCTCCTGGCTTTAAATCTGTCTGCAGTCCACCCGCAAAGCCTATGTGTATCAGTTCCTCCACACCGCCTGCGATCAGATCCTCTGCCTGCGTGGCAATGGCGGGCGAACACATGTGACCCTTGATAAATCCGGTTTCTTCGTTCCCATGAAATACGAAAAGTTTTCCTCCCAGCGGATACCTGTATTCCCCGCAGTTTCTCGAAAGCATCGTATCATAAAGGCTGTCTGCCAGCAGGAACACTCTTTTGGGGATATGAATACTATCCATGTCATAACCGGCATTTTCCAGTTCCAGGCGAACTAATCGGGCGGGATCTGTCAGAACGTCATTCCTGTCCATATTTTCATTCACAAACATCTTCTCTTCCTTTCGTAAATTATTACTCTGCTCCCAGCATAGCGATCTGATCATACCAATGGTCTTTGCGAGATCAGCACATGGTTTCCCGAACCTTGGTGGAACGCATCCGGGAACAAGCGCCGGACAGGCTTCACAATTCGGAGGATTTTCAACTGATCTGCGCAGAGTATGACTGATCAGGCGTCGTGGGCGAGACTTCACCAAACACGATCATCGCGTCAAACATATCCTTCGGAACAGCTTTTATAGTATAAAATGCCTTCGCAGCCGTCACAACCGATACATTCAGCGAAGTCATCCGCTGTTTATCTGATAAGATGCTGTTCCAGCCGTCATCTGCCGCCGCTGCCTCAACATCGATATAATAATAGCCCTGTTCCGTCTTCCCTGTCAGTGCGGTCAACGCATTCTGGTTCTCCACCCTCAGCTCCTCAAACCCGTCATCCGTCTGGGAATTGACCTTTCCGATATGCCCATTATGTCCATTGATAAAAATGACGCTTCCGTCCCCATGGTCTACAAACCACTGCACCTTTTCCGCCATATACCGATCCCGCACCGCATTATACTCACGGTCGGATCTGCGGATATCACAGCAGTTGTAAATACTGCAGGCGCACTCCCGCGCAAATGCAAATGTCTTGTTTCCAAGCGTCTCCACAATGCTCTCCCATAACAGACTGTGAAGGGATCAGCCATCGATTCTGATTACATTTTGGCTGTATATCTTATATTATTGAAAATTTCCGAATATATCCTCAAAAACATCTTCACCATACTGATCATACAGCTTAGCCGCCAGATCATAACATTCATTATCGTCTCTCTGTGAGATCACTATGATATTCATCGTCATTTTATCCAATACCAGCGTATATACAACCCTTATACCGATTCCTCGATATTTTATCTTGAAAAAACCCGTCAGATTATTCCCTTTCTTATTTCCCAGCGGCTTTCCATAGCCATTCGGACTTGGCAATGGCGCTCCTGATACCTTGATGATCCCTGCCAGTACCTGCCTGCGCACGCTTCCCTGTATCTTTTCAAAATCTTTCTTCGCTTCATCTGTTATCCGTATATTCCACGCCATTATTCAAATTCCACACTTTCAGAGATATCTTCCAGTTCCTCCATCGAATAGCCCTGTTCCTGTACGAATGTCTCAAAGGAGGTTGTATGTTCATCTGTCTGCTCAGACGACCTGCTTTCCGCAAGCTTCAATAATTTTATATTCTCGATCTTTTCAAGCAGATCTTCCAATTTAGCTGATTTTTCCTGTATTTCCCGATATTCCTTAACGGACAGCAGTACCGCAGTCGGTTGATTATTTTTCAATATGATATATTCGTTGTCATTTTCTGCCACATCATTAAAGATCTTACCTGCTTTTCCCTGACTGAAATCCGATATCGGAACCAGCCGTTCCGTCAGATCTAATAAAGTTACACTCATAGAATCAACCTCCCTATCTATTTCCACAGACTCCCGCAATATCAGATACAAAGAGCCTCCGAGAGGCTCTTTTCCAATATCCTATTTTTGATTATATAATCTACTTTTATTATATGCAATCCTTTCATCTGAATTTTCATTAATATTTTAGTTTAAATTTCCATCATTTCAGATCAAACGTCCCCCATCACTTCAACATCTCCGCATGATTGACGATCGCTGTATTGTACAAAAACAGCACATCCGCACCGTCAAAGTCCACATACTCCCCGATCCGCGCGGAGTCGATATAGCGCAGATCGACCAGCGTGATCTCCCTGTAAGCCCCCAGCAGGAGCGGCACCAGGCTGCTCGTATAGGAATCCCTGAAAATGACCAGCCGTCTGTCCGTGACGGCATCCGGGCTCGTGATCACCTGCAGCGACGACGCACCGCCCGCAAACACGTCGTACTTGTCAAGGCTCTTCCCGTCATCGAGCTTATCCAGCCGGTACACGGGTTTTAGCACTGCGCCCGCCTCGCCGGGCATGCGCACTTTCCCCGCCTCCGCACCGCCCGGCATATTCTCCTCAAGACTCCACATGACGGCTGTCTCCGTCACCTCGTCCGTCAGATACACGATCGTGTCAGGCTCCATCGGAAGCGCCGCCTGACCGTAATACACACCATAGAAGTCCCTGATCTCATGTTCTGTGAAGCCGGTGTCCTCCCCTTTGGAAAAGTTCAGGGAGCCGCCCACCCCCATCGCATCCGCGATATGGTGCGCCACATCCAGGATCCGCTCCTGCCGCCAGTGCGTGTCTGTATTGTAATAATCATCGATCGTCAGGTCCGAGATGATATCGATATAGCCAAACTCTGCATTTTTTGCAAGCTCCTGCGACAGCAGTCTGATCATACGCTCATAGTCCATAGACGGGTAGCCGTTTTTCTCCGCCAGGAAATAATTCTTGTCCGGCACGACCGCATACCACACGTCCTGCTCCGGAAAGTACTGCTGCCAAAGTCCTGTCATCTTCGCCGCAAGGCGTTTCACCGACGCTTCGTTCAGCGGATATTCCAGCTTCGCAGCATGACCCTGTACCACGTAAATGTCATTGTTCTCCTTCTGCTGCAGCACGTCATAGGCAAAGTACGCCTTGATGCGCCGCAGGCCATCCCGGAACGGAAAGTGATCCAGCAGATATTTCTCCGTATCGTCCATAAAAGACTTATCCGCAAGGCTCTCCCACGTCAGCTCCGGCTTTTGCGCGAGCCGCCTCCGCTCAGATCTGGACACTGTCTCCTCCGGATCGACAGTCCATATCACCATCGTGCCTGCCAGACAGACCAGAAAACTGCCAAGCGCAATACCCCACTCCCATTTATAACGCTTCACCGCGATCACCTCCCTGCACTCAAAACCGGAAATACAAGAACGGGTTGAACGATCCATCGATCAGATACGCCGTGCACAACACCAGCAAGCCCGCCGTCACAACAGTCCTCAAAATATGGACGATCCTGTCCCCTGCCGCGCCCGCCTGCATCCGCGCCCGCAGCTTCGTCCAGAGCCACGCCGGAAACGGCACCGAACCGATCAACCCGATGCAGAGCATCACGATCCGGTTCCTAAATAAATATGCGTACACCGCCATCTGCGTGTCCCCCGCATTGCGGGCGATGCGGCTGCCGGCTCCAAACAGCGCCTGTATGTCCGCCCATGCCCCGGACAGACTGTCATTGTGGAATACCAGAAAGCTCACCAGGATCACGATACCCACATACACATGCCGTATCCCACTCAGCACCGCCTCCGGCAGAAATCTCCTGCGGTCATACAGCCTGCCGGCTCCCTTCTCAAAGACCAGGAGCACCGCAAACATCAGTCCCCACACGATGAAGTTCCAGCCCGCCCCATGCCACAGCCCCGTGAAGAGCCAGACGACAAGAACGTTTCCGATCCACCTTGGCATGCTCACCCGGTTGCCGCCCATCGGAATATAGACATAGTCGCGGAACCACGCGCCGAGCGTGATGTGCCACCGCCGCCAGAACTCACTCACACTTTTGGATATGAACGGATATCTGAAATTCTCCGGAAAGTCAAACCCCAGCATGCTCCCCAGACCGATCGCCATATCGGAATAGCCGGAGAAATCAAAATAGATCTGGATCGCCACAGCAGCCGCATATGCCCACGAGAGCAGGATATCGCGCTGACCGAGCGCCGCGATCTCTGACACGAACTCCCCCGCCACATTGGCAATCAGCACCTTTTTTCCAAGCCCCACCGCAAACCGGACCATACCATTGCCAAAATTCATGCGTATATGCGAAAGATCCGCTCCGCGCGTCAATATCCGTTCGATCTCGCTGTACCGCACGATCGGTCCCGCCACAAGCTGCGGAAAGAGCGTCACATACGCCGCATAAGTGACGATGTTTTTCTGCCGCTCCACGCGCCCGCGGTACACATCAACACAGTAGCTCGCGATCTGGAACGTATAGAAAGAGATCCCGATCGGAAGCGCGATCGCCTTTGTCCGGATCCCAAATACCGTATCCATAAAAAAATTAAAATATTTAAAATAAAACAGTGCCATGAACGGCAAAAGGACAGACAGAATATAAAATATCCCACCTGCCCTTCTCGCCCTGTATCTGTCCACCAGCCACAACAGCGCATAGGAGACCGCGATCTGCGCAAGCATCAGCAGCACATACACCGGCTCCCCCCATGCATAGAACAACAGCGACATCACCAGAAGGACAAGGTTTCTGCCCTTTTGCGGTGATGCGAAATACAGAAAGATCGTGGCTGGCAGAAAAAAGTATAAGAATGTAATACTGGAAAAAAGCATTTTCGCCTCTCCTACTATGGGAATCTACACCGGATTTGCCTTCTCGAGCGTGTCCGATACCTTCATATCACGGGACTCTGCCGCGGCGACCGCCTTTGCGAGCACCTCCGAAGCCGTATCCTGAAATCCCATCACGAAAAATATGTCATTGCCCACGATCACCGCATACTGCTGCTCTGCACTGACGCAGACCCACTTTGCCGGATTGATGTTGTCCATGAGCTGTTTGCGGATACTCTCGGCGTCCGCGTCATCTGTCGTCCTGATATATATGGCACTGTAGGGAGTTGAGGATACCATCGACTCGGAGAGATATATCCCCTCGATCCCATCCAGCGCTGTCAGCCCCGTGTGATACGACAGCATATCTGTATCGCCCAGATCCAGCTCGGTCATCACAGCACCACCCATAGGGAGCAGATCTTCCGCCACTCCCCCGTACACTTCGTCAAAAAATGCCGACACATCGTCCGCAGTGTTCAGATGCACCATCCCCGCAGTGTCCGCATTTTCCTCGGACGATACCTCATCCGAGGTCCTGTTGCCGCCTGTGTTTCCGCACCCGGTCACCGCTGACATGGAAAGCGCCATGATCACTGCCAGGATCCCTGTTTTGCTAATGATTGTTTTCTTTTTCATAAGAGTATACCCTCCCTTTCTGAGCTTATTGTTTCCTTCCCTTTTCACAAATATTCACGTTTCCTGTCATCATTTATCAACAAGAAGATACTTCACCTCCTGCTCCGGATCCTCCGGCTGGATCCCGCTCAGCACAAGATCGTAAGTCTGATCCGTTTCCATCAGCTCCGTCCCCTCAGACGCCGCCATGGGATCAAAGATCTGGATCTCGCTGTCAGGCTCGATACCGGGCTGATCCGATGAGAGCACTTTCGCGGTGTACAGGACACCGCTGTCCATACTGACGTCCACCTCCAGGATCTCGACTGCCGCATGAAATCTGTACAGTTCCTGGACGCCGCCTGCAGCACCCATCCCGGAATCTGCAGTGGCCTCAGCAGCCTCCTCACAGAGCGCGGCCTCCTTCCCGGCGTTATCCGCTGCCCTCTCATATGCCTGCGCTGCCTGCGGCGCTGTATCCGCAGCGGGAGCAGGCGCCAAACTGCTGCCGCCCTTCATCCCTGTATTCCTCACCATCGCCGGCACGACCAGCGCCGCGCACACACACGCTGCCGCAAGACCCGCCCATACTTTGTAATTCACTTTCCTGTCACGTGTATCTTTCATCAGAGTGTCCGCCAGCGTATCTGCCGCCGGCTTTTTTTCCTCCAGTCCCGCCTCGATCCGAGCCCACAGATCCGGTACTTCGCTGTCCACAAACGCCCTGTACTCCCTCTCCAAATCTCTACTCATAACCGCATCTCCTTAACTTCCGAATCGCATTCTGATAGCGCCAGGTCACAGTCCCAAGCGGGATTTTGAGAATATCTGCTATTTCCTGAAAAGTCATTTCACCCATGATCTTTAAGTGCACCACCTCGCGCTCCCCAGGTTTGAGCGAATCGAGCGCCTGGCGCAGGCTCATGTCGGCTATGACCTCCTTCTCGACAGACACATCCGAGGCATCTTCTGTCACCACTTCCGTCAGCACTTCCCGCTTCGTCTTTCGCAGAAGGTCGACCGCCATATTCCTGGCGATCGCGGCCATCCATGCCCTGTGCCCGTTTCCTTCACGATATGTATCCGCAAGCCGCCACAGTTTCATAAAAAATTCACTCGTCACATCCTCTGCATCCTCGCGGTTTGATACGGTCTGAAGCACGATCGTGTAAATATAGCCGATATAGGACTCGTATACCTCATGCAATGCACTTCTGTCGCCGGACCTCATGCGCTCCATACATGCACTGAACTGTTTCTCTTCCACACTGACTCCCCTCTGGAAAAACAAAGACCTCTGATAATCTATACACGTATTTCCCTCTGTATTTTTATGGCTCCTGTGTAAAAATATTTTTTTAAATTTCTTTATTTTATCAGGATCGGTTCCGCAAAAACTTCACAGTAGCGCTCTGCCCGCTCCCAGATCACCACATCCGGGTTGTAGCGGTCAAGCATCGAATACTGGAAATCCCTCGCATCCTCCCAGTAAACCTCCTTATAGTACCCCTTGCAGATCTGCGACAGGAATCCGCCAAAGGAATCCCCCACATACAGCAGGACCTGGTCATGATACTGTGCCCTGTCCGCCGAATCCTGCTCAAACACGTACACGGTATCAATGTCATATTTGTCTGTCAGCCCCGCCATCGTCACCAGATCCCCCGCGTAGTCCGTGGCATCTGTCCTGAACGTCACCGAGTCGATCTCCGCGTACGTGTCATAAACCGTCCTGAAAAACTCCTGCATGTTCACAAAAGCCCCGACTTGGTTGCTGTGTGAATCCGTACTGTAATAGAGCTGTATCTTATCCTTGTTCGCCATCAGCGCATCCTTGGGATAGACAAACACAAGATCCGTATTCTCGTGCAGATAATCAGCAAGCTGCTCCCCGCGGGAGACCTCATTCACCCGCGCGATCGTGTCGGGCATATTCTCCGCATAGATGATCTCCTTGTTGGGAATGCACATCGTATAAAACTCGATCCCGACCGCGTTCAAATGCTCCCGCGTCGCTGCCAGGTTCGCCGCGATCGCCGCCATCTCCTCATCTGTGAAATGATTGATCCCCATATAATCCCAGATCGGTTTCCCGTCAAGCTCCGTCTTGTAAAAGAACATGTTGTTCTTTCCCTTGAGCGTCTGCGTGGATTCAATATAGGTTCCGCCGGTCAGCAGTGACGTAAGCCCCGTGTTGAAGGCGATCAGCTTCGTCCGCCCGAACAACCCGTCCGTAAACTGGTCGATCCCGCTCTGGAGTTTTGCAAATCCAGTCGCTTTAGGCTGGTTTCCCTGCGCTGTTCCGTCCCCCGTCCCTGTATTCCCCGTATGGACATTTCCATCCTCCGTTATCGCCCCGTTCTGTTCCAGAACCGTCTTCTCATCCTCGGAAAGCTCCTGTCCCCCCTGTCCCGGCATCATATTCCTCGCCACCGTCGCAAGCGGTATCACCAGTATAAAGATAAGAAAAGCGATCGTGATCCATTTGTCCCTGTTCTTCATTTGATATCCTGCCCTTCCTGTTCCCGCACGGCCAAACCATGCGCAGATAACTGTACACATACACAAATTCAAACATATGATCTGTTATTTCCCTGCAGCTCCTATGATCAGAAATTAAAGTAAATGAACGGATTGTACGCGTTGTTGCTGATGAACGACACACTGACGAACAGACACACAAGAATGCCTGCAGCGTACACCGCCTGCCAGATCCGGCTGTCCTTCAGCCGCTCGTCAATCCTCGGTATGACCGGCGCGCACCCAAGGATCGCAAATACAAAGTATATCCAGTTCTGCGCGATATATGCCCACACCGCCTTGTCAATGATTCCCTTGGCGCCGATGCCGAACATCGCCTTGATGTACAGCAGAGCGTTCCCCATACCAGTCGAACGGAAGATCACCCATCCGATGATGACAAACACCATCGTATAGATGTGTCCCCACCAATAGTCCTTCTTTCCCAGTCCTGTCAGCTTCTCAAACGTGAGGATCACAAAATACATCAGCCCCCACGCGATAAAGGTCCAGTTCGCACCGTGCCACATCCCGGTCAGCAGCCACACGACAAAGAGATTCAGGATCAGCCTTGGCCTGGAGACCCTGCTGCCGCCCAGCGGAAAATACACATAGTCGCGGAACCATGTCTGCATCGAGATATGCCATCTGCGCCAGAACTCCGACACCGTCCTGGAAATATATGGATAGTTAAAGTTCTCCTCAAAATGAAATCCAAACATCTGTCCCAGACCGATCGCCATATCCGAGTATCCTGAGAAGTCAAAAAAGATCTGCAGCGTGTACGCGACCGCGCCGAGCCACGCCATGCCCATCGACGCCTGAAATTCACCGTTGATGATCAGCCCGAACGCATTGTCCGCGATCACAGCCATGTTGTTGGCGATCAATACTTTCTTTCCAAGACCGATACAGAATCTCGTGACACCCGCAGAAAAATCCGCAAGATTCTCGACCCGGTTGTGGATCTGATCCGCGATCGTCTCATACCGCACGATCGGACCCGCGATCAACTGCGGGAACAGTGCGATGTAGAGTCCCACCTGCAGCGGATTTTTCTGTACCTGTCCGCGGCGCCTGTACACATCGATCACATACGACATCGCCTGGAATGTATAGAAGGAGATGCCGATCGGCAGTGCCACGATCGGCACCGGGATGTTCGTGTGCAGGAAACGGTTGATCTGCAGCACAGTGAACTCACTGTACTTATACCACCCCAGTGTACCGATATTGACCAGCACGAGCAGCACGAACAGCAGCTTCACGACCGCTTTTTTGTCGCGGAACGCATCCACCGCGATACCGAACAGCCAGTTGACCAGGATCGTCCCGATCATCAGAAATACATATGTCGGTTCACCCCATGCATAGAAAAAAAGACTTGCCACCAGCAGAAAAATGTTTTTCAATGTCTTCGTCTTTCTGAGCAGTGCATAATATACCACCAGCACGACCGGCAGAAACACAAACAAAAAAACCTCACTTGGGAAAAGCATCTCAGATTTCCTCCCGAACTATCATCTTCTCATCGATCTCGCCTTCAAACACCGTGGCAGCCGGTCCTGTCATATAGACCACATTGTCCTGCCTGTCCCACTCACACAGGATCTCACCGCCCGGCACGCTAACATTTACTTTCGTATCCGTCAGCCCGTTGAGCACACACGCCACCGCAGTCGCACAGCACCCTGTCCCGCAGGCGAGCGTCTCCCCTGTCCCGCGCTCCCACACGCGCATCTGCACATTGTTCCGGTCAATGATCCGCACAAACTCCGTGTTCGTCCGCTCCGGAAAGCGCGCATGATTCTCAAAATACGGTCCCACCGCTTCGATATCAAGGTCCTTTATATCTGCATCATCGATAAAAACGACCGCATGCGGATTTCCCATCGATACGCAGGTCATCTCATATACCTTCCCGTCCACCTCGATCGCCTCGCTGACGACCTGCTCATTGTCCGATATGACCGGTATTTCCGCCGCTCTTAAGACCGGCTCGCCCATATTGACCCTTACAGTCGACACTTTGCCGTCACTGCCAGGTGTAAGCTCCAGGTATTTTACCCTGCCGAAGCTCTCGATCGCAATATCCGTCTGATCCGTCAGCCCATAGTCATAGACGTACTTCGCCACACAGCGGATCCCGTTCCCGCACATCTGCGCCCTCGTCCCGTCCGCATTGTACATCTCCATCTCAAACGCGGCGCTTTTTCCCGGATTGATGAAGATCACGCCGTCCCCGCCAATGCCAAAATGCCTGTCGCTGAGGCGCCTGACAAGCTCCGGCTTCCTGTCCGCGTCGATATGCTCTGCAAAACCATTGACATAGATGTAGTCATTCCCACAGCCATGCATTTTTGTAAATTTCATATTTCGATTTTATCCTTTCTATTCCATCATGCCTCTCTATCATACATGCCTCTCCGACACAGACTACTGGCTTTTCCCGTCCGAACCCTCAGCAGCGCGCGCTGACCAGCTCCAGTCGAACACTTCCGTATCCCCCTCCGTGTTGTCCTCGCTGATCTGTACCGATATTAGCTGCAGATCCTCAAAAGCCCTGATCGCATGCTTCTGTCCCCTTCTGATAGAGATCGTGTCGCCGCGTGAAAGCTTTATCAGACAGCCGTCCACGACAAGCTCCCCCTGTCCGTTTGCCACCGTGATCACCTCGTCCTTGTACTTATGCACATGATAGTCCTGCGCACAGCCCGCGTTGATCGTGACATGTTTCGTGAGCGATTTGGTTCCGTCGGCATACTGGCTGTAGTCGTACACCTTGTACTCGCCCCAGCGCCGCTCCTCATACATCGGACGTTTGTCAATGTTCTCCACATGCGGCTTGATATACGAACTCTTGTGCTTATCTGACACAAGGATCCCATCCTGGCCTGCAGCGACGACCAGATCCTGTGTGCCGAGCACCACGACTGGAATGGAAAGCTCGTTGATCACATGGGTATTGACGCACGCCTCCCCCATGATGACATCGCCGATGCTCTCCTCCTTCATCTCCTCCGTCAGCGTATTCCAGGTCCCGATGTCCTTCCACGCGCCGCTGTACGGCACGACAGCGAGTGCATCCGCCTTCTCCACGACCTCGTAGTCAAAGCTGTCCTTCTTCAGATCGGCATAGTGCGCTATCACGTCCGAAAACTCCCTGCTCTGCACATATTTGTCCGCGATCCCCATCAGATACTTTAATCTGAAGGCAAACACGCCCGCGTTCCAGAGCGCTCCCCTGCCGATCAGCTCCCTCGCCGTCGCCTCGTCCGGCTTTTCCTTGAAGCCTGTCACACTGCCGCCCTCGCCGGGTATGATATAGCCGTACTTTTCAGAGGGATACGACGGCGTGATGCCCATGAGCACGATGTCCGCCCCGCCCTGCTGTACGCGCGCGTCCATCGTCTTAAACGTCTCAAAATACTCCACGTCCACATAGGGATCGACCGGAAGCACGATCACCGTCTCGTCCGGATCCGTTTTCTTTCTCGATTCCAGATACGACGCCGCGAGCACGATCGCCGGAAAAGTATTCCTGCGCTCCGGCTCCACCACGATATCCACGTCGTCCGGAAGCTGTCCGCGGATCGACTCCACCTGTGTGGCCGACGTCGCCACCACGATATCCGCATTGATGCCGGCCTTTGCGATCTGCCTGTAGACACGCTGCACCATGGATTCATGACCGCCGTCCTCATCGCTGAGCAGCTTTAGAAACTGCTTTGACCGGATCTCATTTGACAAGGGCCAGAGTCGTTTCCCCGAACCACCTGACAATAAAACGATATTCATATCCTTATCTCCTCCAATATCTTCCTGTTATTATTTTAGTGCCAATACCATCTCTGCCGTCTCCACCATGCCTGTGCCGTTGTCCATGCTGTGTTTCTGCAGATAGCGATGCGCCTCCTCCTCCGTCATGTGATTCCGTGTGATCAGCAGCTTCTTTGCCTCCGCTATGACTGCGGCTTCTTTTTCACTGCGTACCGCCGGCTTTTCCCTCCGCTTCTTCCTGTTGCGGACAATGCCCTGAGACAGCATATCGACCGTGTCGACCAGCTCATGCACCTTAAGCGGCATGGCAAGCCCGATAATCCCGCCGCCGGACACATCTGTCAGAACCCGCTGCGAAGCCATCACCACCATCTCAAAGCTGGCGGGAAGGCTCTCCCTGAGTTCAACGCAGATCATATCTGTGAGGCGGTATCCCGCTATGACGATGCCGTCGTGAAACGCATCCGCATAGCCTAACGCCTGCGCCCCGGAAGTACAGACCGCCGTCACGCCAAACCCGTTTTTGACTAAGATATTTTTGATGCTCTTTGCATCCTCCATCCTGGCAAAAACTACTATAATATTTGTCAATCGCACACCCCCAAAACCGCATTCAGCTCAATATTGTGTTCAGTGTGCTTATATCTTGTACAGATAGGATTCGATCTCCCAGCTTGTCACCTGGGAATCATACTCCTTCCACGCCGCGAGCTTGGAGTCATAATACTGCTCAAACACGCGGTCCCCGAGAAGCCCGCGCAGGAGCGGATCCCTCTTCATCTCCCTGCATGCCTCCAGCAGATCCGTCGGCAGCTTTTCGATCCCGCGTCTTTCTGCTTCCTCCTCCGAGATCACATTGATGTTGTCCATCACCTGCGCTTTTGGTTCTATGCCGTTCTTTATGCCGTCAAGCCCCGCCATCAGGCAGGCGGCGATCGCAAGATAGGGATTGGCAGACGGATCCGGGCTCCTAAGCTCGATCCGCGTGTGCTCCCCGCGTATGTTCGGCACGCGGATCAGTGTGTTTGCCCCGAGCGTGCTCCACGCGATATACACCGGCGCCTCAAATCCGGGGCGCAATCTCTTGTATGAGTTTACCAGCGGATTCGTAACTGCGCAAATCCCCTTGACATGCTTCATCAGTCCCCCCATAAAATAATAGGCTTCCCTGCTCAGCCCATTTTCATCAGAGGGATCGTCAAAAATATTCCTGCCGTCCTTGTGCAGCGACATGTTGATATGCATGCCCGAACCGCAGAATTCCATTCTGGGCTTTGGCATAAATGTTCCGTGCAGTCCATGGTGCTTGGCGATCGTCTTGACCGCAAGCTTGAAAGTCATAATGTTGTCCGCCGTCGCGAGCGCCTCATCGTAGCGGAAATCCACCTCGTGCTGGGAAGGCGCCTTCTCATGGTGGGACGCCTCCACCTCAAAGCCCATATCCTCGAGTGTGAGCACGATGTCGCGCCTGGCATTCTCACCGTTGTCGAGCGGACCCATATCAAAAAAGCCTGCCTGCTCGTTCGTGTTCGTGGTAGGTCTGCCGTTCTCATCCGCATTGAACAAAAAGAATTCGCACTCTGGCCCCACCTCGAAAGTATAGCCCATATCGGCAGCCTCTTTCAGCGCTTTCTTTAAGATGTAGCGGCAGTCACTCTCAAAGGGCGTGCGGTCTGCGCGGTACACATCGCAGATAAAGCGCGCGACCTTTCCCTGCTGCGGCCGCCATGGGAAGATCGCAAATGTGTCAAGGTCAGGATACAGGAACATATCCGCATTGTCCGTGGGCAGCATACCCTTGACAAGTGAACAGTCAAACATACAGTCGTTGCCCAGCGCCTTCTCTAGCTGGCTTGATGTGATCGCCACGTTCTTGAAATTTCCCTCGATATCCGTAAACTGCATGCGGATAAACTCCACATCCTCCTCTTCTACCATCGCGATAATGTCCTGCTTTGTATATTTTGCCATAGCCCGCACCTTCCTTTCCTAAATATTTATGAACATACTTTTTCTACAGTTCCCTATCATAATCCGGTCATGCCGCTCATACCTTTATAAAAAGAACAAAAATGGAGTCTTCACATGAGCTCTAACACAAAAATCGTTGTACTTCGCTCAAAGGAATTAGTCTATGCACTTGTGCTTCTGGTTGTAAGTGTACTTATCATAATGGTGGCAGTATCCCTTTTCTTACCCGCAAAAGACTCTGCTTCCCCAGTTCCTGCCCAGAACGCAGAGGAGACGCCGGAACAGGTTCCAACCCAGAACCCGCCGCAAACGCCGTCCCAGACTGTGCCGCAGACGGCTCCTGCTGACAATCCTCAAAACGGCACTACCGGCGGCACGACCAAACCTTCCGATGGAACGCCAAGCGATTCCCAGACCCCGGACAGTTCTCCAAACGGTTCCCAGAACAGTACACCGGGCAGAACTGACAGCGGATCTTCCAATTCCACCGCACAGAACCTCTACGTTCCCGGTATCTACTCCAGCACACTGCTGCTTGGAAATGCCAACGTCGAGCTGCAGATCGCCGTGGATAAGAACCACATCAATTCCATTACACTGACAAACCTCGACGAGTCCATAACGACTTTGTATCCGCTGATGAGTCCTACGCTCTCCGAACTTGCGTCCGTCATCCTGTCCGAACAGAGCATCGACAACATCAGCTACGGCACCGAGAACCGCTACACCTCCATGCTGCTGATGCAGGCGATCACGGAAGCTTTAGACAAAGCTGCCGCATCGGAAAATGCCGACAGGCCGGAAGCCGGTGTGATCTAAGTCACGAACCACCAGCCCTGCTGGTGGTTTGCTGTTGGCCCTACTGGGCCGTTGTTACTTTTCCGCCTAAAGGCGGTCCGATAAACCATTATCTTGTTACTCTTCCGCCT
>JAETQI010000080.1 GCA_021770755.1 Lachnospiraceae bacterium
CACATAGTATAATATCAAAAAAAGCCGAGGTGATATAGCCTATGAAAAATAAAATGCTTTCACAGAGTATCGCAGACACATTATTGTCTATGATAACAATAGAAAAACGCTTTTCAGCCGGGGATAAATTACCCAATGAGAATGAATTGTCAGAAGAATTGAATGTCAGCCGGACAACCCTAAGAGAAGCCATACGGATTTTAGTAGCTTATAATGTACTTGAAATTCAGAGGGGAAAAGGAACTTTTGTCACCCAAGCAGCATTTGAGCAGCAATCCAACTTAGGGCAGCTATCGGATATAAAAGTAAATGCAAAAGACCTTTACGAAATGCGTTTGATTTTTGAGCCGGAAGCCGCCTATTTAGCCGCTATCCGGGGTACAGACGCAGAAATAAAAAGGATTTTGGATTTCGGTGAGAAGATTGAGCAGGAAATTAAATCCGGGCAAGACCGTACAGACAATGAACATTCATTCCACAAGGCGATTGCGCAGGCAACACATAATGAATTTATGAATCAGCTTATGCCCATTCTTTATCAAGCGATTGCAAAGGGCGTCACCCTATCGGCTATGAGCCAAAAAGCCGTTACAGATACAGTCAACGACCACCGCATGATTATGGATTTTTTGGAGCAGAGAAATGCGGATGGAGCAAAAAATGCCATGAAAATTCATATTATGCACGCTATACGGGAATTGGGAATAGAATAGTTTCCTACTTATCAGGGCTTACAAATGTGTAAGCTCTCTTTTTTACTCATAGACATCGTACAACACATTGACATCATATAACTGCAGAGATATAATAACCATGCGGAAAATATGTGAAGATAAAGAACACGCATTTGTCCATAATACGACAGGAGGAATTTTCTATGAGAGAAATTGATTTAGCAACATGGAATCGGGCTATGCACTGTCAGATTTTCAGAAACAGTGTGCAGCCACAGTATTGTGTAACCTTTGAGCTGGATATTACAAATTTTTTGAGGAGAATCAAAGAACGGGGCTATTCCTTTACATTTTCTTTTGTATTCGCCGTGACAAAGTGCGCGAATGAGATTGAGGAATTTCGTTGCCGTTTTTGGGAGGGAAAGCCCGTTATCTATGACAAAATCAACACATCATTTACCTACCTTGATAATGGCAGCGAGCTTTTCAAAGTAGTCAATGTGGAAATGCAGGACACCATAGAGGAATATGTTTCACTTGCAGCCCATACCGTAAGGGAGCAAAAAGAATGTTTTACCGCACCTATGGGTAATGACATTTACCAGTTTTCTTCCTTTCCGTGGGTTTCTTTTACCCATATTTCGCATACGGAATCCGGGAAAAAGGATAACGCTACCCCAATGATAGACTGGGGGAAATATTTTATCCGTGACGAAAAAGTAATGCTTCCGTTTTCAGTACAAGTACATCATTCTTTTGTTGACGGTGTGCATATCGGGAAGTTGGCAAATTTATTACAAAGCTATCTTAATGAGTTTGAGTGAGTAATGAGCAGTTAAGGGGCAGTATGCTAAATGCTGCTACCCCTTTTCAGCATAGCAACTATAAACCATGCACCGCCCTATGTGGGAGAAAGGGGAAATCATTTATGCCTTGCACAGAAGCATACAAAGAACACATCATGTATACCAATGGAGAGCCGGAAGTCGTGGACGAGGTTTTACGGCATTACAGCAAGCATGTATTTCACTGACCTCATTATCTTCCAGCGCATCTCGCAGCAGATAATCCTGGGAATTTTTCAATGCGATGCATATATTGATAAATACAGACAGGCTGGGAACCTTTGCCCCGCCCTCAATCTGCCGGGGATAAAATCACCGTGAAGTGCCAACAGAGGAAGCTTGTCATTACCAAAGACGAAGCAAGGGCAGATTCAGGAAAAATAAGGTTTATCATAGTAAAATGAATTTTTTGTAAAATTTATTCCCTCTGGAAAATGATTGCGGTATAATGGAGCCAGCGAAAAATTGGAATTATTGGAGGGCATATGTCTGGTTTCGGAATGTTTTCATGGTTCAGTTATCAATTACCCATACAGCAACGATTGCAAATGATAAGGAGTGCAGGATTTGATGCGGTATCTCTTTGGTGGGGGGATGAATTGCAGGACAAAAATAGTCAACCTGAGATGGCAAGAAAATTGGGACTTGATATTGACTATGTTCATGCACCATGCAACAATCCTAATGATTTATGGATAGATGGATTGAATGGTGACGATTATCTTCGTATAATCGCATCGTGTATTAGCGATTGTGAACATTACAAGATCCCGACAGTCGTTATGCATATTACGCGCTTATCCTCGAAACCCATGGTTACACAAATTGGTTTAGAGCGAATGAAAAGATTGGTAGATTTTTCTGAAAAAAAGAAGATAAACCTGGCTCTTGAAAATCTGGATAGTATACAACATCTTGATTATATTTATGAAAATATAAAATCAGAGTATTTAGGTTTTTGCTATGACAGTGGACACGAATACTTTAATCATCGAGATGCTGATTGTTTATCGCGATATGGTAATAAATTATTTGCGGTACACTTGGATGATAATTGCGGAGATGATGATACACATCTACTCCCTTATGATGGTGACATAAATTGGGATATAATTAAACAGAAGCTAAAAAAATGCAACGACCTTAGATATCTGACTCTGGAGGTAGATTTTAACCGCAATCATAAAAAAAGTTCATTGTATAAAGACTTATCGGCAAATGAGTTTGTGGCTTTAGCATACAAGAGGATATTATTGCTAAAATAGATAAATTCCAGTTTATTGAGCCACGTTCTCAACTAAACTTTTTTGAAAGGAGAGATAACCGTAATCGTATTTTGCGTGAGGGCGCGTATCAGCGCTCAGATGGGAGGTATCGGTTCCGTTATATTGACGAGAAAAGCAGATTGAAGCGGATTTGTTTGACCCCATTGTAACCAATGGCGGCAATTACACGGTACTGGAGCTGGTGGAGAAGTATGTGTCCCTGAAAACAGGAGTCCGCCACAACACGGTTGCCGGATATAAGACAGTCATTAACGTCTTGAAAAAGGAAGCATTTGGCAGACAGCGCATTTGCAAGGTACGTTTGCCAGATGCAAAGGCGTGGCTCATTAAGCTTCAGCAGGTGGACGGCGGAGGATATAGTTCCATTCACTCTATCCGTGGCGTTCTCAGACCGGCATTTCTGATGGCTGTAGATGATGACCTGATTCGCAAGAATCCATTTGGATTTGAGCTGGCATCAGTGATTGTCAATGATTCTGTTACCAGAGAAACGATTACCCGCAAACAGGAAAGGGATTTGCTCAAGTTTATCAGGGAAGACAATCATTTTAAGTAACCCCTCATGTATGCAGACACACCTTTTGCTCTAATATGGCGAAGTCAGGAATGAATCCGAAGACCTTACAGTATATCATGGGTCATGCGGATATCAGCGTAACATTGAACACCTACACCCATGTGAATTTTGATGATGCGAAAGAGGAACTGCAGCGAGTGGCGAACTCTTAAAAAAGCCCACTGGTAAAGCCGCTTACTTTACCAACGTATTTACCAATTTTGCAGGGACAAATATGAGAAAGTATGGAACGATTTGAGAAAATACTTTGGAAACACACAGCTTCGGAATCGTTCAAAAGCCCTGTAAAATCAAGCATTTGAGAAGAAATACAGAACATTTAAGGAGTTATAGAAAAATGATAAAAATATTATTTGTGTGCCACGGCAACATCTGCCGCAGCACGATGGCAGAAAGCGTCATGACACACCTCGTAAAACAGCAAAAACTGGAAAATTCATTTTACATCAGCTCTGCTGCCACCAGCAGGGAGGAGATCGGCAATCCGCCGCACTACGGCACCGTCAGCAAACTGCGCGAAGTCAGGGTCCCGCTGGTGCCGCACCGCGCAGTGCAGATGACCGCGCAGGATTATGCCTGCTACGATTATCTGATCGGCATGGATACTGCCAATATTCGAAATATGACACGTATCGCCGGCGGCGATTCCGATCTCAAGATCTACAAGCTTCTCACCTTCGCCGGCTCTGGAAGAGACGTCGCCGATCCATGGTACACAGGCGATTTCGATGCGACTTATGCAGATGTAAGCGAAGGCTGCAGCAGTCTCCTCAGACACATTCTTGAAAATGACCGTGATAAGCTTTGACAGCATCCTGCAGTGTCGGCGTTTTGCGCCTACACTGCATAGTGCAGGCTTTTTTCGCGCACTTTCCGGATCTCCAGACGATCTACGATCAGCTTCTTGACTTTCCTCACATACTCTTCTTCATAATCTTCATCGTATGTGATCCTCAGCTTCTCCGATGTGACCACCGCGCAGTTATTTTTGAAATCATACGTACTATCCGCCGTCCAAAATCCCACTGTCAGGATTTCATTGTAGTCATCTTCTGCAAAACAGAGGACAATTTCCTCGTCGTTAAAGAAATCAACATTTCTGTTTCTCACATACATCGGGGAACCGTTTTCAAAATAGATGGTAAAATTATATCGCTCCTGCGACAGATTGATGATGTTCAGATCCTCGATCGCACTGTGAAAGCTCTCTCCACTGTTCAATTCAAAAGCAATGGCCCTGAGACAGTCATAATTGAGATCTACTTTTCTCGAAAATGCAACGATCCGCTCAATCTCGTGATGATGTTCCCTGCCCAGCTTATCGTAAAGATATGTCCTGATCTCGTCTGCCGACGGATAATCAAACCGGAAATGATAGTGAAACCGTCCCGGGCGGTTTACAAAGAAGTCATTCAATTTCCGGATGTCATTGCAGGTGATGACAAACAGCTTTTTCCCCTGCGCGATTCCGTCGAACAGGCCAAGCAGCGCTGCCTGCGGCTCGATCTCCCCATCCGGCGGCTTGACGTCGCCAAAAGTCTTGTCAAACTCATCAAAGAGCACCATGACACCCTGATCGATCGCTTCTATATAAGATGCGATCCCCGGAATGTACTGATCCACTACAATGATCGGAATACCGTTCCTGATCGCTGCCTCCGACAAGAGCTTTGCAAACAGCGACTTCCCTATCCCTTTATATCCGCTCAGGATCACACCAAGATTTCTGTCAAATATGTCATATGCCCGCAAGACCTTCTGAACTTTTTTCATATGTTCGCCATAGATCTTTTCCTCCTTGATCTGAATGTCCGTGTACTCATCCAGATAAAAGCCCGTCATTTTCTCAAATCTCACGATATACGCCCTGGCTGGCAGTTCATTGTACGTCATCACTGTGTCGTTATAGATCTCAACCTTTGTCCCAATTTTGATCGCTTTCATATACTCCTCCTTTGTCTGGTGATGGTACTGTATCAATTAGAGGATATATCATTTTCTATACTTTGTCATTGGACGGTTAATCCAAATATAGCGATATTGTCATATTTAATCCCTGAACCAGAAGCCAGCACTAATATCAGCCCTATTTTTTTGATATCACAGTTCCGGGGGTTTTTCCACCCTTTTTGCATAAGTTTTCACCGCAAGGACTAATTCCTAAAAAGTCTGAAGGATCTTTCGCTTGTTCCACTTTATCAGAGCAATATGTATCTGAAACATTCCCCCCAGATGTTATATCAATATGGTTCCGAGCAGCTTCATCAAACAATACAGTTTTCTTTAGGCAGTACTGTTATCTCTGTCCGGAACCTCCTTGATTGGATTTCTCCTTCCTGACAATCCGCCATATGGCAAACTTCCCTGCCGTCACCGCCACTGGGAGTCCGCCCGGCGCCATGATCCACTGGCTGGCGATGTACAGATTTTTGATACCCTTTACAACTCCCTTAACATGGAAGGACTTCACTCCTTTTCTGATTATGAAGCCCATATAGGCGCCATGGTACGCGTTGCAGTACCGTTCATAGGTGAGCGGCGTCCAGCAGTCCAGAAACTCTATATGACCCCGGAGTTTTGGAAACTGCCGGAGCAGCCGTTCCTCTATCGCACTTACCGCTGCCTCTTTCTGCCTTTTATATTCCGCCTTCGTCAGCCCTTTCCAATAAAAATATTCTTTATCAAACTGCGGCACATTTACCTGCAGCACCACTTTCCCCGCGGGGGCAAAGTTCGGTTCATATTCATAACTTTTCACTGAGATTCTGTCAATCTTCTTTCCTCCCGTCTCGAAAGAAGGGCAGTCGAAGAAAATCGTTCCCTTTTCATCATACGCCTCTGTGTCCACCACAAACGCCGCCTGCACCGCACTAAAGAGGGGATACTTCTCACTGTTCGCATAGCAGGACTGCCATTTTGCATCCATATACGCTTTTCCAACTAACTTTTCAAACATTTCCATGGTATCCACAGACGAGATCACGTAATCCGCCATCACTTCTTGTTGATCTGCCGTCTCAATTCCCACCGCTTTTTTATTCTTTATCACAATCCGCGATACCGGCGTATTGCAGTGCAATTTTCCGCCCAGTTTCTGAAAACGCTGCACCATACGGTTTACCATGGCAAGGGAACCGCCCTTTGGAATTTCCCCGTTGCCGGACACAATACTGCCATACGAGACAAGAAAAGAGCTTGCAGTGTATTCTTTTGGCAGATAGTCCGTAAACAGCGCCCTCAATGCAGGATGCCGGAAACGCCCCGCCATCTCCTGCAGATCGATGGAACCGTATTCCCGCATCACTTTTGGCATGTCTGCCATCGAGGCGCCCATATGGATATAATCCATGATGCCCATGGCATCCATCGGCTTTTCTGCTGGAATCTCACATTTTGCCGCATATCTGACATGCTCTGTAAATTTCCTGATTTCAGTTTCATCCTCTGGCGACAGACTGAGAAGCTCTTTCTCTGTCCGTTCCAAATCCTTCCACAATGTTACACGGTAGTCCCCTGTAATGCTCGTATAAAAGCTGTCACTGTCCACAAATTCCGCGTCTTTCTCCAATGCTCCCACCGTTTCCCACACATTGCGGAGCGCTGTTCCCTTCTTCGTCCCGGTGAGCCAGTGAATGCAGTTGTCAATATGGCACCCCTTTCGGTTCCATCCCATGCACTGGCCGCCGGCCACAGGATTTTTTTCGAAGATTTCCACATCATACCCTGCCAATTTTCCATAAATTCCCGCGGACAGTCCCGCAATACCTCCGCCCACGATTACAATTTTCTTTTTTCCTTCACACATTGTTCTAATCCTCACTTTTCAGCATCGCCACAATCCAGTCAGCTTCCGGCAGCGGGATTTCGGGGTGCAGGGCATACTGTTCCATAATTCCATGAACTGCGCACCAGTACATATTGGACAATGCCATCGCATTCCCTTTTCGGATTGTTCCATCCCGCTGCCCCTCTTCCACCCTGCCCTGGCCGTATGTAATCGTATCTACAGAAGCCGCCAGCTTTCGGAGTCTTTCCGGTATTTCCTCAGCCCGCACCACATGCCCCATAAATACAAACATTTTCGCGACAAAAGGATTTTTCTCCGCCTGCCAGAACAGCATCGTGGTAATCCGGCTGAAAAAGTCCAACCCGTTCTCCGCCTCGATCTGCATCGGCATGCGCATCCCTTCCAGCCCGATGTTGATCAGTTCCTCAAGCAGTATTTCCTTTGTGGGAAAGTAATGAAACAGCAGACCTTCGCTGATATCTGCCCTCTTAGAGATCTGGCTTGTCTTTGTGCCATAATATCCACGCTCCACAAACAGGTCGAGCGTAGCCTGGATAATCTGCCATCTCCGGGCTTCCTTTTGTTCCTTCCTTGTCATATCGCATCTCCTCCAACCGATGATCTCCCTCGCGCCTCACACTGAGCCACTGCATCTCCCCCCAACCGATGAGTACAGCGTAACACAGACGGCAGAAAATTGACAGAGTGATTTACTCAACGAAAAAAAGTCCGGAGACAGACGCAGTTTCACGCTGCGCCGTTCTCCGGATCCTGTCACTGAACGTCCTTATCCTTCAATCGCAATATACCTGTTTTCTTCAACTTCCGGCTTTCTATCTTCCATCTTGGGGATACCCAGCTTCAATACCCCGTTTTCATACTTCGCATGGATATCTTCCTGCTTTACCGCTTCCCCGACGTAGAAGGATCTGCTCATGCTGCCCGCATAACGCTCGCGGCGGACAAACTTCCCGCTCTTCTTGTCTTTCTCGTCTTTGTCAAGCCCCTTTGCCGCAGTGATGACAAGATATCCGTCCTTTAGCTCGAGGGAAAGCTCATCTTTCTTAAAGCCTGGCAGATCGATGTCTACCTCGTAATGGTCATCGTGCTCCTGCACGTCTGTTTTCATCATGTTCGCCGCATGACGGCCGTACAGTTTTCTCTGCGCTTTCTGCATTGCCTTGTCGTCAAATACCGGGAAGTCAAAGAAATCATCAAAGAAATCGTCAAATAAGTTTTCTCCAAAAATACTGGGTGCCATCATAAGTCATCTCTCCTTTTCTATTGTAAATATTTTATTCAACAGAACTGAGAATATTGAAATAGCAATCTTCTAAGCAGTTTGTTTTTTCTGTTCTCTTTGTTCTATATGTGTTATAACACCCATGTGTTTATTCGTCAATAGAAAAAACAGATTTTTTTGTGAACTTTCTGTGTCCATTATTTTTTGTTTACAGCACCTTTTTGTTGTCCGCCCCAGGCGTGGTCACAAACCGCCAAACATCTTTTCAACCATAGCCTTAAACGTGTCAACAACGCTCCCCTCTGTCACGTACGCTGCCGTTCCTTTAATCTGATAACCTTCCAGTCAACCCTGCCGCCGTTTGCCTTCAGATTGTTCAGCATGGTCTCAAGAAACACATCCCCTACAACCAGCTTTCCATCTCCGGTTATATCCTTATCTTATAGTCCTCCGATAATATCCTGTCTCAACGCCTCCATACACTGCTCCATATCCCTGCCGCACAGCACCTCATAAATCCTGCTGTGCGGAACCGCGTTCACCTTTGTGTCCAGTGTCTTCTGGTCACGCCACCAGTGTCTGGCATAGATGCGCTTCTGAATCTGGAAAACCTCTTTTAAAAAGCGGTTTACAATCTTATTCTCCCCACAGGCGGCAAGCAGCAGGTGAAACTCCTCATTGAAATTCAGCATTTCCCAGATACTCATGTCACTGACGGCGCAGGAGCGCTCGATCTGCTCCTGCAGCCTGTCAAGATGACACTTTGAAAAGTGGGCAAAGTTGGACCGCAGCGCTTCGGTTTCCAGCATGAGCCGCATGCTGGCCACATCTTTCTCGTCCTTTTCCGTCAGCCGGACGACAACATAGCCATAGCGCGGGATAATCTCAAGGACACCTTCACTGCACAGCCGTATCAGCGCCTCCCGCACAGGCGCCTTGCTCACCCCGAACGTCTCCACCAGACGGCTTTCATTAAAAACAATGTCCTCCGGCACGGCACTCTGGATGATCATCTCAAGAATCCTGTCATGCACCCTGTCTGTCAGCGTTTCCTTTTTTGATTTTCTCATTTCCAGCCCTTTTTCCATATGTTTCCTCCTGCTGTCCTATCCCACATGCCGTTCAAACGGAGAAAATCCCAGAATCTCCTCTATCCGCTCCAATGCATCCGCCGGAATCGCAAAACCGCTCGCGGCAATATTGTTCTCAAGCTGTTCCTTTCTGCTGGCGCCGGTTATCACGCTGCTGATGATGCCTTTTCGCAGAATCCATGCCAGTGCGAGAACAGACATGTTCGTGCCAAGCTCCTGTGCGATCTTTTCCAGACGCCCAACCTTGTCCAGATTCTCATCCGTGAGTAGCTGGTTGATCTGTTTATCCGCCTGGTGCGTCGCCCGCGATCCTGCCGGAAGAGACTGCCCTTTCCTATATTTTCCTGTGAGAAGCCCCTGGGCAAGCGGGGAAAACAGCGTGATTCCAATACCATACCGCTCACAGATTCCCATGATCACGGATAATGTCCGCATCACACTCAGGAACTACCACGCCAGTTCTTTCTCTGGCTGCTAATTCTATCCCGGTTTCTGCGCCTGTACTCCCTCTGGTAAGCCTTTCTTACTTCAACTGCTTCTGCTGACATTACTGCTCCCATTCCCTATCCCTCTCTTTTTTCTGATCGCCGCTATGTCCCATGACATGATCGGATACGACAAAAGCCCCTCATGGCAACAGAGCCATAAAGGGCCTTCAACTATACTCCACTTATTCCGTTTGGACGGTTAATCCAAAGTAACGATCTTTCCCGCCACTGCACAGGCTGCGGCTGATCTGGGCGAAGCCAGATAAATATTGACTTTGGAAGTACCCATGCGCCCGAGGAAGTTTCTGTTGTTGGTCGCGATGACGGTCTCGCCGTCCGTCAGGATACCGCCAGTCCTTCCACAGCACAGTCCGCAGCTTGGATGCGTGATGATGGCACCCGCCTCCGCAAGCACTGCCATCGTGCCGTTTGCCGCAGCTTCCCTGTAGATCTTACGGCTTGCCGGTGTGACGATGAGTTTGACAAAGGGCGCCACGTGCTTTCCTTTCAGCACCTCCGCCGCTGCCATCAGATCCTCGAGCCTACCGTTCGTGCAGGAACCAATGAACACCTGATCGACAGTCGTTCCCACAAGATCAGAAACCGGCTTTACATGATCTACATTGGAGGGACACGCCATCACCGGGACAAAATCCTCCGCCTTATATTCGATCACCTGGCAGTACTGTGCATCCGCATCTCCGACCAGATCTCTTTCCTTGTCTGTGAGTGTTATTCCGCAATATTCTGCAGTCTTCTCATCCGGTGTGAAGAGCGCACACTTTGCCCCCGCCTCGATCGCCATGTTCGACATGGACATTCTCGACACCACTGTCATATTTTTAACGGTATCTCCTGTAAACTCCAGCGCCTTGTAAGTCGCTCCGTCCGCGCCCAGATCACCGATCAGTCTCAGTATGATGTCCTTCGCCATGACATTGGGGGGCAGCTTCCCCGTGATATTTACACGGATCGTCTCCGGCACGCGGATCCAGAGTGTGCCGGTTCCCAGGATGCTTGCCATCTCCGTGTAGCCGATGCCTGATGAAAATGCACCGACACAGCCGTATGTCGTCGTGTGGCTGTCTGTTCCGAACACGATGTCGCCCGGCTTGACATAGCCTGCCTCTGTCATAAGCTGGTGGCAGATCCCGTCGGAACGGTGGATATTTTTCATGCCATATTTTTCCACAAATTCATTGCCGATGCGGAAATGCCTGGTGTCGTCCACCTGGCTTGCCGGCACCAGATGGTCGTAGATCAGCACCGCCTTGTCCGCATCCCACAGCTTTGTAAATCCCATCTCCTCGAACTTCGACGCCACAAACGGGATAAAGATGTCGTGTATCATCACGCGGTCGACATTGACGGTCACGATCTCGCCGGGGTGGACTTCTTTTCCGATATTATTTCTCACGATCTTTTCTATTATAGTTGAACCCATTGCTCTCCTCCTAAACCAACCCGTTTCGTCTCTGCATCGCCTTTACCAGCCCGCCCGCATTGAGGATATCCACCAGATTCTGCGGGAGCGACGTGATCGGATACTGTTTTCCACGACACTCGATCGACTCGTTGATGGCAACCGTGATCTCGTCCCCCTCCTTCACATCGCTTTGAAGCTTGTCATTCTCGATCAGCAGCAGTCCGTTATTGATGGAATTGCGGAAGAAAATGCGCGCGAAAGACTTCGCGATCACACATCGGATGCCGAGCGCCTTGATGATCTCCGGCGCCTGCTCTCTTGACGATCCGCAGCCAAAGTTCTTCCCTGCGACGATGATGTCCCCTTCCCTGATCTGTCCTGCAAGCTCCGGGCGCAATGGTGAAAATGCATACGGCGCCATGTCCTGCACGGTCTTTAACGCCAGGTACTCTGTCGGGATGATGATGTCCGTGTCGATATCATCACCCAAAACCCATATTTTTCCTGTAAATCTATCCATGTTTTATTCTAACTCCTTATGAACTCCCTATGATATCATGTCCGCCGTCGCGATCTCGCCCCGTATCGCAGACGCCGTCACTGTCGCCGCAGATGCAAGATACACGAACGAATCCTTATGTCCCGCGCGCCCTTTAAAATTGCGCGTTCCGGTGCTGATCAGCACCTCGCCCTCGCCGATCACGCCCTGGCAGCTTCCCCAGCACACACTGCAGTTCGCGTTCATGACGATCGCGCCTGCCTCCATAAACGTATCGATGATCCCCTCCGCAAGCGCCTGCCTGTACACTTCCGCACTCGCCGGAACCACCAGAAACCGCACATGCGGGTGCACCTTTCTGCCTTTGATCAGCTCTGCGCCGACTCTCAGATCCTCGATCCGTCCATTGTTGCAGGAGCCAAGAAACGCCTCGTCGATATGCGTCCCCACGCACTCCTTTGCATCGACGACGCTGTCCACAAAATGCGGCTTTGCCACGATCGGCCTGACCGCTCCCAGATCGATCTCATACACCTTCGCAAAATGGGCATCTTCGTCGCTCTTGAAGACATGCTTCGGCTCCCTGCCGTGTGCTTTCAGATAATCGAGCGCGATCTCATCAACCTCCATCAACGCAGTCTTTGCCCCCGCCTCCACGCAGAGATTGCAGACAGCGATCCTGTCGCTCATATTCAATGTCTTTAAGCCTTCACCGCCAAATTCCATCGCCATATAGTTCGCGCCGTTGGCACCGATCATTCCTATGATTGAGAGGATCAGATCCCTCGCGTAAACACCGTCGTTCAACTTCCCTGTCAGATTGAATCTCAGGGTTTCCGGCACCAAAAGCCATGATTTTCCTGTCACCATTGCATAAAGGTAATCCGTGCAGCCAACGCCCGTTCCGAACGCGCCCACCGCACCGTATGCGCAGGTATGGCTGTCCGCGCCGAAGATCAGCTCGCCGCTCGTGACGTGATTCTCCATCATCACCTGGTGACACACGCCAGCCCCCTCATAGAATCTGATGCCATACTCCTTTGCAAAATCCCGCATCTTTTTGTGCGACGCCGCTGTCTTCACGCTGTCGCAGGGCACGTTGTGATCCACGATCCACACTAATTTGTCAACGTCCGCGATGCGCGGATTTTTCAGGTTGCGATACATATCGATCGTCAGATGCGTCGTCCCGTCATTGCTCATCAGCCTGTCAAGCTCCACTGTATGGATATCCCCCGGCCTGACAGATGCCACGCCTGCCGCTGCCGCGATGATCTTTTCTGCTATTGTCATTCCCATGTTTTGTACTTCCCCCTATTCTCTGTTTAAGGACGCGATCAGTCCGCCCTGGTCAAGAATTCCCTGCATATATTCAGGCAGTTTCGTGCACTCGTACTCTTTTCCATTCACACGCACCACGCCTTCCTGCATGGAAAGCTCCATATCGTCGCCCGCATTTACATTGTCGTACAGATCCCTGCAGACGATGACCGGCAGCCCGATATTGATCGCATTTCTATAAAAGATACGCGCAAATGATTTCGCCACAACGGCTTTGACACCCAGTGCCTTGAGCACCGTCGGCGCCTGCTCCCTCGACGATCCGCAGCCGAAATTCTCCGACGCCACGACATAGTCCCCCTCCTGCACCTTTGCCGCAAAATCAGTATCCAGAGACTCGAAAGTATGTACTTTCATCTCATCGATCGTAGGATATATGATATACTGCGATGCGATGATCTGATCCGTATCCACGTCCTGTCCAAATTTAAATATTTTTCCCATTGTGCTATCCTGTCCTTTCATGCAATGTTATTTTCCCAACGCTTTTTACACTTTTAATAGTGTAACAAATTTCTCTTCAAAAAACTAGGATTATTTTTATCATACCATGCTGTTTTTTTGTTTCCGATGTGGTATAGTGATTATATTAGGAAGAAATAGGATTCGTCATCGCTGTCCGATGAATCTGCCGGAGGTATATGAAAATGAGCGTGCAGTTTCACAATATACTCTGCAAAATCTGCCATTCCGCTATTCTGGCCGGGTTTATTATCTTTTTCACAGGTGCGTACTACTGTGTCGTGAAAGCGGGAATCCCCTATCAGGATCCGCCCCTGGAACTACAGATCCAGTACGCAGTCCATATGGGTATCGGGGAAATACTGATAAAAAACGGCTTCATGCTTATATTGGGGAGCAGTCTTGTCCGTCTGGTTCTGCGGCTGGCTTTCAGGCATCCTGGTAAGGAGACAAACATATGAAAAAAACGGATCTGACTGTACAGCTCCTGCTGTCCGAAATAAAAAACAAACAGATTCTCGAAGCAGCCTGCGGAAGAGCCGAATTTACCAGTTCCGCGTCCGTTTACGCTCAAAGCGTTTCGTGTATTGACCTTGACAGCAGCAAATTAAGCTGCACAAAACGGGATAATATTCACTTCGAGGTCATGGACGCAGCCAGGATGCGTTTTCCCGATGAGACATTTGATACTGTCTTTTTGTACAACGCACTGTCTCATGTACATTCCCAATGGGAAATGATACATGAGGAATGCCGGCGGGTGCTGAAGCCCTGCGGCAGCATATATATTATCGCAACATGGAAAATGGATATCACACTGATGAAGGCCCTGTTCGGCGGTCAGGCTGAACGCTATGGTGAATTCTATATATGGAGGGAACGCTATGGATAAGGAAACAAAGGAACTATTGAATGTAATCATCAAGGAAATGGACAGAATGCAGGAAAGGACAAGCAGCAAAATAGATACCGTTCAGTCCAGTATTAATGCATTCAAGGAAGAAAGCAGAAACCAGCATGAACAAATGATGCATGAGATCAATGCCTGTAAATTGAACCTGGACACTGTCGACCTGCTTCTCAAAAAAGTGATTCAACTTGAGAATGAGGTAAACATTCCCAAAGAACAGGTACGAAAACTTACAGCATAAACATCAGCCGGGAAAGCCGCGCGACCCGTGCGCCGCCTTGATGGCTTATTTCTCCTGCACAAGTCTGCGCATAAAAAACAATAGCAACGAAAATACATAAAAAAACATGAACAAGGGAGCACAAACTATGGAAAAACAGATTTTTACAAATGAGATTATTCTAAGCTGGCTGCAGTACTACTCGCAGAACACGCCGATCGACCTGGAGCATGTCAAGATCATCGACATCACCAAGAAGAACAAGAACGTCATCCCCACCGTCGAGGCGCACAAGACGACCCTGGTGTTCACCAACGCCGGGATCGACGATATCTTCTACCGCCTGTGGAATGCCGGTCTGGGCGAGTGCGAGGTCTGGTACAACGAAGGTTCCGACCCGAGCGGCGAGATCCTGCACAACCAGATCAAGGATATGATCAACCGCGGCATCAACGCCTCAGCAGGCATGCTCATCATCAACCCGAACGCCAGGAACTCCTCCCGCATCGGTCTGAGCAACGAGAAGCTCCAGCGCGGTTCGATCCACTATGTGGGCAGCGAGATCCGCTCGATCATTCTCAGCAAGATGATGGTAGACCCGCAGGACGATATCTGTGTGATCGGCGGCGAGAGCATCGCGATCGAGGCAGCGCTAATCGCCGCGGAAGGTTCTGTCATCGCTGTCGAATACAGCAAGGCGGACCGCTCCACCCTCGAGGACAATGTAGCGCACTTTGACCTGCACAATATCCGGATCATCGACCATGTGGATAGCGAGACCATGGCGGAATGCCCTGTGCCTTCGCTGGTATTTCTGGTTGCATCGGCAAGCACGGAGCAGGAGCTGGAATGTCTCACAAAGCTGAACCCGAACATCAATGTGGTCATCTACACGCTCGACTTCAAGACGGCTGCCGCCCT
>JAETQI010000081.1 GCA_021770755.1 Lachnospiraceae bacterium
GTGCTTTGTAGTTTAGCTTCTCACAAACTATTTTACAGCACAGCGTAGAGAGTTGAAACACTTTCATTACTATTTGTGCCGCCAACTGAAAGGCGGCGGAATGGAGATTTATATGAGTGAACTCAAAATAAGTGAAATGATCCGGGAACTTCGGACAGACAGAGGAATCAGCCAGGAAACGCTCGCCGATGTGTGCGGCGTGAGCATGCAGGCAGTCAGCAAATGGGAGAACGGGCAGTCCTGTCCCGATATCGCCTTCCTGCCGCAGCTCGCAGAGTACTTTGGCGTGTCGGTTGACTATCTCCTGTCAGGTCAGAACCATATAACCGGAAATCCAGACGATGATATCACTGCAAGCCTGTCAGAACAGGAACTCAAGGATGACGTCCTCTATATCATTCAATACAGAAACGGAAAAATACTCAACAGACAGCGTTGGAACACAGAACAGGCGCAAAACAGGGACACGATCATCCGGATTCAGTTTGACGATGAATTTTCACGGCGTCAGACAGCGCTTCATGTAGAGATATGGGGCAATGCCGACATAGAAACGCCAGATGTGAATATGAACGTGTCTGCCGGCGGAAACGTCAACTGCGGAGGAAACATACAGGGCAATGTCAGCGCCGGGGCAAGCGTGAACTGTGATACGGTTGAGGGTCACGCATCCGCTGGAAACAAAATAAAATGCGATACGATCGAGGGCAACGCCTCTGCCGGCTGCAGCATAAGCTGCGATACGATAGAAGGCGACGCTTCCGCCGGAACCATCTCCTGCGAAACCATTGAGGGCAGCGCAAAGGCCAGCTCACACATTGAATACAAAAACTGATAAAACAAGACTTTCCCTGCCGCCGCGCGACCCGTGCACTGCCTTCCCCTGCACGGGTCTGCGCATAGATAAACCGGCTGCAATAAACGATCAGTCAGCCTTCCCGATCACCCAGTAATCATAATAAGCTATGTTGTGATTCCCGACCAGCGGCTCCTCCGATCTGACAAAGCCCGTTTTCTTTAACGCCTCGATCCGGTCAACCGCATAGACTGCCGCCTTCGTGGCGATCTTCGGACATGCGAACCAGTCATAAAACGGCTCCGTGACAAGCGCCAGAACATCACAGATAAACGCGGTCTCCTCATGGCTTCGCGCCAGATCCAGCCGCAGGATGCCGCAGTTGTCATAATGATCTCCCGCCCTTCGGTTAAACATCTCGATCGTCCCCACTGCCTTTCTCTGTGTTTTGTCAATGACCGAAAAGCGCACAAACCCCTTATATTCATGATACTCCATCAGCCAGTACTTGATCGTGTTCGCCATATCCTCCATGTTGCGGCAGTAAAAGTTGCTGCCATGGCAGTTGTCGCTGTTAAAAAACGGCAGTGCGAATTTGTCCCCGTAGACCTGCAGCAGATCCTCCGCGTCACGATCCTCGATCAGTCTGACCAACAGCTTCTCATTTTCCAGTGCAGGACACTTTTCAAAAATATCCATCATTTTCCTCCATCCTTTTCATAGTGCTCTCTCACCTCGTCACAGGTCGCCAGAATGCGGTCTATGACACTTTGAGGTTCCAATACAGTGACATTGTTTCCAAAAGAAAGAAGTACACCATACCAGTAGACTTCCCGTTCCGGGGCGCAGAACCGGAACTCAAAATCACCGTTCTGATATTCCCTTGTGACTTCGCCGTTCAGGTATTCCCTGCACTTTGCGCGGATCACCGCCTTTCCGCGCAGCGTCACCGTGATTCCCGTTCGGTTATCCTGCAACACGATATCCCGTTCCCCATGATCGACAGAGTACCCTCTGTCCAGAACTGCGATCTCCTCCATGCGGATTAACTTGAACATACAGTAATCCTGATGCCCGGGGTGAAACGCGACCAGATACCAGTTGTACCACTTGAATTCCAGACGGACAGGTTCCACCTCCATCTGCTTTACCGCATTCTCATTGTTCGTGTACCGGAATGCGACTGCCCGCTGCTGTCTGATGGCGCTTTCCAGAATCCTGATGGCCGCATTGACCTCGCGATCCTCATTTGCCACGCTGAAATCCACCAAAACCGAGGGGGCGTCGGCGTGTGCATATAAAGGCATCAGTTTGTCCACTGTCTGTTCCACGTCCTTGTCCGCATAGGCGCTCAGCAACGCGTACAGCGCAGTGATGATATGGTCATAGTCCTCGCGGCTGACCATCTTCCTGTCCACGACATACGTGTCCATGATGCTGTACCCGCCGTCCGCCCCGCATGTGGACTGGATCGGGATCCCCGCCTGCCCCAGCGTCTCCATATCCCGCACGATGGTCCGCACGGACACCTCAAATTCCTCGGACAGTTTCTGCGCGGAAGTCTTTCCGTGGCGCAGCAGATAATTCATGATGGCTATCAGACGATCGATCTTCACGGTCTTCTCCTCTCTCCAGAGCATTTTTCAAACACGCTCTGATCTGCATTATAACAGAAGAACTATGACAACATTATGTCATAGTTCCCGGCGTATCCCTCTCATTCTATTTTTTATGCACCTCATTATCGTAAATCCTGCAGTCTTCAGCCATTGCACATATCGCATCCTTGTTGCAGTCTGTCGAAGAACCGGCAGCATCAATATCTACATCCCGCAGTGCGACATTGTAGAGATGCGCACCTTTGGCGTAACCAAACAGCCCAGCCAGTTCTGCATCAGAACTTTTCATCGTCAGTCCGGTTATCTCATAACCGTTACCATTATAACTGCCGGTAAAAGGATTATTCTCTGTCCCTATCGGTAACCACTCATCAGATGATAGCTGGATATCTGCCTGCTGCATATAATTCTTATCCCATCCAAACTGCCCTGCTGACACAGCTCTCAACTGTTCCTCCGTAAATACAAGATAATACGTTTTTCCCCTGAATGTCAATGTATCCATTTCTACCGCCTCATTACTGAATGCCTCCGTATTCGCTGACGTCGCCCCTGATTCAGCTTTTGCATTTGTGCCAGTAGAAATAAGTACTGTTAAGATCATCAGAACTGTCAAAACCAATGATATTTTTTTCATTTTCTGCACTCCTTCCACACTCAATACTACCTGCCTCAAAAAATATTATATATTAATTTCCCTCAACAATCAATACTCCGCCAAAAACAGCCCAAACAGTATTCAACAACTCGCTCTTGAAAAATCCGTCTATTTTTTGTACACTATAGGAGACAGCATACACATTTTAATTTTACTGCAAGGGGCTTTTGAAGGGAGAATATAGAATGAAAAAAGCAATGAGCCAGTCCTTACTGACACTGATCCTAAACGGTATCTCCATATTATCGCTGATATTCCTGGTGATATCCCTGCTTTCCTACCGGAATGTGAACAATCAGCTCTATTCCGCCAATGAAGAGCGGTTTAACCTGACCTACAACGCCAACCGTTTCATGAACGGCTCCGCCTACCTGACCAACGAGGTGCGGGCGTTCGCCGCGACAGGGCTTCAGGAGCATTACGACAATTACTGGAATGAGGTCGATACGCTAAAAAACCGCGACAAAGGCGTCGCGGCGATGCAGGAGATCGGCATCACCTCCGCAGAGCAGAAAATGATCGACGACATGTACGCGCTCTCCAACCAGCTCGTTCCGCTGGAAGACGAAGCGATGAAGAACGTACAGGGCGGCAACAGATCCGCCGCCCTGGATTATGTGTACGGAACAGAGTACAATGCTTCCATCACCCAGATCAACACGCTGAAAGAACAGTTTCTGACTACCCTGGACAACCGGACATCAGAGCAGGTGAACAGCCTGCTGCTGCAGTCAAACCAGATCCGGATCCGCATGATCCTGGCACTGACGATCGTCGGCATCATGCAGTTGTCCAACATGCTGCTCGTCCGGCTGAAAGTCCTGCGCCCTGTCATGGCCGTCAAGAAGCAGATGCTGGAGATCTCACAGGGCAACCTCTCCGCAGACTTTGCACTGCAGCCTGACACCTCCGAGATCGGCATGCTCGTGGAATCCATCCACGAGACCAAGCATGAGCTCAAAAAGTACATCAGCGATATCGACACGACACTATCGCAGATGGCGCAGGGAAATATGAATCAGATGATCGGCAATGATTACCGCGGCGAATTCCTGCCGATCCAGCGCGCAATGGGACAGATCCTGGATTCCTTCAACAGCGCACTGTCCCAGATCAACAGAACATCGGGGCAGGTATCCGAGGAGTCGGACAAAATGTCGTCAAGCGCACAGAACCTGGCAGACGGTGCCACAGAACAGGCGGCCGCGGTCGAGGAACTCTCGGCAAGCATCCAGGAAATCTCCAAGCAGGTGAACAGCACATCCGAAGATGCCAACCATGCCAACCAGGCATCGGAGGAAGCCATGAAACATCTGATGTTGTGCAATGAGAAGATGGCAGCGCTGAGCGCGGCGATCGACGAGATCTCAAACTCTTCCCGCCAGATCGGAGGCATCACCAAGGCGATTCAGGACATCTCCCTGCAGACCAATATCCTTGCACTGAACGCGTCTGTGGAGGCGGCACGTGCCGGCGAGGCAGGAAAAGGCTTCGCGGTCGTGGCAGGCGAGGTACAGAGTCTCGCAAACAAGAGTTCTGAATCCGCAAAAAATATCTCTGAACTGATCGAAAAATCGATCAAACAGGTTCAGAGCGGCGCGGCGCTGTCCGTTGAGACGATGAGCGCACTGACACAGGTGATCACCAGCGGTGAACAGTCCGCGGCAATGATCGAGCGGATCGCCTCCTCCGCAACGCAGCAGGCAGAATCCTTAGAGCAGGTGACGGAAGGCATGCACCAGATCTCCGACGTCGTACAGACGAACGCATCGACCGCAGAGGATTCCGCCGCCTCCGCACAGGAACTGCGCCGAGGCGCCGAGAACCTGCGGGTTGCCGTGCAGAAATTCCAGTTGCGTCAACGATGAATACATACGACTGACATATTTCCAAAAACCCTGGGATCGCGTTTCCCAGGGTTTTCTATCCATATCCATTACAATGCACTTTTCTACACGATATCATTGATATCATACTTCTTCGATCTGACCACCGTACTGTTTTCCGCGAAGATCTCATCCAGGATACGGTGCTCCAGTGCCCTGCGCCGCTCCAGATGCCGGACCAGCCCCGCCATGCCTGTCAGCCCATGCTTTCTTCCGTAAGGCGATCCCTCCAGATACCGGATCATCAGCGGAAACCACAGTTCATTTCCGTTCTCGTCAGACCGCTCCTTTTTGATGACCTCGATCGTCCCGGCGATATCATCCACATCCAGATAGAGGATCCGGTATTTCTTATCCACAAGAATGTTCTTAAGCCGCCTGTAAAAGTCAAGTATCTCCTCATCTGTCATCATAAGATACAGCATCTGGTTCTCGATAATGTTCTGGAAAACAGAGCACTCAAAGATCTGTCCCTCTCCACGCCATCTACCGAAGCGCTCAAAGACCACCCGCTCAAACGCATCTCTGTCCAGATTGCCGTTATAAATCTCAAACTTCTCAAGATTTCTGTGAAAATCCGGCACTTCCGTCAGGATCTGCGTGTAGCAGATGATCCTGTGTCCATCCTCTGTGACAGTCTTTTCGATGATCTCCAATCTGAGTGAAGGATAGTCTGTCAATATTCTGTCATACTGTTCCTGTGTGGCGTAGGCGCACCACGCCAGCTCGACAGGCGAGTAGTCACCCTCACGGTAAACCCTGTGATCCGCCAGTATCCCGGACAGCTTCTGCACAAATGTAGATTTGCCTGCGCCCTGCAGACCTTCTATAAAATAATTCATTTTTTCCATTGCTAAAGCTCCTTTCCAGAAACGAAGAATTTTTCAAACACGTTCTGACCTTCGAAATTCCGAAGGCGTCATGTGCATATATTTCCGGAACGTGCGGTTAAAATAGCTGATATTGTTAAAGCCGGATCTGGTCGCGACCACGCTGATCTCGTCGTCAGAATGCTCCAGAAGATCCAGACTCTGCTGTATCCTGTAATAATTCAGATACCCAAAAGGACTCATGTTGGTCATGGTCCTGAACAGACGGCATATGTGCCCCCTGCTCAGCCCGAACTCCTTTTCAAGCTGCGCCAGCGTGATATCACTGTCGCAGTTCCTGCGCAGATACTCCATCATGGCTTTGACCGTCACAGTGCGGTGGTCGGAAGGATCCTCGGAAGCCTTCCGGTCATGCGCCGTGTTGGTCACCAGCAGATGCAGCGCTTCCAGCAGGCGTATCCTGACCGCCAGCTCATACGCGTACTCCCTGGCATGAAATGCCGCCCGAATGCTGCCAAGACATTGGAGCATGCGGCGTTCCCAGGGATCTGCCGGATCGATGACGCGGCAGGCTGCATTGCCGGACAGACAGGGCTCCAGATATTTCTTCTGCACGATATCATTTCCCATGCCGCACAGAAAATCCATATGAAAAACAATCGCAAAAAACTCCAGCCGTTCATGAAGCCCGCAGGTCAGCAGGTGGAGGTGGTTAGACGGAATGATACAGATAGTATCTTCCCGCACCGGACAGACCTCCCCGCCCAGATGGATCAGCGCTTCCCCCTTCGTGATGACGAGGATCTCGACCTCCTCATGCCAGTGGCAGCCGATGCGTTCCTCGAAGGACGGGTCAGAGACGACATCATAGAGCATCATCGGAAACAACGCATTTCCGTGCAGTGTCGTCTCCCGCAGATGGGGGCTGTTCTGTGTACTGCCCCTGCCGGTCATCTCGCAAAACTCCTCACAACCGTAAACGCCAGACAGATATTCTGGTTCATATCATTCTTGATGCTCCCATCATTGTAAATGGTCAGCATTGTCACATCGTTGGTCAATAGTCCGACTTCTCCTATTTTCATATCGTTCCTCCCCTGCACAAAAAGACTACGGGAGACTATATCCCGTTCTTATTGATTATACCGCATATCAGACACGAACACAATGTGAATTTCGTACTATTAAATGCAAATATTGTTCAAGATTTTTCATGCGGAAGTGAATATAATACAATCATAACACTCCCGAAGTCTGCCCTGCACCTGCGCAAAGAGACTCCGGGCGCCTATTATCCATGAAACGGAGGAATCATCAAATGAAATTCTGGAAAGAAAACGGATCCCTGTGCTGGAAACATCAGTACGAGACTGTACAGATCACGCCCTGGGGCAAAAACGCCCTGCGCGTGCGCACCACAAAATATCCAGCTTTTACCAGCCACAACTGGGCGCTGGAGGAACCCATACCCGACACCGCCGCCGACGTGTCCATCGAGATCGCAGACGACGGACGCAGCGATGCTTCCATCACAAACGGACGCCTTTGCATCCATGCAGATGGCTCAGGCATCATGACCTTCTGCCGCGACGGTCAGAAATTCCTGAAAGAATATCACAGGGACTATGACCAGCCCTCCTGCCCGGAGAGCCGGTGTCTGAAAATCCGCGGGAGGGAGTACAAGGCGATCGCCGGCGGCGACTACACCGTAAAGCTGCGCTTTGAGAGCAATGACGGGGAACGGATCTATGGCATGGGACAGTACCAGCAGTCCTATCTCGACCTGAAAGGCTGTACGCTCGAGCTCGCACAGCGCAATTCCCAGATCTCCATCCCATTTGCAGTGTCCAGCCTCGGTTACGGATTCCTGTGGAACCATCCCGGCGTGGGAAACGTCGTATTTGGCAAGAACTACACCGAGTGGGAGGCAAAAGCGGCAAAGCAGACAGATTACTGGATCACCGTCGATGACACGCCCGCAAAGATCCTGGAAAACTACACGGAAGTGACCGGAAGGACACCCATGATGTCCGAAGATCTCCTCGGACTGTGGCAGTGCAAGCTGCGCTACCGCACGCAGGAGGAAGTGCTCAGTGTGGCCAGAAAATACAGGGAGCTTGGCATCCCGCTGGACGTGATCGTCATAGACTTTTTCCACTGGACCAGACAGGGCGACTGGAAATTCGACAAAGACTACTGGCCGGATCCGAAAGCCATGTGCGACGAGCTGCACGCCATGGGCACCAAAGTCGTCGTATCCGTGTGGCCGACTGTTGATAAAAAGAGTGAGAACTTCGGAGAAATGCTCGACCGCGGGCTGCTGATCCAGACAGAGCACGGCAGCAACCAGACCTATGAATTCCAGGGAGACTGTCTGACGATCGACCTCACCAACCCGGAGGCACAGGCGTATCTGTGGGAAAAATGCAGGAAAAATTATTACGACTACGGCATTGACATGTTCTGGCTCGACAACGCTGAACCGGACTACGGAGCCTATGACTTTGAAAATTACAGATACCAGCTCGGACATGCCCTGGAGGTCAGCAGCCTCTATCCCAAGCTCTATGTCAGGACCTTTTTCGAGCACACCGGGGCGCTCTCCCTCGCGCGCTGCGGCTGGGCAGGAAGCCAGAAATACGCATCCCTGCTGTGGTCGGGCGACGTTCCAAGTACTTTTGAATCCCTGCGGGACCAGATCAGCGCAGGACTCAATATGGGTCTTGCGGGAATCCCCTGGTGGACGACCGATATCGGCGGATTTATGACCGACGACGTGGCGGACGAAGATTTTCGCGAACTGCTGCTGCGCTGGTTTGAGTTTGCCGTGTTCAGCCCGATCCTGCGCATGCACGGCGACCGCGGCCCTCACGATATCCCGCCGCTCTCCGATAAGGAATGGGGCGGAGGAAGCCTGTTCACAGGCCAGCCCAACGAGCTGTGGAGTTACGGCGAAGAAGCGTTCCGTATCATGAAAAAACAGCTCGATCTCAGGCTTTCACTCAGACCTTATATCGCGGAACTGATGCGCGAAGCGTCGGAGACAGGCGCCCCGCTGCTGCGGACAATGTTCTACGAATTCCCAGACGACCCACACTGCTGGGAACTGGAAGACCAGTACATGTTCGGCGGTCAGTACCTCGTCGCCCCGATCCTCCATGCAGGACAGCGCGAGCGAAGGGTCTATCTGCCTGCAGGTACATGGAAAAACATTGCTGACAGCCAGATCTGCACAGGCGGTCAGACCATCGTCTGCCCTGCGCCCCTGGAGTGGATTCCCGTGTTTGAGAGATCCCTGTGATCAGACGCATCGAGCAGGAGAAAAGCTTTCCCCTGCTCGATGCAAAATCATTAATCCTCAATCCCAAAAACGTACTCCAACTGGTCCTCAATATCATCCAACTGGTCTTCTAAAAGCTCCAGTTTATGATCCAGTTGCTTATACTCCTCCCGTGTCAGGGAGCCCTTTTTATAAAGGTATTCCAGTTCGTCCTCGTGATTGTCAAGCGCATGATCAATCTGCTTCTCCTCCTGCTTCAGGGCAAAAAACAGCTCCATGTCCTGCGCCGCCTGCCCGCCTGGCTCCGCCTCCACCGCTTTTGCCACAAATGCGTCCACCATGGCACTCAATTCATCCATTGTATATGTAGTCAGCTCATCTGTGGAATTCCCCTGCTGATCCGACACGCTGTCATTGCCAGCATAATGGGACTGATTATGATAGTCTCCCTCGTCGTGTCCGGACACATGGCGATTTCCACCGACTTCATCTGCCGTCGCATCATCGTCAGACACATTACCTGTCTGCGCGCTGCCATCATCTTCCGCAGGCGCATTTTCGTTTGATGCACTGTCACTTCCCGCAGCCGACTGCTGCTGCTCCAACGCGGCGATCTGCTGTTCAAGCTGGGCGATCTGCTCCTGCAATGCCTCCGTCTCCGCACGATTGCTGCCGGCATTCGACTGACAGCCTGTCATCAGCACTGCGGCGGCCACGCCGGCAGCCAACACGCTGCCTTTCATCTTATTCTTACACATATCGATTCCCCCTTCACCAAAATCATTTTTTCTATCTCATCACTTTGCCTCTCTTTTACGATCCGTCAGTAACGATCAACTACATTATAATGTTCTTAGACCGTCTTGTAAAGCTATGAATAAAATGCCTGTATCGCCTGTCCGATATACGCAGTCGTGCCGTCGCCGTAGATGCTGTCCTGCACTTTCTGCATCGTCTCATTGGTCTGATAAGCCGCTGCCAGCTCTTTCATCAGAGCGGAGACATCGTCCATCTGATACAACTGCTTTGCCACAAAGTCATACTCGCCGACGATCTCCTTAACTCCCATGTCATTGACATCGGTTCCCATCTTGTCCGCAAGCTTCTGCATCACTGCTGTGATCCGTTTCTGATACGCCGTTACAAGCCCCGCATCAGTGGGATTCTTCTGCGCCTCCATCGCCTTTTCCTTGCTCCCGTACCACTCTACGATCTTTGCATAGCTTTTCTGCGCCTCCTCCGATGACGCACTCTCCAGAAACTGTCTTCTCCACGCCTCCTTGCTGCCGTATCGCGATACGAAGAGCGCCCTCTGCGCCTCGCTGCAATTTTCATACAATGAATTCCAGATCTCCTCGATCTCACTCCTGTCAAACACTTCAAAGTCCATCTTATCCTCTCCTTTCAGAATCTTGTCAATGCTCGCGATCAGGCGTTCCATCCGCTCCTTTTTACGGACGAGCATCCTGCGCTGCATCTGCAGTATCCCGTTCCTGTCAAGCGACGGGTCATCCATGACAGCCCTGATCTCCTTCAACGGAAGATCAAACTCGCGGAAAAACAGGATCTGCCGCAGCCGCTCCAATGCCTTATCATCATAAAGCCGGTAACCTGCCGCGCTCTTTTGGGACGGCGTCAGCAGGCCGATCTCGTCGTAATAATGCAGTGTACGCACGCTGATACCTGTGATCTCTGAAATCTCTTTTACTGTCATCATATCAATTCTCCCTCCTTCCATACGCTGCGAAGCGACAACCCGCACTTCACAGTTCCTAAGATAATCTATAACGCACCGTGAGAGTCAATCTTTTTTTACATTTTAAAGATAATGTAAATATACTGCGCCTCACGTCAGATCATTGTGATCCGCCCGGAAATGTGATATAATCTCGCTATCACTGATAATAGAATTTTATACTGGCGGTCGAAAAGACTGACCGCTCAGTATAAAGTTATGCACACAGCCGCATAAGGAAATATGCCACTTCGTGGCTGCGGCTGGCGCAATACTCACGGCAGATTTCATCTGTCGTGAGCATAAAATGGTAAAGGAGAAGATCAGATGAATGAGAAAATTGTATTTAGTCCAGGTTCTTTTTTTCATGGAACAAAAGCGGACCTGAAAACAGGCGATATGATCATTACAGGAATGAAAAAGAATTATAACGATGATCGAATGTCCCAGTATGTTTATTTTGCGGGAACTTTGGAAGCGGCCGTCTGGGGCGCGGAACTGGCGGAGGGGGAAGGCAGGGAAAGAATCTATGTTGTCGAGCCAACCGGAGACTACGAAGACGACCCGAATCTTACCGACAAGAAATTCCCCGGAAATCCCACCAAGTCATATCGATCCAGACAGCCGTTAAAAATTGTTGCAGAAGTGACCAGTTGGACCGGACATTCCCCCGAAATCCTGAATAATATGACAGAAAACCTTAAAAAACTGGCAGCGCAGGGCATCAAAGCAAGCGACTGAGGTCAAGGCTTGCAAAATCGATATACAGATCCTCATAGATACCCACTTTGACAGTATCGTCAAACGAATACGTCTTTACGGAAAATCTGTCTCCCATGCTGTACACATGGATCCCGTTGTTTTCCGGGTCAACGATCCAGTATTCACGCACCCCGGCGTTGTTGTACAGATTCAGCTTTACAATATAATCATTTTTCGGATTGGACGGAGAAGCGATCTCGATGATCCAGTCGGGTGCCCCGAGACAGCCGCGGTCATTTAATTTCCCCGGATCACAGATGACAGAGATGTCCGGCTCCAGCACTGTATCATCGTTTTCGCTGAGCTGTACGCCAAAAGGGGCAGGGTATACCTCACAGTCCCCACCTTTCCTCTTTATATGATCCAGGATCAAAAAATGCAGTTCTCCTAATATTTTCTGATGAATCCGGCTGGGCGAAGCCATGTAGACGATCTCGCCGTTTATCAGCTCTGCCCGGATATCGTCAGGTATATTGTAAAACTCCTCTGCTGTACAGTATTTTTCCTCTGCTAATCCCATGATCTATCCCTCCCTGAAAATGTCTCCTGCAACCTTTTCCTCAATCATATCACATTCCCGACAAAATGAAAAGAGGTTGCGCATATACATCCGCGACATCTGCGGCTCGCCGTCGCCCTGCACCATACACAGGAATTCCCAGCCGTACCGCTCGTAAAAAGAAGTATGGTCTGTCACCAGATAGAGCGTATCGATCCCGCGCTCCTTCATGTCTGTGCAGACCTTATCAAGCAAAGCTCCCGCCACGCCCCGGCCTCTCTTTGCCTCCTCCGTGTAGACGGCACAGACATTCGGGGAAAGGTCTTTTCTGTCGTGGAAATCATTCTCGATCACTCCCAGTCCGCCGATGATCTGATCCTCTTCCATTGCCAGATACCACTGCGGCACAGCGCTCTTCATGGCAAGACACGCCGCCATGCTCTCCGCGTATGCCTCCAGCGGGATACCCCACTTCCCGTGGAACCACTGTGCCGCGCACTCCTTTAGCTCTGGCCTGTCCACCAGGCGGATCACTTTGTATTCCATTTGTATAATACCTCCATTCTGACTGACCGACTCATATTTTTCCGCGCTTCATATCTTCATACGCCCGCTCCCAGCAGTTCTCCGGCACTTCGGGCCAGTCACATCTGCCGTTCTCCTGCTCGCACAGCTCCATCGCCCTGCACAGTACCCGCCCCTGCGTCGTCCTCTTTCCGCGCAGAATGCTCTCAGTCACCCTCGACCAGTATGGTGCAGTCTCGTACAATCCCTTCTCGCGCATATCCCGTATCACATACTCAATGTCGTAATCCAGCGCCACAAACTCCGGCGTCCATTCCCCTTTGCCGCACCGTTTTTCACCATGAAGGATCATGAACTGCGCCTTCATACTGCCCTCCTCGATGATCGGCAGACCGACAGAACCGGGATTCCATACCGTTTTTCCATATTCCCATATATCCATCGCCATATGCGTGTGCCCGCATAACAGATACTTCTCTTCCACCTCCGCAAAGATCTCCCTGTTCTGACTCCCGCCGGGGCGGATATCCTCCTTCACTGCCCGGTGTGAACCATGACAGATCCGGATCGGCTCCATACCGTCTACGCGGATACAGTCCGTGATCGGCAGCGCTGCCAGAAAAGTGATATCCTCCTGCGTCAGATGCTGCCTCGCGTAGCGCAGCATTCCGACCGTGCTCGGATACAGATCCCACTCCGGGTGCCCCTCCCCGAGACCATACAACTGGTAGTCCTCCTTGTTTCCCCTGATGATATGGCAGGGCAGCTTCCCCTGCAGATCATACACGATATCCATCGTCTGCCTGATCCCGGGAAGTTCTCCCACATAGTCTCCCAGAAAACAGTATGCGTCGATATCCTGCTTTGCCAGATATGCCATACATACTTCCAGTGCGATGTGATTGCCGTGGATATCCGATAACACTGCGATGTTCATGACGCTTTCCCCTTTCATTTTCACAAAATATTACTCAGATCAGATCCACAGCAGAGTATTCCAGCACATTGTTCAAGTTCCCTGCGCGCTTCTGCTATATCCAGCGTCCTGATCACCTCCGCTTCTTTTCGATGATCAGATGATGAAAAAACGCGATATCCTGATAGGGCTCCATCTCCGACACGCGCATCTCGATCCCGATCATCTGATCCTGCCACGCAGGATCTCCATGTTGTTCCTGATTCTGCTGCAGATCCCAGAACGTCCGCATTCCAAGTGTTTTCGTGATCGTCAGTGCACTGCACCATTTCTCGATATCAGCATCTTCGTAATACCGGATCGATCCGTACTGTGAAGACACTCCGCTTTTTCCATCCAGCAGGTCATGTGCGTGCTCGAAATTATCCAACAGCACGACCATCTGCATGACCCTGCCCGCGCGATGATGCTTCACGATCGAGATCTTTCCGTCTGGTTTCAGCAACCTTGCAAACTCGGTCACGATCTGCTCCCGGTCCAGGGCGTACTCCAGCACATTGTGACAGACGATGACATCAAATGTTTCATCTGCAAACTGGCGCAGTCTGTCCGTGCTTCCGACGATCTGCGTGTACGCGTTCCCTGTCCATCTACTCCTGACACTGTCCTCGTCCGGCTCCACAGCCGTCACATCATTCTTTTCAGCCAGATGATCCGCAGTCACCCCCATGCCGCTGCCAAAATCAAGGATTTTCTGGTCTGTTATGTCTCCCATCTGCTGCCACACCATCTTCTTCATCATACATTCCCATGGCGGCAGATCCGTCACTGCTCTTTTCATAAAAAACATCTCCACTTCATCATAGACATTTTCAATACCTGTTCATCTTATTTTTGTGCATCACGTACCCCAGACCTGCTCCGACGCAGCCGCCTATGATATGCGTCAACTGCGATATGTTGTCGCTGGTGACGATGCCGCTGTAGATCTGCCCTCCGATATAGAGTGCCGCGACGAGCACCAGCGTGATCGGTATCGTCCCCTCCTTTACGCTGGTAAACGGGGACAGCAGTATGAACGCAAACACCACGCCGCTGGCGCCGAGCAGTTGTATATGCGGGAAAAAGATGCAGTGCACGATCCCCGTGACCAGCGCTGTCGCAAGGATCACAAACAAAATATTGGACGAACCATACTTTTCCTCCAGCAGCGGTCCCACGATCAACAGCATCATGATATTTCCGATAAAATGCTCCCAGTTCGCATGTCCGAACAGACGCACATACGTCAGCGGCGACACCCACGAAGAACGGTACACGCTAAACAGCGCGTTCGTCGTCCATCCCTTCGTGACCCATCCCAGTGCCAATGCCAGAAAACAGACCGCCGTGAAACAGATCACGACCGGCGAATTAAATGAGAACCTGATCTTTCCTTTACTTTTCATACTTTTCTCCTGTCTGCAGATCCTGATGCCTGCGTTTTATGATCGTTCCGACCTTAACAGTGCATAATAACTGGCATCGCGTATCCCTTGATTGTTTCGGTCCGAACTGCGCAGAGTGCCTTCATACTTCATTCCGCATTTCATCATTACTTTGCCGGAATTGGGGTTTTCCGGATCATGCCTTGCTTCGATCCGATTTACATCTACCCTGTCAAAAAAGAAGTCCATGACCGCTTTCATTGCCTCAGAAGTAATTCCCTGATTCCACCATGCCCTTCCGATACAGTACCCGATATGTACCATAGAAACATCTTCGTTCATTTCGACAGCACTGATTGAACCGATCGGTTCATCGCCATTTTCCCTGAGAACGATCGCCCATTGATAATACTTTTCATCAGAATAGGCGCTTACCCAATCTTTCAGCACATATTTACTGACATCCATATTGGAATGAGTGGGCCATGTTAAATATTTTGTCACTTCGTCATCAGATGCCCAGTTTTTGTACATGGCAGCAGCATCCTCCTCAGTGAACCTTCTTAAGATCAATCGTTTCGTTTCTATTCTCTGTGTTCCGCAATGTAACATACTTTTTTCACTCCTAGTATAATAATGATATAGCTACAAGAGCTATAGTTAATAAGTTACAAAGTCAAGTCAAATAGATAGCTGAAGGGGAATATTCCTTCCACCATCAGATGCTATCATATAGAAATATTTTATCATGCCTGTGGCTTCCACAAG
>JAETQI010000107.1 GCA_021770755.1 Lachnospiraceae bacterium
AGTGGTGAAGCGCCTCCTAACGTCCAGACGGACACCATCATCTGCGGTGAATTGACCATGAATATCAAGGCGCACACCTGTTTCCTGGACGAAAAACCGCTGGTGCTGACACCTACGGAGTTTTCTATCCTGCGTATCCTTCTGGAGAACGCCGGGAATGTGGTCAGCTCGGAGGAACTGTTCCACAAAATCTGGCGGGACGAGTATTACAGCAAAGCCAACAACACCATCACCGTCCACATCCGCCACCTGCGGGAAAAGCTGGGGGACAGCATGGACAAGCCCAGGTTTATCAAAACGATATGGGGGGTAGGGTATAAAATTGAAACCTGATCGAAAGGACGAATACCTTGCGTTTCAATCCAAACTGATCCGGCGGGCCTGCATCAACGCAGCTACCTCCGCCGCTGTGGTGGTGGGGCTGTATCTGTTCGTCTGGAAACAGCGGATGGGCGATTGGATCGTCTGGCTGTTGGAAACCCTTTTCAAAATGGGACATGAGGATGCGTTTTACTATTACAGCGACCATTTTCGGGGCAACAAGGAGATATTCTTTGCCGCCGCTGTTCTGCTGATCTTTACGGTATTGCTGGTGCGGATTTTCCGATGGGTGACAGGCTATTTCAGCGAGGTCAACCAAGGCATTGAGGCGCTGCTGACGGACGATGAAGAACAAATCCAACTGTCGCCGGAAATGCTGCCCTTTGAGCGGAAGCTGAACACGGTAAAACGGACGCTGGCGGAGCGAAAAGCGGAAACAGCCCTGGCCGAGCAGCGGAAGGACGAGCTGGTGATGTATCTGGCCCACGATATTCGCACGCCCCTCACCTCTGTGATCGGCTACCTCAATCTGTTGGAGGAGGAGCCGGATATGCCTGCGGAGCAGCGGGCCAAGCGTGTCCATATCGCGTTGGAAAAGGCTTACCGGCTGGAAACCATGATAAACGAGTTTTTTGAGATTACCCGGTACAATTCCCAGCAAATCACCTTGTCCAAGGAAACGATTGACCTATATTATATGCTGGTGCAGCTATCCGATGAATTATCCCCGGTCTTTGCCCCCAGGGGAAACACCGTTGCGCTTCATTTGGCCGAGGATCTGACGGTGGAGGCCGACCCGGAAAAGCTGGCGCGTGTGTTCAGCAACATTCTGAAAAACGCGGCGTCGTACAGCTACCCGCACACCGAAATCACGATCTCCGCAGAAAAATCGGAGCATGAGGTCATCATCCAGTTTCAGAACAGCGGCGAGGATATTCCCGGCGAGGCTTTGGCATCTCTCTTTGACAAGTTCTACCGGGCGGACAAATCCCGTTCCTCCGACACAGGCGGCACAGGGCTGGGATTGGCTATCGCCAAGGAGATCGTGGTACTTCATGGCGGGACGATCAGCGCATCCAGCAAAAACCATGTTGTTACATTCACCATTTCTCTGCCCCTGGCAAATTAGCAGAAACTCCGCTTTTTATTAGGATTTTCTTAGGAAATAAACAACTTCATATTAAAGTTCCAAGTGCCTCTGTCCAGTAAAATAGATGCTGACAGGGGCACTTTTGCTCGACGTTTGAAAGGAGCTTTTTATGATGGAAGAAAAAATGATGCAAGTCCGTAACGACCACCCGCGCCGCAGCCAAAAGCGCCGCCGGAAGCGGTTTCCCTGGGGAGATATTGTGGCGACCTTGCTGGTGGTAGCCATTTGCGCCTATGTCTTTCTGTCGTTTGGTGAAAAAACGCCCGATGAAGAAACGCCAGTAAGGGGCACATCCGCTCCGACTACGACCCAGGCGCAGGACAACGCGCTGGCTGACCTGTTGGCTGAAAACACACAGCCAGCGGCCAGCGACACCGATTGGAATTTGGTGCTGGTGAACTATGAAAATGCTATCCCCGAAAACTACGAGATCAATCTGGTGGAGGTAGCTGGCGGGGAGAAAGTGGATGAACGCATCTACGATCCCCTGATGGAGATGCTGGAAGCGGCCAAAGAGGGGAATTGGGATCAGCT
>JAETQI010000108.1 GCA_021770755.1 Lachnospiraceae bacterium
GCTTCACTGAACGCAGAAGATGGTATCAGCGCAGTGCAGACAGCAGAAGGCGCCCTGACAGAAGTTCATGACATGTTACAGAGAATGAACGAGCTGGCAGTGAAGGCTTCCAACGGAACAAACGCACTTTCAGACCGCCAGACGATCCAGGACGAGGTAGATCAGCTCCTCACAGAGATTGACCGTGTATCTGAGACAACGAAGTTCAATGAGACCTATCTGTTGAAAGGTGACAAGGATACCAAGACTGTTACAGTCAATGCACAGGACGCAGGTATCGAGGGTACAATGACACAGAATACGACAAAGGCTACATTCACAATGAATGCGTTAAGCCTCGGTGATACGATCAAGATTGGTGGAACAGAATATACGATTGGTAGTAAAACGGCTGATGTGCAGGCTTCTATTGCAGATGCAACAGCAGGTGAGCTGATTACAGTTGATGGAACACAGTATACAGTAGTGGCTGATGGACCTGGTGGTGCTACAGATAAGGCAAATGAGAATGCAGATAAGAATATGTTGACGATTAAAAGTATTCAGGAAAAGATCGCTAACGGTAGTACAGCAATTTATAAGGGCAAAACATTGACTGCTATGACTGACAAGGATGGTAATGACATTACAGCAGTTTCGGCAATTGATGATCAGAGACCGCAGGTGATTACTGCTGATAAGGCTTATGAGTTGATTGCACAGGAACTGAGACTCGCAAGTAGCGTTGGTGCTACGGCTGCATCTGCAGAAAATAACACAACGGGTGGAGATGCACCGGGAGCTGATGCAACTCTTTATAAAAGAGACAAAGTAGGCAATCAGGACGTTATCGTATACGGTCTCGACAAGGGCGAAGTGGAGAGAAAAGAAGGTCTTACTTTCGCACTCCACGTAGGAGCAGACGCAGACATGACCAACAAGATCTCTGTTCAGATCGACGCGCTCGATACAGCAGGACTTGGCATTCAGGGACTGAATGTAAAGGACAGCTCCGGTGCAGCAGCGACATATGCAATTGATGCGATCGCAGACGCAGTGGCACATGTATCCGCACAGCGCTCATTACTCGGTGCGGTACAGAACAGATTAGAGCACACGATCAACAACCTGGATAACGTAGTAGAGAATACAACCGCAGCAGAGAGCCAGATCCGTGATACAGATATGGCGACAGAGATGGTGAAATACTCTAATGCAAATATCCTTTCACAGGCAGGTCAGTCCATGCTTGCACAGGGCAACCAGGCAAACCAGGGCGTACTGAGCCTCTTAGGCTAATCAGCAATAAAATGAAAATGGGCATATGAAGCCCGGATAAGGCATGGGCAGCTCCAGGCTGCCCGCGCCTTATGATAAGATTTCTCTTCTGATCATTGATCAGGAGATCAGAAATTTTAATCAGAAATCTTAAAGTAAGAAGTCTTAAATTAAGAACTGTTAACTGCAAGGATCAGATTGACAAGACGATCATTCAGGAATGATCAAAATGTTTGTGATAACAGACAGACTGATTTTCGGACAAAAACTGAGGACTTCTAAGTCTTTGGTATAGAATATAAGCTGGATCTATCTGCACAAAGGTGCACCTGCTACCACAGGTACTCCCAACACCCGCGTGCCGCCGATGGCTCCAGTCCCGAACAATTGATTATTAGATTATAATATAAAATTTGCGTTAATATGCTTGAAATTGGTACTTACCATTTCACATATATAGAAAACTGTCGTGTGTGCTGCACGGCAGTTTTCTTTTGCACGGCATGTCTTTGAACTGCCAGATCTGCCGATATCGTGTATACTGATATCCGCGAAATGCATGTATAAGGGAAGTGTGAATGGGAATCTATCTGAATCCGGATAATAAAGGTTTTTGGGAATCAATCCGTTCTAGTACTTCATCCGGCTAGAAATTGAAGTCTGTGACTACCTGTTTCGCACCATTGCGTCGTTAAAATTTCTAGACGATGCCACCGCATCGCCGTCGAAATTTTGCCTAGCACTGAGCGGGCTATGTTGAATGATTTCGCAAATATCACGCAAAATGGTGAGTACGACGCTAAAGTGTCGTTATGCAGATGACAGGAATGGTTTTTCAAACACACTCTAAGATCTATGTTGACAAGACTGGTTTGATCGCGTGTCCCGATGAATTGATTAATACGGATGAAAAATGTATCTGTGTCAGCAGACCGAGATGTTTCGAAAAACCGATGACACTGAAAATGCTTGCGTTTACTACGGTTGTGGCTGTGATCCTGCGGATTTATTCAAAAGGGTTTGAAATAAAAAATGAGGTACTTCGGAAATATCTGAATAAATATGATGACATATAAAGGATAGGAACTATATTGCGCCTGCATATATGACTGGGATTCTGCCAACGGGGCATGGTTTCGCGGATATTGCATTTCTGCCGCTGCCTTCTGTCAAAAAACAGCCTTCATCGTAGAGCTAAAATATGACAGGGCTGCCCAGTCAGCCCTGCAGCAGATCAAAGATAGGAATTACACACAGGCGCTTAAAAGTATACGGGTGAGACACTGCTTGTAGGGGTTGATTATGATAAAGAAAAGAAAGTCCAACTTCACAGTTGTGTTATAGAAAAGCATAACACAACTGTTCTAAGTATGCGATTCTGGCGTTTTTATCTGCGAGTTTGGTCTTCTGATTCGTAATGAGAGTATCCTTATCCGCAATGAGAGCGTCTTTTTCAGTGGCGAGTTCCATTCAGTCCTTTTTATGAACATCAGCCAGCATTTGTTCTAAGTATGCGATTCTGGCATTTATATCTGCAATGAGAGCATCTTTATTCTTGATTACAGCTTTTTTATCCTCGATTACAGCTTTCTGATCCGCAACAGTCGTTTTGAGATTCGCAATAGCGATATCCTGATCTGCAATGAGAGCGTCCTTCCTAGCGTTTTCCTCAGCCTGATATTTCTGAAAACGCTCGTATTCCGCGCGTCTGCGGCACTGTTCCTTAACCATGCGGTCGGCGTTGAGTTCATACATCGTGTTGACGGCGGATTCCATATATTGATTTGTCGTAGCCATAGCCTTCAACTCCTCCCATGTCTTAGCCTTAAAGAGTCTTGCCCACTGGTCGATCCGGTATAGGTGGTCCTCCTCGGTGGCGAGTTCGATTCAGTCTTTTTTATGAGAATCAGCCAGCATCTGTTCTAAGTATGCGATTCTGGCGTTTTTATCTGCAATGAGAGCATCTTTATC
>JAETQI010000082.1 GCA_021770755.1 Lachnospiraceae bacterium
CCGCTATTCCCTCTTGAATAAGCTGCAACCAAAGAGGGGCAATCAATTTCCTGTTTGTATCAGCCAGTTCAACCAACAAGCGGGGATTTTTCAAAAGAGGAATACTCTGTTTTCCAAGTTCAGTCCTATCATTATCTGCGTGGTTTAACTTAATGACTTCACGCATTTTTTCTAAACCATTTAGGTTCTTCTGATTTTGTACGGTAATAAATGGATTGTTGTCAAAAAAGAGTTTCTCCCCTAATGCGTCAATAATTTCCTCTTTCGATTTGAAATGATGATAAATTGCTCCTTTCGTCAATCCCCCAAGTTCATTTACAATATCTTGAATAGTTGTATTGTCGTACCCCTTTTCCATGAATAACCGCTGTGACACTTCTAATATCCTCTCAACGGTTATTTCAGGATATTTATTACGCGCCATGTATCTACCACCTTCCATTTCATTCGTTTGGTATGTATTATATTCTTTTTGTGTCTGCTTGTCAAGATACATTCAGACGGTATTTAATTGTAAGGCGGAATAATATGCTTTAAAGATGTCCCAAACATCGTCATCAGAAACAGAAATAGGGCACCAGTTTATTTATAAAAATCTATGGGGTATATTTGCTCCTACCAATATGTTATAATAGAGCGATCGCAGTCAAAACCCAAAGCGTTTCAACGCTTGGGCTGATACAGATGGAACGGAGGAGATAAATCTATGGACTACAGCAGGAAAATAGCAGAGCGTTTGTGGAACATGCCGGATAAGGGGGAGCTTGAGAGCTGCCGGGAGGAAACCTTTATTGATGACATCATACAGAAGAGCCACATTGAAAAGGAACTGCTCGCGCATCTGGGCGGGATCAGAACTGTGTTTGACGGCGGTGCAGGGTGCGGGCGTTTTTCTATCCTTTTGGCAAAACAGGGCTGTGAAGTCACACATTATGACATATCGCAGCCAATGATCGATAAGGCGAAGGAACTGGCGGAGAAGGAGGGCGTTCTCGACAGGATCACTTTTGTGAAGGGCGCATTGGAGGATCTTGGGGACTTCAAAGACCGATCCTTTGATCTGGTGATCTCCTTTGACGCACCTGTTTCATATACGTATCCCAATCAAGAACAGGTCATCAGTGAGCTTGTGCGCATATGCCGCAAACGGATCATAGTCAGCGTGTCGAGCCGCCTGGGATATCTGCCGTATCTGGCAAACCCGATACAAAAAAATCAGTTTATATTAGACGAAAACTGCGGCGACCCATTTGTCAGATGGTGTGTCGACAACAGGGAAAATGCACTTGGAGCGTTTCGTTTTGACAAGAATGCTGTCACGAAGCTGTGGAATGAAGGGCTGATGGGCGGCGAAGATGAGATTGCCGAGTATGAGAGGGGAGGCACGCCGTGGTGCATCACCTACACATTTATGCCGGACGAACTGCATGCCCTGCTGGAGCGTCACGGCGTCAGAAACATTCAGATGGCAGGACCCGGCGCGTATGCCAGAACGCTGCCGCGTGAGATCCTTGTAAAGATCATGAATGATCCCGGACAGCGCGCTGATTTTCTGGCGTTCTGCCACCGCTATGATTCAAATCCGTTCGTGTGCGGCATGGGGAAGGACAACCTGTTTGCGCAGGGCGAGATATAGCATGCTATAAACATACGATAAGAAAAGGAGCTGTGTGATCAAAACTTTCATTTTGAATAATATTCTCAATCTGCGGAAAAATATGGATAAAAGGATTTAATTAAAAGGATTCAAAATGAAAGGACTGTAACGATTGAGATCACTCTGGAATGAAACTGTCAGCCGCCACGTCTTTCCAACGCTGGAAAGCGATATCAGGACAGAGGTCCTGATCATCGGAGGAGGCATCGCGGGAATCCTGACCGCTTATTTTCTGCAGCAGAACGGTGTGCCCTATATCCTTGCCGAAAAGGACAGGATCTGCGGCGGGACAACGGGAAACACGACTGCAAAGATCACGTACCAGCATGGACTGACCTACCATAAGATCCTGCGCGGGAGCGGTTTGGAAAAGGCCCGGATGTACCTGCAGGCAAACCGCGCGGCTTTTGAAAAATACGCAGCGCTCTGCCAAAAGATCGACTGCGGATACAAGACAAAAAATAATTATGTGTATGTTACCGATGACCGTCAGAAGCTTGATGATGAACTCAATGCGCTCTCACAGATCGGTTATGACGCTGTGTTTGTAAAAAATTTACCCCTGCCTGTGGACACTGCGGGAGCAGTCTGCTTTGAGGACCAGGCACAGTTCCACCCGCTCAGATTCCTATATGCGATCGCAAAGGATCTGAACATCTATGAGCACACTTTTGTGCGGGAGATGGACGGTACGGCTGCGGTGACGGATCGCGGACAGATCCGTGCGGACAAAGTCATCGTCACGACGCATTTCCCGATGCTCAACAAACACGGAAGCTATTTCTTGAAGCTGTATCAGCACCGCTCTTATGTGATCGCGCTGGAAAATGCACAGAACGTTAGCGGAATGTACGTTGACGATTCTAAGACAGGATTCTCCTTCCGAAATTACAATAACCTGTTGCTTCTGGGCGGCGGCGGGCACCGCACTGGAAAAAGCGGCGGAAACTGGAATGAGCTCAGGCGTTTTGCGGGGGAAGCGTATCCTGACGCTGTCGAACGATATTGCTGGGCGGCGCAGGACTGCATGAGCCTGGACCATATCCCATATATCGGAAACTATTCCAGGAACACGCCGGATCTGTATGTCGCGAGCGGCTTTCATAAATGGGGAATGACAGGTGCGATGCTGGCGGCGATGATGCTCAGTGACAGGATCTGCGGCAGGCATAACGATTTTGCGGAGGCGTTTGATCCGTCGAGAAGTATCCTCAGAACGCAGCTTTTTGTAAATGGTCTTGAATCGGTCAGGAATCTGGCAACGCCTTCAAAAAAGCGATGCCCCCATCTTGGCTGTGCGCTGAAATGGAATCCTGATGAGCACTCGTGGGACTGCGCCTGCCATGGCTCGCGCTTTGACGAAAGCGGAAAAGTGCTCGACAATCCCGCCAATGGTGATCTGAAGATTATAAAATGAATGCTTGACTTTGCGGATCCACAGTGCTATACTCTCTTTAATCCAAAAACCCAAAGGCTTTGACGAGGAATAGTAGGTATCAGGGATCTCACAGAGAGAAGATGGCCGGTGCGAATCTTCATTGAACTGGTATTGAAGCAGCCTCCGAGCTGTGAACCGAACGGTGATCCTGGCGGATCCTCAGTAGGCTTCAACGGAGTTCCCCCGTTAACGCAGGAAGCAATATCGGAGCAATCCCGTATTGACAGAGTGCAGAGATCTGAAATGAGATCATCTGAAATTAGGTGGTAACACGGACAAGTACGTTCGCCCTAAATTGACAAAAGTCAGTTTAGGGTTTTTTTTGTGCACACGGGCACCCAAAGGAAATATGTCAGCGGAGGTTGACGGGTGCCCGGCGCGCGAGTAGTGGAGAAGGACATTCCACTACTCGATTCTACAGACCCGTGCAGAGGAAATAAGCCGCTAAGGCGGCGCACGGGTCGCGCGGCGAGTAGTGGAGAAGGACATTCCACTACTCGATTGTACACGGGCAGTGAATTATAAGAAAGGAGAAACAGGGAAATGATGACACCAGATCAATTGCGGAGATCTTACATTGAATTTATGACAAAGAGAGGGGCATGCCAGGTGTCCTCGGCGAGCCTGCTGCCGGAAAACGATCCTTCCACGCTGTTCACAGGCAGCGGGATGCAGCCCATGGTTCCTTATCTGCTGGGTGAAAGACATCCGGTCGGCAGTGAGATTACGGACATTCAGAAATGTCTGAGGACAGTGGATATCGACGAAGTGGGGGACAGGTCGCATCTGACTTTTTTTGAAATGTTAGGCCGCTGGGAATTCGGAGCAGATGAAAAGGATTACAAGAAAAAACAGATCGATGCGATCTGGGACTGGCAGATCCACGGACTGGGGATCGACCCCGGCAGACTTTACGTCAGTGCGTTTAAAGGCTGCAGGGAACTGGACATTGAGAGGGATACGGAGACGATCCGGCTCTGGTCGGAGAAATTCAGGGCAGCGGGGATCGAGCCTGTCGTGGAGGAGGAGCCGTACAAGTATGGGGCATCCAGAGGCGGCAGGATATTCTTATACAGCGAGAAGGAGAACTGGTGGAGCCGGTCGGGAAGTCCGTTCGATATGCCGGTCGGGGAACCCGGCGGACCTGACAGTGAGATGTTTTATGATCTGGAACCGGAAGGCGATATTTTTGATCACCCTGCGTCTGACAGTGAGCGGTTTCTGGAGATTGGAAACAATGTGTTCATGTGTTACAAAAAAGAGGACACAGGTTTTGTCAAAATGAAAAATCCAAACATTGATTACGGCGGCGGCCTGGAACGGATCGCCATTGTCCTGAGCGGCGGCAGGGACATTTACAATACAGCCCTGTTCCTGAACGCGCGCCAAAAGCTGATGGAGATAAGCGGAAAAGAGTATACTGATGATCCGAGGTCGTTTCGGATCATACTGGATCATGTTCGCGCGGCAGCATTTCTGATCCATGATGGAGCGGCGCCTTCCAACAGTGATGCGGGATATGTGACCAGGAGATTGCTGCGAAGGGCAGTTCGCGCAGGCAGAAAGATCGGGATACAGGGAGGCTTCGTCGGGAAGCTGGCGGAGGTTTACATCGACGAAGCGACAGCATATGAAGATCTGATAGCAGATAAGCAAAAAGTCTTGGAGATCATAAACAACGAAGAAAAGCTGTTCCATAGAACCCTGCAGCAGGGGGAGGTCGAGATCCAGAAGCATATCAGGAACAAGGGAAGCGTTACCGGGGCGGATGCATTTTATTTTTATGAAACATACGGTTTTCCGCTGGAGCTGACGGAAGAATTTCTGGCTGAGAACGGGTACGGGATAACGGAGAAAGCGTCCTATGCGGAGGCGGCGGAGAATCATGCCAGGATGAGCCGGACAGCGGCGGCTGGAAGATTCAAAGGCGGTCTGGCAGACCAGTCGGCGGAGACGACTGCACTTCACACGGCAGCGCATTTGCTGCTGGCAGGTCTGCGGCAGGTGCTTGGCAGCCATGTCATGCAGAAAGGGAGTAACATTACTGCCGAGAGACTGCGGTTTGATTTTAACCATGATCAGAAGCTGACACCGGAACAATTATCGGAGGTTGAGAAATTTGTGAACGATGCCATTGCGTCGAGGGCGTCTGTCACTGTGACGGAAATACCGAAGACGCAGGCGCGGGAGAGCGGCGTCAGCGGCAGTTTCTGGGATCAGTACCCGGATATCGTGAAGGTGTACACGATCAGGGACTCCGGGGGAAGAGTCTGGAGCAGGGAGATCTGCGGAGGTCCGCACATAGAGAACACAGCGTGTCTGGGGACATTCAGGATCGTAAAGGAACAGTCGTCCTCCGCGGGCGTTCGGAGGATCAAGGCGGTGATTGACCATTGTTAGAAATATATTCGTAGCAAAACATGCGTTTATATGGTATGATAAGAAAAAAGATCAGGGAGGAACATATATGGCATCTTCAATAAAAGATTACCGTGAATTTGTTGAAAAACCATGGGGGAAAATGTTTTATGATTTGATATATCGCCAGCTTGCGCTGCCGGCGGATCCGCCGCTTGATATCCTGGATTTTGGAGCGGGGTTTTGCATTACAGCGGGTCATTATGCACAGCATCACAGGGTAATGGCAGTTGAACCAAATGATGAAATGCTGTCTCTGCGATCGTCAGGGAATTGTGCCATAAACTGCATTCACGGCGGGATCGAAATGCTCAGGCGCCAGAGTGACGGATCATTTGACCTTGTGATCTGTCACAATGTTCTGGAGTATGTTCCTGATCGGGAGCAGGCGCTGCAGGAATTTGCAAGAGTGTTAAGAAACGGCGGCGTGCTGTCGATTATCAAACACAATCTTCCGGGGCATATTTTTGCAAGTGCAGTCCTCTCGGATGATCCGGGTGCGGCACTGCGTTTTTTGGACTGTGATGATAATTCGGACACGATGTTTGGCAGCCGTGATTCGTACAGTAATGAATATCTGGTCACACAGTGTACACAGAACGGATTATCGATGCTAAAAAGACTGGGTTTGCGCACCTTTTTTGGACTCTCCTCCAATAATGATGTGAAATATACAAAAGAATGGTATGATAACATGCTGGCATTGGAAATGAAAACCTGTGATCTTGATATATATAAAGAAGTTGCTTTTTATAATCATTTCCTCTTTTGCAAGGAGAGTTTATCTGTATGATGTGCTGGGTCAATGCGGGCATTCTGGGTGCGAGGTGCGTTTAATGAGGTTGAGAGTGAGATCAATGATATCTGCAATAGCAAGTATTTTGGTGTGCATTCCTGTGTATATCGCATTGCATGAAGGCGGACATGCCCTGGTCGCTGTATGCTGCGGCGCCCGCATCACAAAATTCAGCGTTTTTGGCGCGTATACGGCTTATGAGGGCGGCACGTTTACTGCAGTGACATTATCGCTCACGAATATTGCGGGGATGTTGCTGCCTGTTGTGGCGGCAGTCGTATACATGCTGACTTACATGTCACGAAGTTTATCCACAACTCGGGGATCAGCCCATGGGTGGTGATGCTCGGAGCGGTCGCCATTTTCGGCGGCTGCGTAATTCTTGCATGGAAGAAAAGGATCATTCAAAACTATTGGGAAACAGTCAGGGGGCAGGATATTTGGAAATGACAGATAGATATTATGTTGAGGAACAAAAGGTGGAATTGGAATATTTGTGTTCAGGAGACGCGGAGCGGTTCTGCAGGAAAAAACGACAGATTAGGCAGGAGGCGTGCGCGTGTCTGAAAAGTTATGCAGACCGATCGGCAGTCGGGAAGATAAAAAAGCCGCAGTACAATCTCTGGCTGAATTATGCCGGCGATCAGTCGCTGCTGAACCAGATCGAAGGTATTGAAAAAGCATTTGTGCCCGTTCGAAAAAAGGTTTCCAAAGAGGAGTACACAGAACAATTTCAGCAACTGTTCAGACTGAGAAATGAGTTTGCAGGATCCGCGGGTTTTACAGATTATCTGGCGTACCAGTACGCGCTGCTGGGAATAGACGGGGAACTCCTGGATGGGATATTGGAAACAACGGCAAGGTGTCATACTGCAGATGCAGGGAAAAATACGCTTAGGGAAAAGATCCAAAAATGGAAAAATGCTGAGTGCCTAAAGCAGCAGAATCAAATAGATCTGGCCAAAAAGGTTCTGGATCATTTTCACCTGCAGGTACAGTGGGATGCGGTGCAGATCCACCATGAAGGTCTGCCGCAGTTCTTTATCGGAAACTGTATCTCGATCAGTGTGCCGGACGAGTCGCATGTACTGATCAATCTGGTCTCCGGTCTTTCGGGATTCTCCATTTTGATGCATGAGATCGGACACGCCTATTACTATAACCATATCCGGCAGGACGCACCGGAATGGGCGGGACCCTACAGTGCGGTGATCGAGGAGTTTGTGGCGCTGGTCTTTGAGGATCTGGTATACTCCCCGCAGTTTCTCAGTACCTTTTTGGGCAGTGACGAGGATCTGTTGATGGACAAGCTCAATCATCAGACAGATTATTTGTGCTGCTGTGCATGGTTTGAGCAGAATATTTACAGGAAAGACATGCCGGATCTTGATGCCGAGTGGGAGGCGGCATGTGAGAAGTACGCTGTTTCAAAGGAGATGGAATGGAGAAGCCCGCACTTCTTCGTGAGCTATCCTGGATTTTTTGCGGTGGACGTCATGGCAGGACATTTCGTAAAATTGTTTTATGAACATGTGCGGGACGGGCGGCTGAAGATGGATGATTTTCTGCAAAAACAGATCTGCGAGCCGGGGAGACAGTTGGACTTTGAGCGTGTGATCAGCCAGACATTGACAAATGTGTAACGATCGACAAATCATGCCGTAAAACCTGCAAATTGTTCCTTAAATATTTTGTTTCGACAATCGGCTTCCTATAATGATATCAATGTACGGACCAGAAATAGGAGGGATATCATTTTGTTGAGGACGATTAAAGGGAAACTGACATTCAGTATGATCGGGATCGTGGTGGTGAGTATCCTGCTGACAACGGTAGGGATCATCGCGGTTGCGGGAAAGCGCATGATCCAGGATCAGACACAGGCACTGCAGCTCAGTGCCGATAAGTATGCGGAGGAGATCAACACCTGGATCGGGATTGAGAAAATGGTCGCAGATGGAGCGGCGTCAGGTATCGAGGCGGGGAAAACGATCGATACCGCTGTGGTGCAGTCTGTGGTGGACGCTCACGCATCAGGCAGGGAGGAGCTTCTGAATCTGTATTGCGGGACAAGGGACAGCAGGTTTATCCAGTCGAACAGGGAGGCGGAGATCCCGGACGGTTACGATCCGGTACAGCGCGGGTGGTATCAGCAGGCGGCACAGGAGAGAGCGGTCATTGTGACGGATCCTTACTGGGATGTGCTGACAAACCAGATGTGCGCGACGATCGCGTCACCGATCTATATCGATGGTGAGCTTGCAGGTGTCATCGGCCTGGATGTCACGCTCGGTACTGTGACAGACCTGACAGGCAGCATTGATTATGCGGAGGGCGTATATGGATTCCTGGTGGACAGCAGCGGTCAGTATGTGGCGCACAGGAATAAAAGCTATGAGCCTACAGCGGACAGCGCTGTCATCGCAACAGACATCATGCCGGAGCTGGGGGCATTGATCAAAGGGACAGAACAGGGCGTGGCCAGACTCACGGACTATGACGGCAGTGAATGCTATTTTGCAGTGGCGGATATCGATGGCAGCGGCTGGAAACTGGGAGTCGTGGTGCCGACGGCAAACGTCACACAGTCTCTTGCCGCCATGATCATGATAGCTGCCGTGATCGCTCTGGTGGTCATCGCGTTTGTGGCAGTGTTCATGGCAGGGCTGATCGGAAAAATGCTCGCGCCGATCCAGATGCTCAAACAGTTTGCGTCGGGAGATTTCTCGGAAGATGTGGTCGTTGAAAAAACGATTCCAAGGGAATACAAAAATGAGACGGAGCAGATCCGGACAGCGACCACAGAGGTGCGCCAGCAGATCCGCGAGATCATACTGAACACGAAGAAGGACGCGGAGAATATCGGCACGATCGCGGAGGGAACCTCCGCGAAGATGACGGCATTAAATCAGGAGATCTCCGGGATTTCCGAGCTGTTCATCAGGGTGATGGTGCAGACGCTGCAGGCGCGCGGACTGACAGACAGCATCAGAAATAACAGCCAGGAATTGGGGGAGGCGATCGGGAAAGTCGCCCAAAAAGCCGGCGAGGCAGTCGGGCAGTCCGGCAGTATCATGGAGCGTGCCCACAAACGGCATGAGGCCTCCATGAAGTCTGCCAAGGAGGCTGTGGCACTGTATCAGGAGACGCGGGACGATCTTGAAAGGGCGATCGCAGACAGCAAAAGGGTGCAGGAGATCGACACCCTGACAGAAGAGATCCTCTCGATCAGCTCACAGACCAATCTTCTGGCATTGAATGCTTCTATAGAGGCGGCGCGGGCCGGTGAGGCCGGAAAAGGATTTTCTGTTGTGGCGGAGGAGATCAGGGAGCTTGCCGATCACTCAAGACTGGCGGTCGACCAGATCCGCAAAGTGACAGAGAGCGTGGTGAAAAACGTGGATTTCCTTTCCAGGAATTCCGAGAGGCTGCTGACTTTTATGAACGGAAAAGTGATGGAGGATTATCAGGAAATGACTGCGCTGGCTCAGATGTATCAGCAGGACGCAGCATTTTACAATGATATCTCCAATGACCTGGGAGCATCGTCCGAGGCGATGAGTGCCAGTATGGCCGATATCGATGCGTCGATCACAGAGATCACGGGACTCATCAGTGAGATAGCGGAGTTTATGGAGAAGGTTGAGCAGTCCGCGGAAGACTCTGACAAAAATTCCGCGGCTGTCATGGAGCAGATGGAAGAACTGTTCCGCCTGAGTGCGCTGTTGAATCAGACGGTAGCATCTTTCAGGGTGTGAATGCAGCAGGCAGGGGGAGAAGATCACTCCCCTGCCCGTTTCACGGGGATCCACACCTCGTACTGTGCGTTCTGCGGATCCGGATTCAGATACACTTCGATATCCGGTGCATTGGCATATTCATACCCGGATGTCGGAAGCCACTCTGTCACGATGCGCTGCTCCAGTTCCTGTACGGACTGGTTCGTGCCGCTGCCCGGAAAGACCGCCCATGTGGACGCGGGCACGGTATATTCGTCAAACCCGCTGCTTTCTTTTGTGCTTGCGACCGCGATAAAATATTTCCAGTCTTCCTCATCGTTGCAGACGCTCACTCCGAGGAGTCCCTTGACCGGCGTGTCCATCATCGCTGCAAGCTTCTGTATGGTGCCGTCCGCGGCGGCGTCCCCCCACATCTTAGGTACGATCATAAAGTTGTTCTCGAGTTCCCTTTGCAGCGGCGCGGATACACCGACGATGCGGAAGGCTTCTTTTGTTTCGATTCGATAATTCATTTCTTCAACTCCTTTTACTGTGATCTTAAAGGTGATCGGAGGGTAGGTTTTCACAGATACGCCCCCGTTTCTGACAGCGGAGGGCGCGATGCCGTGAATTCCCTGGAAAGCCCTGTTGAATGCTGTCGGGGAGTGATATCCGTACTTTTCCGCGACATCGACGACCCTGGCGTCCCCGCCCTGCAGGTCGACTGCCGCAAGAGACATCTTTCGTCTCCGGATATACTCTGACAATGGTATCCCCGCCATGTAAGTGAACATTCTCTGAAAATGATAGGCAGAGCAGCAGGCGATCCGCCCAATCTGGTCATAGTCGATCTTATCTGTCAGATGTTCCTCGATGTAATGCATGCTTTCGTTGAGCCGTTCGATCCAATCCATAAAATACCTCCGTTTTTTCTAATGTATATCAATACATTCACCAATTATGATTATAAAAGAATCCGCGCCGCGTGTCCTCTCAATTTCTGCACAAAAAAGAGAGACAGTGATGCCCGCTTCTACCTGATCATTGTATCACAGATAGGGATCCGTGGGAAAATAATTTTCCGGGGAATCTTTTTGACACGTTATTCCTCTAATAGGTATAATAAAATCCAAAGAGGAAAGGGGAGGACATGATGGACAAAGAAGCATTTGCCAGTGTGGTGCTTTCTTCCACAGATAGTCTGTACCGCATATCAAAAAGTATACTGAAATACGATGCGGACTGTGAGGACGCAGTGCAGGAGGCGATCGCAACGGGATTTGGCAAATTATATACGCTGAAACAGGAGGCGTATGCAAAGACGTGGCTGACCAGAATTCTGATCCATGAATGTTACAGTCTGCTGAAAAAGCGCGAGAAGAGCACTGCCATATTGACAGAACCGCAGGAGGAATGTGCCGGGCCGGATTATTCTGATCTGTATGAGGCGCTGAGCGCGCTGAAAAAGGAATACCGTCTGACGATCGTGCTGTACTACCTGGAGGGGTATTCCATTGAGGAGATCGCCAGGATCATGCACGTTCCCGCAGGAACTGTCAAAAGCCGTCTGAGCCGTGGGCGCAGGGATCTTCGCAGTATCATGGGAAGAGCGCAATGTGAGAAGGAGGAAGATTATGAGAAAGAGCTATGAAGATTTTGCAGATGAGTTGAGCAGGAGCTTTCCTCAGACACCCGAGCGGTTTCGGCAGGTCGTATCCAGGGAAGTCCGCACCCATATGAAACCTGTCAGACATACAGTCCGAAGAAAAAGGAGGGCATTGCTGCCGCTCGCCGCCTGTCTGATCCTGGCGGGAGGTACGGTTACGGCAGCGCGTCTTCCGGTATTTCAGGACTGGCTGAACGGACTGGGGATCAACGCCAGGCAGGCGGAGCAGTCCATCGTCCACAGTGACGGGACCGAGGGAGCGATCATCATGGAAACCGCCGCAGGTCCAGAAGCGGAAACGGCAGACAGCAGTGTACAGGAGGAGGCTCTCTTCCAGGTGACAGACGCCTATTATGACGGCGCGACCCTGATGTTCTGGGCAAAGCCGCAAAATGAGTATTTTGAACTGGCAGACCATGTCTACATTAACGATATCGACAGCCGCCTTGAATATGTGGCGGAGACAGAGGAGGGCAGCGGCATCTATGAATGCAAGGTTACGGTAGTCGATCCAACACTGCAGAAAACGGACACAGACGTCATCAATGTAAAAGTCCAGGTGTACACGTCGCCGGACAGCAGGTCGGACTTTGCTTTCACGGTGAGATCCGACAAGTTCGGAACCGCTGCGCAGGGCAGCGGAAATGTGACCGGTCTGGATTTCGGACAGATCCTCGCCTATTAGATCACTGTCTCGCCGTCAGCCATCAACCTGCATCTGGAGTGGGAAGTGCAGGAGGAAAGTATGATGGAGCTTCTGCGCTGGGGAGATTATATCCTGGAGGACGCGTCCGGCAGAAGGCTCACCAGTGATGAGTGGCTTCGGTCCAACGGCTGTTCTGTCCCGGAGCAGAAGGAGGACGGTTCCATTGCGTTTTCACAGGATCTGGAGATTAAGGGGTTTGACGCGTCCTCCCCGACGATGACGCTCATACCGGTGCGCGTTTCGTGGGACGCGGACGGGAGCAAGATACCGGGTTCGGAGGAAGTGCTCGAGGACTGCGCTGTCACAATCGACCTGACAAGGGAATAGGATCCAGTCACAACTTTTTCACAGCTCCCACAGGGCACTTTTCATAGCAGTTTCCACAATGCAGACAGTGTTCCTGCTTGATCTCATAGGGTCTGCCGGAAACGATACATCTCTGCGGACAGTTGCTCTGGCATTTGCCGCAGCCGATACAGTCCTGTGAGATATAGTAGCCCTTTTCGGTTATGCCGGCATTTCCGATCGCATATTTTTCACGAAAGATCGGATTGACGCCGAGATTGAAATATTCGATCTCGGCATTCCGGATACAGAAGACAATGCCGATCTCCCTGGTGCTGCCCGGATAAACATTTGATAGATAAGGCTGTTCTGCAAAGATGGTATCGATCCATTTTCCCTGTTCGTGTTCAGGTACCTTCTCAGCCTTTGCAGAGAGCCTTATCATCTCTTTGTATTTGGTATATCCCAATATCTGTACATTTCCGTCTGACAGCAATTCTTCGCAAAAGGCCTTGCCCCTCGCTGTAAAAAAGTACATGGACTGCTGTTCGTAATGAATCGCGCTGATGTTTCTGATCTGTGGCTTTCCATATCGATCCACAGTCGCAAAATTCAGCACGCCGACATACTCCAGCTTTTTTAAACAGGTTTGTGCATCCATCATATATTCCTCCAATCTAATCAATGATCATAAAACGGTCTTCTTTTCTTGGTTTCACTTGCGGGTAACGCCCGTCACAGTATCCCAGTATCACAAAGCAGCGGGCTGTCTCTGTGTCGGGAATACCCCACTTTTTCAACAATGCTGCGCCGGCTTCGTTGTCAAAGGTTTCTTCCCCTCTGGCAACGATGCAGGATGCGATCCCCAGGTGGGCGGCCTCAAGCACCATATTTTCTGCACAGCAGAATGCATCGGGAACACTGTATAAAAAATTCCTGGCGCCAAAAATGATACAGACCGCGGGCGCTCCGTAAAATCCGTTTTTAATCGTTGGATCATCAATATTACTGGGCTGTTCAGCGGATACATAACCTCCTGCAAGGCGGCTCCGGTCAAACCGTGCAAGGTTAAGCCTGCCGATCTGCGCTGTCAATGCTCTGTTATGAACGGCAATGATCCGCGCCCTCTGCCCGCCGCCTGCATTGGGTGCGTACAATCCTGCCTCGATGATCTTTTCCAGATCTTTTCTGTCGATCTGCCGATCCTGATATTTGCGGATGGACCTGCGTTTTTTCATGAGATCTAAAATATCCATATCACACCTCCGAAGTGTTTTCGATGATCTTCCAGCATTGCGGATCAGGCGCATACATATTTCCGGTGTAGCCATAGGTCACCGCAGGACAGCCCCTGCAGAACCCGCGAAGCTCACACCTGCTGCACTTTTCAAACCGATCAAAATCACGATATTTTTCCATGCTGGCACTCATGAAAAGGTCGTACATGGAAGTATCAAATACATTGCCGATCTTATTTTCCATTCGCCGGCAGGCATATACGTCACCCGTCGGGAGGATCGTCATATGGCTGATCGCGCAGTGGCAGCCGTCGTATATCATTTTCTTATCCGCGTTTTCCGGTATCTTAAAAATTCCTTTTTCATATAAAAATAAGGTCCATAGATGGTCTTTTAACTGAAAGGTTGTATGTCTGTCCTTATACTGTTCATACTTTTCCCAGCATTTTTCCAGAAATGCCCTGTATTCAAGCGGAGGGATATGATAGTCTTCCGCCTTTTGTTCACTTGTAGGGCAGTATCTTCCAAATGCGAACACATCGACATTTTTGTTCACGACCAGGTCGATCAGCTCGGGAAACTCATCTTTATTCGCGCATGATACTGTGGACATGACTGCACAGTACATTCCTGCCTTCCTGATACAGTCGATCTTCTCTACTGTGATATCAAAAGAGCCGGGTTTTCTGAATCTGTCGTGAGTTTCTCTCATTCCGTCCAGTGAAAGCTGATATTTCCTGCAGCCATACGCATAAAGCCGTTTGCACACCTCATCTGTCAAATGGAACGGGTTCCCCAAAATGCCAAAGGTGATATGATTTTTTTCCAGCAGTCCGCATAGCCGCCAGAAATCTTTGTGCAAGATCGGATCACCGCCTGTGATATAAAAATACGGTGTGCGGCCTAGCCTTTCGCACAGATCCATGCAGCTTGAAAGGACTGTTTCCATCTCCTCATATCGCATCTGTTTCAGGCAGATCTGGTTATCCTCTGAAAAAATATAGCAATGTCTGCATCTTTGATCACATTCGTCTGTGATATGCCATTGGAACGCAAAGTAGGGTTTCATATCGGATATTCCTCCTAAAGTTTTGTGTAAGCTCCCGGCGAGCAGGGAAAGATAGCTCTTTCTTGCTCGCCGGGAGTCGGACAAAAGTTTACTTTGATGCCGGATCAGCCGCGCCGCAGGCCGAACCGCAGGCTGATGCGGGCTTTTCCTCGGGTTTGGGATCAGCCGCGCCGCAGGCCGAACCGCAGGCTGATGCGGGTTTTTCCTCGGGTTTGGGATCAGCCGCGCCACAGGCCGAACCGCAGGCTGATGTGGCATTTGAACCAGCAAATGCAGCTACATTTTCAAGATTACTCATGATTGTTACCTCCCTATATTGTCAAGTGATTTTCCTTAAAAAATCAAGGAATTTTTAGTTCTATATCTCAGATGAATGAGCCAAGGAGATGGACATTTCTCTGTATCTGGTACGAAAATAGAGG